>NZ_BJCF01000058.1 GCF_005402965.1 Dolichospermum planctonicum
ATCCTCTTGTGGGGTGGGCATCTTGCCCGCCCATTAAAAAAATCCTCTTGTGGGGTGGGCATCCTGCCCGCCCATTAAAAAAATCCTCTTGTGGGGTGGGCATCCTGCCCGCCCATTAAAAAAATCCTCTTGTGGGGTGGGCATCTTGCCCGCCCATTAAAAAAATCCTCTTGTGGGGTGGGCATCCTGCCCGCCCATTAAAAAAATCCTCTTGTGGGGTGGGCATCCTGCCCGCCCATTAAAAAAATCCCCCACCTTGCGGCAGGGAATTTTTTTGTTACTTACCTACAACCAGTAGTCAAGATCAACCGAACTTACCAGCAGTAGAAGCAATGAGGAACGCTGCATAGGTAACGATGTAGCCAACAGTGAAGTGAGCTAAACCAACCACACGAGCTTGAACAATAGACAGAGCAACTGGCTTATCCTTCCAGCGAACCAAGTTAGCTAAAGGAGTACGCTCGTGCGCCCAAACCAAAGTTTCAATTAACTCTTGCCAGTAACCTCTCCAAGAGATGAGGAACATGAAACCAGTAGCCCAGATGAGGTGTCCAAAAAGGAACATCCAAGCCCAAACAGACAAGTTATTCATGCCGTAGGGGTTGTAACCGTTAATCAACTGAGCAGAGTTAGCCCAGAGGTAATCACGGAACCAACCCATGAGGTAGGTAGAGTTTTCGTTGAACTGAGCAACGTTACCTTGCCAAATCCCTAGATGTTTCCAGTGCCAGTAGAAAGTTACCCAACCAATGGTGTTTAACATCCAGAACATAGACAGGTAGAAAGAGTCCCATGCGGAGATATCGCAAGTACCGCCACGGCCTGGACCATCGCAGGGGAACGCATAACCGAAGTCCTTTTTATCGGGCATCAGTTTAGAACCACGAGCATCCAAAGCACCCTTAACAAGTACCAAGGTGGTGGTGTGGATAGCCAAAGCGAAAGCGTGGTGAACCAAGAAGTCGCCAGGGCCAATGGTCAGGAACAAGGAATTTGTGCCTGAGTTGATGGCATCTAACCAGCCAGACAACCAAACGTTACCAGCATTGGGGTAAGCGGTGTAAGCAATACTGTCGGGGTTAGACAACAGTACATTCAAGCCATACAGAGCTTTACCTTGGGCAGCTTGGATGAATTGAGCAAATACTGGCTCAATCAAGATTTGTTTTTCAGGAGTACCGAAGGCCACAACTACGTCGTTGTGAACGTATAAGCCCAAGGTATGGAAGCCTAAGAAGAGAGATACCCAGCTAAGGTGGGAGATGATCGCTTCTTTGTGCTGTAACATCCGGTCAAGAACGTTACCTTTGTTTTGTTCGGGGTCGTAGTCACGAACCCAGAAGATTGCTGCGTGAGCAAAAGCACCAACCATCAAGAAACCAGCAATGTACTGGTGGTGGGTGTACAATGCTGCCTGTGTTGTGTAGTCCTTAGCGATGAACGCATAAGGAGGCAGAGCGTACATATGCTGCGCTACCAAGGAACAAATAGTTCCCAAAGATGCCAAAGCTAATGACAACTGGAAGTGCAGGGAGTTGTTGATGGTGTCGTAAAGACCTTGGTGAGGGAGGTTGAAAGGACCTTCGCTCTTTGTACCAGGTAATAAACCGGATTTGGAGTTAAGCATTTCTTTAATGCTGTGACCAATTCCGAAGTTAGTCCGGTACATATGACCAGCAATGATGAACAAAACTGCGATCGCCAAGTGGTGGTGAGCCATGTCAGTCAACCACAAGGATTCTGTTTGGGGGTGGAAACCGCCCAAGAAGGTGAGAATCGCAGTCCCAGCACCGGTGGAAGTACCAAATAAATGGCCAGCGGTGTCAGGGTTTTGAGCGTAAACGCTCCAGTTACCTGTGAAGAAAGGAGTTAAACCTGCTGGATGGGGAGCTACACTCAGGAAGTTATCCCAACCCACGTGAATACCACGGGATTCAGGAATAGCAACGTGAACCAAGTGACCAGTCCAAGCTAAGGAGCTAACACCGAACAAACCAGCGAGGTGGTGATTCAAACGGGGTTCAGCGCTCTTGAACCAAGAGAGGCTAGGACGGAACTTGGGTTGTAAATGTAACCAACCAGCAAATAGGAACAATGCCGCCAACAGGAGCAAACCAACGGAACCAGTGTATAGTTCGGCGTTTGTCCGCATCCCGATGGTGTACCACCAGTGGTAAACACCGGAGTAAGCAATGTTTACGGGATTGCTTGCACCCGCTTGGGTGAAAGCTTCAATTGCTGCTTCACCGAAGTGAGGGTCCCAAATTGCATGGGCAATGGGACGGACGTGCAGGGGATCTTTAATCCACTGTTCAAAGTTACCTTGCCAGGCCACGTGGAACAGGAGGCTGGATGCCCACAGGAAGATGATTGCCAAGTGACCGAAGTGCGTAGCGAAAATCTTTTGGTAAAGATTCTCTTCCGTCATGCCATCGTGGCTTTCAAAGTCATTGCCTGTAGCGATCGCATACCAAATCCGACGCGTAGTCGGGTCCTGTGCGAGATCCTGGCTAAATTTTGGAAATTTTGTTGCCATAGGTGTGATCTGTCCTCTGACCTTTAGCCATCAAGTGTCAGCAAAATTTTAGATTCTAGATTTTGGATTTTGGATTGAATCTAAAATCTTAGAATCCAAAACCCAAAATTCCACTGATTTTTATCCTACTGAAAGGATGTGTGCGTGGAAGAATGCCCAAGTGGTGGCGATTCCTCCTAATAGGTAGTGAGCCACACCTACAGCCCGACCTTGAGTGATGCTCAGTGCGCGAGGCTGAATTGTTGGGGCTACTTTCAGTTTATTGTGCGCCCAAACGATGGACTCAATTAGTTCTTGCCAGTAGCCACGACCGCTAAACAAGAACATTAAGCTGAACGCCCAAACAAAGTGAGCGCCTAAGAACATTAGTCCGTAAGCGGACAATTCTGTTCCGTAGGAGTTAATTACTTGTGTAGCTTGCGCCCACAAGAAGTCACGTAACCAACCGTTGATGGTGATAGCGCTTTCTGCAAAGTTGCCA
This sequence comes from Dolichospermum planctonicum, assembly GCF_005402965.1. Classification (GTDB taxonomy): domain Bacteria; phylum Cyanobacteriota; class Cyanobacteriia; order Cyanobacteriales; family Nostocaceae; genus Dolichospermum; species Dolichospermum planctonicum. The sequence continues at coordinate 3,018 of NZ_BJCF01000058.1, forward strand.
CCAGTAATGTGATTTACTGTGCCATCTGGGTCTACTGTTCCCCAGACATCAGATTGCATCTTCCAGCTAAAGTGGAAAATTACAATTGATAGGGAGTTATACATCCAGAACAGTCCCAGGAAGATATGATCCCAACCGGAAACTTGGCAAGTACCGCCACGACCTGGACCATCGCAAGGGAATCGGAAGCCTAAGTTCGCCTTGTCTGGAATCAGACGAGAACTGCGGGCGTACAATACACCTTTGAGCAAGATGAGAACAGTAACGTGAATGGTGAATGCGTGGATGTGGTGAACCATGAAGTCCGCTGTACCCAAAGTAATGGGCATCATAGCGATCTTATCGCCGATAGCCACAATTCCACCACCAAAAGCATGACTAACTACTTGGAGAGCGTTAGGTGCTGTGTTACCAGGAGCTAATGTGTGCAAGTTTTGCACCCACTGAGCAAATACTGGCTGTAATTGAATTGCGCTGTCGGAGAACATATCTTGGGGACGACCCAAAGCACGCATGGTGTCATTGTGAATGTACAAACCAAAGCTGTGGAAGCCTAAGAAAATACAAACCCAGTTAAGGTGAGAAATGATAGCGTCACGGTGACGAATCACGCGATCTAAAACGTTGTTTTGGTTAACAACAGGATCGTAATCCCGCACCATGAAGATGGCCGCGTGAGCCGCACCACCAACAATCAAGAAACCACCAATCCAAATATGGTGAGTGAAGATACACAATTGTGTTGCGTAGTCCGTCGCCAAGTAAGGATAGGGAGGCATCGCGTACATATGATGCGCGATGATGATTGTCAATGAACCCAAGAAAGCTAGGTTAGTAGCCAACTGAGCGTGCCAAGAAGTGGTGAGGTTTTCGTAAAGACCTTTGTGACCTTCGCCAGTGAAAGGACCTTTATGAGCTTCTAGAATATCTTTGATGCTATGACCGATACCCCAGTTGGTACGGTACATATGACCAGCAACGATGAACAGTACAGCGATCGCTAGGTGGTGATGAGAAATATCAGTCATCCACAAGCCGCCTGTAACTGGGTTTAAACCACCCTTAAATGTGAGGATATCAGCATAAACTCCCCAATTTAAAGTGAAGAAAGGAGTTAAACCACTAGCGAAACCAGGGTAAAGTTCTGCCATTTTTGCTGTATTAAACAGCAATTCATGAGGCAGAGGGATGTCCTTAGCTGCTACACCTGCATCTAACAGTTTGTTGATTGGTGCAGATACATGGATTAAGTGACCAGCCCATCCCAAAGAACCGCAGCCTAGCAACACTGATAAGTGATGATTCAGCATTGACTCCACATTCTGGAACCATTCCAGTTTAGGAGCGCGTTTGTGGTAGTGGAACCAGCCAGCAAATAAGAACAAGCCTGCTAATACCAAGCCGCCAATTGCAGTTACATATAGCTGGAAGGAGCTAGTGATACCCCAGCCACGCCATACTTGGAACAAGCCGGAGGTGGTTTGAATGCCGCGGAAACCGCCGCCCATATCACCGTTTAAAATGTCTTGTCCAACAATAGACCAAACTGTCTGAGCGCTGGGCTTGACTCCTAATGGATCAGCCAGCCAAGCTTCGTAGTTAGAGAACTTAGCGCCATGGAACAACATTCCGCTCAACCAGATTGCTACTACAGCCAAATGGCCGAAGTGAGCGGCGAATATCTTGCGGGAGATGTCTTCTAAATCGCTTGTATGTGTATCAAAATCATGGGCGAGGGCGTGGAGGTCCCAAATCCAGGTTGTGGTTTTTGGTCCTCTGCTTAAGGATCTCTCGAAATGCCCTGGCTTTGCCCATTTTTCAAATGAGGTAGGAACCGGGTCATTGTCAACGATCACTCTTGCTTTTTTTTCCTCTCGCTCCGGAGGACTAATCGTCATTCGACCTCCTCTCTATAAGGAATGGGGAATCATGAATACCACCTAGAATAACACAGTCGCTCTTTTCAGATTGCTCTGGTTTAGCGATGCGGTTGTCGTGTGGAAAAGAAAAGTTGTTTCTGTTGAATTATAGAGTCTGAACTTGCTCATTGTTATACACCTGTTAACAATAATTAAAAATAGCCAAATTTCTGGTCTCATCTACTTTACAAATTCATATATTGTCCAAATGTCAATAGACTCTTCATTTAATTTACAAATAACAACAATTTGTAAATTAAATGATTTATACTTAAAGCAGCTTAAAAACTTGCTATTCAAGGACTTTTGACCAAATTTGTCCGTCTAAAAGCAAATTCTTGTCCAGAAATTCAGTCAAAAAAATTACTTGTTTACCATTGTAATCAGAAAAAAGTCAGTAAATTTATAACTCTGGCCATAGATTTATGCTTTTACTCCATAGTCCATGAGTCATAATTTGCGTCACAATGATTGCGTTAATTGTTAAAAACTATTACAGGATCAAAACATGAACACTAGGTGGAGAAAATCTTTTCAGCGAATTTTGTCAAAGAGACTCCCAATTATTAAATGGGTTTTCGCGTTATTTCTAGTCGTGAGTTTAAGCGGTTGCGTTGAAGCAGTAAGCAGCAAAGAACAATCTATTCAGCCCCAGGTTAAAGCACCACCAGCTTCAGAAATTTCGGGGACGTTTTCGGAAACTGCACCACCAGATGTTATTCAAGCATTGCGTCCTAGTCTAGAAGGTTATCAACCCCAAGTTAGTATTCTCAGTCCCAAAATAGATGAAGTTCTTCAGGAAGATACTGTTAACGTGCGTTTGCACGTTAACGACTTACCAATATTTAAAGACCCTCAATGGCAACTTGGACCCCATTTGCACCTAATTTTAGATAACAAACCTTATATAGCTGTTTACGACCTAAATCAATCGGTAGTATTACCAAATTTATCTCCGGGTACCCATACTCTCCGCGTTTTTGCTTCTCGTCCGTGGCATGAAAGTTTTAAAAATGAAGGTGCGTATGCTCAAACTACATTTCATATTTTTACGAAAACCGAGGAAAATAATCCTGATGCTAAATTACCTTTACTTACCTACAGTCGTCCTAATGGTAATTATGGTGCAGAACCAATTATGTTGGATTTCTACTTAACTAATGCACCGTTGCACAGTGTCGCAGAAACTAATCCTGATGATATAATGAGCAACTGGCGTATTCGTAGCACAATCAATGGTGAAAGTTTCATTCTTGATCGTTGGCAACCAATTTATCTTAAAGGCTTTAAACCTGGCCAAACTTGGGTAGAACTAGAATTTCTCAATAATCAAGGACAACCTGTAAAAAATGCCTTTAACACCACTATCAGATTAATTAACTATCAACCCAATGGTCAAGATACTCTTTCAAAAATTGTCAGAGGAGAATTGACAGCAGATGAAGTACGTGGCATTGTAGACCAGAATTATACAGTTAAAATTCCGATTGCTGAACCTAATTCTACAGAAACACCAGCACCAAAAACAGAACAACAATCAATTCCCGAAGTTACACCTGATAACATTACAGAAACACCAGCACCAAAAACAGAAAAACAATTAATTCCCGCTGTTAAACCTGCTGACATTACAGAAACACCAGCACCAAAAACAGAACAACAATTAATTCCCGAAGTTACACCTGCTGACATTACAGAAACACCAGCACCAAAAACAGAACAACAATTAATTCCCGAAGTTACACCTGCTGACATTACAGAAACACCAGCACCAAAAACAGAACAACAATTAATTCCCAAAGTTACACCTGCTGACGTTACAGAAACACCAGCACCAAAAACAGAACAACAGTCAAAAGTAACAGAACCACTAGAATCAAATCCAAATCAACTAGATACAGATTCAGTTCCTCAAACAATGGGAAATATCAAATCTCAACTTGAAGAGTAATCAATAAAAAATACTCAATTGTAAATTTTGAGATAAAATTTCCATTAGTGCTAAACCAGCTACAGAATTACCAGCATGATCTAAAGCAGGACTGTAGCTGGCTATCGCTCCCTGATTTGGTACTATAGTTATAAGTCCACCACTAATACCCGACTTCATAGGTAAACCAATTTTGATACTATATTCTGCGGAAACTTCATACAAACCACAAGTTAACATGACTGCATTCACAACTTGACGGTTTTGATTATTGATAAAATCATTTTCACAAGCTAGTATTTTTCCTAATTTCGCTAAATCTTCTACTCGTCCAGATATACAGCATATTTGTTCATAAACATCAAGAGCAAATTTAATATTATTTACATTTCCGGCTTCATAGAGATAATTAGTAATATCTATATTTATAGGAGAACGATTAGCACGAACCGAAGCAAGAATATCTAAATCTATATATAGACTAGTACCTGCTAACTTATTTAACCATGTACAGAACAGTTGTGTAGATTCATTGCTATCTTTTCCTGGAAACTTATCAGCAAGAGTAATAGCGCCACTATTAATCATTGAATTACGAGGATGTCCATTATCTGCTATTAATTGCGCTAAAGAATTGAAAGGTGCGGTTGAGGGTTGAATACCAACCCATTGTAAAACCTGTTTTGCAGTGAATTGTTCCAATAAATATAGTAGAGAAAACGGTTTAATTGCACTCATAAATGGAAATATACAATCTGTATTTCCTAAACTGTAACTTTCATCTGATTTACAAGTTATATTCACAGCAAACCAGTGAGAGTTAGCCATAGCTAATTGGGGAATGCGTTCAATAACTTTTCCTTGTGCTGCTTGGGTTTTTGCTTGTTCCACCCAAATAGATAAATCATGTATATTGATGTTTTTTATTCCTATCAAAACCTTAGTCCTCAAATCAAGATAAAAAATATAAAATATCTGAATATGAAATACATATGAAATACAAATCCCGGACTTATTGAAAAAGTCCGGGATGTGATATAATTAGTTATTACTAATTAGTAAATAAATTCAAATCTGTCACAGCACCCACACTACTAGAAGATACTAGCTTGGCATATTTCCCTAGTACCCCTTTAGTATATCGGGGTGGAAGTGGTTGCCAATTTGCACGACGAGTAGCTAATTCTTGATCTGATACATTGAGTTGCAACAACCGGGCATGAGCATCAATAGTAATGCTATCACCTTCTGCTACTAAGGCTATATTACCACCTACGGCTGCTTCTGGGGCAACATGACCGACCACCATACCGTAAGTACCACCGGAAAAACGTCCGTCGGTAATTAATCCTACAGAGTCACCTAACCCAGCACCGATAATAGCAGAGGTGGGGGCCAGCATTTCTCTCATACCAGGTCCGCCTTTTGGTCCTTCGTAACGGATAATAATCACATCCCCTGCTTTGATTTTCCCCGCTAAAATCGCATCTAAACAAGACTCTTCCGACTCAAATACTCTTGCCGGTCCGGTAATTACAGGCTTTTTGACTCCGGTAATTTTGGCTACTGCTCCTTCCGTGGCCAAGTTGCCCTTGAGAATAGCTAAATGTCCTTGAGCATACATCGGATTATTCCAGGGACGAATTACATCTTGGTCAGTCCGTGGTTCTGCGGGGATATCTGCTAAAACTTCGTCCACAGTTTGCCCGGAAATTGTCATACAGTCACCATGGAGTAAGTCATGGACTAAAAGCATTTTCATGACTTGGGGAATACCGCCGGCTTTGTGTAAATCTGTAGCTACATATCTACCGCTAGGTTTTAAATCACACAAAACGGGAACACGGCCGCGAATGGTTTCAAAGTCGTCTATTGTTAATTCTACACCAGCAGCGCGGGCAATGGCCAGAAAATGTAAAACTGCATTAGTAGAACCACCTACCGCCATAATTACAGAAATGGCGTTTTCAATAGATTTACGGGTGATGATTGTCCGAGGTAATATTTGTTTGCGAATAGCTTCAACCAGGACAATGGCCGATTTTTCCGTACTGTCCGCTTTTTCTGGGTCTTCGGCTGCCATGGTAGAGGAATAGGGTAAACTCATGCCCATTGCTTCAAATGCTGAAGACATGGTATTGGCTGTAAACATCCCTCCACATGACCCTGCACCGGGACAAGCACTACGTTCAACCGCTAACAGTTCATTTTCGTCAATTTTTCCCGCGCTGTACTGGCCAACGGCTTCAAAGGAACTAACTACGGTTAAGTCTTTACCGTCATAATGTCCGGGTTTGATTGTGCCACCGTAAACAAAGATGGCAGGAATATTCATTCTGGCCATGGCTAACATTGCCCCTGGCATATTTTTATCACAACCACCAATGGCTAATACACCGTCCATACTTTGCCCTGTACAGGCTGTTTCAATGGAGTCAGCAATTACTTCCCGTGATACTAGGGAGTATTTCATCCCTTCTGTTCCCATAGAAATACCATCACTAATGGTAATTGTCCCGAAAATTTGCGGCATTGCCCCGGCGGTTTTTACAGCGGTTTCTGCTCTCTGTGCTAATTGGTTAATCCCCATGTTACAAGGGGTAATCGTACTGTATCCATTGGCAATACCGACAATGGCTTTGTCAAAATCTCCATCTTGAAAACCTACAGCCCTCAACATAGCCCGATTGGGCGATCGCTGTACCCCTTGTGTGATCGCTTTACTCTTAAAATTGTCTGCCATCTATTTTTTTTCCTTGTTTACGATTATCGTTGAGTTGTGAGTATTATAATAAGACCGAACCTAAACTCTGATACAAAAAAGCTAACATAAGCTAACAATTACCAGCTTTTTTTCCTGCTTCATCCTAGAAATATCGGTACTATCTAGTCCACAGGCTAACACGGTCAATCTGACCGCTTCTTGACTCAAATTGTGAGCAGCATTTAACTGTTGATTAACCCTGTTATATTGGTGTCTTTTAATTTAGCATTCATTCAAAAGGTGTTTCTTAAATCAGCACCAGTTAAGTTTGCACCACTAAGTTTAGCTTCGCTTAAATTCACACCAAATAAACTTGCACCGCTTAAATTTGCCCCTCGTAAATCCGCACCAGCAAGATTAGCCCCGCTTAAATTTGTTCCGGCTAAGTCAGCCATGACTAAACCAGCATTGCTGAAAAGACATTTTGGACATTGTTTATTTGCTAATAACTGTCTCATATCTTCATAATTTGCAGCTTCAACTGTACCTGATAAGTTGAATGTGAGTAAAAATACAGATGTAGCCAAAATTTTACCTTTCATAATTTATATTTGTATTCACCCCAGTTTTAATTTAAAAATATATTTTAAATATATATTTTGATAAAAGGCATGATTCTATAAAATAAAATCGGGATAATTGCTATTTTATCCGCCAGTTGATAAAATTACATTGCTAATTCTATAGCTTTGACAAATGTTCAAAATTTTTACTCATTTCCGAAATTTAGTAATTTTTAGCTTTATCTGCCTAATTTTCAGCTGGTCACTCCCCGTTCAAGCTGATACTAAAATAGACCCTAAAATAGACCCCCAGCTAGAACAACAAGTTCTAGAAATTATTCGCAAAAATCCAGAAATAATTATTGAATCTGTGGAAGCATATCAGCAGCAGCAGCAACAGAAACTACAACAATCACGACAAGAATTTATCAATAATTTGCAAACAAATCCCAAAACTATAATTGGTGATTCTCCTACAATTGGTGCGACTCAATCAAAAACTGTATTGATAGAATTCTCTGATTTTGAATGTCCCTATTGTGCAGAAGCACATAAAAAGCTAAAGGATTTATTAGCAAAATATCCTAATAAATTTACATTAGTTTATAAATATTTTCCCCTTTATCAAATTCATGAACAAGCATTACCAGCAGCTACAGCAGCTTGGGCAGCATTTCAACAAGGTAAGTTTTGGGAATATCATGATGCCTTGTTTACAAATCAAAAACAATTGGGTGAGACTTTATATTTAGATATTGCTAAAAGGCTGAAATTAAATCTCACAAAATTTAATAATGACCGCCAATTAGCTATTAAACCTATCCAAAATGACCTATTATTAGCACAAAAATTAGGACTAGGGGGAACACCTTCTTTTATTATTACCAGTCAGAATTTTTCTGGACCTGTGAAGCTAACAGAACTTGAAGAAATATTGGGAGGTAAATAATAATATTTGATATATGGCAATAATTTACACCGATTTTATTGCCATTGCCAACAAATCTGCATCTTTAGCTAGAGGTTGCACTTATTGATTATCTGTTTTAATTAGCATAAGTGTAAGGAGTAGTCTCTGAGAAGTGATAAGTATAACTTTTCACTTCTCAATTCCTATGTTCAAGATCGCCATAAGCATCTATTCTGATCAATGTCAATAGGACTTATGTAAGTCTGACACAAAATTATATTTTTTTCTAGTGCGGGCTTTAGTCCCGATGTTGTCCTTTACATTTAATAGTTAATAAGATTAGAACAAGTAATAGAATAAAAGTCTAGATTCAACAAAGTTCGTTCCTAGGATTAGCCTAGGAACGGTGACAGCCCAATTACTTGTTAGACTATATTTGACCGCTAAAGACAGGCTTTACTTTACGGTCAATCCATTCCCCCAAATCTTCAGCAATTGTTAACACACTAGGTTTACAACGTTCTACATTGACTATAATCCCCTGCGCTCCTTCAATTTCCAAATCTTCTATATAGCCAATACTGGCTTTATTTGCTTCCACAGAACTGAAAAATGGACCGAAGTAGTATGTACATTTGGGGGTATGTGTGATAATTTTTACCCACCAAGCAAGTCCGAGGACATTTAATGTATTAATCAACCCTTCTTGAAGGTTATTCCAAATTGTTTTCATGGTTTCCGCTGATTGATAAACGTGTGACTGAGTGTGTGAGAATAGGTTAAATTTATTATCTTTTACATTTCTTTATAGTTGCCGACTTCGTGGATATTTATCCGCGAAGTCAACTTTGTCCAATTTTACCCCGACTGGTTTAACTACAAACGCTTTGATTATTCTTTTTTCAAGGCAATTGTTTGTAGTTTATCAAAGTACAGCGTATTTTGCGATTTTTGACGATAAATTTCGTAAAGTGCCATACCAGTTGCCACGGAAGCATTGAGGCTAGGAGTCTTACCCTGTAAGGGAATAGATACCAAAACATCACAAGAACGTTGTGTCAACATCCCCAGACCTTCACCTTCACCACCCACGACTAAAACCACAGGACCACTAAATTTAACGCTTTGCAATGATTCGCTACCTGTAACAGCAGTCCCGTAAATCCAAAAACCTTGTTCTTTTAACTGTTCTAAAGCCCGACCAAGATTAACAACTCTAGCTACAGGAAAGGTTTCTAATGCTCCCGCTGCCACTTTCACCACCGTTGAAGTAATTCCTGCCGCCCTTCTTTGGGGAATCACCAAACCGTGAGCGCCAATAGCTTCAGCTGTGCGAATAATTGCCCCTAAGTTGTGGGGATCAGTGATACCATCAGCAACAACAATTACAGGATCATTAATAGATTTAGCCTTACTAATCAGATCCTCTAATTCAGTATAGGAATAAGGAGAAATTTGAGCGGCTATTCCTTGGTGATTAGCGCGACCAGTAATTTGGTCTAACCGCATTGGTTCAACTTCGTCAATAACTGCGCCATTATCCTTGGCTTGCAAAATCAAATGATGAAATCTGGGATCATAGCGGAGACGGGTAGTAATCCACAGCTTGTTAATGCTACGTTCATTTTCCAAAGCAGTTAAAACTGGATGACGACCGTAAATGAGATCACTTTCTTCTGTGGGTGTAATTTCTGAAGACGGTTGAGAGGATGGGTAAGAGGGACGGTATCTAGCATTGAAGGATTTACCTTCAGCTAATGTGATTTCTGAAGACTGCTCAGAACCATAGCGAGAGGTGCGAGGTTTAGGAGCATAAGGCTTATCTTCTCTATTTAATCTAACTTCTGGGGATTTATCGGCACCATAGCGAGATGTGCGAGGTTTAGGAGCATAAGGCTTATCTTCTCTATTTAATCTAATTTCCGGGGATTTGTCCGCACCATAGCGAGATGTGCGAGGTTTAGGAGCATAAGGCTTATCTTCTCTATTTAATCTAACTTCCGGGGATTTATCGGCACCATAGCGAGAGGTGCGAGGTTTAGGAGCATAAGGCTTATCTTCTCTATTTAATCTAACTTCCGGGGATTTATCGGCACCATAGCGAGAGGTGCGAGGTTTAGGAGCATAAGGCTTATCTTCTCTATTTAATCTAATTTCTGGGGATTTATCGGCACCATAGCGAGAGGTGCGAGGTTTAGGAGCATAAGGCTTATCTTCTCTATTTAATCTAATTTCCGGGGATTTGTCCGCACCATAGCGAGAGGTGCGAGGTTTACTTTCACTTTTGCCTTGATTACGCACAGAGTGAGGAACAACGCGCTTACCCTTAATTTTTACGGGTTGCCCACGCTTAGGTTCGCTGGCAGAATTATTTTTTTTGGGTTGACTTGTCATAGCAGTATTTCAGTATTGAGGTTTGGTTTAAATCAGTGAACAGCCCGATGACATTAATTTAATGAACCATTACAAATCAGTAACAATTACCAGATGTAGCTTCTGACTATTTTTCCAGAGGGAGTTTTTGTAATAGTTCAGTTAAACGGGGGTAATCAGTAAGATATAAATAGCCAACTAAGGTTTCTAGACTAGTTGCCTGTTGATAAATTTCGGGATTGAGTCGTTTATGACGACAATGGGCAGAGTTACGACCTCTGCGAACAATTTCTAATTCGTTACTCCTCAAGTAAGGAGTTAACATTCGCAAATGTATCGCTTGTGTTTCTGCTCTTACCTGATCCACTACGGAACGATGGTAGTTTTCCAGTCGTTGTTGTGGCCACAGAAAAAACATTCTAACATATAATTCATAAATTGCGTCCCCCAAATAAGCTAAAGCGGAAGGAGATATCTGTTTTATTTGATCTGGGGATATTTGCTGGGGCAGTTGCGTCGCATTTACCAACCATGGGTTAATGTCTGATGAATCCTGCGCAGTAGTTTCATCTTCTTCATGTTGGGCTGTTTCCTCCTTCGACTTCACAGATTAATCATTCCTTAAAAAAGCACTACATCGGGAGATAATTTTTGCCAACATTACTTTGATTACAAAAGCAATGTTCGCATACTGAGCATATTATAAATTAGTAACCATAACCAAAATTTACTGATATTGTTTCTTTAGACCTATCAACTAATTTGGTGGGCTTTCCGATAGTGTAGCGTCACGTAAGCCAGATGATTTACGTTTATTCACACCCAGTATTTTCGACTAGGATCGTGTTGCTATCAAAATTTCAGAGTTTCTATTATAGAATAGTATGTTTCCTTTAAGTCGGAAATTCCAGGTTTATTGAGATTGGTTTGAGGAACAAAATCTGATCAATTCCTGCCAATGTTGGGTTTCAGTCCCTTCTACCCAACCGACAATTTTTTTAAATCAACTGCATTGAGTTATATTCAATTTTTAATATAGTACATTAAATTAAGTGTTTTTACTTCATCACCACACTAAGAGATAGATTTTTGCTCTATAAAGCTCTATAAAAATTAAGCTATCCTTTGACATAGGATAGCCTAATTCAGATTTTCCATTCAAGCAATCAAGATGGGATGTTGTTTATGGCTTCACCAACTGACTCTCGTAGACAGAGAAACTTTTCTAAACGAACAAGCTTAACCGTTTGGGTGACACGAGCATTAGTGACAATTTGTAAAGTGCCTTTACTTTCAGGTTCAGGTTTAGCCAGCTTGGCCAGTTGTACCAGCGCACCTAATCCAGAACTATCTACAAAGTCTATTTGTGAAAGATCCAAAATGATGTGTTTTGGACCTTCTTCAATTTTACTGCTGAGTGTCTTACGAAATGTTGGCTCAGAGAAAGCGTCTAACAAGCCTGTGAGGCGGAATAGCTGACAGTTATCCCGGACTTCGCGTGTACCTCTGAGGCTCACGGTTAGATTTAGTGGTTCAGCTATAATTTCCTCCTCGTTCTTTTTACTAAAAGTAAACGTTCTAGTATAGATGGTTTGTGGGCAATTTGTCTATGACTAAGAATTTCCGATTTGAGATTTGAGAGTGGTTTTACCCGCGAGTTCAATCTAAAATCGCCAATCCAAAATCCAAAATTTATTGACGTGCTGCTTGCATTTCTAGCACAAACTGTTCAAACAGGTAATCAGCATCATGGGGTCCTGGACTGGCCTCTGGATGATACTGAACAGAAAACACAGGTAGGGTCTTGTGTCGCACTCCTGCTACGGTTAAATCATTGAGGTTCAAATGGCTGACTTCAACCGTTGTAGTTGGTAGGGAGTCTGGGGCAAGGGCAAAACTGTGATTTTGGCTGGTAATTTCTACTCGCTGTTGTAGTCCCGCAGGTTGATTTAAACCCCGATGTCCAAATTTTAGTTTAAAGGTTTCTGCTCCGAGCGCGTGACCTAAAATTTGGTGTCCCATACAAATGCCAAACATGGGTTTTTGGCTGTCTAGTAAGGCTCTGGTGGTGTTGATACCTTCTGTGACGGCGGCAGGGTCTCCTGGTCCGTTGGAGAGGAAAATACCATCTGGATTGTATTTGAGAATTTCTTCTGGTTGTGTATCGGCAGGAACAACTATGACGCGACATCCATAACTGGCTAAACGACGTAAGATATTCCGCTTGATTCCAAAGTCTAAAGCAACAACGGTGAAGGTTTCCCTAATTTTAGCTACCGCTTCGGGGTTAAATTCCCAAGGGGCTGTTGTGGTTTCTTGCCATTCATAAACGGATTTTGTAGTTACTTTTTTGACTAAGTTTAATCCTGTCATGTTGGGAGCAGCTTGTACCATTTCTAACAATTCTGTTTCATCCAGAATTGCTGTGGAAATACCACCATTCATCGCTCCAAACATCCGAATTTTGCGAGTTAGCGCCCGGGTATCTATACCATAAATGCCCGGTATTTGGTGCTTTTGCAGGTATTTGGGTAGGGATTGGGTGGAACGCCAGTTACTCGGTTTGTGACAAATATTCCGGGCGATCGCTCCCTGAACATGAGGTTTATTAGACTCTTCGTCTTCATTATTAATACCAGTATTACCTAATTCTGGATAAGTAAAAATAACGATTTGTCCACAGTAACTAGGATCGGTTAACACTTCTTGATATCCGGTCATACCAGTGTTAAATACGATTTCTCCAATGGCGGTCCCCGTAGCACCGAAGGACCAACCGCGATAAGTGGAGCCGTCTGCTAGGACCAATAGCGCCGGAATTGTTTCAGATAGAGGCATAGATCGTTTGTAATTGGTAATTGGAGAGATAAAGGGGTTTTATATCTTCTATAACTTATTTTTTTAGAAGACTGTAAAGGTATATTTTCTCATGGTTTATGAAGGTGGGGACTCTACAATATTCATTTCTATAATTGTCAGTGCTCTTTTATTTTTTTTGTAGTGAGTTTTAACAAGCCTAATAAGACTAAGCTTAAACTTCGGCAATGGCCTCATCGAATATATTTCGCAACCAGACACTACTATCCTCCGGCTTTACTTCTGGAATCCGTTCGTAATTTAAACGCAATTCCTCTAAAGTATCAGATAAAACAGCCTGATAACCGGGATCATCTTGCTCAATACAATCAAGAATTGTATCAACCAAGAAATCAATAGCATTAACACAAGCATCAAAAGATTCTCGTTGGGAGGTAAGATTCAAAAAGAGCAAATAAATTTTTGATTTGAGAATCTCCAAAAACCCTGTAGCTTTCTGGGTTGGTTCAATACAAGAGTAGGCAAAATCTCTTAAGTAATCACGTTGTTCAGTAGAAAAATTGCTCCACTCAGTTTTGATCTCTCTAGATGCTTTTTTTAAATGTGAAACAATTTCATCAAATTTTGAAGTAGAAGCAACCTTATTGCCCCGAACTTGATAAATTTGATCAAAATCAATTAAAACCGCGCTAGACATGGTTAATACCTCTACTTGTATATAAATGATAGCCTTGAATATTTCTATACCATATTCATCGGCAACCAAGAACTTTCCCGTAATTACTATACAATCTTTTGCAAAAAATCATGATATACATATTACCGGAAAATCCCAATCAAAACTTTAATTTTGCAATGATTAAACGGCCAAGCATTTTTAATTTGGTGGCGGGGTTAAACTTGGTAAGAGCAGCCAGGGCGGTTAAAATATCCATTATGCTTAAATACTCTTTGTCTCGTCTAGCCCTCATTTCTTGTTCGGTTAGTTTAGCGTTTCTAACTGGTGCTTGTAATCAAGATCAGCAGAAAACAACCACAGATGGATCTAAATCATCTTTGGCTACTGGGAGTTTGGCCGCAATTCATTCTCCTAGTCAATTTAAACAACCGTTGGTCAGTCAAACATCAAACCCACTAGAATCTTCTCCGACTCAATTAAGCACTTTGGAAATGGCTCTCGATAAAGCTGCTGGTGCTAAAAGTATCAGCCAATCTGCTGTATCTGTGGATGATTGGAATTTGGTGGTAAGTCTGTTTCAAGATGCGATCGCTCTCATGCAAAAGATTAAGCGTAATAGTGGCAATTTCGCTTTTGCCCAAAGTCAAATTGTTAAATATCGTCGTGAAATTGCCTATGCTCGTCAACAAGCTAAACCGACAAATTTAACATCCTCCCTTACCCAGCCACAACCAGTGATCATTGATGTTCCCAAACCACAAACTCCTATTGAAAGCTCAAAACCCCTATTATTACCTACTTCTCCCCCATTAGCAATGCTCCCCCGCAAAAATGAGGTATTTATTGTCCCAATTAAGCGGCGCATGGGTGGTACACCAATTATTGAAGTTACTTTCAATGGTACACAACAATTTGAAATGATTGTAGATACAGGTGCAAGTGGGACTGTAATTACTCAGAAGATAGCAGCGGCTTTAGGTGTAGTACCAACTGGGAAAGCTAAAGCTAATACCGCTAGTGCTAAAGCTGTGGAATTTCCCATTGGCTACCTTGATTCCATGGAAGTCGAGGGTATGAGGGTAAATAAAGTTTCAGTAGCGATCGCTGGTACGCAATTAGAAACAGGACTTTTAGGACATGACTTTTTCGGTAATTACGATATAACCATCAAACGTCATGTTGTAGAATTTCGTCCCCAAACCCACTCAGAAGTTAATCCCCCAGGAATTGAATTAACTGTTCCAACTTTGTCCAGGGACTACCGCTTTGTAAAATTTCCTTAGCTAGAGTCACCCCCTGATCATGATTTAACCAGGGAACAACCCCGGCTACTTGCAATGCTAAGGCAGCATTTAACGCCACTATATCTTGTTGTGGTTGTGTCCCTTTTCCCTGCAAAACTTCTTTAAGAATCACAGCATTTTCTTGTACATTACCACCCTTAACAGCGGTAATGTCAGCAGCTTTGACATTTATCTCCTGGGGATTAACAGTAGTTAAGGATACTTGACCATCCTTCAAGATCGCCAAATCAGTAATATCACCCAAACCAGCCTCGTCTAATTTTTCTCTACCATGTAAAACAATAGCCGTTTGTGTCCCCAGGAGATGCAAAGCTTCAGCCATAGTAGCTATGAGTTTCGGATCAAACACACCAATCACCTGACCAGTAGGATTTAGTGGATTTACTAAAGGACCTAGTAAATTAAATACAGTTCTTACCTTGAGATTTCGCCGTAAAGGGGCCACTGCTTTCAGTGCTGGGTGCCACCCCGGTGCAAATAAAAAGGTAATTCCCACCTCTTCGACTGCTGCTTGCACTTTTTCACTGGTAGCAGTCAAATTAACTCCCAATGCTTCCAAAACATCAGCGCTTCCCGTGAGACTAGAAGCAGAACGACTACCATGTTTAGCCACCCGTACACCAGCAGCAGCGACCACAAAAGCCACAGCGGTGGAAATATTAAATGTAGAAGCGCCGTCACCACCAGTACCACAAGTATCAATTAATGGCAGAAATTGGCTCTGGTCGCTTTTATTGATAGCCACCGAAGATAGAGATTTTAAAACCTCTCCCATGCCTGTTAATTCTTCAGCACAAACACCTTTAAAATTTAAAGCCATTAAAATCGCCCCGGATAATTCTGGGGGAATAGCTTCCTTTATCCACCCTTGCATTAATTCTGCTGCTTGGCTGCGGGATAATGATTGACCTTCTAATAATTGTTTGAGTAAGTTAGACCAAATAGTAAAATCCATGGTTCAGGTTTTTAATGATGTTGAATATAATTTTACCGACAAATGGTTTTTTGTTTCACGCACAGGCGCGGAGAAAGAACGCAAAGATGAGTCTAATTTATTACACACCTAGCCACTAGAAGTCCCAGCCACAAAGGTCAAACCCACCTGCATGAGTTTAAAACCTTTAAAACCTTTAATAACTTGAATTTTGTGTTAGTCTACCCAGGTTTGTTTAGTAGCGATTTACAGCAAGTAGCTTTGAGTGAGGTAGACATTATGCGGGCAAGATGCCCGCACCACAATAGTTTTATCATTAATATCTGTACTTGATAATACTGAGAACTGCTGTAAGTATGTGAACAGAAAAAAACCGACATAAGTAACGAAAAGTAAAGTTGCCCAAAACCTCTTCCCTCTTCCCTGTCCCCTCTTCCCTCTTCCCTGTCCCCTCTTCCCTCTTCCCTGTCCCCTCTTCCCTGTCACCTGTCACCTGTCACCTGTCACCTATTCCCTCTTCCCTGTCACCTGTCACCTGTCACCTGTCACCTGTCACCTATTCCCTCGTCATAACGACAATTTTTAACGCCAACCTACTTAGTAGTTACTAATGAATAGTTCTTGGCCTTTTTCCGCTTTTTTTTGTTTATAGTTATTCATGCCATATTGTAGTTCCCATTCAATGATATTTGCCCATTTAAAATTTTCTCTTATTTCTGGACAATCATCATAGGTAATTAACCAATTGTGGGGACATTGTTTTAAGTTTAAAGCAAATCTTTGATGATCAAATCCTGTATGCAAATCTCCTTTTTTACCATATAATTTAGATTTCTCCGCTTGGAAATAGGGAGGATCTAAAAATATGAATACCTCTGCTCCTGGCAGATTAATAATATGGCTATAATCTAAATTTGTAATTTTGATATCTGGTGTTAAGATAGTGGCTAATTTTTCCAGTCTATCTATTGATGAATTGGTAAATCTTTTGTGAAAAGATTCTAAAGAAAATCCTCCTGATTCTATAGTTCCTGAAAATGTAATTCTATTCAGAACAAAAAAGCGCGTTGCCCTTTCTAAATCTGATAATGTGTTAACATCTACACGGGCTAATTTAGCAAAGAGTAATTTTCCGTCTTGGTAATTTTCTTTAACATGACGAACTTCAGCAACTAATTTCGATAAATCAGATTGTGCCAAATGCCAAAATCGCCATAATTCCGGGTTTAAATCATTAATTTCAATCTTTAAATCAGGATATTTTTGTTTAAGATAAATAAATACAGAACCACCACCAACAAAAGGTTCTCGCAACTCAGAAAACTTTTGTGGTAAATATTCAGATATTTGCTTGATTGCTTTTGATTTACCACCAGGATAACGGAGAGGACTTTTGATATTCATTGTATTTGAGCCTTGAGAAGTGATAATATAAATTTTGCCTTCTCATATCTACAGCAAAATTACCCATCTTCACAACCTACCATATCAGCTTATGAACCGTTCAACACCCTATCAACCCTTAATATTACGAATCCTGCATGGTATCAGCGGAACCTTAGTAATTGGTGCAATTATCAGCGGGTTTCTAATTTACAACACTTTTGACAAAAGATTTGGATCTATCCCCATTCCTAAAATTAATCCTATTCAGGATATTCACGGCACATTAGCACTATTTTTCTTGATTTTACTACCATTTTTCGCCCTTTATAGTTTTCATGCCGGTAAAAGACGCTTATTACAACCAGACTCTATGCAAAATCTCACTCAAATTGGTAGACCAATTTGGTGGGTAAGTTTGCAACGTTTAGCAAATACTAAAATGTTAATTGCCGCGGTTTTAGCAGTAGTCTCTGGTAGAATGATGCAAGAAGAATGGCTACCTACAGGAGAATTTGATCATATTTGGTATTCTCTTCATTTAATAGCTTGGTTAATCATGATTTGTTGTTTAGCAATTCATGTTTTGATGTCAGCTAAAGTTGGTGGTGTGCCATTATTACTGTCAATAATATCATGGAAATTCCGCCCAGAAGATAGTCCAGGGAATTGGTATGGTCGTTTCCGTGGTTGGTTGGGTAATTTTTCTGATCATATTCAGGAAGAAATTAATCAGTTTATGGGCGGTGGTTTATTATTGAAAATAATTGAGGTGATTGTTTTGTTAGGAATTATTGCCGCGTTTATTTTACCAGTGTTTTTCTCAAGTGAAAAGTAAAGTCTATTTTTATCTAGGTTTTAAATACAGCAGTTATCCGTTTATGAAGTACAGATATTAATAATAAAACTCTTGTGGTGCGGGCATCTTGCCTGCACAAAGTGTACCTCACTCAAAGCTACTTGCTGTAAGTAGATAAACGGAAAAAAACCGACATAAGTAACGAAAAGTAAAATTGCCCAAAACCTCTTCCCTATTCCCTATTCCCTATTCCCTATTCCCTGTTCCCTGTTCCCTGTTCCCTGTTCCCTGACCACACAAGTAAATTCACAGAATCAAACCAGATTCCTATAGCGGTCAAGTAAAGCCTGTGCATATTTGTGGTGTTCTGTCACTAATTTAGGAGGGGATAATACTTGGGCTTTATCCATATAACGATAAACCCAGCGACTAAATTCATTTAAAGACCGACCTGGTAGATCTACAGCATATTCTATATAAGAATATTGCCCATTTTCAATACATCCAGTGGTAATTTTTTGGCGAGGATGACGACGTTCTCCTTCTAAAATAAAATTTGATATGGGAGGATAAAAACGTACTTTTACCTCAATAAATTCGAGGGTTCCTGCTAATTCAGCTTTTTGAGGTTCTGGGTCGCCTAAATTTAAACCCCAGCCATTTTCTAGTAGTTTATATGCTGTAACTAAACTTGCTCTTTGTTTTTCTAAACCCCGTGGTGGTATTTTGCTGACAGGATAACAATGACTATTAAAACGGTTAATACGCCCCATAACTAGATGTCCATCTTCGCAAATTTCATGTAATAAATACCAAGCAATATCATGATATATTAACTGTAAAGGAAATACCTGAAACCGCCCAATATGACCAGAACCATATAAATCTTTAGTACGAGAAATTTCAATAGCTTGTCCCTGAATAATAGCTTGTTCTAATAATGGTAATTGATGAAATAATGTATCGCGGTTTTCTCCCTGAGTCGCCATTTCTTCCGGGTCAGTATAAATAATAGCCCGGTTGAGATGTTGACGAGTCGGATAAAAAAGTTCCCCTTCCAGGGACCTATCTAAACCACGTAATCTTTTACTAAGACTTTCATAAATGCGTCTAGCCTGGGCATCACCCTGATATTGTGCTTGAGATGCTAAGGCGTTAAATGCTACTTTTAATTCTGTTATGGAAAGCGCACCCGTTCCTAAATAATATCCCCAGCGATACATTCGTTGTTGACATACTCACCTGCCTGAAGGCGAGGTGATTCTTGACGCTTCACCGACTGATGCTACCGAGGTAGTCTTACTCTGTCTCTGCGCCCGTTTAGAGTCGTGGCAATGCCCTATCCCGACTTTATTTATATTTTTTGCGGCGTTTTCATCTCGGTCGTGTTCAGTCCCACAATTTAGGCACTTAACCGACCGAATTTTTAAATCAAGTTTCCCCCATTTGTAGCCACATTCAGAGCAAATTTGGCTTGTTGCTTCCCATCTACTAATAACACGGAAATCTCTATTAAACTTTTCTGCTTTACCTTCGCATAAAGTTCTAAATTGCCTCCACCCTTGTAGACTAATCGACCTGGCAAGTTTACGATTTTTAACCATACCCGACACATTCAAATCTTCCAAAACAATAACTTGGTTTTCGCTAATAATCTTGGTGGATAGTTTGTGAAGAAAGTCTTGGCGAGTATCAGTAATTTGATTGTGCAGTTTGGCAATTTTAATTCGAGTTTTATGACTGCGTTTTGAGTCTTTGGGTTGCCGGGCTAGTTTTTTCTGGAGTTTACGAATCTTCCTGTCTAATTTTGAGTAATCAGGACTTTGGGCTTTTTCTCCATTACTCATTACAGCAAAAGTTTTTATTCCTAAATCAATACCGATACTTTGGTTTT
>NZ_BJCF01000059.1 GCF_005402965.1 Dolichospermum planctonicum
ATTGATATTTTTTCCTCAATATGGGCTGCAACTATTTTTTCTCGGAGATCCACTGAATATGCTTTCATGACAGTATTATCTTTATTATTACTAACTGTACCTCATAACTTCGGAAACTGCTGTATATTAACTAAGTGCGTCAGAGGTTACTATTGTCAGAATCAGGATGATCAAGATTAAAGGATTAACAGGATTATTTATTGATAATTTATTCATTGTGAGTAAATAAATTTTCATTTTTTAGATTAAAAATTAACATCTTGAAAATCTTTAACTGAGGTTTATAATTGACTTACCCTTTTGTGTTGGGTTGCGATTCGCTTAAGCCAACCTACAATTATTGTCAATTATTATTTTCATGGGTGGGAATTACCCACCCTATAAATCTATAAACTTACACCATGCTTTTGGGAAATTTCCACAAGTCGCTCATATTGATGTTGTGATGCTTTCGCTAAAATTGCATCAGCTTCTTCTGGATTAGTACCATCTTTAGGAATTAAATACTTAACATAAAGAGAAACAAAATCAACCACCGCAGCTAAACCTGTTAATTCGTGTTTATCAGCTTGTTTTCCGGCAATGACAGCCACCAAACCGGCTCTAATTGGGTCAGGTCTGACTTTCATAAATTGATCAACTAGTTGCTTAGAATAATCCGCTGGGGCTAAATTCTTGAACTTACTTTGATCAGGTTTAAATTCTAATCCTGCGGCTGTTGACTGCTCCAACATACACCATTCTATAAATTCTTGCAGTACGGCATCAGGAAGCTGGGGAAGATATTGATGTAGTTCTAAATTAGACACAATTAGTTACCAATTTTAGTATTTTCTAATTCCTAATTGATAATTCTTCATCTGATAATTAGGAATTATCAATTATTCCTTAAAATTCAGACTAACTCACGGATTTAGGAACTTTTGTACAGTAAATAACAATTATATAGAACCCTGACTTCTTGAAGAAGTCCGGGATCTGAATCATATAAATTAAGCTGTTCTAAACCGTGCCAATTCTTCACCAGTTTTTGCGTCATGGGCATGAACAGTACACACCAAACACGAATCAAAAGAACGGGCTACATGACCGACTTCTACCGGGTCTTTAGGGTCTTGAATTGGCGTTCCTATTAATGCTTTTTCAATCGGTCCTAGTTCTCCCGCACCGTCACGGGGTCCGATATTCCAAGTACCGGGAGCGATAACTTGGTATTGTTTAATTTTGCCTTTTTCGATCTCTACCCAGTGACATAATGCACCTCTAGCGGCTTCCGTTGCACCCCAACCTTTACCATCTTTTTCTTCGGGTTTAATATACCAAGGATCGTTTAATTTAAACTCCCTTAAACACCGTTCAGCTTGACGATATAGTTTAACTATTTCGTGGACTCTTCCTAATTGTCTAACATGAACACTTGCACCCCCCATTTTCTTAAATGTATCCAGAATAAATGGGTCATAATGTTGCCAAGATTCTCCATGATTTCCGCCGGCAACTAATTGACGCGCTAGAGGTCCTGCTTCTAAACGTCCTAAGTCTTGGTGGAGGACAGCACTTGACCAAGAATATGCCCCATTAAAGTCTTTTTGATTGTGATTAATTGGGTTTGTAGTGCGATCGCTTGGATGCCAATCTTGGCTACCCTCATCATACCAGGAATGGGTTAAATTCTCACGAGCAAATGCTTGATTCATCAAGCTATGAGTATCAGTAAAACTATCATAAACACCACTTTTCATAATCACAGCAGCATTACGTCCTTCAACAGTGGGCTTATTGTATTTATCCTCATGGGGAATATAACCCCAAGTCACATATTTACCCACACCCGCACCATATCTATCCAAACCGATATCTAACCCCATTCTCCAATATAAACCCAAGTCAGATTCTCGATGTTTAACATCTTCATTTAACCACTTTTGAAAATCCTCATAAGATTGAATTTCTTCATATCTTTCTAAAGAACATCCTAACCACACTGGTTCTAACCAATTAGTGCGGAAATATTCCAAAATTGCCCAGGCGCGGGTAATATCAGTTAAAGTGGGGGCGCACATTACTCCACCAGGCACCATATAACTGCTATGACAACAGGTGATATATTAAAAATGTTCCTGAGTAACTTATTTTTAAAGTAATTTTGCTCAGTAATAACATTTTATTTTCATGATTTTAGCTTTGATAAATAAGGGAATATTTAGGGAATAAGCGGACAAGATCAGAGTAATTGCGAGGGTATATATTCCACATCTACACAGGAATATACAAATGCAGACTCAACCGACTTATTCGCCGATATATTTGCATATTTTGAACCGCAGAACACCACAGACAGCAGCTATAGAGGAACAATGACGAAAATAAAAGCAACAGAATTACAGTATCAAGCAGTTTTTGAACAGAAGTTAATTGCAGCTAATAGTAATTTAAAAAGAGAGAGAATAAAAGTTAGTATTAAACAAACTGGCAATTCTCTCCAATTACGAGCTACCTTACCCTTAAAACCAGGGGATAGTAGTATAGGTAAACAGAAAAAACAGTATGATATATCTTTAGGAATACCCGCAAATTTAGAGGGATTAAAAACAGCCATTGAAGAAAGTTATGAATTAGGTAAATTAATTGCTCGTCATACTTTCGAGTGGAATGAGAAGTATTTAGGAATTAAATCGAGAGAGAAACAAGAGAGCAAAACAATTGGCGAATTATTAGATAAATTTGATGAAAAATATTATCAAACTCGTCAGAAAACTTTAACTAGTGAAAATACTTTTGCTAACTATATATCTGTTATTAAAAGAAACTTGACTCTCACCCATTTAGCGACAAAAGAAAATTTTGAGGAAGTTATTAATTCATTTCAGGGTAATAAAAAAAATGAATTGATTGCGGTAACTTCGGTTTTGATTAAAACCTTTAATTTAGGATTTCAACTCGATGTTAAACGGGATCATGTCACTCCTGCTTATCGAGAAATACCCGATGATCAAAAAATCATATCTGGTTTTTACCTCTTTGAAAAATTCGCCCTCAACCGCAAAAATACAAACATTACTGATGAGATAGACACCTGGGAAATGTGGCGTTGGGTATATGGAATGTTAGCCACTTATGGATTAAGACCAAGGGAATTATTTGTCCAACCGGATATTAATTGGTGGATGTCCCCCCAAAATATAGATCATACTTGGAAGGTCAATAAAAATACTAAAACTGGATATAGAGAAGTTATACCTTTTGTGACTGAATGGATAGAATTATTTGATTTAAAAAATCCCAAACCATTAAATATTTTAGAAAGAAAAGTTGAAAAAATTGCCTCTGTACAAAATATTAATTGGATGCGAAGAGATATATCCAGATGGTTTAGAAAAGTGGGAATTGAGTTTCAACCCTATGATTTACGTCATAGTTGTGCAATTCGAGCGCATCTTCAGGGAATACCAATTAAAGCAGCAGCAGATAATTTAGGTCATACTGTTGATGAACATACAAAGACTTATCAAAGATGGTTTGGGATTGAAAATCGGAAAAAAGCCTTTGGTGAGGTAATTAGTCAAAGGTCGTTAATTGAATTGCAGAAGAATGAAATATTGGCGCTACGGATGGAGAATGAAAGATTAAGGTTGGAGGTGGAAAAGTGGAAATTGTTGGGAAGTAAAAAATTTGGCAGTAAATGAGTAGCAAAACTGTGGTGAAATGTGTGACAACCCATCTTTTTTACATAAAAATTCTGTATATTATCTGAATAAGGATATAAAAAGGAAGTTTTTGGTTTATGAATAAAGAACAATCAGCCAACTTGGGTTCCCGACTGGAAAATACTCAACAAGCACAAGCCATAGAACCAGATATCACGCAGAATGAATCTCTAACACAAGATTTTTCAAAGAATACAGATGCTGTAGGTCCAGAACTTAAGGAGGAAGTTAATACTAAGTGGAAACTGTCTTTAAGTTGGAAAAATTTTGCTAGTTATCTAGTTTTACTAGCATTACTCTTCATCGTAATTCTTCCGTTCTTAGGCAGTGTTTGGAGTAGTTATTCGTGGTCACAACGACCAGAATTACCCAATCCAGCGAATATCTCTATCAATAAAACTATACCTGTAGAAGTGCATTTTGGTAGTAAAGACAGTGCATTGGATGAAAAAGTAAATCGGCGAACATTAACAGCCCTTACTGAAGCTCGTGCTACGGCTGAGGACTTGGCCTCTAGAGATTTAGATATTTGGTTTGATGAGCTAAAAACTCGTGTAGATGGAGATTTTTTGGACTGGTACTATGGTTATTTCAATCAGAAAGGCAGAGAGATTCTTGCTTTATGGCGAGGAGTAACAGGTCAGAACATCAGCGAGAAAGAGTTTCAAGACTTTAACCAGCAGTTTACTAGCCGCGTGGTCAGCCCTGAAGATATTAAGGCAAGACTTGAAGTTCTCACTGCTGAGGTTACGAATTTGTATGCACTCGAACTTAATAAGAAGCTAACTGCTGCTCAGAAGGACTTAAAAATTCCTCCGCAACAATGGAATCTCTATTTAGCCAGAATTTCCGAAACAGTTGCTAAACGAGATCCAATTTCCGGTTCTGCTCTTGCGGGAACTTCAATTGCTGGCGGATATTTTCTTGCTGATGCTTTGCTTTCTGGTACAGTCAGTGCATTCTTTGAAGGACAAGCCGTTAGGCTGCTTGAACCTCTAATTACTGGACTAGGACCAGAGGCCGCATCAGCTTTTGGAGTTGGCGCGATGGGAGCAGTCAAATTTGCCGGAAAATTTGCCGGTCCGATTCTAGGCGGGGGGTTAATTGCTTATGATTTGCTAAGTTATGTTCATAGAGTTGATCAAGAAAAACCAATGCTACGTGAGCGGATTTTCTCTAATCTTCAACTCCTCAAAAGGTCAAGTTTGGTAGATGTGACGACACGAATCAATCAGCTTGAGAGTAATATTCGTAAATCAATTGACTCTGTTTCTATTACCAACCTGGGGTAGATATACATTTAGACGATTCTGCGGTTCTGCTTACACTTTGGCAGATGCCGCAATCTCACAATTCATAGTGCGATCGCTGATCCTGTAGGGTGCGTTAACGGAGTGTAACGCACCTTATGTATGATTATTTACTGATTCTCCGTGCGTTACGCTGTCGCTAAAACACCCTACTGCTAATCGTCCCAATATTCTTAAGTGCGATCGCCAATCCTGTAGTGCGATCGCTCAAAATCCATTGTCTTGTGCTTCGTTAACTACTATTAATTGCGATAGCGTAAGCGCTGACTTGTCAGTTCGCTAATATTGAGTTAATGCGTAAGCGTTGCGCTCCGCAGAAATCGTTTTTGCTAAACTATAATCAAGGAAACAGGAAAATGAGATTATGAACTTAGATACAATTCAACAAGATATTGCGTCTCTTCCTCCCGATGCACAACAAATCATAGTCGAACTCGTAGAAGTCCTGAAAAAACGCTATCTTCTGAATCAACAGGAATCCTCAGAAAATTCCTTGCAAGACTGGTCAGACTTTATCGGTTGCATAGAAGCTGAAACAGACCTCTCTAAAAACTATAAAAACTACTTAGACCGTGAACTTAATCAAAAATATGATCATAGTTGATACAGGCTTTTGGTTAGCTCTTGCCAATAAAAAAGATGCAGTTCATATAGCCGCCAAAAAACGATTTCAAGATTTAGCTAATCAGCAATTTATTACAACCTGGTGTGTCGTCACGGAAACTTGCTATCTATTACAAAAAAGAGTAGGAGTAGATGCTCCAAAAATCTTTATTAATAAAATTTCTACAGGAAAGCTACAAATCTTTGATCTCAAACAACATCATTGCCAGCGTATTGAAGAACTAATGGAAAAATATAAAGATTTACCGATGGATTTAGCCGATGCCTCTCTCGTTATCTTGGCAGAAGAATTAGGTCATGGCCAAATTTTATCGGTTGATTATCGAGACTTCAACACCTATCGTTGGAAAAATACAGAACCGTTCGATAACCTCTTTCATGAATTTTTATGATATAGTGCGATCGCTGAGTTTAAAGCGGGACATTGCCAATAACTCTAGAGACGTTCCTCATGTAGGGATTCTCGTCTCTACACCTAAATTCATACCTGGTTTCAGCAACGCCCAATTTTTTAGTGCGATGATGAGAGGGCAAGCAATGATGAATTTTCATCTTCATAAAATAATTTAATTGTGCTGAACTCCCGACGCAGTAAATTTTCAACTTGTAAGGTAGAACAGTTTCCAAGTCTAAGCCAGATGACTTTTGGGGGATTCCCAAACACTAAACTCAGATCGTGCATATCAGCATCTTTTGAGACGATCATCAAATCATTATCTTTTGCATAATTCCAAACTATCGGGTCTATTGTTGCTTTCATGCCTACATCCCGAACATGAGGCGAGTCTGGAAAAATATCGCTCAAACTGGTGGATAATTTAGGGGATAAATTTTCATCAAATAGTAATTTCATGCTGATCAGGTCGAAATCATCAGCCGACGTTCACGGTCAGCCGCATAAGCAATACAAGCCTTTAAATCTTCTCGCGTTAGGTCGGGAAAATCATCAAGAATTTCCGCTTCAGTCATCTCGGAAGCTAGGTATTCCAGCACCTCATAAACTGTAATTCGCAAGCCACGTACACAAGGCTTACCACCACGTTTATTGGGTTCAATTGTGATATAGTCTCTGTAATTCATTATGTGGTGAGTGCATTATTACCAACTTGTCTGATGGTACCATGTATTTCTGCTAAAAATTCAGGCGTTGCTGATTTCGGGTATGATTTTTATTTATTAGCGATAGCTTCGCTTGCCGTAGGCATCGCTAAACTATTACATGGCCAATACTTCAGATTATTAGATTTTTATTTTCATACCTTGATTCAGCAACACCAAGATTCAATAATTTTACCGTTAAACATCTTTGAGAAAAGCGATAGCGAAGCGCTGCTGCGAGCAGTTTGCTGAATTTCCATTTTCTTGTGTTTCCTTAACTACTATTAAATGCGATAGCGAAGTGCTGACTTGTCAGTTCGCTAGTTGTGGTTTAAGTGCGATTCCTAGGTCGCGCTTCGCTATCGCTCAAAATCCATTGTCTTGTGCTTCCTTAACTGTGATTAACTGCAACAGAAACAACCAGCACACTAAGATTCACTGTTATTATTCAAGCAGCTTCTTGAGAATTTTTAGAGGATGGTTCAGCCAGGATTGGTTCAATATCTTGGCTTTTGTCTCTTTGAATAAATTCATCTAGTAATTGAAAAAAGTAATCAAATGCAGCTTTTTCATCAATACAGGTGAGTAAAATAATTTTATCCCAAGCGTTAACAGTATGGATAGATAAGCGGTTTTGTAGCCAAGGTTGAAAGTTTTTATAAAAATCACTTTCATTTTCAGTATTAGTAATACCTAATTCAGATCGAGAAAAGCGATATCCCAAAATAAACATCCGTAAATTACTGATAGATGCTGTTCCCAAATATAAGCCTGGTTTGGTTTTAATTTTTTCGAGTAAGTTAAATAATGTACTCATTGAGTTTAACTCCATTAAAAATTTTCAAAATTCTTCTATTACTTCTATTTTAAACTCATTAGATAGAGATGTAAAATCTTGAATCCAGTCATCTGGGTATAGTCCTTGTCGGGAAAGGTTGTCGAAAATTTTGCCAAAAACTTCAACACCGTAATGAACGCCATTTTCCGTAATAGTTTGTTTTTCTAGGCGATCGCTCAAAATAAAATCTTCATTTTTCGGGTAAATAAACCACATTTTTTGATCTCGCGCAGCAGGAAAAGCGCGAAGGAAGAAGGTAATCAAAGTGTGGGTTAAATCGCCCACAACTGCTGTAAGTAGAGTGCGTAAGCGTTGCGATCCGCAGGAATCGCCAATCCTGTAGGGTGCGGAATGTGGGTTATTACTCCGTGAACTCTGTGCCTCTGTGGTTCGTTTATTCCGTAACTCATGAATTATTTATGTAAATATCATAACTTATGTATTGCTATTTACGTATTTATATTGAGAAAAACCCGGGTTTATATTTCCAGGGAAAGTAAAAATTATACTTAACCACCTGCCTTGAACTTCCTTAACTGGGATTAACTGCGATACGCACAAGTCATAAAAGAATGAACCACGAAGAAACCTTTGCCAAGATAGGACAGGAAGGAAAGGGAGTTTTAGAGGTATTTTGGGTAAGTCCTGAAAACACTCACGCCCGAATCACAGTAATCCGACGTTGATTTTCCGTCACCACCACCTGAGTTGATAACCTTTCCTCCATTGGTAAAGCATTTTTCCGCCTATCAAACACAAATAACCAACCAAAATCCAACCCCAAACGCCCTAAATAGGATTCTAATTGTTCAATTCCATCAGCTTGAGGATCGCGTTTTTTATCCCGCCATACCTTTAACTCAATCCCTAACGTGACATCTTTATAACGCATACATAAATCCATTCTATCACTACCAATGGCATATTCCCTTTCTAAAACTCCCCCACCATTAACCACACGATGTAAAAAAGCCATTAATACAATATGGGAGGCAATTTCATGATAAGCAGCACTACTTAATAATGGTTCTCCATGCTGTCGCCAAAATTTGAGAAATGCTGTTAATAAAGCATCTATATTTAATTCACCTTTGGGAGTCAACCAACTAGGACTAATCAGAGGTAAACTATCCTGAGTTCCTTGTACTAAAACACGGGGAATAACTTCACGATAAATCGGGTTAGAAATAACTAATCCTCCCATCGGATCACGTCGCAATAATCCTAAATCTATTAAATATTGGCGATCATCTGCTAGAGTATCCGGTAAAGTTTGCCCTGCTAAAATCGGTTCAATAATATTTTTAACTCGTTTTTCTCTGAGTTTTTCCGCTAAACTATCTAAATGAGTATCTTGACGAGCAATTAATATTTCTTTGGCTTTTAAAATATCTTCTTTAGTAATAGCAATACTTCTATCTTTCACCATTTTTTCTACAACTTCTTTAGCTAAAGCATTCACTAACCAAGGTTGTCCTTGGGTTAAATCAAATGCCGTTGCTGTTGCTTCTGGTGTGAAAATTTGTCCTGTTGCTGCTGTATGTTGTTGATATAATTCTCCTACTTCTGCAATATTAAAATTTCGCATAGTAATAGAAGCAACTTTAATATTAAAAGGACTAGATGTATTTAGTCGTTCACTACCACCAGATGCTACTTTATAATCTCGCACATCCCGTAAACCAATTAATCCTACCGATGAGGGAAAATTTTCGGGACGGTTAGGAAAACCATCTCTTAATTGTCGTAAAACTGAAATTAATGTTTGGTCTTGTAAAGAATCAATTTCATCTATAAATAATATTAAAGGACGATTTATAGCTTTTGCCCAACCTGATAAAAAAGTTTTAATTCTACTTCCTGGTTCTTCCTGTTGCCATTGTTTAACAGGTGGTTGAAATTCTTTGGGTAAACGTATAGAAATAGTATCATACCAAGTTCCCAAAATTGCTAATTCTGCTGCACTGGGATCATGATTAAATGCACTTCCTACCTCTGCTGATACCATGACTGCTGCATAATTTCCTGTATCAGTAAGTTGCTTTGCTAGGGCTAACATGGCGGTGGTTTTCCCTGTTTGTCGTGGTGCATGAAGCACAAAATAACTACGCTGTTGAATTAGCTCCTCTAAATCTGGTAATCGTATTGTGGGAGAGAGCATATAGTGGATATCGTCTTTACATGGACCTGCAATATTAAACCAGCGAGTCATGATTATTTTGGCAGTTAGGGAACTCTTTAAGTTTACACATTTATTTAGGAAAATTATGATCTGACATGATAAAAAGGTTCACTGGTTGCGATTATTGTATAATCAAGTTGTATGGTTTTGACATTTGCGGGAGGTAAATTCATGGTTTCCGTAATCGTTAAACCCGAAATTAAGAGAGGTTCTAATTATCCGAGTAATAAATGATAGTATTTTAGTTTGTTACCACAGTCATTTTCACCAACAAGGATTGATGCTGATGGAAACTCAGATGCACGGATCACGCATTACAGAGGGTAAACGCTTAGTATAGTTGATGGAATTGCTACAGCACCTTGGAATCGTCAGGATGTGCAACGTCCACCACGATACAAGGGTGTTGGGAGTGTATTTCTGCTATTTGCCCGCACCCGTAGTTTAGAATTAGGTTATGAAGGTAGGGTAGGTTTACATTCTTTACCAGGGACAGAAAAATTCTATGATAATCAAAGAATGCTAGATTTAGGGCAAGATGAAGATTACGATGATTTGGTTTATTTTGAGTACGGTGTATGGCGTTCTCATAACAAAAACAGTGAGGGTAAGTAATGAGTCAGCAAGAATCTAATTATATTCCGTTCACCCCTAACCAAGAATTAGCAAACCCGATGGATTTATTGCTAAATGAAGAATGGTTGAGAAAAAGCATTTTAGCTGAGGAAGAAGTAGGTGGTAATATTGGTGCTGGTTTAGATTGGGGTTCTGGTTTTAGTCAACTATTACTTAATCCCGAATTGTTTTATCGTTTAAAAACTTTGCGGATTTCTTTGAATAGGGAAGTGCGTTTATTACTCAAAGATTGGAATTTAGGAACTGCGACTTCTATAGCATCTGCTACCGCGAGAGAGAAGTTATTGGAAAGATTCAGACTACCTACATCTACTGTTAAAGAACATATTCAAGCTGTGTTACAAAAGGATGAACTTTTTGGTGAGGAGTTTATTTCTAATCATCAGGTTTTGCGCGAACTGCTTGGGGTGATGTTGACAGAAAAAGATTGGGAAAGTATTGCTTCAGTTGCAGCAGATTCATTGAAACAGCAAATTATGAATCAGGTTTTGGTTGATAATATTTCAGCTTAGTGATCAGTAAAAATAATAGTGCGATCGCTAGGTTTTTATTATGATATCATGTTAAGCAAAATTAAATCTCTAAATTTGGGTTTAAATTATGATAACTACACTCATTGAACGAGAAGCAGAACCAATTTTAATTAGCGACTTAACCTGGAGAGAATTTAAAGCTGTTGAACAGCTAATTGATCGTCCAGGGTTAAGGTTATCTTTTTTAGATGGAGTTTTGGAGATTCGCAAAATGCCAGGGAAAAAACACGAAACCATCAAAGAACGTATTGGGGCTTTACTAGAAATTTATTTAGAATTTTTGGAGTTAGATTTTACTCCTACTGGTTCTGTTACTTTAGAAAATGAATTTGAAAAGGTTAAAAAAGAAGGTGATAAATCTTATGAATTGGGAGCAAATAGCAAACGTGCTGATTTAGTAATTGAGGTGGTTGTTAGTAGTGGAGA
Source organism: Dolichospermum planctonicum (assembly GCF_005402965.1). Lineage (GTDB taxonomy): Bacteria > Cyanobacteriota > Cyanobacteriia > Cyanobacteriales > Nostocaceae > Dolichospermum > Dolichospermum planctonicum. The sequence continues at coordinate 11,355 of NZ_BJCF01000059.1, forward strand.
AATTAATAAACTGGAAGCATATAAACGGTTACAAATTCCTGAAGTTTGGTTTTGGATGAATGATGAATTATTGTTTTATAGTTTAGGAAATGAGGGGTATGAAGCTGTTAGTAAATCGCAACTTTTACCGAGTTTAGATGTAGATTTATTAATGGGTTGTATTAATATAGAAAATCATGCTCAAGCACTGCGGGAATTTCGAGCAGGGATAAAAATTATCGAACCAACATAACAATATAAAATGGCGATTTTTCCGCTCTCTCGCATCAAGACTTGTGGAGTGTAACCTATGTTAGGATGTCTCTAATATATTTTCTAAAAATTAATCTACAGGAGTATCACCATGAGCTTACAGCGCACCTTTATCAAAATGGAAGGACAAATGGTCGAAGACCGCTACCAACTCCAAAATCTACTGGGGGTAGGCGGGTTTGGTGGCGTGTTTAAAGGTCAGGATGTCTTTTTAGGTAAAATTCTGCGGAATGTAGCCATTAAAATTATCGCCCCCTTGGATATTGAAAATTTTGCTGGGTTATCTAAGGAAAAACGGGAAGCGGAATATACAAGACAACAAGGGCAACAACGGGACGAATTAGGTACAGCAGTGAATCTATCCCATCCCCATGTTGTTACTGGATTTCATGTCGGTCTATGGCGGTGGCAAGGGGAGGATTATCTCTATCTGGTAATGGAATTAGCCCAAGGGACTCTCCAAGATGAACTGCGAGACAAGCAACCCAGTGAGGCGGAAGTAGTGGACATTCTTTTGCAGGTTGCACGGGGATTAGATTACTTACACCGAGAAAAACGGCTTATTCATCGGGATGTCAAGCCTGGGAATATTTTGCGTTGCCAAGAGCAGTGGAAGTTAAGCGATTTCGGGTTGTCGCGGCAGATGAGTGACAAATCTCAATCTCGCACTGGTAATATCGCTGGCTCAATCGCTTTTATGCCACCAGAGGCGTTTGGCAATGAAAGCGTGGTATCAACGGCGTGGGATATGTGGTCTTTAGGGATTTTGGGAGCGGCGCTGGTGGATGGGGGGCGTTTACCCTTTAACTATCAAAGTGAAATGGACTTAATGCTGAAGATTTATCAGGGCGATGTCAAGCTACCAACCAGGATTCCAGAACGGTTAGCCCCTGTAGTTACTAATTGCTTGTTAAGGGAGAAAAGCAAGCGCTGGAGTGCGGCACAGGTGATTGAATGTTTATCAAACCGCCAGAATACAACAATAGCTCCAAAAGCGTCATCCATACCTCAACCAGTAAGCCCGGAGATAGAATTAAAATCAGATGTAAGAATGGATTATAGTAAACTGCGTGACTTACTCAAAGCAGGGAAATGGGAAGAAGCAGACGATGAAACATTACGGGTAATGTTAACGGTTGCGAAGCGGGAAAAGGTTGGTTGGTTAGATGTTAAGAATATTGATAATTTTCCCTGTGCAGACCTCCGCACCATTGACAAGTTGTGGGTAAAATACAGTAATGGCAGATTTGGGTTTTCTGTTCAGAAACGCATTTATCAGGGTTTAGGCGGAACGAGAGAATATAACGGAAAAATCTGGGAAAAGTTCGGGGACAAGGTAGGATGGAGAAAAGGAGGAATTTTGAGTCATTGGTTGTACTACAAGGATATTACTTTTGACAAAAAAGCACCCGAAGGCCACCTCCCATGGCGGTGGAGTGTAGGTATGGGGGGTTGGTGGTTGGCGCATTTGGGTGGTTTAGGTTCTTCTCTCGCGTCGAGACTTGTAACTTGTAACATTTAAGGGTTACAAAAAATTATTAAAAATTGTAACCAGGTTATTTTCCACGAAGCACCCTTCGGAAAGTCAAAAGTCAAAAAATAAGTAAAGTAGGAAAGTAAGAAGAAAGTGAGAAATTAATTATTTTTCATCTTACCTTTAGTCGTGACAATTGATTTAGCAATAATTCTCATCAGCTGTTCAGATTCATCAGCCAAGTCTGCTACTTTTTCATTAGGAACAATTTCCGATTTAACTAACAACTTTAACCAATACTTTGTTTCTCTTGTTTCCTTGAGTGCTATTGATTGTTTACTAACAAAATCCTTAAAAATATTGAGATTTTGACTTTTGACTTTTGACTTCCCGAAGGGTGGAAAGACTCACGCCCGAATCACAGTAATTCGACGTTGATTTTCTGTCACCACAACCTGAGTTGATAACCTTTCCTCCATTGGTAAAGCATTTTTCCGCCTATCAAACACAAATAACCAACCAAAATCTAACCCCAAACGCCCTAAATAGGATTCTAATTGTTCAATTCCATCAGCTTGCGGATCGCGTTTTTGATCCCGCCATACCTTTAACTCAATTCCTAAAATAACATCTTTATAACGCATACATAAATCCATTCTGTCACTACCAATTGCATATTCCCTTTCTAAAACTCCCCCACCATTAATAACACGATGTAAAAAAGCCATTAATACAATATGCGGTGCGATTTCATGATAGCCAGTGCTACCTAATAACGGTTCTCCGTGCTGTCGCCAAAATTTGATAAATGCTGCCAGTAAAGCATCTATATTTAACTCTCCCTCCGGGGTTAACCAAGTCGGTGCAATCATTGGTAAAGAAGCCATTGGTGTGACAGTTAACACCCTCGGTAACACTTCCCGATAAATGGGATTAGCAATAGTTAATCCTCCATAAGGGTGCATTTTACATAAACCCAAATCAATCACAAATTGAATATCATCATTAGGTATATTTCCTAATTCTAAACCTGCTAACATCGGTTCAATAATTGCTTTTATTCTTGGTTCTCTTAACCTTTCAGCTAAACTATCTAAATGAGTATCTTGACGAGCAATTAATATTTCTTCCGCTTGTAAAATGTGTTCTTTAGTAATAGCAAGATTTCTATCTTTCACCATTTTTTCGACAACTTCTTTAGCTAAAGCATTGACTAACCAAGGTTGTCCTTGGGTTAAATCAAATGCTGTCTCTATAGCTTCTGTTGTGAAAATTTGTCCTGTTGCTGCTGTATGTTGTTGATATAATTCTCCTACTTCTTCAATATTAAAATCTCGCATAGTAATAGAAGCAACTTTAATATTAAAAGGACTAGATGTATTTAATCTGTCACTACCACCGGATGCTACTTTATAATCTCTCACATCTCGTAAACCAATTAATCCTACAGATGAGGGAAAATTTTCGGGACGTTTAGGAAACCCATCTCTTAATTGTCGTAAAACTGAAATTAAAGTTTCATCTTGCAAAGAATCAATTTCATCTATAAATAATACTATCGGACGATTGATAGCTCTTGACCATGCTCTTAAATTTTCAGCAATTCTCTGTCCAGGAACATTATAAACCCAAGTTTGGGGTTGTAGTTCGGTCGGTAAGCTATCCTCAATTGTATTTCGCCAAATTCCTAAAATTGCTAATTCTGCTGCATTAGGATCATGATTAAATGCACTTCCTACCTCTGCTGATACCATGACTGCTGCATAATTTCCTGTATCAGTAAGTTGCTTTGCTAGGGCTAACATGGCGGTGGTTTTTCCGGTTTGTCGCGGTGCATGAAGCACAAAATAACTTTCTTGTGCAATTAACATTAATAAGTCGGGTAAACGACTGGTGGTGGAGATGGTATAGTTTTTTTTAGGGTTACAAGGACCTGCAATATTAAACCAGCGGGTCATGATGATTTTGGTAATAGGTGAACAATTTAAGTTTAGACTATTTTCAGGTTGGGGCGGGTTAGGAAGGCTTCAATTTAAATCGTGACCTGTTGGTGGTGATAGATCCATGACTTCGGTAAACCGGGAATATTTCACCTCACTAGTTGGGGGAAAGTGTGCGGAAATAGCCATTAAACCGACTTTGATATCCTCAAAGAAAATCACACCACCAATTCGTCCGCTTGCTTGCAATGGTCCATGGAAAAATTGATGTCGGGGAATATGGATAAGGAGAGAATTGGTAATTTTGACGTTTTGACCAAATAGTTGTTGACAGGTTTTTTTGACAACTGCATCTATATATTGATTCTGGCTAGGTTTTCCCAAGTTGATGAATTCGGGATGATCCGCAAAATGATCCATGTAATATGTCCAGATGTTAGACAAATCTTTTTCTTCAGTGAGGATTTGCTTGAGTTCTTGCCATCGTTTAAAATTCATAATCAGGAAGGAGATTAAAAGAGGATAGGTAGATTAGATTATTCTTTGCTTACTAAAAATTTATCATAGTTATGCGTAAGCGTTGCGCGACCTAGGCATCGCTATTCCAGGGTTAGGGAAAAATTAGGTAACGCCTAAGAAAACCAAATAAATGAATTTGCTGCTGGCTATCTTTGCTTATAGCATAGCTGGGGGTGGATTTATCACCTAATTTAAGGAAAAATCAGGGAATAATCAAACCTATCCTTGTAAATCCTGACTATATCAGCAATTCACCAATTTATTACCATATAACTGCTGTGCGGCCATTGTCCACCTAATAAAGCGTAAATTTCCACAGGTTTTCCAGAAATGGTAATGCCGATTTCATAGGATTTACCTGTGAAAGCAGCAAAGCGCCGACAAGCTTCATCATAAAAGTGACTGCGGCGATAATTTTTATTAGTTAAATCAATGGCAAATAGTCCGTAAAAATAGCGAGGAATACTTTGGATTGTTTCGACAATTTGCCCTAAGTTTCTCGCCAAAATCGCATTTCTGGGAACTTCTGTTCCCCAAGCTGTGTCCAACGCCCAAGAGGCAGAACTGAGGTGAGAACCGCCACAAATACCACAAATTCTCGGAGTAACAATTAAGCCGGCTTGGGGATCTTTTCCGCGTAAAATTATTTCAAAACCCCGAAAAAGTTCGGCATGAGTCCAGGCGTTGGTGACATATCCATTTTCGATTTCGACACGCACATCTAAATCACCCTCGACTCTACCAACGGGTGAAATATCTAAGGTTTGAATTGGCATATTTTCTGGGTAATTGGTAATTGGTAATTGGTAATTGGTAATTGGTAATTGGTAATTGTTTCTACTAATGACCAATGAGCAATGACTGATAACTAAACGGTAAAAAAGTCTTCCTCTGCCCATTTTGGGGCTGCATCTTTGGCCACAACGGTAAGCACTGCGTAATCTTGATGGTTGACTCCGGGGGGTATTTCTTTGGGTACTCCCATGACGGTTTGAGTTTTAAAAACTGTTCCGGGTTCAAGGTCAAAAAAGGGAAATTCCGGTTCTGTACAGCCTAAACAGGGCATTCCAGCGCGGGTTTTGGAGGAGACGCGGTTCCAAAGAATACGGTTACAGGAAGAACGGGTCATGGGTCCACGACAACCTAAGTCGTAAAATAGACAACCTTTCCGTTGGCCAAATTCCCCGGTTGTGGCTTTGTATGCAAAGTGAATATTGCGGGTACAACCAGTTTGGGTGAAGGTATTAAAGAAGGTTTGGGGACGATGTAGTTCATCGAGAACTATATCATCAATTCGTCCGGTGGCGATCGCTACTAATATCTGCGTTATCCAGTCGGGGTGTGCAGGACAACCGGGAATATTAATGACGGGTAAACCACCTTGACTGATAAAATCTGAACCTAAAAAACCGCCTTTTTCCCGTTTCAGAAATTGTAGTCCTTTGGAGTCGCTGGGGTTGGGTGACATTGCGGGAATTCCCCCCCAGGTCGCACAGTCTCCTACTGCGACAATGAATTTGGCAACTTTGGCTAAATCGTTTAACCAATCTTTCATGGGACGGTCTGCAAACCGGTTCCATTCTCCTGTACCATTAGGGGCGTTAACTACGCTGCCTTCAAATACTAAAATATCCAGGGGCGTTTTCCCTAAAATACAGTCCCATAACATGATTTGGACGTTATCACCCAATTCTAAACCCAGGGAAGGATGCCAAAGTATTTTCATGCCGAAATCAGCAATTAAATCACAAGCTGTCGGTTCTTCCGCATTCAGAAATGACATGGTGTTACCTGAACAAGCACCACCTTGTAGCCAAAGTACATTAGTCATTAGCTATGTATTTTTATATATGTTGACAATGGACAATTAAGGAAGTTTTCGAGGGGTATAATTTCCCTTTTTTCAGGATTTAGCTTGTAGATTTTGACCCTCTTGATCATTAATTTGGACTCCTATTTGATTTGTGGGCCAGATTTGTATTAACCAACCACTTGGGACACAGAGATCACGGAGGAGGAGAACAGGGAGATATCTATGTCTACTGCAATTGCCACAAACACATTTTCTTTAGGAGTGCTATAGCTATATTTGTTATTATAATCTAAGGTATTATTTAAGTCAATTACCTTTTTTCTAAATAAAACTTAAAAGTTTTTGAATAGGCAAATGGCAGTAAAATAACAAATAAATAACAAGTATAAAAATTAATTAATTATCAGGACGTGATACAGCATTTCCCGATCTTATGAAGTACAGATATTAATAATAAAACTCTTGTGGTGCGGGCATCTTGCCTGCACAAAGTGTACTTCACTCAATCTCAACTTGCTGTATAATTTCCCCTACTTTAAAAGTTTCTCGTCCTATTGTCACTATATCATCATCTCCTAATTTTCGTCCCCTTCTTGTTTCCACTATACCATTCACTTTCACCTCACCATCAAGTATCAACAATTTCGCTTGACCTCCCGTAGAGGTTATACCAATAAACTTTAAAAACTGGTCTAATTTAATCATTTGCCTTTACTAATTACTTAAAAAGTATCATCTATAGCAATATAGCAGAATTTAGGATTTTGGCAATAAATTAAATTCTACCAAAGCCGGTAAAAAGTTTTTATTTTCATGGCTAGGACGACTGAGTTTAATTAGGACAAACCGCTGTAAAATAGTCAAATTTTCCCAAGCCTCGATAGTGATAATTATACCTATTTCTTGAGCTTTTTCGTCAACACTTCTGGGAATATTGGTAGTATCTAGCCATGCTGGATCAGGTTCAATTGGTAATTCAGCTACAGATTTACCAGTCAGTTTCAATACTAGCTGCTGAATATAATCTCTGTAATTATGAATTTGACTATCTGTATCACAAGGTAATATAATTAATTTTTGACGTGATTCTTGATTCATCTGATTCCATTCTGCTAATTTTAGCTTAATTCCGCAAGTATCTAGTTTGTAACGTACTAGCATAGGAATACAGCGCAAGGAATCAACAAAATCCGCTTCAAATTCAAAAAAATCTGTCATAAAATGGGTGTTATTTTTTGATCAAAAATAGATTTATATAGTTATTGTAAATGATTTATGAGAAAATAAAGTTAAATTTTATTAAATAGAATCCAAATATTATGAATATTGATTCTCAATATGATCTGACTACTATTATTTTAGCTGGTGGTAAAAGCACTCGCATGGGTAGAGATAAAGCTTTAATTCCCATGGGCGGTGTACCTATGTTACAATTAATTTGTACTATTGGGGAAGCTTGCACCGATAAAGTTTATGTTGTCACTCCCTGGCCAGAACGTTATCAAGAATTACTCACACCTCAAAGTCAATTTATTCGAGAAGTTCCTTTACCTGGGGAAACTGGCAATGAACCCCGCACCCATGGACCCCTTGTAGGTTTTATGCAAGGTTTAGCAGCAGTAGAAACAAATTGGGTACTTTTATTGGCTTGTGATTTACCAAATTTACGGCTAGAAATATTGCAAAATTGGATAGGTCAATTAAACACAATTCCCGAAAATAAAATAGCAGCTTTGGTACAAAATCATCAAATTTGGCAACCTTTATGTGGTTTTTATCGTCGTCGTTGTTTACCGGAATTAAGGCAGTATATTGAAGCAGGTGGACGTTCTTTTCAGCAGTGGTTAAAATCTTATTCAGTAGAAGTATTACCTTTGGAAGATTCACAAATGCTATTTAATTTTAACAAGAACATCCCCGAATTAAAAGAAATCGGGGATTTAAAGAGACTCTAAATGGTCTAAAAATAATAATTTCCCTAAGCACATTTCCTTAAATTTGCGAATCTGGATAAAATTAGACGCGATTAATTAATATTTATCCAACTTAGCTTTTTAAAATTTGCTTAGTTAAATACTGTTATTAATCAACGTTGCTTAAGCATTCAGACTTAACTGGTTCAAAATTAAGGTTCTTGATTTTCCCTTGGGCGATTTTTCTTTTAGCAAAAACGCCAGCCCCAAATACCATTGTTGCACCCACTAAAGGAAGCGCGTCTGTTTCCCAGGGAACTGCGGTCACGATACCACCACTAATACCACGTGAATTACTTGCCCCCGTATTGAACGCAGACTCCCTAGTGCCAGCCGAAAAGGGAGGAGTAGATTTGGTTATAGTCGTACTCTGGCCAATGGACAGGGGTAAAGCTTGATCAAAAGCTACTACCAATGTCCGTTCAAATTGAGGATTGGCTAATTTATAATCAAGAGTGAAGCCAGAGGGGCTAAAATTCGACAGGGTAGAACCCTGCGCTGCACTATAAGTAAAAGCATTGAGTAAAGATGTACTATTAGCTTCAGTTACACTGAAAGACCAATCTGTATACGTTGAGCCATCGTATTTGAAATATCCCCTTAGTGTTCCACCGTTGCTGAATGTACCACCTGTGATCTCGTAATTGGTTACAATAGCATGGGCGGGTGATAAAGCGCCACTGCCCAAAACACTGGCAACAGATAATCCGGTTACAAGCGCAATTTTCTGTAAATTCATAATGTCTCGTGGTTATTGAATGAACAAAGATTGTAAAATATACATCTAGCTGATGATACCAGTTATGGTAAAAGATGTCAAGTAGTTTTACTAAAACAAGTAAACAGTAGATAAATATTTCTAATCATCTATATAGATAATCATATAAATATATGATGTAATAAATATGGCTTGGAGTGATCAACTGTACTGCATTTAGTTTGTATAATTATAGTTTGTATAATTATAGCGGGCAGGATGCCCGCACCACAAACAAGATTTAACCATATTAGGATGGTACAATTTAGCTGGGTAACAGCTTAGTAAAAGCTATCATTCAAGTTGTAAATTACAGTAAATTTTTTTAAACTGAGATTAATATTGGTAAATTTACTCTAGATTTTCATCAAGCAAATGTTTTATAGTGGAAAATATTGGTGTTGTTGCCCTTGTACTCAAGTTCGTGAATAGGAAATAAGTAAAAACTCCCTATTTAGCTTTAGGTAAATTTTGCTTTCAGCTAGGAAATTGATCAAAAAAGTGGGTTTCATAATTTGTCATGAAACAATGATAAATCCAGAAATCTGCATCAACTCGAAAACTGCGTAAATCAGCTTAGTTAATAACCCAAATGTGTGAGTATTGATAATTTAATTCCCCAGAATAATTTATGATATCTAGTATGACAGATTCAGCGGTAAAAGCTGCGATCGCGGCTATATCTTCCGAGTCAGCAACAACAGCAGAAAAAATCCAAATGCTGATGGAAATTGCTACAGGTTTACAAAAAAAGCCGCAAACATCCCAAGATTTACGCCATGCAATTGGGCTATTTGACCGTGCATATCAAATGTGTGGACTGGAATATGTTTTACTGAAAGCACGGGCTAAGGTGGGCAAGGCAGGGGCATTACAGATGATTCCTGATGGTGATTCCCAGTTGTTGCAAGAAGCGCGGGCAGATTATGAAGAAGCTTTACCAATTTTACAACAATTTGCCACAGCGGAGGAAGTGGCAGCAGCCCAAATGAATTTGGGTTTGGTTTTACAGTCTTTAGTTCCCGAAAATTTAGCGCGGATAACTGATAGTATTCATGTTTATCATCAGGCTTTGCGGGTGTTTACTTGGGAAAAGTATCCCCAAGAATATGCGATTTTATATAATAACATAGCGATCGCTTATCTGTCTATACCTATGTCATCAGAACGGGAATCTTTACGTCAAGGTTTAGCAATACAGTCTTTTGAAACTGCTCTCAAACATATTAACATAATTGACCATCCTAGAGAATATGCAATGTTGCAAAATAATTTAGGAAATGCTTTACAATATTTAGTGAGTTCTCATCCTGTAGAAAATAATTTACGGGCTATTTTAGCTTACAATGAAGCTTTAAAAGTGCGTAATCCTCAAGATACACCGTTAGAATATGCTAATACAATTTCTAACAAAGCTAATGTTCTTTTCAACTTACCTGACAATCCTGAAAAACCGGAATTAGGAAATCAAATAAATCTTTTGCAAGCGCGAGAATACTATCAACAAGCTTGGCAAATATTTACAGACAATCAACAATTAGAACAAGCAGAAATAGTAGGTAAAGCACTAGAAGATTTAGCCGCAGAAATCCAAGTATAGGAGAATCATCATGTTTGATTTTGTCAATGATCCAGAATTTATTAACTTTCTGTATAGTCTAAATACAGAATTAAATTTCACCACAGGATTTACTTGGTTAATCATTGCTGTAATTTTATCAATGGTTGGTGGTGCAATTGGTGGAATTATCCTTGCTGGTAAAGATATTGGATACAAATTTGCAGCCATAATTGGTAGTTTATTCGCACCAGCGGGGGTAATTCCTGCGGTAATTTTAGGGTTATTTATCCTGAATTTATTAGCTAATTACTAGGAGGATATATGTTAGAATTAAGTTGGTTTTCTATTAAGTTATTTCTTAAGGGTAAACTATTCCGTGACCCCATATATTTTCTGCGTCAAACCATAATTGCTAGTGGTATTGGCACAGTTATGTTAGTATTACTAGCACAAGCATCAATTCCCCTTTGTATTCCCATTACTGTAGCTAGTTTAATTACGGGTGCAATTATGCCTTTTTTATTGCAAGATTTTAGAATGAAATGATTTACAGTAGGTTGGGTTGACCCCAGGAAACCCAACATCAACATTTTCATTTTCACAACTTGTTGGGTTCCGCTGTCGCTTAACCCAACCTACAAATATATTACAATTATATGCTATTATAAAAAGCAAGAAGTTTAATAAATAATTATCCAGGGATTATGTCTGATTTTAATAACTACATCCAAGATTTACAAGAAAATAGCCAACGCGGTGGAGAACGCAGTCATTACCCCAGTCTAAAACGACTAATTGAAGGTTTAATGATTGGGATTAATGCCAGAATTGAAGAAAAAGGTAATCAAGCAGGAATACCCGATTTAACTATCAGAAAAAATGAGCGGATTTTAGGATATATAGAAGCTAAAGATATTCATGTTGATTTAGGTAAAATCCAAAAAACTGCACAAATTAAACGTTATTTAGAATCCAACATTGGTTACAATTTGATTTTAACTAATTATCTAGAATTTCGGTGGTATGTAAACGGAGAATGTGAAAAAACTGCTAAACTAGCTGATTTTAAATCAGGTAAAATTATTCTGGTTAATGATTTACAACCAATTAGAGAATTACTACAATTATTCCTAAATCAAAAAGCCAAAGATATTAATAACTATTACGATTTGGCTAAAGAAATGGCAGCTTATACTAAAACCATTAGAAACGCCATTCAATCATCTTTAGAAATAGAAACAACCACAGAAGAATTAAATCGTCTAAAAGAGACATTTAAAAAACTACTACTTTTAGATATAGATAATGATAAATTTGCAGATATGTACGCTCAAACTATCG
>NZ_BJCF01000060.1 GCF_005402965.1 Dolichospermum planctonicum
CTCCAACTACCACTGAAATAGTTGATAAAGTTATTTCTGTTGCTCTCGATTTGATGAATCCTCAACATTTAAAAAATTGGTTCACTAATTGTTGTTACTGTACCTCATAACACCGGGAAGTGCTGTATATACCAATATATAGATATACTTCTTATTATACATACGTGGGAAGCTTCCGAATTGCACTTTTTGTGCTTGGTTATCAAAAGTAATATCTTGGTAGTAGAACCATTGTCCTCCTCTTCTCCAACCTACTTTGTCTCCAAAAGCTTCCCAAATTTTCTTGTCGTAGCTTCTAGTTCCACCTAAGCTTTGATAAATCTTTCTCTGAACAGAAAACCCGAATTTTCCATTACTGTATTTTACCCACAACTGGTCAATAATGCGAAGGTCTTCACAGGAAAAATTATCAATACTACTAGTATTTAACCAACCTTCCTGTTCCCGCTTCGCAACTGCTAATATTACTCGCAAAGTTTCCTTGTCTGCTTCCTGCCATTTCCTTGCTGCAAGTAAGTCACGCAGTTTTCTGTAGTCCATTCCAGAGGATGATTTTAATTTTAGCTTTTGATTTATAGGTTTGGAAGTAGAATTTTGACCAGTTAAAATTTGTCTCACCTTAGACAAGAAAGAGGAAATACCTTCTGGTTGAGGTGTGGGGATATTTTGCTGCTGTCTTTGCTGTACCGGAACGGGAGGATAATAAATCGGTGGTGGTGTGGGAATATTTGCTACAGGTTCAACCAAACGTGGTGTGGGAATATTCGCAACAGGTTCAACCAACAAACCTAACAACTCCCGAAACTCCCGTATAGTTTGAGGACGGTTTATAGATTCTAACTCCATTCCTTTAATAATAGCAGCATTTACCCGATCGCTAATCTGTTGATTATATTTTTTCGGTGGTGGTAAAAGTACATCATATTCAGCGCGATAATTAGAGGGAATAGGAACTCTGGTAGTTAATAAGGTGTACAAAGTCGCGGCTAGAGCATAAACATCTGTATAATAACCAAAATGTCCCTGACGTTGATATTGTTCTATAGGTGCGTAACCTTCCGTTTTCACCTCTGTCATGCTTCTAATGTTACCAGGTTTAAATTCCCGCGCTAACCCAAAATCAATTAAAACTGCTTCATTGCTTTTAGGTCGCAACAAAATATTACTCGGTTTGATATCTCTGTGTAAAAGTCCTCGTTCATGAATACATTCTAAAGCTTGTCCCACTTGGTCAATATAGCGCAAAGCTTCCGTTTCTGACAAATAGCCATTTTCATTTAGATAAGCCCGTAAATTACACCCGTCAATATATTCCATGACAATAGCCCAAAGTCCATTTTCGACAAAATTGTCGTAGACTCTGACAACATGGGGATGATAGCATTTTGATAGATCTAATGCTTCTTTGCGAAACTTCTTTTGTCTTTTCGCAAAATCTGGTTTTTCTTGTTGTTCGCGGTTGAGGGTTTTGATCACAACCAACCTATTTTCTTCCGTATCTAGTGCTAAATAGGTTTCACCAAAGCCACCAGTGTCGATGACCTTTTTAATTATATACTGTCCATTCTGTAGTGGTGTGTGAGGTATCCAGGCCTGCATAATATTGAGAATCAGGATGTATATAATGAATTTGTATCATCCTCATCTCATCTTAACTTCTCTTTGTTTTTTAAGCACATCTGCGTGAGAAAAAACCTATTCCTCCTTTACAAACTCCAAATATCCCTTACTTAGTTCCTCCACGGATAAATCATAAAATAGTTTACCATGTTCGGTTGTTGCTAAATCTGGATTTGAACCCATACGACCATCTGGATAACGAGAACGAAAATCAATAGCACTATAAATTTTATGTCCACCAGCAACTTCGGGAGCAAGAAATGCTTTTTTAATTGCTTCTGGATAAACATATTGAGTCACAGCTACTTCACTAGGGGTAGCATGAGAACCTTCTTGATCACCATACAATTCTTTGGCGAGTTTGTAAACTGAACCAGCCATAAACCAATTAGCAATTTGACATTTAACTTGGGCAGAATTGGGAATTTGTAGGTCTTCTAAATGAGCATAAGTTTCAGAGAAAGCAGCTTTGAGAGTCGCAATATTTCCCCCATGTCCATTGATAAAATAAAACTTGGTAAAACCAGCTTTTACTAAACAGGTTAAATAATCTTTAACTACTAAGATTAAAGTGCTAGGACGTAAACTAATTGTTCCCGGAAAAGCTGTATGATGTAAAGCCATTCCCACATTAATTGTTGGTCCAACCATTGCTTGAGTTGCTTCCCCTACACCCTTTGATATAGATTCTGCACAAATTGCATCTGTACCAATTAGTCCTGTTGGTCCGTGTTGTTCTGTTGAACCAATGGGTAAAATAATCCCTGGAGACCGTTGTAAATAAGTTTCAACCTCCGGCCAAGTGCTTAAATGTAAGAGCATTTTTTATGAAAAATTAAGGATTTTACAACTAAATTATCATCGTCCCCAGAATCCCGACTTCTGAAATATATTCATACTATAATTATCTTTACTAATTAATTATAATATAAAACATAATCTAAAAAAGAAGTCGGGGATCTCATTTGTAAATTAACCAACAATTTCCCACCAGCCAAAACCAGGCCCAATAAATCTGATTGTGATCCAGACAACAACCATAGTACCAATACCTATCCATGCACCACGAGTAGTGATAGCTACAAATTGTGAAGCTTGAGTTTTAGTAATGGGAATCCAAGGTAATATTCTAGCAGTATTTTGTCCGTATTCCTCTCCTAGTGAATTTTTACGGCGTTTTGCTTCACCCATAATTTTATTATTGACTTTGTTGACAAGTTCAATTTAGATTTTAATAGAAATCAGTCATTAGTTGATGATTATCGCCATTAATTAAGTAGAATCATCTTCATTATTGCTGGAAAATAAACTAGGATCAAGGTAGTTTAAACGTGCTAGGGGACTCAGAGAAGAGAGAATTTGCGCTCCATAACTGCGGTTAACAACACGAGTATCTAATAAAGCTACAATACCTTGATTTTCGCGTACAGGTGCGATCGCTCTTTGTAATTCGTTCATGGCTTTTGGTAATAAGTATAAACGAAACCAGTCTTGATGCGATCGCTTGTAATGAGCTACCCTACCGGCTACCAAGGGATTTTCTAAAGATGGTAAAGGTAAAGTGGCAATAATTAACAATCTGGGTGCTGGTAAAACACTTTGATTTTCGCGCCAAAATTCCCAACCAGTAATCAAAATCCCATTTTCATCTAAACAAGTCTTTTCCACCTGCACCCGTGAACCAAATTCGGAGGCCAAAATTGCTCCTACCCTAGCCTTTAGTGGCACGTCCCCTACCAATATTACCGTCATTCCTGGGGCTGTGGCACTCAAACATACTAAAGTACGAACTTGATGAATTAAAGCTCCTTGAAATTCTGGTGTATTTGGTAAAGGTAACTTATAAGGAACATAAAGTTGAATTGCTTCTCCTTGACTATCAGCAGCAAATTTTAAACAGGTAACATCTTCTAAACCCAACCGTTGACGGAAAAGGGGTGCTTCCGTTTCTAGTTCTAAAGCGCTACCAATTAATACTACAGGTTGACGCTGCCAAATTGGTGCAATGATTTTACTTAATTCTATAGGAGCATAATGTAAAGAAAATAAGCCTTGACGACGGGCAATAGTCGCCCAAAACAGGGGAAAGTCAGAGGGAGAATTCAGGGAAGAATCTCGTAAATTGGGGATTTTTTGCCAAAAATTCCGCCAAGAGTCGGGAAGATGATTTGGCTCTAAAGACAAGTATAAACGTTGTAAAATTTCTATTTCTGACTGAGAAATTAGATAACAGTGATAGGGATTTTCCGGGCGCTGAAATAATTGATGTGTCAGTTGTATCTTAGCTTCCCGAATTAACTCAACTTGATATGGATAAGCAAGCATCAACTGATCCCAATCCTGGGGTTGAATAGTTTCAGTTAACTGAAAACGCACCCAATCTTCTAAATCGTCAACACCATCAATAATTGTGGGAATATGAGCAGGAAAGGGATTGTCATGAGCCAATTGTCCCTTCAACCAAGCAGCGGGGGAAATCAATAGTAAACCGTGAAAATCGGGACTTGGCCAAATATCCCCGGTTCTAATGGATTTATTCGCTGGTAGCCACTGCTGGAGTCGGGGAATTTCTACCTTTAACAACCGTTGCTGTACGGTTTCCGAGGCGACAATAATTACAGAACCATGCCACATTAAAGCAGAGGCGATAAAACTGGTGCGATATCGACCTTGGTGTCCACAAACCGCCCCAACTTGAATTAAAGCGCTGCGTCCCAAACGCAAAGCGCGTGCTACCAACCTAGCCATGGTTAAATGATGAGGCCAAGAAGGGAAACCCGCCTGCGATCGCAGGAAGTTATGTAATGATAAATGAACTTCTGCTTCAATCACGCGCTTTATATTCCATAACAAGTGTTTTTTTTGAACTACCTCATGAACATGATCAAGAGTCAAGAGGGAATAGAAATTCCTCACAACTGACAACGAACAACGGACAACCCACAACCAACTTATTATCTAAATTATGCCAACTTATACAGGAATTTCCAGTGCAGCCTTCAGACATCCATTAGATATTCAAGCAGAACAAGCTTTACGCAGTTTACCGGGCTTTGACTTAATCGCTCGTAAATTTGTAGAATTTGTCTATGAACGCCCTCAACTTGTTTATTTAATGGGTAACTCCATACAAGTCGGACCCCGGCAATATTCTACTATTTACCAGATTTTCCGGGAATGTGTCCGGGATTTGGACATTAGCGGTGAACCGACATTATTTATTGCCCAAGATGCTCAAGTCAATAGTTACGCACTAGGACAAGACAACCCATACATAGTCGTTAACACTGGGTTACTAGAGTTACTCAATGAGTCGGAACTGCGGACGGTGTTGGCTCATGAACTAGGCCATATTAAATGCGGTCATACTATTTTAATCCAAATGGCGATGTGGGCGATGAATGCCGCTTCTGTCCTGGGTGAATTAACCTTGGGTTTAGGTAATTTTGTCAGTCAAGCCTTGATTTATGCCTTTTTTGAGTGGCGACGCAAAGCTGAGTTATCGGCTGATAGGGCGGCTTTATTGGTCATGGATGATTTAAATCCAGTCATGTCATCTATGATGAAACTTTCTGGAGGTAGTAACAAATATGCCCATGAATGTAGTTTACAGGAATTTATTCAGCAGTCAGAAAAATATCAAGCACTAGATGATGACGGGCTGAATCAAGTATATAAGTTTTTAATCTACAATGGCGCCCAGGGAATGATGTTAAGTCATCCTTTTCCTGTGGAGCGGTTGCACTATTTACGCAGTTGGGCAGTATCAGAAGAATACCAGGAAATCAGAAAAGGTAACTATGAATATTCTGCTGCTGGCTCAGTCAATGTTACACCAAAAACACGTGAGAATGAAGCGGAAAGATTACGCAAGCAAATTGAAGAACTACAACAAGAAATCAACAAAATGAAAAAATAAACCACAAGATCCAAACTCTCATATCCCGGACTTCTTAAAGAAGTCCGGGATGTGAATTAAATTAACTTTCAGTTTCACAATCAGGAACACCTTCTCTAAACACTCGACTAGCGAGAATATCTGCTGCTTCAATGGTAATTAAATCCTGTTTTTCTAACAGTTTACCACTACTTAATAAACGATTTGCTTGGCGTAAACGCGCTCTATCTATGGCATTACGGACACTTCTAGCATTAGCAAAATGGGGCATGGTCTTCCGTTTAATTAAATATTCGCGGAAGGCTTTTTCCGCATCAGGACTAAAGCAATAATTTTGCGCTTTGACTATAGATTGGGCAATTATCATTAAATTATCCACACCATAATCATTAAATTCAATATGTAGTCCAATGCGAGAATTCATCCCCGGATTACTATGAAAAAACCTTTCCATGTGGTCCTTATAACCGGCAAGAATGACAACCAAATCATCACGTTGGTTTTCCATTACCTGCATGAGAATTTCTATGGCTTCTAAACCAAAATCTCCGGGATAATCTGGACGGTATAAAGTATAGGCTTCATCAACTAACAAAACGCCACCCATGGCATTATTTAATACTTCTCTAGTTTTTGGTGCAGTTTGCCCCATACCTTGTCCAACTAAATCATCTCGCGTCACTAACATGACATTTTCCTTACGGATATATTCCAGACGGTAGAGAATTTCCGCCATACGCATTGCTACAGTCGTCTTACCCATACCCGGATTACCTAGAAATGTCATGTGTAGACTGGGCGCACCTGCATTTAATCCTAAGCCTTTACGAATCCGGTCAACCAACAACAAGGCCGCCATTTCTCTAATCTTATTTTTGACGGACTTTAACCCGACTAACTCCTGGTCTAACTTATCGAGAATTTCCTGAATATGAGACTCTTGAAAAGCTGCTTCTAAATCTATTCCCTCATTTTGACCTGTTTGTTTTTCTAATAACTGTTCTGTCATGACTATCACCTTTGCTAATGAATTTTATGATAGCCTGGGGTCGGGAAATATAAAAGAACATAATATTTATATGTCTGATATGTTTTTCTTTATTATCAATTTCTGAATTTAGTCATAGAGAAAACATTATCCATTTTACCTCACCCCCAATATAGAAATAGCTTAATTTTCTTGTCTGTCTCTTGAAATTAGGATTTATGCTGTTCTCTACTAGTAAATATGTTCTGTCAAAAATCAATACTTTTGCATCTCTAGCACGTAGTCACCAAAAATAGAAAAATTATCTAATGCTATTCCTGTAGCTAGAATTGGATTTAAGCTGTTATTAACATTAAAATCAACATGATTAGTAAATTGACACAACGGTTATTGACTTTGGCGCTTGTCTTTGTTTTGGCGTTTTTCTTATGGGAAATTCCTTTCGCTTCTGCAAATCACTATTTTACTAACTCTGGGGAAATTAAGGATAATATCGAATTATCTAAAAATGATTTTACTCCCCAAGAAAACCAAGCATTACAAGCTATTCGTCAGCGACGAAATAAAGAAATTGCCAGAATTTTAAATTCATCTCAACGTCAGTTACTTATCCATAAATTACACAATGGTAATAATATTGATCAAGCTTTAGACTCATTAAATCTAAGTTATGAACAACGAGAATTAGTAAATTCTATAAATGTATTCACTAATTTGAAATTGAAAGGAATTTTTTCCCGTCATGCTTTACTTGACAGTCACAAATAAAGTCAGATCTGGAAAATTGTAAATTATGCCAGTTGTGAGAAATTTCATATTTCTGCGACTGGTAATTAAATAGATATACAGCGGTTTCCAATCTGATGAAGTACAAAGTTGAATCATGAAACTCTTGTGGTGCGGGCATCTTGCCCGCTAGATATGTACCTCATAACAGCGGGAAGTGCTGTAAATCTCTTAGATATCTAATAACAGTTGTATATTATCAATATTTATGCAAAATGGCGTATTGATAAAACTTAGGAGGATTATAATAGCCCTAGCTAGTATTAATAATAGAGATTATCAAAGTGCTAAATTCAATTTCACCATTTTTCACAAGTTTATTTGCTCGGAAAGATTATTTTTTTTGTACGCTCATTACCATATTAGGTGCTGCAATTAGAATCTATAATTATGATCAAATTCCTGTACATAATTGGACTGCTGACGAGTATGCTTTTGCTTGGAGTGGAATGAGTTTGATTAAAGATCATGTACCTACAAGTTGGTCTTGGTTAAAGGCTTATGGATATATTCCCACAGTTGACTGGAAAAATGCAACTTATCAATTAGTAACTCCCTGGTTAGATCATCCTCCGTTATTTAGTTTAATTGTTGGTAGCGCAGCAATTTTAGCAGGAGCAAATACTTTTTATGATTGCACTTTAACATCCATAAGAATACCATCTTTAATATTTGGTATTTTCGCTATTCCTCTATTTTATAGATTAAGTTTAAAACTATGTAACACTAAGATTGCGATCATCTCCACTTTAATTTTTGCAACAAATCCTAATACTGTTTTTCTTTCCAGATTAGCAGTTAGTGAAAATCTGATTCTTTTTCTAAGTTTAGTCACTTTACTTTGTTTTTTAAAATATTGCGACTCTAGTAACTCTACTTATCTTTATATTTCAGCTTTTTTAGCTGGGATAGCATCTTTAGCCAAAATTACGGGCTTTTTTCTTGTACCTGTGCTTTGTTTACTGCTAATTTATCGTCATAAATTGCGAGAAAGTTTAGTAGTTTTTGTAATTGGCTTATTATTATTATCTATCTATTTTATTTATGGTAGTATTTATGATTTTGAACTCTTTATAAAAATTCTACAATCCCATACTGAGCGTTTTGATAATTTTCTATTATTTAAAGAAATCATCTTAAAACCTGTATTTTTTGAAGATGGTTGGTTAACCTTTAGTTGGCTAGTTTTGATTGCAGTTTTTAGATCATATCAGGATAATATCAAATATCAAATTATTTATATTCCCATTATCGTCTATTCATTTATTCTCTTATTTACTGGATCACAAAGCCATTTTTATGCTTGGTATCTAATTCCATATTTTCCTTTTCTATTTTTAGCGTTAGGAATATTTTGGGAAGATTTTATCAGCCACCCAGATTTTCTTAATGCTTGTTTAATCAGTATTTTTATAGTCGGGTGGAGTTTCAATTACAGTCTACAATATGGATTAGGTAAGTTTTGGCTAGAATTATCAATGACAAAGTATTTATTCATAGGATGTATTTGTTTATTAATTACACCTTTTTTAATTCATTCTTTAATTCAATCTCAACGAACAAAGTTTTTTGCTAGTGTGGTTGCGCTGTTGACCATGGTTATTTTATTTTTGGGAAATATGAATATCATTTACTCTTATGCGGATAAAATCTCATAATCTCAAGCCTTAGTTAAATAATTAATCCTTAATTAGAGAGTTTAATCTAGAGTTAATTCTCCTCGCATAACTGTTACAGCTTGTCCAGAAATAAAAACGCGGTTTTTTCCTGGATAATACACTTTTACCACTCCACCCCGACGAGAAGCTTGATAGGCTAAAAACCGATCTTTTCCCAATTTATCCCGCCAAAATGGTGCTAAACAACAATGTGCTGCACCTGTTACCGGGTCTTCATTAATCCCTAAACCGGGAGCAAAAAAGCGGGAGACAAAATCATATTCTGAGTCGGAATTAGCGATGCTAGTGACGATAATATCAGCTTTAGGTAAAGTTTTCATCTGTTGGAAGTTCGGCTGCATTTCTCTAACTAATTGTTCAGATTCCACTTCAACTAAATAACCGAGAGAATTTTCAAAAACAGATTTATAAGTCACTCCTAAAACTTGACTTAATTCTGGAGGTGCTGGTACAGTTTGAGAGAGATTTACCGGAAAATCCAACTGAATCCAATCATTTTCGAGTTTAGCTATTAATATACCACTTTTTGTATAGAAATGAGCCTCTTGATTTAATAATAAATGTCCTTGAGACCATAATACATGAGCGCTGGCTAAAGTGGCGTGTCCACAGAGAGGAACTTCTACTGTTGGTGTAAACCAGCGCAAATTAAAACCGTCATTTTGTTTGACCACAAAAGCGGTTTCTGATAAATTCATTTCTTCAGCGATATTTTGCATCCATAACTCAGATTTGGGACTATCTAAAACACAGACAGCCGCAGGATTTCCCGTGAATGGACTATTAGTAAAAGCGTCAACTTGAGTAATAATTTGGTTCATTTTCAGTCAGGAGGTAGAAATTTCTAAATCTATCTAAATCTATATTGTATATAGTATCTGTGTACATTATTGATGATTTAATTCTGAGTTTGTGGCCTCTGCTAAATGCTTAATTAATGTAGACTGAGGTAGTGGTCCTTGCAAGTGATTCCAAGGTAAAATTTGCTCAGTTGACCAATTACTATAAACGTAAAAATCTAAGTCGGGAATTTGTCCTTTTAGTTGTTTAAAAGCGCGTTTGTAGCTGCCCAAAGAGTCCCCAAAATCACGGGTTAATTCTAATAATTGGCAAAGTCGGCGATCGCCTCTGGACAACAAAGCTTGTATAATTGACCAATTATAGCTTTCTGGTCGAAATTCTATACCTTGGGGCTTGAGTTTCTTTTGTAATAATTGCAACCGCTTCTCCGATAGTTTATTAACTCCCAACCATTGAAATGGCGTATGAGACTTGGGAACAAATGTACTACATCCTAGTGTTAAACGCAATCCAGGCGCAGCTTTTTTAACATCTTCCATCATTTTTACAGTTGCGTCTATATCCTCTGCTGCTTCCCCTGGAATTCCCACCATTCCATAGAGTTTCAAACTAGATAAACCACCAGCTTTTGCATTAATAGCCGCTTGCATAATTTCCTGATTATACAGTTTTTTATTAACAATTTTACGGACTTTTTCAGAACCACTTTCCACAGCAATTGTCAATGATCTTGTATCGCGTTTCACCAAAGTTTCAGCTAATTTAACTGTAACTGTATTGGTTCTCACAGAAGCGACACTTAATCTAACATCATCATATTTAGGCTGACTAATATAATCCAATAATTCAGTAAATTCTGGATGTTGGGTGACAGAAGCCCCCAATAAACCCAAGCGGTTAGTAACTTTTAAACCCCGTTCAATTCCCGGAATTAAAGAAGTTTCTAAACTCGCAGTTCTAAAAGGTAAAGTTAAATAACTAGCCAAACAAAAGCGGCACATTTCTGGACAACTTCGCACCACTTCCACCATATAAATATTTTCCCAAGCGGCTTTTTCCGTCACCACAGTAGAAGCAGAAAGAGTATTTCCTCGATAAGTTTGCTTTTGAATAATTGGCGGAATTTCCGAATCAATAGGATTAATTGATTTTATTGCCCCATCTGGTGTAATATATTCTACTACATATAAACTAGGAATATAAATTCCTGGAACTTGAGATAAAGTTTTTAATTGAGTTTTTCTATCAGCATTTCTAACTTTTTTAAAAGTATCTATAAAATCACCAAGCAGATTTTCACCATCTCCCAATAAAATGATATCAAAAAAATCAGCATAGGGTTCTGGGTTAGCCGTCAAAACTGGTCCACCACCAAAAATTAGCGGATGATTTTGATCACGAGAATTAGCCCGAATAGGGATTTCCAAAGATTCCAGAAGATGAAAAATATTCACATAATCTAATTCCCAAGACATAGAAAAACCTAATAATTCTGGATATCTAGGAAGTGGTTCATGGATATCAGTAAATAAACGACTTACCTGTAAATCATCACGGGTAGCCAAAGTCGCCCACACTACCTGATAACCCAGACTAGTTATCCCCACAGTGTACTCATTAGGAAAAGCGAAAATCACGGGAATAGAGTCATTATTGGGAGTTGCGGGGGTAAAAAGAAGACGTTCTGAGTCAAATAAAGATGATGTCACAGTGTTTTAGTAGTAAAGTTATTTAAAAGTTATCTATATTTAATTTTAAGCCATAGAATAATCAAATTAAAAAATAATGTCACCCCGTTGGCCATAATAATTGGTAAAGCCCCGATAATGATGCCATAAATCAACCACAAACACAAACCACTCATAAAAATAATTAACATCACAAAAGAAACATCTTTCGCTGATTTTGTCAGCCAAATTTGGAACATTTGCGGTAAAAAAGCGATCGTAGTTAATACACCTGCGACCAATCCTAAAATAGTGATAAAATCCATCTTTAAAAACTCTCCTTTCTCTCTTCCTCTGGGGTCTGTGTGCCTCTGCGTGAGACAAGTTCATGATTTCATACACCAAGGAATCCTATAATCAATCAACCTGAGAACAATTATCCCACAAAGTAGTAATTTCTCGTAAACTTTGATGATTGCCATTACCTAAAATTAAATGATCTAAAATAGGAATAGCTAGGAGTTCCGCACCAGCCAATAATTGACGAGTCAATTCTATATCTGCTTCACTGGGTTCTAAACTTCCAGAAGGATGATTATGGGCTACTATTACCCGTGTAGCACCTTGACGAATCACTTCTCGAAAAATATCACGGGGACAGGCTAAAGTTTCCGTCGCGGTCCCAATAGTAATTACCTTTGTTCCTAATAACTTATTTTTGACATCTAATAACAGCACTGCAAATCGTTCTTGATTTTGCCACATCAGGTCTTGACTAAGCGCGGCAGCGGCAGACATAGGACTATCAATAACTGTCCCGTCGGAGGGACGGGATAAAAAAGCACGTTTACCCAATTCAATTGCAGCCAAGATAGTCGTCGCTTTAGCAGGTCCCACACCTGGTATTTCCATTAACTCAGCGGGGGTGACATCTCGTAAAGCGGCTAAGGGATCACACTGTCCTTTACCCAAGTGCTGTAATATATATTGCCCTAAACCGACCGCTGATAGTTTACCAGGTCCTTGACCAGTACCCAGTAGAATAGCGATTAATTCCGCTGTGGCTAAAATTTTCGGTCCATGAGTCATTAATCTTTCACGGGGGCGTTCATTTTCAGGCAAGTCGGCTATTCTGAGACAATAAGTCATACCAATTTGAGATTTGATATCTTCCTGGTTTGATACTCCAACCCAGCAACACCAGTTTTCGGAACTAAGTTCAGGGAAAATTTATCCATCTTCATCTGCGTTTATCTGCGTTTATCTGCGTTTAATAAAACTATGAAAATGCACCTTTTAAACTCACCTCAAATTATGCGAAATTCCTTATTGATAAATCTGCGTAGCTTTGAGCATATGGTAAGTAATAATTAATTGAGTCAGAGCAAGGGGGTAACTTTGCAGAGTTTCTCCAGTTGTACCGGCAATTTTACCCAATTCTGGATTAACTTCCCGATCGCAAACATTCTTTAAATAGGGCATATCTGCACACATAATCTGTTCGATTTTATTCACCTGCTCCAAAGTTGCATGACCATCAACTTCTAAAACATCCACTGGTTTTCCCATATCTCTATCCAGTCCCAAACGGATAGCTGACTGGGAATCACCACGGCCAGCGTGAATAATTTCGGTAAAATCCGGGTGAGGAATAGAAGGACGTAGCATCAACCGCACATTTAGATGTCCATTAGTTTCATCTATTTCATTATTAGGTGGATAGAAACTAACAACAATATCTGACCATTGACGCTGGGGACGAATATACGCTTCTGAGTCTGGTTCGCGTTTATCTAATTCCGCTAATACCTGTTCTGGAGTATATCCCCGCTTTTGAGTATCCCGTTTTACCTTCCAATTAGCGCGGATTGCTTCAGGAGGTGCGAGGTAAACTTTAACATCATAAGCATCACGAGCGATCCGAGTAGAATAACCTAGTAAGCCTTCGATGATGACAAATTTACTGGGTTTGATATATTGCGGTGGTTCAAAAGTCCCTGTTTTGTGGCTATAAACTGGTTTCAGAATGGGTTGTCCTGTTCGTAGCAGCGATAAATGTTGCTGCATAATATCCAAATAGTTACAATCAGGATGTAATGCTGTAATACCAATCTCTGCCCGTTGTATGCGATCGTAACGGTGATAATCATCCGTACAGATCATAGTCACATTTTCTGGACCGAGTACCTGCGCGATACCTCTAGTCAGGGTTGTTTTTCCAGCAGCACTATCACCGACAATACCAAGAATAATGGGACGACTCATAAATACCCCCCTCTGATGCAAGCGAGTTTACAGAATAATCTTTAATTTTAAAGGGCAAATTAACACTTTTTTCAGAAATTTCGATCACCGTAACATCTCTACATATATTCCCTGTGGTGTTGCTGATTAATGCAATGATTTTTTTCACGCACAGACGCAGAGAGTGAATTTAATTTTGTCCGACTACTTAAGTGCGTCAGATGCAGGGAATTTGTTTTTTTACTAAGTTATCGAGGGTGACGCACCCTACGCACTGATTCTCACAATTTAATCTATTAAGACTTGACAAATTTCAAAGGCTAGGCTATATTTATGTTATGAGTGGAAAAGTGTGCGCCCATATATATAGGCTTTTCAACCACCAATATAATTATATTCCTCTTTATCCTGTAAATCCTCAAATCCTGGACAATTTAATCTATTAAGACTTGACAAATCTCAAAGGCTAGGCTATATTTATGTTACGGGTGGAAAAGTGTGCGCCCATATATATAGACTTTTCAACCACCAACATGATTATTTTCCTCTTTATCCTGTAAATCCTCAAATCCTGGATATCCTGATTCAGACAACTTAAATTTTATTATGGCTTATTTTACCCCAGGGCAACTACTCAAAAAAGGACAATACGAAATTATTGATACTCTAGGACAGGGAGGATTTGGTATTACCTATTTAGCGCAAGATCATAAACGCAAAAAAGAAGTAGCTATCAAAAGCCTCAACGTCTCCTTTTTGAAACAACGCTATCGAGATAAATATGGGAATACAGAAGGTTTTGGAGAATTTTTAGCCCAAGAACAGGACAAGTTTAACACCGAAGCGATGGTCTTAGCTACCTTTGATCATCCTCACATTGTCAAAGTGTATCCTGAACTGTTTCAAGAAAATGGTTTATCTTGTATGGTGATGGAATATGTCAAAGGCAAAAATTTAGAACAATATTTATACGCGAATGGTGTTTTTAGTGAAAGTGCAGGTTTAGGAATTATTAAAGGCATTGGAGAAGCTTTAAGTTATATTCATAGTCGTAATTATCTGCACCGAGATATTAAACCTGCGAATATTTTACTAAGAGAAGAAGACAATCAAGCTATATTAATTGATTTTGGTTTAGCCAGAGAAGTCAACTTTGCGGAATTGATGAGTTTAACAAATGCCAAAACTCCCGTTTTTGCACCACCAGAACAATTTGAAAATAGAAGTAATTTCACGCCGGCTTTAGATATCTATGCTTTAGCAGCCACATTATATGTAATTATCGCCGTTCATGAACCTCCTTTTATTCCTTTGCCTAGTCCTTATCTGAATGCTAAGATCATGCTAGATATAAAAATGGCGATTAAACCACCACAAAAATATAATTCTCAAATTAGTCAAAAGGTAAATGATGCTATTCTCAAGGGAATGGAATTAGATTATCAAAACCGTCCTCAGTCTATTACAGAATGGTTTAAATATTTAGGTATTCAATCACAAAATAATCATCTCAAAACTTTCACTTTTGAAGTTGTCACAACTAACAATAAAGGAAGCATTATCAACAAACGCAACCACTCAGCAAATTACTTTGTGGAAGATTTGGGAAATGGGGTGATGTTGGAAATGGTGGAAATACCCCCAGGGACATTTTACATGGGTTCACCGGAAAATGAAGAGGGAAGATATGATGATGAAAGTCCCCAACATCAAGTTAATGTTCCCAGTTTCTTTATTGGTAAATATCCTTTGACTCAAGCACAATATGAAGCTATCATGGGAAACAACCCTGCTTACTTCACAGGTAATAATCGTCCTGTTGAACAAGTCAGTTGGAATAATGCAGTCGCATTTTGTCAAGAGTTAAGCCAAAAAACAGGTAAAAACTATAAGTTGCCCAGTGAGGCACAATGGGAGTATGCTTGTAGGGTGGGAACAACCACACCTTTTTATTTTGGTGAAAGCATTACCCCAGATTTAGTAAACTATAATGGTAACTATGCCTACGCTGCTGCACCCGAAGGACAATATCGAGAACAAACTACAGATGTAGGAACTTTTCCCCCTAATGCTTTTGGTTTGTATGATATGCACGGGAATGTGTGGGAATGCTGCGAAGATGATTGGCAGGAAAATTATATAAACGCGCCTGTAAATGGTAGTGCTTTGATTAGTCGAAGCGATTATAAACTGCTGCGCGGCGGTTGTTGGGGCAGCAATCCTGGGGATTGCCGTTCTGCTTGTCGCGGCTTCAACTTCCTCGACGACTACGGTATTGGTTTTCGGGTTGTATGTAGTGGTGCGGCGATGACTTAGTAGCCCTTTATACTCTTGCTCTTTTGCCCTCTGCTCTTTTTTCTTTTCCCTTACCCCGCCGTTAGGCGGAACTTTTTTTAGATAAATACTGAATGTGGAAACCTTATATATATGGGCGCATACTTTTCCACCAATAACCTAAGCATAGTCGAAACTGAGAACTTTGTCAAGGGGTAAAATTGTCTGAATCAGGATATCCGGTTACTGAGCGAAGTCGAAGTACAGGATTGACAGGATGTTGTTTAATGATTGTTTGTGGGAAGTTGGGATTTTTCAGGATGTTGTTGGATAATTGTTTGTGGGGATTTTGGGGATGATTAAGCGACAAAAGGATTAATTGTATTCAGAAATTCTGCTTCTGCTTGTTGAGCATAATATAGATCCCAGCGAACTTGTAAATTCATCCAGAAATCAACAGATATGCCAAAAAACCTGGATAACCGCAGTGCTAAACTGGGTGTGATATGCTGTTTACCTGCGATTAAATCTACAATTTGCTGTTCTGTAACACCTATAGACTCAGCTATTTTTTGGGGTGTTAAACCTTTATGGATCATAAACTCTTCTAATAACATTTCTCCAGGATGGGTAGGAGGACGATGGGTTGGGATTTTCATAAATGTGATTAATACCTCAATGATAATCTACAATTTCCACGGCATCTGCCCCTAATTCTCGCCAAAAAAAGCAAATTCGATATTGATCATTAATGCGAATACTATACTGACCTTCTCTATCACCTTTTAATGCTTCTAGACAATTACCTGGGGGAATTTTTAAATCTTCTAGGCTTGTAACTGAGTCTAATTGATCTAGTTTACGAACTGTACGCTTCCAAAGGGATGAGGGACAGGTTTTTCGAGCAGCTTTAGAATCTTTACCATCGAAAATGTCTTGTGTACCCAAGTTCTTGAAAGCATGAATCATTTATAAACGTTGGTTTTACTGCTTTGAATAATTTGATAAATAAAAACCCTATATATATGGGCGCACACTTTTCCACTCATAACATAAGCATAGTCGAAACTGAGAACTTTGTCAATAAATAATTTTTTAAAGCCTGTTTAAAAAATTCCGCTTTAAAAGAGAATTTAGGGGTTGACATTTGATTTTAAATTTGTTATGATGATTTCGATAAGGAAGAACTATCATAAAATAATTAATAAATATAAATCATGTCAAAACAAACCCTGGGACTAGAACAAAACCTATATAATTATTTACTTTCAGTTTCCCTGCGAGAAGCGGAAATTTTAACCCAACTGCGTCGGGAAACCGCTCAAATGCCAATGTCCCAAATGCAAATATCACCGGAACAGGGACAATTTATGGCCTTGTTAATTAAACTCTTAGGAGCAAAAAAGACACTAGATATAGGTGTATTTACTGGCTATAGTTCCCTAGTCGTGGCTTTGTCCTTACCCGCAGATGGAAAAATCGTCGCTTGTGATGTCAGTGAAGAGTATACAAGTATAGCCCGTCGTTATTGGCAAGCAGCGGGAGTAGCTGATAAAATTGATTTGCATATTGCACCAGCTTTAGAAACATTAGATCATTTATTGACAGTAGGAGAAGCAGGGACATTTGATTTTGCGTTTATTGATGCTGATAAGGGTAACTATGAGAATTATTACGAGCATTGTCTGAAATTAATTCGTAGTGGTGGACTAATTGCCATTGATAATGTACTGTGGTCAGGTAAAGTAGCAGATCCAGAAATACAGGATAATCAAACTCATAAAATTCGGGTTTTTAATCGCAAATTACACCAAGATTCCCGAATTACCATAAGTTTAGTTCCCATAGCAGACGGATTAACCTTAGCGATAAAAAATTAGGAAAATCAAGCCCATGGAAGAACTACTTACCCTCAAAGAACTTCTACACCAAGGTAATATCACAGAAGCCTTGTTAATTGTCGAAGAATTAGAAGAAATGAGCAAATCTGATAAACTGAATAAAATATTTAGCTATGGCATCATTTTACTTTTACACCTAATTAAACAAACTGCTGAAAATCGCACCACTAGGTCCTGGAATCTTTCTATTCGCAACTCTGTCAAGCAAATTCAACGCAGTAATTGTCGTGAAAAAGCAAAAGGAACTTATATGAGTGAAACAGAATTAGCAACAACTCTAGAAGATGCTTATGATTTAGCATTAGAAAAAGCAGCCATTGAAGCTTTTGAAGGTCAATATGAAGCAGAAGAATTAAACCAATTAGTCGAACGACAAGAGATCATAAACAAGGCCATGAATTTAATTTGGGAACGATAATTGACAGGATAAATAAAATCACCAACTTCTTTTTTATAGCTAAACTAGAAATATAACTTGAAAATATCAAATACAATTACAATGTCTAATCATCCTTCAGTTATAAGTGTCTCCTCTGAAATTATGAGTGGTACTCCTGTTTTTACAGGAACAAGAGTTCCTATACAAACACTCTTAGATTATTTAACAGCAGGAGATTCAATAGATGATTTTTTAGATGGTTTTCCCACTGTCACTAGAGAACAAGTCATTACATTTTTAGAAGAAGCAGGAAAACAAATGATTAACAAGGTAGCTTAGGATGAAACTGCTTCTAGATGAGTGTATTGACCGCAGGTTAACTAAGGAAGAAGATATCACCCTCAATACGCTTCGGATCAGATTAATAATTGACAGTATTCTCAATAACGGAACGCAATCATAAATCCTTTAGAATTACAAAAATTGGGATTTTTGGTTAACCGAATCGTATTAAGGAATATGGGTCTTATAACTTTCTAAATCTCCAATTTCTCACCCCGAATAGCATAATCTAATAATTCCATAGGGTGCATAATAGAAATAGTTTTACCTGGTAAATCTGGTAAATATTTACTAATTTGCAAACTACAACCAGGGTTAGGAGAAGCAATTAAATCAGCACCCGTATTTAATAAATTTTGGGCTTTTTGTTTACCTAATTCTTCCGCAACTTCCGGTTGTAACATATTATAAACACCCGCACTACCACAACACAAAGCTGCGTCTATGGGTTCTTTTAAAGTTACTCCTGGAATTTGTTTTAACAGTTGACGAGGTTGGACACTAATTTTCTGACCATGTAATAAATGACAAGCATCCTGATAAACTAAAGTCAGATTTTTCTCAGTCAGAGGTGAAAGTTTAGCAGTTAAACCGATATTAGCTAAAAACTCCTGTGAGTCTTTTACTTTCGCAGCAAATATTTTGGCTTTTTCTGCATATTCTGGATCATCTGCTAAAATATGACCATATTCCTTCAAAGTGTGACCACAACCAGCAGCATTGATAATCACAAAATCTACATTAGTATCAGCAAAACTATTAATCATTTGTCTGGCTAAAGTTTTCGCTTGTTCCGTTTGTCCCTGGTGTTCAGGAAGCGCCGCACAACAACCCTGAGACTTAGGAATTACCACCTCACAACCATTAGCAGTTAAAACTCTAACAGTTGCTTCATTGACAGGAGAGAAAAACAGCCTTTGTACACATCCTAAAATAACACCAACGCGATATCTTTTTTCACCCTGAGCGGGGATAATATCTGGTAAACTATTCTGAAAAGATTTAAGAGTAATTTCCGGTAAAATAGATTCCATAGCAGCTAACCGGGGAGATATAGCCTTAATTAAACCAGTTGCTTGTAATAACTTAGAAATCCCTAACTTTTGATAAACTAATAAAGGAAAAAGTAAAATTCTTAAAAGATCAGGATTAGGAAACAGAGAAAAAATCAATTGTCGAACTAACTTATCAGGTAAACTGCGATGATAATTTCTTTCTACTTGATGTCTAGTAGCCGAAATCAACTTATCATACTGCACACCAGAAGGACAAGTAGAGACACAAGCTAGACAACCCAAACAAGAATCAAAATGTTCAACAGTAGCGGTATTTAAAGCAATTTCCCCCTCATTAATAGCATCCATTAAATAGATACGTCCTCTAGGAGAATCCATTTCCTTTCCTAATACCCGATAACTAGGACAAGTAGACAGACAAAAACCACAATGAACACAACTATCAATTAACTTAGGATCTGGTGGACAATGGCCATCAAAACCCTGTAAATTGTTAATACTAGCAGTATTATGCACCAAACCTTCCGAAACTTGCATTTATATTTCTCCCCTCTTAACCTCTGTTACCTCTGTGCCTCTGCGGTTCGTGATCCTGAAATCTTAAATCCCACCCACAAAGCGACCGGGACTCAAAATCAAATTACCATCAAATTGTTGTTTAATACCTAGCATTACCTCCAAGCCATTACCATTATAACCCCAAACATCAAACCTTTCCTTTAACTCAACAGGTGCGGATAAAATAGTTAAAAAACCAGAATTGGCTTGACATAAATTCCGCACAGGTAAAATCTGGTCTTGATTTTCCAGACGCACCAAACCCAAACCACTGCTAACATGAATTAAACCAATATTTATTTGATTGATAATCTCCACCGCAGCAGTTGGTAACACTCCTATTTTACAAGTAATTGTAGATTCTGTGAGATGATCATATATTTTGTTTGGTAATTGTTGCCATAAATTAGACTCCTCAACTCCTTGATAAATCACCCCTTCTAAACCTAACTTTTCACCAATTGCTAAAAGTCGTTTCGATTGTTCTTCGACACTTTCATGAATACTTTGAAACCGGGTAATTAAACCTATTCCCGTTCCCAAAGCTAAATTAGTCACCAACTTACTTGATAATAAATCAACTTGAGTTGGTGTTAACTCTGAATTTTGTAAAATTCTCACTGCTGAAGATATGGCTTCAGGTTTACCAGTTAATAGCACCGTTCCCGAAGTTTCAGGGATGGGATAAACTCGCAAAGTGACTTGAGTGATAATACCTAAAGTACCGTAAGCACCAGTAAATAACTTCATTAAATCATAACCCGCCACATTCTTGACAACTCGTCCCCCAGCCTTAGCGATTTCTCCATCAGCGCGGATAAAAGTTATACCTAAAAGTTGGTCACGCACACCACCATAACGTTGACGCAGAGAACCTGTATCAGCAGTAGCAACAATACCACCAATGGTAGCTGATTCTGGGAAGGCTGGATCTAAGGCTAAAGTTTGTCCAGATTTTCCTAAAATTTCCTGAATTTCGGCAAATTTCATTCCTGCTTCCACGGTAACAGTTAAATCACCTACAGCGTGTTCTATGAGTTGGTTAATACGTTCGGTACTAACAATAATATCAATATTTTTAGCCAAACCACCCCAATTAATTTTACTACCGCTACCACAGGCGAGAACACGCCATTGATGGCGGTTGGCGGTGGTGATAACTGCGGCTAATTCCGCCTGGCTATGGGGATAAACGACGCAAATGGGATAACTTTTAGAGTCTATACTCTGTTGTAGATTCTGCTTTTGGGTGGGGGCGAGATTTTCCCAGGAGATAACAGCATTTTCAGTGCTGAGAATAGAAGTTAGGGTAGATACTATGGTATTCATCAGTTTACTTTTTATGTCCTTATTATCAATTTGACCGAAAAAAATCGGATACAAACCCCGGCCACTTCGGCAACTGTCACAGTCAGCTTGCTAAACTGCTCAGTGCATCCCATTACACAACCACATTGGCAACTGTGTGTCCTGGTAGATAGGGTTTTTTTGTGGGTTTGGCATCCTTGTCTGTCCGAATACTATATACTATTTGAGTATAGTAGAACTCAGTACAAGTTCAGTATAAACTCGGTACAAAACTCAGTCATTGGTATGATATCATGGGCCTGCAACCTTTAGGCATATCCGAAAAAAATGTACAATCCAGAATCCTTGCAGAGGGAATTTCTCTATCAAGATTTTGGAAAATACATATTTGAATTTGGTCAATGTCTATCTATAATATACAGGATCATCCTCATGCCCGATTATAACGGCAATACTTATCGCTTCACCTCAACCCGCCTTACATGGGAACAAGCTCAAGCTGAAGCCCTAAATGCAGGCGGAAATCTTGTCACTATTAACTCACTACAAGAGCAACAATGGTTAGTCACCACCTTTGGTGGTACTGAACAACTATGGATTGGCTTGACAGATAAAGTAACAGAAGGCCAGTTCCAGTGGGCAAGTGGTGAAACATCTACTTACCGTAACTGGTTTCCCGGTCAACCAGATAATGGCGGACCACCACCGGGTGAAGATTATGTGGTGATGAATTTCGGTGCTGCTGGTCAATGGAATGATTACCCCAATAATAACCAAACCACTTTCCGAGGCATCATTGAAATTACATCTTCCACTCCCACCATTACCCTAGCAGTATCACCCAGTAGCGTACTAGAAGATGGTACAACCAACCTCATTTACATATTTACCCGCACAGGAGCGACAACCAACCCCTTAACTGTTAGCTACAGTATTACTGGCACAGCCAACAGTAGCGACTATACAGGAGCAACACCGGGAACAGGTAAAACCATTACCTTTGCGGCTGGTTCGAGTACCGCAATCTTAACTATTAACCCCACAGAAGATACCACCGTTGAAAGTGATGAAACTGTGGCTTTAACTTTAGCTTCAGGAACAGGTTACACTGTTGGTACAACCACAGCCGTCACGGGAACTATTAGTAATGATGACAGCACAAATCCAATATTTAACTACAATGGCAGCCAATATACTTTAACCAGTTATGGAACATGGCAACAAGCTCAATCTCAAGCCCAAAGTTTAGGCGGAAATCTTGTCACTATTAACTCACTACAAGAGCAACAATGGTTAGTCACCACCTTTGGTGGTACTGAACAACTATGGATTGGCTTGACAGATAATGTAACAGAAGGCCAGTTCCAGTGGGCAAGTGGTGAAACATCTACTTACCGTAACTGGTTTCCCGGTCAACCAGATAATGGCGGACCACCACCGGGTGAAGATTATGTGGTGATGAATTTCGGTGCTG
>NZ_BJCF01000061.1 GCF_005402965.1 Dolichospermum planctonicum
CACACCACCCCCCTTTTAATGATATGTATTCTCATTAAGCTTATTTCTCTTTAATTGATCGTTAGTTATTATGTACTACTATCTCTGCTTTTTTGATCTGTGACAGTTCAGGGTGCGGAATGTGGGTAACAAAGGCAATGTATGCGAAAAAGCACAGAAATATAAAGTTATTCCAATTCAAAACAAAGCCACCTTGTTGCCAATTGGGTTGAGGAATATTCAGAATTGCGCTAGGGAATGTCACCTGAACTTCTAGTTCTTGTTGCGGTGGAATAGGCTGATTTGCTACAAATTCAAATGTTTTCGGATTTACTTGACGGCTTGTAGCTGGTATACCAAAATTTTGAAAATCTTGGACTTTACCCGATAAAGTTTTTGGTAATTGTACCCGAACTTTTGCCGATTGAATTGTGGCTTTACGGTCAGCGAAAATGGCTTTCCAATAAACTTGAGTATTCTCATTATTAATATGCAGTCCGCCAACTACACGATATTTCAAAACAAAAGTATGTGTTTCTGGTGGTTTTAATTGATGTTGCCAACGAATCCAAAATTGATTATTTTCAATTCCGGTTTCACTAGGAATAATTTGATTATTTTCTTGAACCGTTACATCCTTAATTTCATCAACTTTATCCAAAGGAATATAGCGATATCGTTGATTAGGATAATCTGATTTAAACACATATTTTTGCGTTTCAGTGACTAACATATCTCCGTTATTTTGCACATCAATATTAACATTGATATAGTCCCAATAAAACGTTACTTCCTGTGCAACAGCATGACTAAATGTAATTAAAAATGTCACCAACACAGAAAGTAATGAAAAAGAGATTCTTTTGATCAATTGTTTATTCATAGTTTCGTTTTCTCTGTTTACCTTGTACCTTCTCTGGAGTTTGAGACAAAGAGTCTTGGTGAACCATAGTAATATTCAGTAATATTCACCGCTTTTTGTTCTCACAAAACAAGTGTCTCCAAAATTTATGTGATTGTCATCACTAATTTACTTAAGTATTTACCTTAATAAAGTTAATTATTCTCATAAATAATATTAATTAATTTTATTAATTAATATTATTAATTAACATTATTTCCCCTGAGAGTCTGAGAAGATTTTGAATAAGACTTACGCAGAAAAGCTTCTAAACTCTCATTCCCTCCTAACCTCCGTGTCCTCCGTGTCCTCTGTGGTTCGTTATTTAATTTTCATCATCAAAACAGGCAAATTTGAGATTAAATAATAATCAACTACCACCATTGCCGCAGATAAACCCCACAATGAACACAAAAACAATATTTACCCCCTGGATAACTTGCCCTAAACCCAATCTCCAAGCCAAATTACGCCTATTTTGTCTACCCTATGCTGGTGGTAACAGGACGGTTTTTCGTACCTGGACGGATGATTTACCGAAAACTATTGAATTATGTCCTATAGAAATTCCTGGTAGAGGAAGACAAATTAAATCATCTGCATACACAGAAATTCAACCTTTAGTGCGAGAAATAGCCACCAATATCATCCCCTATTTAGATAAACCTTATGCTTTTTTCGGTTACAGTATGGGTGCATTAATTAGTTTTGAGTTAATCAGGTTACTACGTTCTGAATATAATTTTCAACCTTTACATCTTTTCGTTGCCGCCCGTCGCGCTCCTCAATTACCATGGAAAAAACCACGGATTTCTAAATTATCAGATCCGGATTTTTTAGCGGAAATATATCGCTTAAACGGGACTCCCAAGGAAGTGCTAGAAAATGCTGAACTCATGCAGCTTTTTATGCCTATTATTCGCGCTGATTTTGCCCTGATAGAATCCTATATTTACGATCCTCAACCAGCTTTAGATTGTCCTATTTATACTTTTGGCGGTTTACAAGACCGAGAAGTTAGTTATAATTCCCTTGCGGCATGGCAAGAACAAACTACTGCTGATTTTTCATTACAAATGATGGATGGTGATCACTTTTTTATCAATACAGCTAAAACTACTTTACTTAATAGTGTGATTCAATGTTTACAGTCACATATCTAAGATATTTTTGTCCAAAAAAAATAGCAAAAATTTCTATATTTATCTTTGAGATTCCGAATTTAGAGTTACTATTTAAATAGTACGGTAATTACGATAACAATATCTATAAAACCGAACTGTAATCAATTTATTTTCCAGTGTTACTATTGAGTTGGGAGGCTAAAGCTTAGGCTTTTTGGAAGTTAAAGGTTAGAAGTTTTGCCAGTAATATTATTGTTTACCAAGTCAAGAGCTTAAAATTCAGTCTCACCAAGTCAAGAAGTCAAATAGTGAGTTTTAAGGAGATAGCTATGACACTTGTACGTTGGGATCCGTTACGGGAAATAGAACGCTGGGACCCATTCCCTGAAATGGGCGCTCTCCAGCGGCAAATGAATCGCTTGTTTGAACAATTATTGCCAACGGACGGTGGTGAAAGGGCAGGGTTGACTTTCATTCCTGCGGCTGAGATTGCGGAAACTGATGGCGATTTGAGGTTGAAAATAGAAATACCAGGTGTCGAGCCGAAGGATCTTAATGTTGAGGTCGCTCCTGAATCGGTTTCTATTAGCGGTGAGCGTAAGTCAGAAACTACAACGGAAGAGGGCGGTATGACTCGCTCAGAATTTCGTTATGGCAAGTTCAAACGGGTAATTGCTTTGCCCGCTGTCGTAGACAATGAAAGAGTGGGAGCGGAATACAAAGATGGTATTCTCCGTCTTACCATTCCTAAGGCCGAATCAGAACGACAAAAGGCTGTGAAGGTTCGTCTTGGCTAATTGCCTGGAGGTAGGTTAAATTAAGAAGGGTAAAAGGGTTTTATGATCCTTTCACCCTTCATTTTTTTTGTGAGGATTATCGGATATACTTTCTTAAAGTATGTCTGAAAGTATGTTTTTAATTCTATAATTAATTCTTAGGATAGATGCTACAAAGCACTCTTGCATCTACTAGTTATGAATGCAACCAGTTGGTACTAGATTATTTTTTGATTATTTTGTATATTGTTTTTTATATTGTTAGGTGCAAGATGAGTAAATATATCTCACTCACTGTTAATATATCAGAAATTGTAGTTTGTGTTCGTGGTTTGGATAGGATTTAGTGATTTTTTGGCAAACTTCTAGAAAAACACACACTGATACAGTTTTATTTGCTTGAATAGCTTTATAAAGAGGATTTGGATTGGTAATTACTAATTATGGCAACAAAAGTAGTTGATGTTAGAGAGTATACGGTTAGAGCGCACAAAAGAGTGATTCATACACGAGTTTTTAACTTTGTTTGTAAAGAATGTAATCAGGCTACAAAGAGGGAAACTTTCGGAACACGTCCTTTATATTGCGAAAGTTGTCGTCCTCCCCAACCTCCGAAAAAATCAGTTCAGGTATCTGAACCGAGTAAACCGCGTCCCATGACCTACAGCAGCGATACAAATTTAGATTGAGTGAATTGCTATGAATTCTCCAGGACAATTACAACCACCTGATGTATTTATTACGCCATTGTTGGAATTACGAGATTACTATCAGAATCTTGTACAAAAGTACCAACGTCTGTTTATAGAAGCGCGATCGCAATTAGATCATGTAGAATCTTTGTTGTCTACTTGGTCTTATGGTAATGGCAATCAACCAATTGAAGCTATTAAGGATGATTCACTGTTACTGCTTTCTTCTCATCACACTTCTGATGTCGAATGCTTGGAGTCTCTAGAGTCGGAAATTTCCTTAGACTCTTTAAAAACAGATCATTCCCTTGGACAAGTGAGGGACTCGGATAATTTTTCTCTTGAGCGTCGTCACTATGTCGGAAAAGGGGAAGAAGTTCCCATGCTTCCTCACTATGGAAATATGACTCGCATGGAAGCACTGAAAAAGCTGATGCGAGAATATGTTGGAACTGTGTGCCACATAGATTTTATTGTGCGATCGCTTTATGGTGATTTAGAGTCTACTATTTTCAAGGTGGTTAAAGGTAGAGTTCAATCATCTCTAACTCAAGGAAGGGAAAGTGGCTATTGGTCAGGTATTCCTAATGAACCTGGTTGTTATACCCTAGATTTAAATTCACTAGGTCCGATTCATGCTAAGGGGATATCTAAGAGCATTAAATCTACCAAAACCAACAAAAATTTTGCCAAACCCCAGACGAAATCAGTACCGATGTTGGCTCAATTTGATGGTCAATTTTTAATTGATGCTCTTACCCTATTTCTAGAAAAAAATGCAGGGCGAATTTTCAATGTCAGTGAGATACTCAATGGTATCTATGGAAATCTGGATACGGAGGAAGTCAGAGAGGTGAAAAATAAGGTTCTCAATGAACTATCTAGGGGGCATCGTACAGGCCGATTTGTGAGAGTTCCCAACCAAATTGGTTTATATACTTGGGATCTGAATGCAATTAGCCGGTAATTAGTGAGGATTCAGCATACCATGGTAGCACTCAGATGCCCGACTCCTGGCAATAAATCATAAATCATAATTTATTCACAGGATTAAATAAAGAAAGAAGTCGGGCATCTTGCTCAAGATTTACTCAACTAGCTGAATCCTTAGGATGATTACCGAAACCTGACTCAAGTATACCCCAGAGAACGAAGCGGATTCTCGTTCATCTAAAATTACAGTAAAATTAAAGTAATTTTTCATCAATTTCACCACAGATTATGTTTGTGTCACATCTGCTAGAAAAATGGTGTAAGTTACATCTTCTACCAATATCACTGGTATGTTTCGATTTAACGGGACTGACGGGGCTCGAACCCGCAACTTCCGCCGTGACAGGGCGGTGCTCTAACCAATTGAACTACAGTCCCTTGACCTGCACTTCAACTATTATGCCTGCTTTTTTTCTAATTGTCAAGTGGTTTGAGAAAATTTTTTTTGAATCAGTTTTTTAGCAAGTAGGGCATAGTAATAAGCATTATTTAAGGCTTGCGTATAAGTGTATTTTATCAAACAAACAATAGGCAGCCGCCAAGAAGAATAACCTTGTAGGTAAGCCAAAAGTGAGCAGTCTCGCTATATTAGCAAGTAATAGGACAAGTTGAAAAGGAGTTGACAAAAGATGGAAACCAAGCCCATGAACCCATCTCTAGGACTCGCGGATATTCCCCCCGGCTATCTTAATATTATGGGTTATGTTGACCAATCGGAAGTTAATGGACCCGGTTGTCGGGCTGTTGTCTGGGTACAAGGCTGTAACCGTGAGTGTTCTGGTTGTTTTAATCCTGACTCCTGGGCATTTGAGATTAATGATTTAGTGGCTATTGATACCTTAGCTGCAAGTATTCTCAAAAATCCTCAGAATACTGGTGTAACTTTTTCTGGTGGTGAACCATTTTGGCAAGCACCGGCATTGACGATTTTAGCCAAAAAGTTAAAAGCAGCGGGTTTAAATATTATGTCTTTTACTGGTTTCACACTCCAGCAATTACAATCTAATTCTGCCCCTCCTGGGGCAAAAGAATTGTTAGCAGAATTAGATATTTTGATTGATGGTCCTTTTGTCAAATCTCTAGCAGTTAATTCTCCTGATTCTCCGGTTTCTTCTAGTAATCAAAATGTGAATATCTTTAACCCAGAATTTGCAGATAAAATCACCTGGGCTAGTGATCAAATTGAAGTCCACATTCTCAAAGATGGTAATCGCATTGTTACAGGTTATCAAGGTTTACTAGAATTAAGTTAAGCTCTACTGCATTTAATTTGTATGATTCTAGCGGGCAAGATGCCCGCACCACAAAATCTAGTGACCTACAATCTTTACCGGAGATGTCCAACTACTTCAATTACTCCATTAAAATTAACTGCGAAGGATTTAACTGCACATACCAGGGAAATGATTGATCTTGAATATTTACCCATTTTTCTTTATAAATTTCCCCTTGTAGATGATAATCCTGGGGATGATTAGCTGGAGAATGCAGTTTGAGAAATACCGTCATTCTGTGGGGTGTTTCACTAGTGCGAACTAAATAACACGGGAAAGTATTTACTTGTTGAGGATCTTTTGTAAAAACCAAATGATGAGCGCGAATACCAACATAAGACAATTCTGAAGGAATATTTTCTCCAAGTTGGAGATTACAACCCCAATCAATTGCTTCTATTTGTTGGGGTTTTCGGTGTGCTAATATTTTAGCACGAGAAAAGTTTTTACAACCAGTAATTTGAGCAACATTCACACTGGCAGGATGTTGAAAAATCTCATATTTAGAACCATAGTGGGCTGCTTTTCCCCCTTCTAATACTAACAAATTAGGACATAAACGATAAGCCTCTTCCATATTATGAGTAACAAACAAAGTTACTCCCGAATAATCAGCCAGGATTTCTGTCACTTGTTGTTCTAATTGACTGCGTAAATGGGTATCAAGGGCAGAAAATGGCTCATCTAAAAGTAAGGCTTCTGGCTTGCTTGCTAAAGCCCTAGCTAATGCTACTCGTTGTTGTTGTCCCCCGGAAAGTTGGTGGGGATAGCGGTTTCCAAATCCTTGTAATTTCATGGCTATTAATTGCTTTTCTACCTCTGTTTTAGTATCTATATATTTTGGTATACCAAAGGCAATATTTTCCGCTACAGTAAGATGTGGAAATAAGGCATAATTTTGGAATAAAAATCCAATTTGTCGTTGATAAATGGGAATATTAATTTTATTTTCTGAGTCAAATAATACTCTATTATTTAGAATAATTTGTCCTCTGGTCGGTGTTTCTATGCCTGCTAGACAACGCAAAATCATGCTTTTTCCGGCACCAGAACCTCCCAATAATCCTAGTGGTTCATTATTGGTATTAAAGGCAATTTTTAGATGAAAATTATCTAGTCTTTTTTCGATATTTAAAAACAAACTAGCTACGGAGGTATCAATTAATAAAGAAGAGGATTTATTTTCTAATTCTATTGGTTTTATTCCTGATTTTGTGAGTTTGTGTTTATCCTGAAATTCTTGCCAAAAATTACCTAGAATAATACTTGAAAGGGAAATAATCATCATGGCAATTGACCAAAACCAAGCTTCATTTATTGCCCCAGATTCTACTGCAAAATATATGGCCATGGGCATCGTTTGTGTTTGTCCAGGAATATTACCTGCTAACATTAAAGTTGCCC
Source organism: Dolichospermum planctonicum (assembly GCF_005402965.1). Taxonomy (GTDB): domain Bacteria; phylum Cyanobacteriota; class Cyanobacteriia; order Cyanobacteriales; family Nostocaceae; genus Dolichospermum; species Dolichospermum planctonicum. The sequence continues at coordinate 7,144 of NZ_BJCF01000061.1, forward strand.
CAAATTCACCCAAAGCCCTCGCAAAAGCTAAGGTTGTGGCAGCTACAATGCCCGGAAATGCTAGGGGTAAACTAATGCGCCAAAAAATCGTCAATTCCTTAGCACCCAAGGTTCTCGCTACTCGCAGAAGATTAACATCAATTTGCATAAAAGAGCCAAGTGCAGTTTTATACATTAATGGGAATGAAACTACTGTAGCAGCGATGGCAGCACCATACCAAGTAAAAACAATTGTGGTATCATAAGCTTCTAAAAGTTTACCAACAGGACCATTTTTACCAAAGAATATCAGCAGTAAAAACCCAACTACTGTAGGTGGTAGAATCAACGGTGCAACAAATATACCCTCAATTAAAGATTTACCTTTACCGCGATATCCCAACATCCAATAAGCAGCAGATATACCCAAAAAGAAGGTGATAAACGTTGCGAGTAAAGCCGTTTTCAATGATATCCAAAGCGGTGATAAGTCCTGTGGCATAGTTTTTTAGATCAACGGTATAAATTTTAATTTCTATTAAAAACCCTTCTGTATTCCTGCATTTCTCAATCATTAAAGAATATTAAAAATTAAGGGTTTAGGTAGTTTAATAAATCGTGAGTAAGATCCCTGACTTGTTTGTTTAATCCTATGAATAAATGATGATTTCTGGACAAAAGTTTGGGATCTAAAATTTCATCTATGATCAAGGTAGAATAAACCCATATTTCTTAAATACCGCCTTAGATTTATCACTAGATAAAAATTGGGAAAATTCTTTAGCAGCATCAACATTTTTACTGCGTTTAATAACTACTAATGGGTAAATAATGGCAGAGTGGTATTTTTCATCTGCTGTAACTACAACTTTTACCTGATTAGAGATTTTGGCATCAGTTATATATACTAAACCTGCATCAGCATTACCACTTTCTACAGATGCTAAAACTTGACGCACGTTGTTAGCAAATACCAGTTTTGATTTAATTTCTGACCAGATTTTTAACTTTTCTAATACTTGTTGTCCGTATTGTCCCGCGGGTACGCTTCTCGGTTCACCAATGGCGATTTTTTTGACGTTGCTATCTTTAAGATTGTAGAAACTGGTGATACCAACAACATTTTTAGGTACTACCAAAACTAGCCGATTTTTAGCGATGATATTCCTTGTACCAGCAACTACAAGTCCTTTTTGTTCTAAAGCATCTACTTGTTTTTTCGCGGCAGATATGAAAATATCCGCTGGCGCACCTTGTTCTATTTGTTGCTGTAATGCCCCAGAAGATCCGAAATTATAACTAATATTGATGTTGGCCTGACTTTGTTGGTAAAGAGATTTGATTTCTGCCAATGCCTCTTTTAAACTAGCGGCCGCAGATATGAGTAGGTTTGTATTAGATTGTGCAACTGCGGGGTAATGAATTACACTTGGGAAGCCAATTATCAGTAATAAAGTAGCTAAAGCGGTAGTAATTGAGACTATTATCTTTGTTTTTTTGCTCATGAAATTGATACCCGATATACTTTTACTAAAATTATCATAGTAAATACCAATTTAATTGGTAAATTTACTAATTTATTTTTAACTAAATGTTAAGATATGAAGATATATAGCACAATTACCAAGAGAAAATTTGTATTTTTCACTGAAAAATACCAACTTTTTAGGAATTAATCTCTACCTGTTAAGTTGGTATTGAAGGTTTGATGTCCTTGTGTCTATAGAACTCAAGGTAGATTAGGTATGAAATACGACTGTAATTAAGGGAAGAAAAGCTAGGAGAAAAATATGCCAAGATTGCAATTGCGTTTCCGCTGTTGGTTCAGATGGTGTTAATAACGCTTCTATTCTTTGTTCTAAGCGATCGCCAGCACCTAAAGCAGCACAGCAAACATCGGATGTGATTGGGTTATTGCTCACGACTAATAACAATGATTCTGCTAATACCAACGGATCTACTTGAGATGCAGCGTAACTATCAGCCCGTAACTCACGTAAAACTAACAACTCTTGCCATAAAGGTTCTGTATTGGGCAACCATGCGGTACAGGAACGCATCCAACCCAGCCAAAAGAACCAGAACGTATCTCTATATTGATAATGCCCTTGTTCGTGGGCTAAAACGCTTTCCAGATGGAGTGGGGAAAGAGTTTCTAGTAATCCTTTACTGACAACTAACTCCGGTTGCCAAAAACCAATTTGTCCGGCAAATAAAGCCCCTGTGTGTAGGATTCGGACCTGTTTACCATTCAGATTCACTTGGGGACATTCACGAGCGGATTTAATCGCTTTCCAGCCACTTAAAACAAGTTTAAGCCCTAAGATGTTAAAAAATCCTAGAAAAATCAATGCTAGGATATAACTGAAAGGATTGGTATACATTCCACCCATTTTCCCTTGTGTACCCATGCAGACTACAGCGGTAACTGTCATGAAGATCAGTAAAGGGGGAAAAAGGAATAAAAATAGGGTTTTTTGCCATCGTAAATGCCAATTGCCTTGGGGTATATTACCAGAGTATCTTAACCAGTAAGCAACGGCAACAGCGGTGATAATCATGAGTATATGCATATTTATTTTCCTCCTCTGGCTTCCCGCGCGGATTGAATGCGTTTTGCGATCGCTTCTATTTGATCAGTCGCAGCTTGATCTAGACTATCAGCAAATGCCGCAATTATATCAGGATTTCCCACTGCTAAAAATCGCTGTAATTGATCATGAGCTTTAATCACCTCTGCTTGTTGTTTAGTTAACAATGGCCGCCAATAAAAGGCTTTCCCTTCTTTATCACAAGCTAACCAGCCTTTTTCTGTGAGACGACGGAGAACGGTAGTAACGGAGGTATAAGCTAATTCACGATCTGGATCTGCTAGAATGCGATCATGTACATCTTTAACTGTTGCTGAACCTAATTCCCACACTATACTGAGAATTTCTGCTTCTAGTGGACCTACTGATAATTGTTTGGGACGATAATCGGGTAAGGGGGTCATGTTGATAATTTTCGATGTTTTTTCTATTTTTACATTCTTGATCTTTAATTTTTTCAACCCGTATTTTTAACCCGTAGTTGATTGAATTTCTTTTACAGCGTATTACCACAAGGACGAGATACACTGTTGGCGGGTAAGATTCCCGCACCACAAGATTTTTATCATTAATTAATATCTGTACTTCATCATATCGGAAACTGCTGATATTAATAAGTGATAAATTAATACTAGAAGTCGGGGATACTACATTTTAATATTACATTTTCCTCAAGATTCAACACCTTCAAAATTCTGAGTATTGCAAAGATTCATCGTCTTTTCTACACCCTGTTTAAAACTAAATTCTACACAATCAACGACAAAGTTTAAAACTTGAGACATAACTTTATTTTCAGCAGCAGAAAATCGCCCTAAAACGTGAGCAACAGTATCAGACTTATCCCCGTCTATAGCACCTTTCGGTTTACCTATACCAATTCGCAACCGGGGGAAATTTTGAGTATTCAAATGGGAAATAATACTTTTCATACCATTATGTCCACCCGCAGAACCAGACAAGCGTAAACGAGTTTTTCCCAGGGGTAAATCTAAATCATCATAAATGATTAATACAGATTCAGTGGGTAATTTATACCAGTTCGTTACCGCTTGTATGGACTGTCCTGAACGATTCATATAGGTTAATGGTTTAAGTAAGCGGATTTTAACGCTACCTGGTGCAGTACCTTCACCAAACTCGCCTTGAAATTTGCGATTTTCGGCTACAGAAATTTGCCAAGCACGTGCTAGACTATCTATAGCTGCAAAACCAATATTATGGCGAGTTTGGTCATATTTAGGCTCTGGGTTTCCTAGTCCGACAATTAGCTGGGGAATTACTAAAGTCGGTTGTTTTACTTCTCCCTCCTTCATCCTTGTATATTTTCCTGCTGGTGTTTTCCGGCTTCAATGTGTTTAGGCTCTAGTTCAGCGGTTGTTTGTACAGTTTCTTTCAATTGTTCGGTTTCTCGTTTGAACTCGGTTTGAAAGTCATTAGAAGCTTCTTGGAAACTGCGAATGGTTTTCCCCAAACTGCGGCCAATTTCTGGTAACTTCTTAGGACCAAATATCAATAGTGCTACCACCATAATTACCGCCATTTCTGGTAAACCGATACCAAATATATTCATCTTCCTCTCCTGTAAACCTAGAAGGCTTCTTGCTATATAGGTTAATTTTATCGCTATTTTTCGAGATTTTTTATGAATAACAAAAACCCGGACAAGCCGGGTAGATTGTCATTTTAGCTTAATAACTGGATGACTATTAGCCCCCTAAACTACGCCAATCAACAAGTACATCTTGAATTAGCAGAGACTTGTTGTAGACTTGGAGGATAATGAGCAGAAATACGAAAAATAAACCCATAAACACAGCCATTAAAGGTGTCGTTCCCCAACCTGGGGATACTTTACCATACTCAGCATTTAAGGGTCTGAGAACATCCCCTAACCTAGTCCGTTGTGCCATAATTCACCTAAGATCAGTTGCAAAAGCTTTTTTTAATTTTATTGGCATTTGATAAAGACATTATAGATGAAATTGGCAAAACCTCAAAATTGAGGAGTCGGATAGGTTATTTAAGTTAAATTTTGTAATATTCTATAAATATTGCTTTCATAATATGTAACTAAATTTATGGACTTAGAACCCGCTACGGCGCTTGGGATTTCCTTTTGTGCGGCACTAGTGGCTATCACTGGTATGGCAATTTATACATCCTTTGGACCCCCAAGCCAGGAATTAGATGATCCCTTTGATGACCACGAAGATTAATGAGTTACTAATTTAACATAATGGTGGGTAATACCCACCTAAAATCCTCAATTATTTGACACTTGAGTAAAAACCAGGCCGCTATATGCTATAGAAGAACTCGGAAATCTAAATACTTAGAAATAATCTATCACAGCTTTAGCTATTGTTTCATTGCCATCTTTATTTATTACTTGTGTTTGCTTTGGTGGTTGGGGTAACTGATACAGAAAATCCCAATTACTTTGAAAAAATTCCGATGCAGTGATAATTTGATGATAATTATAATTAGTAATTCCTGCTAACATAAAAGCTGCTTCGGCAAAATCATCACGGGGTATAGTTACTACTGGTACATCTAAAAGCGTCGCTTCTGAAAATGTCCCATAACCGGGTTTAGAGATAATTCTCCCACAAATTGGCATAAAATCTACGGGACGATATTGACGATTTGTAACTTTAATTAAGTTCGGTAAATCTGGGGCTAAAAAATCAAACGTAATAAATTGCCAATCGGGAAATTTGCTAATATTGGTATAGGGAATTTGTTGCAAACCATAACCACCAAATGTTAGTAAAATGGTTTTTTCTGGAGGTGTATTTATTCCCCAGTTGCTGCGTAATTCATCAATAGAAAAACGGGGAGAACCACCTGTTAAACCTACGTCGGTAATATTGGGAAAAGCTGACATAGGTTCATGGAAAGGAAGACGAAATAACCGGTTAGATTTTGCGTACCAATTACTAATCCAATCAGCAATTTCTGTAAATTCTCCTCCCCAGTCTCGATAAATTAAATCCCAACCAAAGTTACTGATCATCCAGCAAGGAATATTCGCAGCTTCAGCAAATCCAGCAGCCAGAAAAGGAATATCTGCTAAAATCAAACTAACACGATTTTGACGAATAAAATTAACTTCTGAAGCAATTAAGGATTTGTGATTTTTCTTGATTTCTCGCAATTTTTCTAAAGTCGCTGGTTTATCCATGATCAAACTATCAACTTGAATCACACCTAAATCAAACGCTCGTTGACGTAAAATAAAATCACCTTCTATATAGGATTCTAGTAACCAACGAGGTGCAGTAGTTACTAAAATCAATAACGCTTCCGGGCATAATTTTTGAATGGTGTTAGCTATAGAAGCTGTGCGGGTAGCATGACCAAAACCGTGATTAGTAATGGCTATATATATAATTGGTCGTTCCATGATTTGAAAGGTAAAAGGTAAAAAAAATCTGTGTAAGTTGGGTTTCCCAAAGCCTCAACCCAACCTACTGGAGATCACTGTTATTAATTGATCAATTTCTGATTCTAATGTTAGGTAATGAACACTCACACGAATACAATTAGGATTAGCAATTGTTCTAGTTAAAATCTTTTGTGATTCTAGATATTGCACTAATTTTAAACTAGGTTGATTACTTAATTGAAAGGAAACTAATCCACTTTCTGGAGGGGAATTTTTTAAACATTTGACATCAGATAAAGAGTTTAATTTTTGCCAAAGATATTGACTATTTTGGCAAATTCTCTCATATCTTTCCTCTGCTGTTCCCCACCGTTCATGAATTGTAATTGCTGCTTTTAAACCCACATATAATGAAGTTGATAAAGTAGAAACCTCATATCTGCGCCCATCCGGTTGCCAACCCGTTGGTTGTGCTTGACTATTAGTAGTAACTCCATTTAAACCAATAAAAGTAGGATGTAAGCTTGATCTTGCTTCGGGACGGACATATAAACCACCCACACCAGCAGGACCGCATAACCATTTATGACCAGTAAATGCGTAAAAATCCACACCCAATGCGGTTAAATCCAAGGGAAGAACACCCACGGATTGGGCTGCGTCTATCAATAACAGGGATTTATTGCTTCTGCATACTTCGACAATTTTGTCAATAGGTAAAACTTGACCAGTATTCCACAAAACATGACTCAATACTACTAAGCGGGTATGGGGACGGAGATTATCAGCAATAATACTGCTAGGATTTCCCTCGTTTAAAGTAGCCATTAAGGGACAGGTGGTAACTTCCACCGCAAATCTGCGGGCAATTTCCCCAGCCGTAGCTATGACCCCAGGGTGTTCACAGTCGGAAAGCAATAGATGATCACCAGCGTGCCAATCAATACCCCACATGGCAATGTTACAACCCACGGTAACATTACCTGTGAGAGTTATTGTATCACTTGGCACATTCAATAAAGAAGCGATCGCTTCTCGACTGGCTTGTATTTGCGGTGATATCCAACTATACGCTTCACTGCCAAAAGGACCGATATTTTGAATATGTGCCTGAGATTGAGCAATAGTATCCATAGCCACTTGGGGCATTGGTCCTTGTCCTCCGTAATTAAAATAAATTTTATTACTTAAAGCGGGAAATTGGGCGCGGTGGAGATGCAAATTGTTCATAAATATAGAGTTGTAGAGAGTTGTAGTTTTTTGTCTAATTTATTGATATATACTTTGATCAATAAATAATCAGCATCAATCAACATCAAATTTTACATCAAAAACTATGAATTGGTGGCAACGACTCAACAAAAATCCTTTAGCACGATCTGGGGCAATTGTCCTATTATGTTTCTATTTAGCAGTGATTGCGGCTGATTTTATCGCTCCTTATAACCCTTATGATTCACAAGCCAATGGTTCATTACTCCCACCTACTCCCATTCATTGGCTATCTGAGTCGGGGCAATTCATTGGACCTCATATATATCCTACAATACAAGGTGATACTAATTTAGAAACTGGAGAGAGAAAAATAATTGTAGACAAAACAAAGCCTTCTCCATTACGCTTATTTGTTGCTGGACCAGAGTACCAATTATTCAAATTGAGTATTTCCCTACCGCCAAAATGGCAAGACATCATAATTATTCCTGGAATTTCCTTAAATTGGCATTTGTTTGGCGTTATTGGTGACGCAAAATTTAATATTTTGGGAACAGACGAACAAGGACGAGACCAGTTTAGTCGCTTGTTGCATGGTGGTCGTATTAGTATGTTTATTGGCATTTTTGGCATCATTGTCACCTATCCATTGGCGTTGTTTATTGGTGGTATTTCTGGCTATTTTGGTGGTTTAATTGATAGTATAATCATGCGTTTAGCAGAAGTTTTGATGACCTTTCCCAGTATTTATTTATTAGTAGCACTATCAAGTATTTTGAGTCCAAAATTAACCAGCACTCAGCGATTTTTATTAATTATCTTGATCACTTCTGTAATTAGTTGGGCGGGTTTAGCCAGAATAATTCGCGGACAGGTATTATCAATCAAAGAACTCGAATTTGTGCAAGCTGCTAAGGTAATGGGTGGTAATCCAATTTATATTATCATTCGTCATGTTTTGCCGCAAACTGCTACTTATATTATTATTTCTGCTACTTTGACAATTCCTAGTTTTATTGGTGCAGAAGCTGTATTAAGTTTGATTGGTTTGGGGATTCAACAACCAGATCCTTCTTGGGGAAATATGCTTTCTTTAGCTAGTAATGCTTCTATTTTAGTATTACAACCTTGGCTGATTATACCACCAGCAATCCTAATTATTATCACTGTTTTATCTTTCAATGTTTTAGGTGATGGTTTGCGAGACGCACTTGATCCTCGTAGTTTAGAAAGGTAGTAGAAAGGTAGGTTGGGTTAAGCGATAGCGCAACCCGACACAATCTTTTATAATCAGGTTTAATAATGTTGGGTAACATAAGTCAATCCAACCTAGGCAATGATATAATAGACGGGTAACTACTTGGTATCACATCATGATGATTACTCAAGAATTAGAACTTAAAGAAAACATCTCTCAAGATGTGATTTTTCCCCCCAGTGATTTGTATAGTGATGAACCTCCCGTGGAAACAGAACTACATTTAAGACAAATAATTCTCCTTTTCAAATGTCTAGAATGGTTGTGGAAAGATAGATATGATTTCTATGCTGCGGGAAATCTCACCATTTACTATAGTCCTAATCAGAAAAAATCAGAATATTTCCGAGGTCCAGATTTCTTTGTTGTGCTAGGAACAGAACGCAAAACCCGGAAAAGTTGGGTAGTTTGGAATGAAGACGGCAAATATCCCAATGTAATTTTAGAGATTCTTTCACCAACTACAGTTAATACAGATAAAGAATATAAAAAAGAACTTTACCAAAATACTTTCCGCACCCCGGATTATTTTTGGTTTGATCCTTATACACTAGAATTTGCAGGTTTTCATTTATTAGATGGAAAATATCAACCTCTAGAAGCAAATGAAAAAGGACATTTATGGAGTGAACAATTAGATTTATATTTGGGAATTCATGAGGGATTATTGCGGTATTTCACACCAGAAGGAAAGCTAGTTTTTACCCCTGAAGAAACCGCAGAACGTTTAGCAGCAAAGTTGCGGGAATTAAATATAGATCCTGATGAAATTTAATAATCAGGTTTAATAATGTTGGGTTTCGTTCCTCAACCCAACTACTGGAAATTTACACCTTCATAAATATCGCTAAAAGGAATTTGAAAATCTATTGATTTTAAAGACAATATATCATTGACTGATTCATATTCAGTTAATACCCATTGTCCTTCTGCATTTTTAGCAAATTGTTCAATAAAATATTCATATTGGTTAATCATAATATATTCTTTCAATTCAGGAAGAGAACGATAAAATCTAAATTTGTCAGTTTTATCATAATTTATAGTTGATTTAGATAACACTTCTACAATCATTAAAGGATTTGTTACTTGAGTAGTTCCAGTTCCTTGATATGTTGGTTCTCCTTGAATTACCATAATATCTGGATAAGTATAGATTTGATAACGTTGTAGCCATAATTTAACATCACCCATATAAATCTTGTAATTTTGATTCCGCATTTTTAATTTAAAATGTAGATAAAAATTACCTGCAATTTCATTATGATTTGTAGTTCCACTAGTCATAGCTATAATTTCCCCGTGTATATATTCATTTTTAAATTCTGATTTTTCCTCTAGTTCTATATATTCTTCTGGAGTGTAATATTTGCTGGATGTTTGAACTTGCATATCAACCTCATATTTTCAATTTTAATTACCCAGGATAATGCTGGGCTAGAAATTCCTGTGCTTGAGCTTTATCCTTAATTATACCATCTACAGTCGCCGTCAATAAATCATCAAGCATTTGCTTATATTGGGGACTAGGTTTATAACCTAATTGTTTTAAATCATTCCCATTTAACAGCGGTTGAATATTTCCCCAAGTTGTTAAATATTGCCAAATTCTTCTTCTAATTTTCTGGGGACTTTGTAAAGCGATTAAAATCAAAGTTTGTAAATCATATTTTTTGAGTAAATATACAGTTTGACTAGGTTTTTGAAAAGTGGGTAATAATCTCATTACCTCAGGTTGAATTTGAGATAATTTCTCTAATCTGCTAATACTGTCATCAGCTAATTGGAGATTTTTAGCAACTTTTTCCCGATATTCTGGTTTTAAATAAGCTATTAATACCTCCAGACGCATTTGCCAATGTATTAAAGTTTGTTTTTTGTCAAATTTCCTTAAACAGTGGTTTAATAAATTTAATTGTCGGTTAAGTTCTCGATCTAATTTTAGCGTAGGATGAATACATTGTAAAGCCCCTAAATTATTAAGTAATTCTAAAGCTGATTGCCAATAATGTGCTGCCAAAATATACTTTAATTCAGTTTTTAGTCGAGTTTGCAAAGCCGGAGTTTTACTATTTTCTTGACTAGTACGATTATAAACTCCACTATTTATAGCATAACGAATATAAGTTTCTGTTTGGGGTTCTACAGAAAATCCAAACCGTACCGCAAACCGCACCCCGCGATAAATCCGCGTCGGATCTTCAATAAAACTATTAGCGTGTAAAATTCTAATTTGCTGATTTTTTAAGTCTATAAAACCACCAAAAAAATCTAATAATTCACCAGCACGAGGAGAAGTTAACCGCAAAGCCATAGCATTAATTGTAAAATCTCGCCGATATAAATCTTGACGAATGGAACTAGCTTCAACTTCTGGATTTGCTGCTGGATAAGGATAAAACTCGGTTCTGGCTGTGGCAATATCTACCCATAATGAATCTAATAATATATCTTTATGCCATAATAAAGCCGCAGTTTGAAAAGCACCATGAATTTCTAATCTCGCATTTTCATAAATGTGCTGTAAGGCTTTAGCTAGTTCTACCCCGGCACCGACATTTGCTGTTTTATGAAAACCATCAACTACTAAATCAATATCATTAATCATTAAAGTGCGATTTTCTGTTTCTGATAATAGTAAATCTCGCACTGCACCACCAACTAAATAAAGATGCCAGCCTCGTTTTTCTGCTTCTTGAGAAGCGATATTAAGTAATTCCCACAGTTGAGGAGTAAGACGTTTTTCTAATTCATAATTGAGTCGCAAATTCTGATCATAGCTTTGGATTTGGGATTGGGGATTTTGAATTGTTAATTGATGCAGTTCTCTTAAAACATCGGTGCGGGTGACAATACCAACTAATTGCCCTTGCTCCAATACTGGTAATCTGCCAATATCATAAGTTACCATTAAAGACTCAATTTCCGGTAAAGAAGTATCAGGAGTAATTGTTTTTAAATTACTTGTCATATAACCTTTAACTGGTGCATGACTAAATCCATGATGTAAAGCAATATCTAAATCACGTCGGGAAATAATTCCAATTAATAAATCTTGGTTATTAACTACAGATAAACCTGAATGTCCATAACGTAATAAAATCCTTTGTGCTTCGGCTATAGTAGTTTCCGGGCGAATTGTTCTTACTGGAGAAGACATTAGATCTCTGGCTATAGGAGGGTGGGGAATTTGCCCTTTTAATCCATCTAATAATTGTTGTAAAATTGCTTGGGAATCTGTAGTTCGGAGGTTTAAAGATGCTGCTTGGGAATGTCCACCACCACCATAAGATGTAAATAATTGATTAAGATTTGTTTGGGGAATTTGTGTTCTCCCAATTACTGTTAATCGCCAATCTTCTTCACTTAAAGGATATTCATTTGCTAACAGTACAGCATCGGTTTCTGTTAAATCAATTATTTCTGAAGCTAAACCGGATAAACCCGGGACAAAACTATCTGTTTTTATTGTCACCCAAGCAATAGTATATCCCCGCAAACAAAGATATTCTAAGTTTTCCAAAGCTTGACTTAATAACTGTTGTAATTGTGGTGATAAACCAGGATCTCGATAAGTAGAAATAACTGATAAATTTGCTCCTTGCTGCATTAACCAACCTAATGCTAAAGCATCTCTGGCTGTAGATTGTTTATAAGTTAATGAACCTGTATCCACATGAATACCCAAAGCCATTACCGTCGCTTGCGCGGAATTTAAAGAGATATTGCTTTTTTGTAATCTTTCTACCATTAAAGTGGTTGTAGCCCCTACTTCTTCAATGTATGATTCAGTAGAGGGAATATCTCCCTCCTGTTCGAGATGATGATCATAAATGATGATCTTTTCCACATTAGCTAAATCAAACCAGATAGCTGCTTTACCCAGGCGATCGCGCTTTTGAGTATCTACAATCGTTAAAGAACGAATTTTCTCAGGAATTACTGAACGTCTTTCAATTAACGGATACTCATCACGGTGTAGTGCCAAAAAATCCCTGACAGGAGGATGAGCGCCCCCAGTGAGGACGATTTTACTCCCCGGTTGCAGACAAGTCAACCCTACCGCTGCCCCCAAAGCGTCAAAGTCAGCAGTTGTATGACAAAGAATTAAATCCATATATTTAAAAGTGAGTTAAAAGTGACAGGGGACTCTTAACAGGGAACAAGGAATATAATTTCCATCTTAATCATTTTCCCAATGTCTAATGAGCAGTGGCCAATTTTCCCAAGAAAAAACAGATTGGAAAATTAGACATGACCAACTGTTACAAACCCGACGTAAAATATTAATTGATCAGGTGATGCCTTGTGAGTTCAGAAGGTTCGCTGAAAACCACTCAGACTATAAACAGCAGCACACCTGGGGTAAACTAAGATTTCGTTATGTTGGGAAAAACAAAATGACCACAGTATTTCAAATTGCTTTAATATCACTAGTCTTGTTCTCTTTCGTGCTTGTGATTGGTGTACCCGTTGTTTACGCCACTCCTCAAAACTGGGTAGAATCTAAAAAACTGCTCTGGGTTGGATCTGGAATTTGGGCGGCTTTAGTTGTGTTAGTTGCTATATTAAACTTCTTTGTAGTTTAATTAACTGCTTTAACTATCAACTAACATATACCATACAAATCAGAGGAGCAGAAAAGCCAATACAAAAGGTAAAAATAGAAAAAATGCTCTTAAATGTTCTTTTTCTAGCCGACTTTTTCCTGATTGTGCTTTCCTGCTCTTATATTTTGAAAGCAGAAAAGTATATTGGTTAAGTACCTATTGTAATATTGATTCAGAGGCATTATGGCAGTTTTTGAAGGAAATTTTCAGCAAACCGAGTCTTTGCGCTTTGCATTGATTATCGCCCGCTTTAATGATCTTGTCACCCTGAAACTAGTGGAAGGATGTAAAGACTGCTTAAAACGTCACGGTATCAATCCTGACCCAGAAGGGGAGCAAGTAGACTATGTATGGGTTCCTGGTAGTTTTGAAGTTCCCAATGTAGCCCGTCAATTAGCAATGTCTGGCCGTTATGATGCCATAATTTGTCTTGGTGCAGTCATCAAAGGACAAACGCCACATTTTGATTATGTATCTGCTGAAGTTTCTAAAGGCATTGCTGCGGCTAGTTTCCAAACGGGAGTACCAGTGATTTTTGGGATTTTGACAACGGATACCATGCAGCAAGCTCTAGAACGGGCGGGAATTAAAAGTAATCACGGTTGGGAATATGCCATGAATGCCATAGAAATGGCCAGTCTCATGCGTCAATTACGCCCGAATTTAGCAAGTTAGTTAGGTAATGGGTATTGGGTAATAGGTAATGGGTAATAAGTAATTTTTTTTTCACTAAAAACTAATGACCACTGACCAATTGCACCGGAAAAAAATTTTTTAATTTAGGGGTTGACAAACAAGAATAAATCTGGAATAATAAGATTATTGATGAGTTGCGGGTATAGCTCAGTGGTAGAGCGCAACCTTGCCAAGGTTGATGTCGCGCGTTCGAATCGCGTTACCCGCTTTCTAGTTTAGGTTATTATATGAAAATAAAACCAAATGATTTTCCGTTTTTATCAAATTGGTATGTGATGGATTTTTGGGTTGGGATTGTTAATAACTTTCTGGGCTACTTCAGCTTCTAGGAGTAATTTTGGGTTTCCTCATACTGATTTTTGGAAAAAGTAGGGAATAATGTAAGAAAACCGCTCAAGTTATTTACCTCGCTTGTGCAACCTCAAAAACCAGATAAAATCGACCTAAACACGGAATACGCTTGTCCTTGTCGTCGCAAGGGACAGTTAATTCCTATCACGCTGACAGAAGCCTTTGGATGCGATCGCTGTCAGCAGATTTTTGTAGTAGAAGAAAATGGATATGTATTAGAACAACTATCTACAACTTATCCTTATAAGCGTGCTTGGCGCTGGAAAGGAAAAAGTTGGCACGTTGTTCAACCTCCCTTAGAACAAAACTATTTACCAATAGCGCTAGGCATTATTTTTGTGTTAGTCATTATATGGCTACCATTGGCGCTGCGGTTAGCTAATAGTTCCAGCATCCTCGCTTGGGCAATGGTAGCAGTGTTATTGGCAATTCTACCAGTGCTAATGATCTGGCTTACTTACAGACGTTAACCCCATGACAGATGAAGTGATTGATCCCACATTCCGCACCCTGAACTGTCACAGATCAAAAAAGCAGAGATAGTAGTACATAATAACTAACGATCAATTAAAGAGAAATAAGCTTAATGAGAATACATATCATTAAAAGGGGGGTGGTGT
>NZ_BJCF01000062.1 GCF_005402965.1 Dolichospermum planctonicum
ACACCACCCCCCTTTTAATGATATGTATTCTCATTAAGCTTATTTCTCTTTAATTGATCGTTAGTTATTATGTACTACTATCTCTGCTTTTTTGATCTGTGACAGTTCAGGGTGCGGAATGTGGGTTCACAATTAACCCTCCATTCCTCCCATCACCAGGAGGTTTAGATGAATAATGAAGAGGGAATAGAGTCACAAGTTTTTCGGTGTATACTTTTTTAAGTAAATTTTGGATCTCATTCAACAATACCTTGGCCAAATTAAAAAAGCCCTGATTCGTAGGTGGGTTTGAGGTTTGTTCAACCGTTTCAAACCCCACTTACAAAAAAATCGTCAAGGTATTGATTCAGTTGTTGTTAAATTCCTAACATTTGCAAATTGTGCAAAGTAGCATAAAATCCCTCTTGTTGCAACAATTCTTCATGACTACCCTGTTCAATCAATTCTCCCCGCTTCAACACAAAAATCCGGTCTACATTACGAATCGTAGACAAACGGTGAGCAATAATAATTGCTGTACGCCCTATCAGCAACTGATTTAAAGCCTCTTGAACCAAAGACTCAGTCCCCACGTCCAAACTAGCTGTAGCTTCATCTAGCACCAAAATTTCAGGGTTACGAATAGCAGCCCGCGCAAAGGCTAAAAGTTGTTTTTGACCACTAGAAATATTTGTCGCCCGTTCTCGCAATTGAGTATCATAACCCTGGGGTAGTTGATTAATAAACGCTGCAACATTGGTTCTCACCGCTGCTTGTTCAATTTCTGCAAAACTGTAATCATCACCTAAAGTAATGTTACTTTTCACATCACCCGCAAACAAAAACGCCTCCTGCAAAATTACCGTCATATAACTTCGCAGTTCCCTTTGGGGAATTTCGCGGATATCCACACCGTCAATTAGAATACGTCCTTGAGTTGGTTCATAAAGACGACACAACAAGCGAATAATCGAACTTTTCCCCGCACCTGTCGGACCGACTAAAGCGACTTTTTCCCCTGGGTAAATAGTAAAGTCTAAATTTTTAATCACATAATCATCATCTTTATACGCAAAGGAAACATTTTCAAACTTAATTTCCCCCAAGGCGGGAATAGGTGTAAAATCTTGAGTTTCTAACTTAGAGATGATCTGATCAATGTAACCAAATTCAAAATTTTTATTGAAACTTTCTGAACCTGGGTAATCTTTAATTTCGATGGGTTCATCTAAAATATCAATTACCCGTTCAATAGCCGTAAAACCAGATTGAATCACGGTAAATTTTTCGGCAAAATTCCGCAACGGTTCAAAGAATTGTTGGGCATATAAAATAAATGCCGATAAAATCCCAAAGGTGATTTGTTGATCTAACAATAACCCGCCACCTAACCATAATACCCCAGCAATAGCAATTAAAGCAACCCATTCTAAGGTGGACGAAACCGCTGAATCAAACCAAATACTAGTATCTACTTCCCTAACATAACGTTGATTAGCAGCCCGAAATAACTCCAAATTAACTTTTTCTCGGCGGAATAATTGGACTACATTAATACCAACAATATTTTCTTGGAGTTGAGAATTTAGTTGAGAAAGTTCTTCTCTGCTTTTATAATTAGCTGCTCGATATTGCTGTTGGAAATAAATTATTAACCAAGTGACTGGGAAAAGAATAAATATCAACAAACAAGCAAGTTGCCATTGAATTGAAAACATCAATCCAATAATCACTACCATAGATAATAAATCAGAAATAATACCTATAGCCCCAGTCGAAAAAACATCTCCTAAACTTTCTACATCACTAGTAAGTCTAGTAATTAATTTACCTACGGGTGTACTGTCAAAAAAACGTACAGCTAAAGATGTCACATGATCAAATAAATCCTCACGAATAGCTGCTGTGATTTTTTGTCCTAATTTCTGAACTAAATAACCTTGTACACCTATTAATACTAAGCGGATAGCCGTTGCTATCAGTAACATCCCAATGAGAATATTTAAACCCTGCCACAGGGGCATATTTTGCAAAAATTGATATGTACTTGGTTCTTTGCGAATTAGAGAAACTGCTTGTCCGACTAACATGGGTTTAATAGCACTAGCAACAGCAATAGGAATTAGCAGTAACATAGATACTGCCAATAATTTGCCATAACGACGACCATAGGGTACTAAGCGCAAAAATAACCGCCAGTCATTTTCTCGAGGGCGGTATACCGTATCCGATTTAACTTGAGATGGGTAGATGCTCATAAATAGGAAATAGGAAATTGAAAACCGTTAGAACTTGCAAAAGTAGAATTGTAACTGAATGCTAACTAATTTTTTTCAAAAATTAAACCATTGATTTCTTGACACTTGATCTCTGCGGCTTGATAGGCCAGCAAATATTCTTGGCCACCCAACATAACATCACCATAATAATCATAAGGCGCTTCACCATAAATAGGTAAAGGATCATCCTCTGGATAATCTTCCTGAGATTCTTCAATTACGGCTTTTAACTTCTTAACACTGAGACTTTGAGCCGGAAAATAATAAAGTTCTTGGGGCTTTTTTTGGAGAAAAGGAAGTGTAGGATCAATAATCACATCATTAACTTCAATCCAACCATGTTCAACGGGTTTATATGGCTTACCCGCAAATACTAAAAAGCCTTGTACATACTTTGCCCCCTCAGTCACTAAAACCGCTTTATAAGCATTATCAAAAGGTTTTTTGGCTTTACTTTTGATAGTGTTTGCAACTTGATGAGACAGAGTTTCATTTAATACTTTATTCATTGGATAAATCCTCCTTTAATTATGCCGGCAATTATCTGTTAATTTTTGGTTTAGCATTAAGTAATTTTAGCAAATGTGGGATCATTTTTACTTTTATTTTGGGTAAATTTAATATTTTATTTGTTCTTTCTGTCCCAGTTATTTCATATTCAATAAGCAAAACAGAAAAAACAGAAATTAGGGGTAATTCCTGGATTACCCCTATACAAGAATTAGGCCAATAGCCATATCCTAATAATAAATTCCCTGACCTTTAACAGGATATTTTAAAAGTATCATCAGGAATAAATAAACCTAATTTGAATTATTTTTATTTGGGTTTTTATTTGGGGTTTTTTGTGGTGCAGGAGTTACCGCTGCTGGTTTAGAAACTTCTTGCTTGTAAAAGCGAACCACCTGCTGCACATAACCAGCCGTAAAGCCCTTATCGCAGCCCGTATAGTTACCAGTCATCCACCAACAAGCAACACCACGCACAGCAGCAGTCTCATCGTTTTTAGTGGCTGCAAATTGCTTATTTAACTCACGGGTGGTGATACAAGAAACAACTTGACGGGCTACCTTGGGATCATTTTCAAACTGAGTTGGTGTTAATTCTTTTTTCAGACAATTTCTCGTCCAACCTTTGAGAGTGTCCGGTTTAACTTGCCATTCACTATAATATCCATCATTGCGCTTTTTCGTTTTCGGTGCAGCTAGTCGCAAAGCTTCCACCATGGCTGCGACTTGGGTATCAGAAGCAGGAGGTTTAGGAGGTTTCGCTTGCGCTAAAGACGGTAAAAATCCCAAACCAATAATCATAGTGCTAAACATCAATACTATCGGGTTTTTCTTCATAACTCAATTTCTGATTCAAAACATCAAAATATAGCATATAACAACAGTAGATAATTCAGTCAAGAATTTTCTTCACTCCCTGTCCTCCGTGCCTGGAGTGGTTAGTTCAAAAAAGAGTGTTAAGGCTAAACCAGGGACAAAGAGAGAGTTTAAAAGTATCAATCATCGTCAAATTTCTTTTTGTGCTATTCTCAACTTAGCAGAACGAGAACGGGGGTTTTCTTTTATTTCCGCTTCCGTAGCCATAATTGGTTTTTTTGTTAAAATTCGCAAGAAGGGTAAGTTTCTTAAACCGTGTTTAACTATTCTATCTTCTAAGCTGTGAAAACTGATAATTGCTATTTTTCCGCCGGGAATAAGGGCTGTTGGTGCTTTTTCTATTAAGGTTTCTAAGACTGTTAATTCATCATTGACTGCTATTCGCAGGGCTTGGAAAACACGGGTTGCAGGGTGTATTCTTCCGTAGCGATATTTAGGAGGGACAGAGTAGGCGATCGCATTTGCTAATTCTGTAGTAGTATTAAATGGGCGATTTTCTACTATTCTTCTAGCTATTTTTCTGGAAAGTCTCTCTTCACCATATTTAAAGAAAATATCCGCCAATTCTTTTTCGTCCCATTCATTGATAATATCTCCAGCGGTGAGGGACTGTTGTTGGTTCATACGCATATCTAAATTAGCAGTATTTCTAAAACTAAAACCTCGTTCTGGATGATCTAAATGATATGAACTTACTCCCAAATCTGCTAAAATTCCATGATATGTACTTTCTAGAAATTGGTAATTTGCAAAGTTGCTATGAATAAAATTCACTCTATTTCCAAATTCCGCTAAATTCTCTTTGGCTGCATTTAAAGCATCTAAATCTTGGTCAACAGCGGTAATTTTCACATCTTCAGCAGTTGCTAAGATTAAGCGACTGTGACCTCCACCACCAACGGTTAAATCTAAATAATGTCCACGAGGTTGGATATTTAAACCTGTGATTACTTCTTGACTGAGAACGGGAATATGGGAAAATGTAATTTCTTCTAAATCTAGTGAGTTTTGTAAATCTGATTTGCTCATTAATTTATTTTATTAATTTATGAAAATGTAACTACTTTTTGCTTTTTAATGACAGAATTAAAATCAATTCCTTTCCAATCTTTAAATAGTTCCGCAATTTGTTCTAATGTGGTAAAATTGTCTGTAAAATATTCAAATTGGCAAGGATCAAGATTGAGAAAAAAACTCAAAAAGCTACAATGATCTTTTACACCAAAACCAAGGGGACAATCAACACGCCAATTATCTATACTTGTGCCATATTCATGAATAACTTCGCATATTTTTTCAATCCTACCAGAATATTTTTGACATAATTCTAATAATTCAAGAGGATTTTTACCGATATCACAAAATAACTCTATTGCTTGATAGGTTAAATTGGTAGGACGATATTTAAAATCAATTAATAATTGACAAATATCTAAGGCTTCTAAAAATTTTTGTTCAGATGTTTTGTTCATTTTTGCTTATCTGCTTTAGTTATCATTTAGTTATCATTATAGACCAAGGGTATTTATTTTGAGCTATTTTATGAGCATCTAATTGATTCATACCTTGATTAATTACCAAATCTGATTCAAGAATTTCATGCTTTAGTAAAACCTCATCACTATCAATTTCTTCTCCTAGTGTCATTCTTTCCCAACTTTCAGCCATACGCAAATCAGGGATAAATTGATATTGTAACACTCCCCTACCAAAAGCATACTGTTTAGCTCGTTCAATATCCTCACAATTTAATTGATACCGATTGGCTATTTTGAGAATATCGTCTTTTGATTCTATAATTTTATCATAAGCTTTCATAGCTTCTTTGAGATATTTTTTCTCATATTGATTAAGATAAGACCATCTATCATTAAGAGAGATTTCACCATTTGCTTGATTGGGGTTAGATGCTGGAATATTAGACAATTTCTTAATCTTTATAGCTGAAAATGAACACCTTTTTTATTTCATTCTAACGGAAAACCGCCATATTTGTCAATGATTTGATCAATATTTTCCATAATCTTAATAGTCTCCGATATGATGGAAATAATATTTTGATAATGACTAATATCATCAAAATTTAATTGTCTTCCTTTTCTGTCTTTCAACCATTTTTGACAAACTTGATAACCACCAATATAAAAATTCCAGATTTGTTGCGGAACTTGATCAAAATACTGTTCAGCATTTATCCAGATTTGTTGATGATTTTCATGATATTTGACTTGTTCGACCATATCAGAACCAGGAATAGGATAGGTAGAAATTTCTGTTCCGGTTTCCTTCATTAAATGGTATTTGACTAGTTTATCACCTTTGATCACTAATTCCCAAAAAAGTGCAGCATTGGCGGTTAAAGGAACACGAGGAAAATCAATCTTTAAAAATTCGGCGTAACGTTGACGGTAAATAGGAGCATGAAAGATAGCGTAAATGTAATTAAAAATATCCTCTGGTCCAAAGGTTTTAGTTTTATCTCCTTTTCCATCAGAAATAAATTCTAAATCTAGTTTTTGAGAGAATTGTGTAATAAATTCTGGGGATAAATTCGGTTTACGTTCTCCAGGTGCATTAGTTGGTGTAGAATCAAATAAAGTTGGGGTATTGGTTGGGTAAAGATAGAGAGGTATGATAGGACCACCACCAAATTTACCGGCTGTATCTAAAGCATTAATATTTGCTATTGTATCAGTACAAAATATATGTCTAAAATCTTTAACTACTTGTCTGGAAATTAATAACCCAATATTACTGTGAACATTCATAAAATGTTGCATAATTTCCTGTCTAGGTCTATTGACAACACTAGAATGATGATAATACTCTCTAAAATCAAAAGGACGATAAAGACATTTAACAAAAAACTCTTTCCAATTTACACAAGATGATAAAATTCTTCTTTGCTGATATAATTGCCAATCACTTGTTTCTTGTAGTAAATATTCACTTTGTATTTGAGAATCACTAATATTTAAATCTCGGAAATTTTTGATTCGTTGGTGAAGATACGAAATTTCAAAATCAAATACAAAGTGATCTCGATGAGTTTTGACACCAGCAGAATTAACTGGCATAATATCAATAATTCTCCGTCCCTGTTCATATTCTGGTAATAAATCGGTATTCTGAGGACTAAATAAATAAAATTCAGTTTGAGGTTGCAAAACCTTCCACTCAGTTGAACTAATATCATTTTCAGCTAACCAATGATACTTACCTCCAACCAACTCCTTATTTTCATAAACCTCCCTCATACCCCATAAATCAGCATGATAAACTGTTGCTAATTTTTGCTGACTATGTTCATATTTAATAAAAATACTGATTGCTACCCCTTGCTGAATATCAAAAACATTTTTATCCTGTGAACCGTCAGGACAAACTTCTTTCTTCTTGCTATTACCATGTAGATCTAAAACATAAATCTCATCAAAAGTTTGCATCAAATTTTGACGCATTCCCCGAAAAGTGGGATTATCTAAATAACCATGATTCGTAATTAAAGCCACAATACCATAACCCGTTTCCGAAACTCGATGTTGAGCAAAACGGATAAACTTTACATAATCATCTAATAATCCTTTGGGGTTTCTTTCTCCTAAAGGTTTACCGTCTACTTGATAATAATCCCTAACTAACCCGACAATCCAAGGATCAGTATTTATAGATTCATAAGAATAAGGAGGATTTCCTAAAATGACCATCACAGGAACATCTTGTTTTACATCCTTTGCTGCTTCTGCTTCATTTCTAATTCTGTTCATAAAACCATCAGCAGGAGGAATTTGAAAAGCCTCTTGTAAGGTATTAGTTAAATAAATCCTTAACCGTTCCTCAGAACTAAAATCATAACCCAATTCTTGCAACTGTAAAACTAATTTTATATGTGCTACAGTATAGGGAGCCATTAATAACTCAAAACCAAATAATCGCGGTAATAAATGTTGACTAACATAACTTGACCACATTCCCTTTTGATTTTTAAACTTATCATAAATAAAATCAATGACATTGTGAATAAAAGTTCCCGTTCCCACCGCAGGATCTAAAATCAAAACTTGATGGGTTTCGATAGTTCCCTCACCCTTGGGATTAGGAACTTTAATCTTTTTAGAATCTGCTAAACCCTTACTAATATTAAACTTATGTTTGAGAATATAATCTACACTTTTGACAATATAATTAACCACAGGTTCAGGAGTATAATAAACCCCTCTTGATTCTCGCATTTTCGGGTCATATTCCGCCAAAAACGTTTCATAAAAATGGACAACAGGGTCTTCTGTGCGAGTCCGTTTACCAAAATTTTTGAGAATTTCCGCCATTTCCGTTTGTTGGAGAATACGCGCTAAATTATCTACAGCCCAACTAATTCTATCATCTAAATCAGGTCCGGCTATTTGTCCAAAAATACTTCTTAAAAATGGGTTAGTTTTCGGTAATTTAAACGCTGCTGTTTCCCGTGAAAAAGTCTGAACATTATCAGTATTACACCGCGCTGCAAATAAACCATAACAAATAGTTTGGGCGTACATATCCGCAAATTGTTCAACGGTTAAATCCTTAATTAATACTCGTTGAAATGATTCCAACTGTTCCCGTAAAGTTCCCCCTTTATCCACATCATGCAACGCTGTTTTAATAGCATCTCTCATCAATTGAGCTAAACTAGCCATACGTTTAGCTAAATCCTTGGGTGTCGTGATTTGGGGAACTTTAGCTAATAAAAATTGCTGCAAAAGTTGGTCAACTTCCTGCATTCCTTCCTGATCAACTTTGATTTTTTTGTTTTTATCAATAGTTCCCAAAGCAGCAGATAGTTTTAACTCTCCTTGGACATACCAACGAAACTCTAAATAATCAGTTAAAATCAAATTACCCAAAGCCTGAAAATAACGCCCCATTTGAGCAGTTTTTTCCGCTTTTTTCAGAGAAACACCAATATCTTTAGCCTCAATATGACCAACATCTAAAACACCATTTTTGACCACAAAATCCGGCGCACCACAAGCGATTCTTTTCGGTTCATTAATAGCTTGAATACCAGAATCTAAAGACTCCATTAACTTCTTCAAAGCTGGACGATAACTATGCTCAGTAGCATTTTGTCCATGATAAACTTGATTCACTTCCTGAAAATAAACTTGCAAATACTTCATAACTGAATCATACCCCTTAAAAAACTCTGCTTTTCCAACTTCGCACCTCGCGCTTCTGGGTGAGCTAAAAAAAATTAGCCATAGATACTAATTAGGGTAATTATAAATTAAATCTATGTTACTACGAGTCCAAAACCAGCAAAACTACCCAAATATTGATATAATTGTCAAGAACTCAATACCAATCATCATCTGATACATGAAAAAAGTCAAAACTCTTAATCCCCTATATATCAAGCTTCCCTATAATA
Organism: Dolichospermum planctonicum; assembly: GCF_005402965.1. Classification (GTDB taxonomy): domain Bacteria; phylum Cyanobacteriota; class Cyanobacteriia; order Cyanobacteriales; family Nostocaceae; genus Dolichospermum; species Dolichospermum planctonicum. Next base: position 9,057 of record NZ_BJCF01000062.1, read on the forward strand.
ATTGAAGTACAAGTTAATCTTAGCGGGTCAATTGACAACATCCACAACGGGAGAACAGCAAAATCTATGAGTAGAATAGAAACCCGCACCGAACCGATGGTGCTAAATATGGGTCCTCATCACCCATCAATGCACGGAGTTTTGCGCTTAATCATGACCTTAGATGGTGAAGATGTCGTTGACTGTGAACCAGTTATAGGCTATTTACACCGGGGGATGGAGAAAATTGCCGAAAACCGTTCTACAATCATGTATGTCCCCTACGTTAGCCGTTGGGACTACGCTGCGGGGATGTTTAATGAAGCGGTGACAGTCAACGCACCGGAAAAATTAGCGGGTATTACCGTACCCAAACGCGCCAGCTATATCCGTGTGATCATGCTGGAACTCAACCGCATTGCTAACCACCTCCTATGGTTTGGTCCATTCTTAGCTGACGTTGGCGCCCAAACACCCTTTTTCTACCAATTCCGGGAACGGGAAATGATTTATGATCTGTGGGAAGCCGCTACAGGCTACCGCATGGTTAATCATAACTATTTCCGTGTTGGTGGTGTGGCCGTTGACTTACCCTATGGTTGGGTAGATAAGTGTTTAGATTTTTGTGATTACTTTATCCCCAAAGTTGATGAGTATGAACGCTTAGTTACCAATAACCCCATTTTCCGCCGCCGTATTGAAGGCCTGGGAACTATTACCCGTGAAGAAGCTATTAATTGGGGGCTTTCTGGTCCGATGTTACGCGCTTCTGGGGTAAAATGGGATTTACGGAAGGTTGACCACTATGAATGTTACGATGATTTTGATTGGGATGTTCAGTGGGAAACTGTTGGCGATTGTCTTGCACGCTACATGGTACGGATGCGAGAAATGCGCGAATCTGTAAAAATCATTCGCCAAGCTATTGCAGGATTACCCGGAGGACCTTACGAAAACCTGGAAGCGAAACGGTTAATGGCTGGAAAAAAATCTGAATGGGATGGTTTTGATTACCAGTTCGTGGCTAAAAAAGTTGCTCCTACTTTTAAAGTTCCTAAAGGTGAAATTTACTCCCGTGTCGAAAGTGGTAAGGGAGAATTGGGAATTTACCTAGTTGGTGATAATAATGTTTTCCCCTGGCGCTGGAAAATTCGCGCCGCAGATTTCAACAACCTACAAATTCTTCCCCATTTACTCCGAGGAATGAAGGTAGCAGATATTGTTGTTATTCTCGGTAGTATTGACGTAATTATGGGTTCTGTTGATAGATAATCAATAGGAAACAACCAAATTTAGTAGAGACGTTTCCTGGAACGTCTCTATATTTCTAATGTTTAAGTTGAAATTGTTGACTATGATTTTGGAATAAAGGACGAACAACTACATACCCAGCCGCAAAACCAGTAATCATAATTAATACAATGGTGATTAATAAATTCCAGCCACTCAATTCCTTTGTATTAGACATGGTAGGACGAGAAAAGCGTACCTTTTTCTCTTCTATAAATACCTTTTGTGACCCCGTAGCGTTAATACCCGTACCAGATACTGCCGCCCCCTGGTGATGGTTTTGAGAATGTGTATTTTTTATGACTGCTTTTTTTTGGGGTTTAGTCTCTTGACGTGGGGGTGCTGCGGTAACTTTCGGCTTATTTGTATATGTTACCTCATGGTTATTATTGAGTGGAGGTTGAAGTTGCGTTAAAGATTTGACTTCTTTATTCAGTTGAGGTGCTACGGGAGAACTAGGTGCTGAAGCATCAACTAACCTTTGTAGTTCTAAGCAAGACTCAATCACTTTGGTAATTTCTTGACGCAGTTGTTGATTTTCTTGGGCTAGTTTTTGATTGTGATTTGTGACTACATCCAATTTGGATTGTATTGCTTGTAACTCCGCTGTCAACTCCCGATAAACGTAGAGAGGGACAGAGGGGGGGTAGTTGGTAGGTGGTTGGCTATAGTTAGGGGCTGTAGATGTTTTCATGGATATTTTAGTATTAAAATCTGGTAATTAGACTCAAGACAACAAGGAGGAGAATATAGTTATTTGCGAGATTATGCCTAAGAATAATGTAAAATTGCACAGAAGGCAAAGTTTTGCAATTAAATTAATTGAAATTAATGAAAAAAATATTTCTCAAATGGCAACATCAAACTAGAAAACTGGGATTTTTAGCGGTTATCATGGCCATGAGTATGATAGCTATCATTATGCCGTCATTCTCCTTAAAAGCACAAATGCCTAATTCTACAGAATTAAGGGGAGTATGGTTAACAAATATTGATAGTGATGTTTTATTTGCAAGAGAACGATTAAAACAGAGTTTACGAACATTACAGCAATTCAACTTTAACACCGTTTATCCCGCCGTCTGGAATTGGGGATATACATTGTATCCTAGCAAAGTAGCAGCCAAAGTCATTGGTAAAGCAGTTGACCCTACCCCCGGACTGCAAAAGCGAGATATGCTCAAAGAAATCATCACCCAGGGACATAAACAAAATTTAACAGTAATTCCCTGGTTTGAATTTGGCTTTATGGCACCTGCTGATTCACTTTTAGCTAAAAATCGTCCTGGTTGGTTGACAAATCGCAAAGATGGCACAAGAATAGTCAAAGAAGGAATACATAACCGAGTTTGGTTAAATCCCTTTCGTCCCGAAGTGCAAAAATTTATTCAAGATTTAATAGTAGAAATAGTTAAAAATTATGATCTTGATGGAATTCAATTTGATGATCATTTCGGTTTACCATCAGAACTAGGATATGATGCCTACACTACAGCATTATACCAGCAAGAACATCAAGGTAAACTTCCCCCCACAGACTTCAAAAATCCAGAATGGGTAAATTGGAGAGCGAACAAAATCACCGCATTTATGAAGCAGGTATTTACAGCAATTAAAGCCAATAAAAAAGATTGTATCGTTTCCGTGGCACCAAATCCCCAGCGTTTTTCCTATGAATATTTCCTAGCAGATTGGCAAAAATGGGAAAGAATGGGAATAATTGAAGACTTGGTTTTACAGATTTATCGTGATGATTTAAACATCTTTATCAGCGAATTAGAATATCCAGAAGTAAAACTAGCCCAAAGTCATATTCCCGTAAGTATTGGGATTTTAAGTGGGTTAAAAAATCGTTCAGTTTCCATAGAACAAATAAAAACCCAAGTTGAGAAAGTGCGCGAGAGGAAATTTGCTGGTGTTTCCTTTTTCTTCTATGAAACCCTATGGAATATCAGCCAAGAAAAACCCCAACAACGTCAACAAACATGGCGAAAAATATTCCCCACACCAGCAAATTATCCCAACTTACTAGCAAATTGGCAACCGTAGTAACTTGGTAAAGAAAATATCTCGTTAAATATCTCGTTCCCAGTCGGAGACTGGGAATGCTATTAAGAGGCTCTGCTTTATTCCTACGTACCAATACCCAAACGTCCAGCCAAAGCGGGGGTCAAGGGTAAAAGAGTAGCAATCATTAGAAACAGAGCCAAAAGACATAAAGCTGCTCTAGCATCATCTGGTTCAGTAATTTCATTGAGACTAGGACGTTCTAAATCGCGTTGTAAAAACAAAATCAGAATTGCCCAATACATAGCCAAGGGATTACCCAGGGATACGATAGCGAGTAAAACTATGGTCGCAAAAGTGGTTCTCCCTGCGGTTTTGCGCCCATAAATGGCTTGTACAATCCTCCCCCCGTCCAATTGTCCAGCGGGCATTAAATTTAACGCAGTAATGACTAATCCTAGCCAACCAATAATTACCAAAGGATGAATATTGACTACAGGGGAATGTAAAGCCGAACCGAGGACAACCCGCGCTAAACTACCGACTAAAATAGAACCTTGAAAAAACTGATTTGGTAATTGGAATAAACTGCCGGGGTGGGAAAGTAGCAACCCTACCACCAATAATAACAGGGAAGTAATGCCACCGAAAGCAGGTCCTGCCAAAGCAATATCAAACAAAGCATTCCGGTTAGGGACAAGGGACTCAAACCTAGTAATTGCCCCAAAAGAGCCAACCTGCACCGCTGGTAAAAAGAACGGCCAACTTAACCGTACTTGGTGACGACGTGCTAACAACCAATGTCCGACTTCATGAGATATGAGAATGACAAATAAGCCCAAAGCAATAGGTAAAGCTTCTGCAAAACGTTCGGGGTTACTGAGTAAATCAAAATTCTGTAATATACCTCCCACTTCTAGACTTGTAGCCATAGTTGCTATCAACAAAATCACCGCAAAGGCTTTTTGTCCTAATTGAGTCCGTTGGGGGTCAGTGCGGCTAGGGAGAACAATAATTACTGGTTTACCGTCAGTATTTTCTACCAAAAACAGTCGATATTTATCATTTAACCGTTCTTGCAAACTCTTCGTTAAGCGGTTGTGAACAGCCTCTGGTTCGCCGCGCAAATTACCTTTAAAAACTACTCCTTCTTGGTAGGGAATAGTTTCCGTAGCGAAAAATGTATCAATGCCGAAAATACCGCGAATTAAGCTTAAATCAGCTTCAGGTATGGGAGTCGGTTCTGACTGTAATTCTACCACGGCTGGGATATTTTTATCGGCTACTGATGAACTTTGAGCAGCGAGGCGCTCTGTGGCTCGTTGCTTGAGAATAGCATCTTGACCTGCTTGGCGTAACTTTCTGCCCAGGAAAATATACAATCCAGCGGAAACTATCACTGAGAACAAGATCCCGACAATGTTAACATAAATACCCAGAGCAAATAATCCAAAGAACAAAAGCCAGGGAGTCATTAAAACGACAGATTGTAACCAGGCCAAGATTCCCAGTTTACCAAAGGGTCTGGCACGATAAAAGCCCCAGCCTAAAATGCCGGACGCTATCAGCACAATGGCTGCAATTATAGGAGTTTCCGATGAAGTCAACATCTCTAAACCTTTGCTATTGAGACCGAAGCTAGTACCGCAGTGCGGAATTAAAAATTAAAAATTAAAACTTAAATAAAGCAGATTACACAAGCTTTTGTCAAATTTTTAATGTTTGGTTGACGACAGCCTTTGTGTACTAGAACAAGTCTGTTTTTTGTTTTTTATATATTTTACCATATTTTACCGTTTTTGAGGATAAAATCAATAAATAAGTTAAGTAAGTTTATTTTTGTTTATTTTTTTCTGATCAAACCGCGTTGTGGTGACACGACACACTAAAGAATTATATTATATAATTAATTGTCACAAAAAATTATAATTTATGATTAATTTTTTGTTGGTAGCCAGGGCTTTAGCCCTTATTTTGTTGATGTAGCGTCTGGAGGAGAGGACTAAAGTTCTCACTACAATTTAGAGTCCAAAAACTTGACAAAATACAATCTTTATGTTATGAAATTCGGCACAGGAGCAAAGTGTTAAAATTCTGATGCTGTCTGAGGGGCAATAATTTCTCCAGAACCCATTTTTAAGATTATATCCTGATCGGTAATCAGTTCTTTGAGTTCTTTGACTTGTAAATTCATTTTTTCACAAGCTTGGCGTAATTCTTGAGCAAATGTATTAATATTATCCCCATAACCACACTGATAAGCAGCGGTTTCTATGCCCTGGGTAGCATTTGCTCTGGCACAATTTACTAATTCTATATCATGTAATGGTTGTGAAGATACCATAATTGGATTTTTTGTTATTTATCTATTCTTGTTTGTAGATTATATTAGTTATTAACTATTTATTTATCTCTCTCTGGTTTGAAGTTTTGAGTAATTACGTTTAAGTTACAAATTTTTATGTGGAAGCTGGTATTTTTTTCACTAACCACTCCAGGCACAGAGAACACAGAGGTGGAGGAAGAGGAGATTTTTATCTCTTAATTTATTTGTATTTGTAATTTATTTTATTGAGAATTTATCTTTAATAAAGTTACAAAAAGATACATTAACGATCGCTATTGATGCTCTATCTTAGGGTATATTATTAGATATAAATCGGTGATAATATTGGGACGGGGATATGGTGACACTAAATATTGATAATATTGATAAATTTCGTAACTTACAATTAACATTACGCGATCGCTGGAAAACTAGCGAGTTATTCGACAATAGCGAAGCGGATATTTTAATTATTCCTTCTTTAAGTATAGATCAACGGGAATTACTCAAGGTAGAAGGCTGTGAACATTATGAGGAAAGATTGCTTTTCTCATTAATGCGGTTAAGAAATCCCCGGACTAGGTTAATTTATGTAACATCAATGCCACTGCATCCCAGCATTATTGATTATTATCTGCAATTACTTCCTGGTATTCCTTTTTCTCACGCTCGTCATCGTTTATTACTACTTTCGACTTATGATGCTTCTTTAAAACCCCTAAGTCAAAAAATATTAGAACGTCCCCGGTTATTGGAAAGAATTCACAAAGCTTTGCGGTTAGATAAAGCTTTTATGGTATGTTATAATTCCACATTTTGGGAATCGGAATTATCTCTAAAATTGGGTGTACCTTTATATGCTGCTGCACCGGATTTGCAAATTTGGGGAACTAAAAGCGGGAGTAGACAGATTTTTCAAGAAAGTGGTGTACCTCTTCCAGATGGTAGTGAATTAGTGAAAAATTGCGAAGATTTAGCTAATGCTGGGGCTGATTTGTGGGAACGTCAACCGACATTACAAAGAATGGTAATTAAGTTAAATGAAGGGTTTTCAGGAGAAGGAAATGCACTTTTAGATTTAAGACCAATAATGAATTTTGCACCGGGGAAAGCTGATCATAATCAAAGAGTAGCAGCAATTAGCGATCGCTTCCTAAATTTACGTTTTCAATCCTCACAAGAAACCTGGGAAAATTTTTCCCAACGTATTCCCGAATTAGGTGCAATAGTCGAAGCTTTTATAGAAGGAGAAGTCAAGGATTCTCCCAGTGTACAAGGTAGAATTACACCCACTGGAGAGGTGGAAATTCTGTCTACCCATGACCAAATATTAGGAGGACCAGACGGACAAATTTATATAGGTTGTCGCTTTCCTGCGGATGAAAATTATCGCTGTGAATTACAGGAATTAGGCTTAAAAGTTGGCAAAAAATTGGCGGAAAAAGGGGCTTTAGAAAGATTTGCAGTGGATTTTGTTACTGTTGACAAAGGTCATGGTGAATGGGATATTCAAGCCATTGAAATTAACCTGCGTAAAGGAGGAACAACTCACCCATTTATGACCTTAAAATTATTAACTAATGGTCGTTATGACTTATCCAATGGTTTATTTTATAGTCAACAGGGAAGACCTAAATATTATATTGCTACAGATAATTTACAAAAAGACAGTTATCGAGGATTATTACCGAATGACTTAATGGATATTATCGCCCATTATAGACTACATTTTGATAGTGGCACAGAGACGGGTACGGTATTTCACCTCATGGGTTGTCTTTCTCAATTTGGTAAATTAGGATTAACAAGTATTGGTGATTCTCCCCAAGAAGCGGAAGATATTTATAACAAAGTTATTAAAGTTCTTGATCAAGAAACTAGCGATGATAATAATCATGCTATATTCGCTGATGACAATTTTGCCATGAACGGGGATGGATATAATTACTAACTGAAATATTAACTCAAATCTAAAATTATGACTTGAGAAAATTTTCAAATAGAAGTATCTGATACCAATTTTATGTTAGACTGCACAGAATAATCATTATCCGTATTTATCTGCGTTTATCTGCGGTCAATTATTCTATAAATATATTCTATGCAGTTTAATTTTAATTTGCTATCAAGTGAATATCGTGTGTTCAGTTACAGTTATTATCGGGCAAATTGAGCAACAATAGAGATTAATAAAAGAAAGTCAGAATTAATCAGATCAAGACTTTCAATATTACTACCTATTACCTATTTCCTATTCCCTATTTCCTGTTACCTGTTACCTATTCCCTATTTCCTGTTACCTGTTACCTGTTACCTGTTACCTGTTACCTGTTACCTGTTACCTGTTACCTGTTACCTATTACCTATTCCCTATTCCCTATTTCCTGCTATATGAATTATTTCGTAATAAGTAATAGCCCTTTATACAAATAAAATATTATGCTTTATGCTGCTGTTGTATGAAACCTCGAATTATTGTTTGTGGCTTAGGACGTACTGGATATAAGATTTTGCGATTACTCAGACAACAGGGCGCTATCGTTGTCGGTATTCACCACCAACCCGTTTCTGGAGAAACCGCTGCTAATGTGATTGTTGGTGAGTTACAAGCAGCTTCTACCCTGCAAGCAGCGGGAATTAAAGAAGCACATACTCTAGTAATTGCGACTACCGAGGATGCGCTAAATTTGTCAATTATGATGCAAGCACGAGTTCTAAACCCGCAAATTCGGATTATTAATCGTTTTTATAATACAAATTTAGGTGAGCGTTTGGATCAAACCTTGTCAAACCATTTAAGTATGAGTGTTGTTGGTTTAGCAGCACCAGTATTTACTTTTGCAGCTTTGGGAAATAAAGCTATTGGACAAATTAAATTACTCCAGCAAACTTGGCCAATTCAGGAGGAATATATTCACGAAAATCATCCTTGGAAAAGTAAAAAACTCAGTGATTTATGGGAAGATCCTACGCGGATGCTAATTTATTATGTACCTGTGCAGGGAAAAATGAATTTAGTTTCTGCGGTTTTATCAGAACAACAATTAAGAGTAGGCGATCGCTTAATTATCGGCACACAACCGCGCATTCGTCAACCGCGTAAATCACTAATCAGAAAACTGGTCAAAATATTTGCCAATATCAGGGAATTTCAGAAGCACGCCCAATCTGTTACTGGTATGGCCATTGCACTACTAGTAATTATTCTACTATCTACATTTACTTATATTTCCACTAAACATAGTATCTCCTTTATAGATGCCCTATATTTTGCTGTGGGCATGATTACGGGAGCCGGTGGCAATGATAAAGTAGTAGAAAATGCACCGGATAGTATTAAATTATTTACCGTTGTGATTATGCTCATTGGGGCAGCGGTGATTGGGATTTGGTATGCTATGCTAACAGATTTTATTCTGGGTAGTCGTTTAAAGCAATTTTTAGATGCGGCCAGAATTCCTGAACGTCATCATTATATTGTTTGTGGTTTAAGTGGTATTGGTATTAAAATTGTTCAACAACTCCATCTGAGTGGCCATGAAGTAGTAGTAATTGAAACAGACGCTAATAACAGATTTGTAACTACTGCAAGAGACATGAGTATTCCTGTCATCCTGGCTGATGCTAGTTTCCGTGCTACTTTACAAAGGAGTAACATAGATACTGCTACCTCAGTCTTAGCCGTTACTAGTGATGATGCCACGAATTTGGAAATTGCTCTCAAAGCTAAGGCTTTAGCGCCAAATATTCCTGTAATTGTCAACTATGCTGATCCTGATTTCGCAGGTATAGCGCAACAGGTATTTGACTTTGAAGCTGTACTCAGTCCCGCTGAATTAGCCGCTCCTGCTTTTGCTGCTGCGGCTCTTGGTGGTAGGATTATTGGTAATGGCATGATCGCCGATAGTTTATGGGTAGCTTTTGCGACTGTGATTACACCTATACACCCTTTTTGTGATGAGTGGGTGAAGGATGTGGCTAAGTCTGCGGATTTTGTGCCTTTATATGTGGAAATCAATCACGAAACTGTCCAAGGCTGGGATTTATTGGAAACTATTTTGGCCCCTGGTGATGTTCTGTATTTAACTATGCCCGCTACTAGGTTAAATCAATTATGGCGAGAAGAGGGACGGGGAATTGGGGTTTAGGATATTTTTATGGCGAGATAGTTCTTCCTTATCAGGATTTAGTATAGCAAATTCCCAGCCGCCAGTCAATACTCTTAACTCATAAAATGCGAAAAATATTGAAAATTATTTGAACTTACAGTATATATGATCTGGGTAAGGTAGAGATAGGCGGGCAGGATGCCCACCCCACAGGAGTTTTATTATTAATAGGGATAAGAATTTGTGAAGATGGTATTTTCGGTGATTTTATGGCGAGATAGTTCTTCCTTATCAGGATTGACTATAGCAAATTCCCAGCCGCAAGTCAATACCCTTAACTCATAAAATGCGAAAAAAATTGAAAATTATTTGAACTTACAGTATATATGATCTGGGTAAGGTAGAGATAGGCGGGCAGGATGCCCACCCCACAAGAGTTTTATTAATAGGGATAAGAATTTGTGAAGATGGTATTTTCGGTGATTTTATGGCGAGATAGTTCTTCCTTATCAGGATTTAGTATAGCAAATTCCCAGCCGCAAGTCAATACTCTTAACTCATAAAATGCGAAAAAAATTGAAAATTATTTGAAATTACGGTATATATGATCTGGGTAAGGTAGAGATAGGCGGGCAGGATGCCCACCCCACAAGAGTTTTATTATTAATAGGGGTAAGAATTTCTGAAGATGGTATTTTCGGTGATTTTATGGCGAGATAGTTCTTCCTTATCAGTATTGAGTATAGCAAATTCCCAGCCTCCAGTCAATACTCTTAACTGATAAAATGCGAAAAAAATTGAAAATTATTTGAAATTACAGTCAGCAAATACTCCCAAGAACGCCCAAAATTACTGACAAAATAAGTTGTTAAATATTTTACGTGGAATTACCTAAAATTTAAACTTTTGTGGGCATCCTGCCCGCCCTGGCTCTGGCTGATTATCATTAACTCGTTCCCAACCGGAGTTTGGGAATGTCCAGGGACTAAATAGTTTCTGGCAGCTTTTCAATACCGCCTTGAGTAAAAAAAATTTGGATTTGGGGTTGACAAATTCAAATCAATTATGTGACAATTATTTTAGTAAAGATTATCATCATGAACAATTAAACAAGCAACAGGTGTCTTTGGAAGTAATACTTGTAAAGGCGGGTCTGCTTTGTCAATAGACTCTTTGGATTTGTAGTTTTAGAATCCTATAGGATAAATAATCATATAGGATGTCTTGGGATAGTATTTGGCTAATTTCAACAGCGATTTGTAAATTTGAATGGAGTGAAATATGACTTTTCCTAACATTACCCTGGAATTATCACCAAGTAGCGTCTTTGAAGATGGTACAACCAACCTAGTTTACACCTTCACTAGAACTGGAATTACCACCAGTGCCTTAACCGTCAACTATAGTATCACTGGTACAGCAGATAGTAGCGATTATACAGGAGCAACACCGGGAACAGGTAAAACCATTACCTTTGCTGCGGGTGCAAGTACAGCCACTTTAACCATTGACCCCACTGTAGACACACTCATTGAGTCGGATGAAACCGTTACTTTAACGTTGCTTCCCTTTTCCGGCACAATCGCAAACACTATCAGCGAATCAGCTTCTGGTGGTTTTGGCGTAACCGAGAAGCTTTATTACATCCCACATTCCGCACCCCAAACTGTCACAGAGGTAAATTACGTAGAGAAAAAATTAAAGAGAGCATCAAAACAAACATATAAAGTGAAAAAAGGCATTTGAGAAACAGTAAATCACCAAAAACGTC
>NZ_BJCF01000063.1 GCF_005402965.1 Dolichospermum planctonicum
AAAAGTTTAATAGAGATTTCCGTGTTATTAGTAGATGGGAAGCAACAAGTCAAATTTGCTCTAAATGTGGATACAAATGGGGCAAACTTGATTTAAAAATTCGGTCGGTTAAGTGTTTAAATTGCGGCACTGAACACGACCGAGATGAAAATGCTGCTAAAAATATAAATAAAGCCGGGATAGGTCATTGCCACGGCTCTAAACGGGCGCTGAGACAGAGTAAGACTACCTCGGTAGCATCAGTCAGTGAAGCGTCAAGAATCACCTCGCCTTCAGGCAGGTGAGTATGTCAATCAGATAATTTTCTTGAGTAGTCAAACCCTGCTGTTTTTTATTGTCAATATCAGATTGATATTTTGTAGATTTTTGTATTCTTGCTGAGTTTCTAATAACTTCCTTTCCTTAAATCCTAGTTTAAATTTAATAATTTTCATGATTATTTATGAATAAAATTGAAAGTAGAGATGTTTCATGCAACATCCATACAAAAATTGATCACAAATATAGTAGGTTGGGTTGAGCGACAGCGTAACGCAAGTTCTAGGTTAGTAAAAGATTGATATTGGATTGATATTGGGCTGTTGTCAAGTATTGATCATGTTGGGTTTCGTTCCTCAACCCAACCTACTTTAATTTCCTATCTTCTTCTGCTACCAAAACCGGAAGAACGACGACTAGAAGAACGACCTCCACTACCAAAACTACTACCAGAATTGCGTTGGGTAGAGCTAGAATTACCAGAAGGTCTGAGGTTGCTACCACCAAAACCAGAACCGGAGGCTCTTCCGGTTGGGTTATTATTGGTTGTAGCGCGTCCTGAAGAGGAGTTTCTGATGTTTCCTGTGGTGCGGAAAGTAGTACGATTTCTTACTGCTGCGGGTGGTTCATTGTAGCGAGAACGATAATTAGCAACTGCTGAATCATAACTAGAACCATAACCACCATAACCGGTCATGACCCCACCGGGCTGATAAACGGGGGGAACATAGTATTGAGGTCTAAACAACATACTACCAATAGCTTGACCAGCGACGTTACCAGCTAAAGACGCAGCAAAAGGTGTCCAAAAGTTAGATTCTTGACGAACAATGACGGTTTCCTTTTGTCCGGTTTGGGGATTGGTTTTTGTCTCTGTGACATTATGGACGTACTCAAGTTTAAAGTCTTCTGTCAGATATAAAGCTGGCTGACCATTTTCTACTTTTAAGTAAGTTTTCTTACCGGCTTTGATTTCTTCCTCAGTTAATCTGGCCATTTGTAGCTTTTCTGTAGCAAAGCTTGGGGGGTTGTTGTTGAGTAAAAACAGAGTATACTCACCATTGGCATCGTTATATGTGCCTTGTTGTACTTGATACTGTCCATCATTTAACTTGGTGGGGGTAGCAGTTTGGCTAATACCCGGTTTTGCAGAATTAGCTTGGTTTTCACCTCCACAGGCTACAGTTGTTAAGCATAAAGTTAGGGCTAAACAAACAACTGTAAATTTACGCAGCATAGTCATAATCACGGTATTCATGTTTTGTGCGGATACTAATTACAGGTTAACAAATATAAGACTTAAGTAAGATTTAAGCTTCCCCGGTTTTCTAAACCGGGGATTTCTGAAGAGTCCACAAACGAACTTTCTTAGGCTGACTTAAACAACCTCTACTGATTCCGCTAAGATCAATTCCTAGCATCACCATTACTTTTCTCAAGATATTAGCAGCACCATTAGCATCTGCATTAATTTTGAATCCATCAGAAGTTTTATACACCCCACGACTAACTCGTTTCCCACTCGCTTTCCACCCCTCGGGTTTTTCACCGAATTTAGGCATATCATCACCGCCGAGAAACGATGATTGGGAAGTATATGATTCTTCTGTTTCCATAAAATCTATTCCGTATTGTTTACATAGTTGAGCAATACGGTCTTTTAATTTTGCTGTGGGAATTTGGACAAACTTCTGATTATTTTTAGCTCCTAAGTCAATACCATCTTTCTGTCCTTTATTCCATCCAAAAACAATAGTACCAATTTTGTTGTCAATGCAGTGGTTAACGACTATCCTTGCGGCTTTATTTACTGCATTACGCATTTGTCGGTTTCTTTTTTCGGTAATAGCAGTTAATCTATTAGTCCAAAATCCCTGCGGTTTATCGCTTTTAAGTTTAGCTACCGATTTGTTGTACCACTGATTTAAACTTTTTAAATGAAGTCCATCAACAATAAATGATGTTCCTAGACTAGAAACACAGGTTAACCAGTTGTTTAGCCCATGGTCAATCCCTAAAACATTTTTCTTGTCAACATCAGACCTTACTTCATTTACTTGATAGACAAATTCCGCATAAAATTGTCTATTTCTAGGCAGAATGTGTACTTCTCTGATTGATTTAAAGTCAAGATTGGATGGCATTGGCAGATAAAAACAATCCATGTTAAACCATGCTTTAACTTTTGTTCCCAAAGGAAATCTAATCATCCCATCAATTAACTTTAATGACCTGCTAGTAAAAGTAGCCACGGTCATCACGCTTTTACAGTAATTAGGTAATTTTGGTTTCTGGGAAACTTCACCTTTATTCGCAGTTTTAATTAACCCAATGTACGACTTGAAAGATTCAGATACACTGGCCAATATTTGTTGGGAAGTATCAGAATACAATGCCTGGTAATGAATGTTTTTCTGATAAGTTCCTAGTTGCTTGTGCAAATCTGCTCTATTAGGAATACAACCAGTTTTAAAATACATCTGTCTGGAATAGTAAACACCGCAATTTATCAGCCTTTTAGCTTGTGTACAGACGTATTCTAAAATTGCTATTGTTGATTTATCAGATTTAACGAGAACTTGCTGACATCCGTACATTGTTCGACCTTCAATGTTTGTTGATTTAAAAAGTATAACTGAGGTATGATTCACTTGTCAAAAGATATATCGAAGATCCGCATTACGGTTAACTGTCACGGCGAATAAATTCGCCGTTGGCACTTCCTCCACTGTCTAAAGCTAAGTGGCTTGCGTGCCTTTTTTGCGATTTTCTTGTGATTGACGAATTATTCTTTTGTAGGGGTAATTCATCAATTATCCCCACTTTCCTGATCTTTTCCCTAAGTCCTGAAATAATTTACAATGGGATCAATTCGGGGTAATATTCCAATAGCTGATCACTAGAAAGATCATCTCCTAACTGAGCGGGTGAAAAATGCACCTGGATAGCGCGGAGTTTATGTTTGTAGTGTAAATTAATTAAAGCCTTTAAAGCAGCTTTAAAGGCGGGAATATTAGCTAAGTCTGTTTCTAACTCTGGAATTTCTCCCTCTGTGGCGACTATAATCATAACAATGACGTTACGGGTTGCGGGAAGTGATAAGGGCTGGTTTGAGGAAGTAGAACTAAAATCAAGATTAGCACCATATCTTTGGGCTGAGTCTGTGAATAGTTCATTGACGTAATCTCCTGCGTCCCCTTCGTTCCAAAATACATCACCTTCATTAGCAGCAGACAGCCAATATTCATCATATTGTAGCAGGGTTTGGCAAAGTTGCGCCAATTCTTCTCCTAAAACTTCTATATCACCATCAGCGTCAATTGCTTCCCTTGCAGCCCGATTCAAAACGCCTAAAATTGGTGCTACGTCAGATCCCCCTAAATGCAAAAATAAACGACAGACAACATATCTAGTTTTACCTATCATCCGATTAAATGTATCACGCATTCTTTGTCTCCTGCTAATTTGAGTAGATTAGTAGATTTTGTAAAAGTTCAAAATTATTTCTTTTCTACCAAATAACTAATATATGAAAATTCTGTGCTATAATCCACAGTCGCATTCACATTAAGCATAAGATATTCTGATGGAATAGATATATGATCATTATCATTAATGAATGTTGTTTAAATATTGTTAACTTTGGGAATTGGAGTCAAGTATTGAAAGTATAAATTAAATTATACATATTTACATATTTACAGGTGACAATGAAAATTGGTATTTTAGGTTTAGGATTGATAGGTGGTTGTTTGGGTTTCGATTTACGTTCTCAAGGACACCATGTTTTAGGTGTGAGTCGTCGTGAATCAACTTGTGTCAGGGCTGTTGAAATCGGTAGTGTGGATCAAGCTTCTTTGGATTTAAGCCTATTAGCATCAGCCGAAGTTGTATTTATTTGCACCCCTATAGGATTAATAGTTCCCCAAATTAAAGAGTTAATTGGTCATTTACCTAAGACTACTATTATAACTGATGTTGGTTCAGTAAAAACACCTATAGTAAAGGCAATTTCCCCTTTGTGGGAGAATTTTATTGGTGGTCATCCTATGGCGGGAAAGACAGATTCAGGTATAGAATCAGCACAGCGGAATTTATTTGTCAATCGTCCTTATGTATTAACACCCATAGAGACTACAGCTAGTCATGTTGTGTCAATTGTAGAAGAAATTGTGCGATCGCTTGGTTCGGTTATCTACCATTGTCAACCAGAACAACATGATCAGGCTGTGAGTTGGATTTCCCATTTACCCGTGATAGTAAGTGCCTCCTTGATAGCAGCTTGTTTAAGTGAAACAGATCTAGAAATTGCCGAATTAGCCCAAAATTTCGCTAGTTCAGGGTTTCGGGATACGAGTAGGGTGGGGGGTGGAAATCCCGAATTAGGGGTCATGATGGCGCAATATAACCGCCAAGCATTATTAAATTCATTATATCAATACCGGGAAAATTTAGACGAATTTATTCATATAATTGAGGGGGAAAACTGGGAATTATTAGCAGAAAAGATTAAATTAAATCGCCAAGCACTTCACAACTTTCTAGAATAGGGGCTGCTGAAAAAGTTGTAGGTAAGCTGTTACGCAGCCAAATTGTACAATCCTAGTATTGCTGAATTTTGTGATGCGGGCATCATTCTCGCCATGAAGTGTTGCTGTACAAATTAAATGCGTTACAGCTTAATAGCGATGTCTGCATTAATTGAATGCTATCGCTAATTCAGGAAAAGAAAGGTCCAAAAATGCTGATTAAAACTTAGGTCAAAGCTGAAATGGCTATCGCTTCGTTAGTTGAGACAACCTGAGCATAGGCAAAGCCAAGGGCTGACATAAAAGCACAGTGAACTTCTAAAGCAGGTGTAATATGACCATAGAATTCAAGATTTCTAGCTGCACAAGCATCGTGAGCAACAATACAGTCGAAACCTAAATCATTTGCAGCACGAGTTGTCGCATCTATACAGATATTACTCATAGCCCCACAAATCACTAATCTTTCCACCCCAGCATTACGTAAATCATCAAGAAGAGTAGTCTGACGAAAACCGTTCGGGAACTCCTTGATAATAAGCTTTTCGTTTTCCTGGGGTTTCACAGATTCATGAATCTCAGCGCCATAGGTGTCAACAACAAAAAATGGTGCGTCAGGATTCTTGGCAATATGTTGAATATGAAAAATTAATTGCTTTCTCTCACGAAAGGCATTCAGAAGCCTTCCAGCATTAAAAGCTGCTATATCCATGCCGACAAGTTCCCATTTACCACCGGGAAAATAATCATTTTCAATGTCAACTAGAACTAGTGCTGTTTTCACGTCATTATCTCCTTAAAATTTGACGATAACTCTCTTTTAACACAGAACTTATCAATTATCTATCTTCGTTTCCATCGGCTGATGATATGATCCCAGATTTTATTTTTACCAGATGTCCTCACCTTAACCCAGCTAAATTCTATATGACATTAACTTACAACTTGTAGATTCTTTAATAGATGAAAATATTTTCTCACCTTTAAAGATATAGGAGTCATAGCTGAGTGTTACTTGTTCTTGAAAGCCTATTTTCCGAAATAGATTTTGAGATGCAATTCCAGTGAGTTCAGAAATAGCCACAGAAAAATAGTTCAGTTTGGCTAACCTTAAATTCTCCCTGATTAAATTCGTAGCAATTTTTTGATTTTTGTATTCATCTTTAACCCCTAATAAAAAAATATGTAAAGTTTGAAATAATTCCCAGTAATAATATTGATATTTATCAAAATAACTATATTTTAACTCCTGTGACAACTTCTGAATTGCTGCAAATTTATGACTGATTTCCTGAATATAAGGGGGAATAGTCATCAAATGTTCTGATATAACAAAACCAACAATAATTCCATTATCTTCCGTCGCAACAATAGAAAGTCTATCCACAATTGCTTTCCTCAAATAAGCTTCAGCTAATTGTCGAAATTCTTGATAATTTATCTGCAAACTTTTAGTTATCGGTTCATTATTCACAAATAAATTAGAGCATAAATCAACAGTTTGTTCAAAGTCCTGTGATTCAATAATGCGGAATTTTACCATTTTTTTACCATTTATAGATTATCAATAATTTCAGTATTTACAACACAAATCATTAAGGCTAAATAGCAAGGCTTGAAAAACCCAAATATTTAGCAATTTAAGTTTTATATTGTGGGCATATTTGCCCACAACCTATGTACAATCAGATGTAATTTAGCTCATTTAATCATTACATCTGTCTCTGATTATGTCATTTGATATGACTGACAAACCAGAAATACTAGTAGCAGAGATTAGTATTGTCCTGCGGACAGATCAATTACTTTCAAAGAGGGCTTTTCCTGAGTATGCAAATACAATTTCTCCTTTTTGCCTTCCTGCTCCAGTTCAAGGACAAATCTGTAATTATAAACACCAGGCTTTAAAGTGCTTAATACCGCTCCTGCCCAATAATAATAAACTGGGCAATAACGATGACGCATCATATCTGGACCTCCATAAACCTTCAACTCAGTGCAGATTTTGGTTTCAGAAAATTCCTCAGCGTCGCCTTCTTGTTGACTGTCTAGGAAAACAATGTTATTAATTTTTGGCATAGGTGGCCATGTTCCATCTGGTTTCTTTTCCATATCCATAGGATAGATAATCCAATTCAGAACCTGCCCTGGTTTACAGACAGTTTGTAAATGATCTGTTCCCTGTCCTTGCCCCCCGACGCTGTTGTCCATCATGTACAGGGTGTTTTTTAGGCTTCCCGTTCTCACAGCTTTATGAACGTCTATGACAGTGACTATATTCAGTTGCACTGAATTTAGCTGTCCAGGATTTTGCTTCTTGAAAGTAGACTTATCTGACATGGTTTTCCTCTTGCTTAGTTAAATTGTGATTCTTGGCAGTTTAGGCATCTTGACCCACAAGATAGAGAGGGGAAGCGGTGGCTATAGATTCTGCCCGAGTTCCCACGTTAAATTTGATGGTGTAGGGAACTAATTGCACATTCTCTTTCACCGTACCAGACCAGTAGGAGACATCAGTACCTTCATAAACCTTCTTTTCTGGTTCACAGTATTTCTTGTCAATGATGATTTCATCAATGGCAGCATAGGCTTCACATTCTAAGAATGTCACTGTCCAAACCAATACATCTCCTGCTGACACGATGGTTTTTAAACTTTCTGTACCATGGCCTGTAGAACCAGACGCTTTTTCGGTGTCTGTAAAATAGACTTGTCCGCTCAAGGAATCAGTTGCCAATGCTCCCACAACATCTATTACACTGGCGATCGTTATTGTTTTTGCCATAATCTGTCTTCCATTTTTTGAAATTGCGTTTGAAAATCAAGCATTTGACTAGGCTTTAGGGATTGGTAGGTATCCAATACCTGCATTTGTAAACCCATTTTTCTTGGGATCATTAGAAATCTTGATATAAGCATCATGGGTAAAATCTACTGGTACCCAAGCCCATGCTTGATTCTCACGAGATAGTTTGTACAACTGTATATGCATTGTGTAAGCATAGGTTCCTGGTCTAGATGTATCCACAGATGCAGCCCAGTACCAGCCATCTGTCACCATATCAGGAGAGCCATAGGCAGCAGGATAAATGATATTTTTATCAACTGCTTCGCCGGTGATGTTTGTAATGATGGGATTGAGAGAATTGATTTCGGGAATTTTCCCATCCACCTCAGTCACAAGGTTTCCTGTGACATCCATAATTTTTTGCCCAAGATGGCCAATGTCCTGACTAACATCACTATTTCTACTCTGAACTTGAGTCTTGACACCGACAGCTTTCGAGATCCTTTGTAGTTCCTCGACGACATCAGAGATATTTTGAGATTCGTCAGCACTAGCACCGGTCAGTCTATCTGCAAGGGCTTGTATCTCTTCAAGTGCCTTGAGATCGCTATTTTTCGACTTGTCTGATAGAAAGCTCTTGGGCAAGGTAGGGGGCAAAGAACCAACTCCATAGGGCAGCCAGTTCAAAACCTGCTCATTAGCTTGAGAACCATCACAGTAACTAGTGCCATTAATTGCAGAAATTAATTTGCCAGTGCCTAAACCTTCAGACCCCTGCAATTTCATGTTGTCGAACAGGTAAGTATTACCTTCCAAAGTGTTGGCTTCTATGGCCGCTGCCACATCAATCAACAATATTATTCCCAAATGTTGGCTCATAAAGATTCCTTTTTCTCTGAGTTTAAGTTTGTTTTCACTCTTCAACGCTTAGTTTCAACCGTCCATAAAGTCCTATCTTTACAGGGGTTTTTGTTGTTTTTTATCAAGCTGAGGTTAAATGCACTTCAAAGCAGGAGTATCTACATACATCAGACAGTTCTTGCCTTCATACATTTGCAACTCAAATCTATAGCGATAATCTACGCCAGGTACAAGATAGTATGGGACAATGCCAGACCAAACATTCAAATGCAGCTTATCGCTTTCCAGTTTTGTAGGGTCATCTGGAAGCGGTTCAACACTAGTACCATCTTGGTTAAGAAAGGTAATCTTTCTGATAGCTACTGGTGTCTGCAAATCAAGAGCTAAAATTGTCCACTGGATAATTTGTCCTGGGTGGCACAAGGTGACTAAATTGGTTGTTCCCTGATTGAGACTACCCAGAGGGCTATTGTCCATCATGCAAAGATTACCATTTAACAGCGTTCCACCCGAAAGTGATTCAATGACATCAACAACACAAAATATGCTGATCTTTGACTCCATAATTTTCCTCGTTATTTTACTTGAAAAAAAACAGTCGTTGACACCCCCCTCAAGTGAGAGGATTCTTGTTGAACAAAGCTAACCTGAAAAAGTTAAGGATTTGCCATTTACAAGCCTACTAGAATAATTAATCTAGGGTTCGGGCATGACATTCCCTACCTTATTATCCATATCCTGAGTCACATCAGGATATAGCTGACTTTAGAAAATATCTCTGATTAAAGGTACTTTACCTACTGGAGTCCTATAAATCTCTTCCGACCACTTTTTCACAAGTTTTATTTCAAACTTATACCCACTCTTTTCAGTGTAATATACATTAGCTTCTCCTATATTAAAAATAGATAAAGAGTGCATTAAAGATTGAATAAATAAACGCCTGATTCCTTCAATTCCCAGCATATTATCCATTCTGATAAACAAGGTTTTGATATCATCTACCGCAGCGATTAACTGCAAGGTCTTCGTTGTGCGATGGTTAACAAACTGCATTTCATGAGCTAGTGCTTCCAAGTCAAAAATACCAGCTGCCTTCAATTCATGACAGAGAGAAGCGTAAACTTGGGGAGCAGAATATTGTGTGTCGTTAATGTGAATAATATCTCCACTGCGACCTAAAAACTCAAATTGTTGGGTTTTTAATTCTGGTTTATCTATATTGGGACGACGTATCACCTTATCCCCCGATTTAAACCTCAGAAATGGTGCTTCATGGCCATGAAGTCGCGTCACAACCAATTCACCCTCCTCTCCGACTTTAACCCAACGCCCCTCACTATCCACAATCTCAACCAAATGTAACCCGGGAACGGTAGCCAAATAAGGAACTTCATGGCGCAACTGTAAGCCAATAGCTTCATTTTGAACTGTAGCAAAGTAACTCAAAATTTCCAGATTAGGATAAAGCTCTTTTAACTCAAGTTGTTTGCGATATGGTAATACTCCACTACCATACATTGCTACACGGAAACTTTTCCTAGCTTCTTCATGTAAACCAATACCAAGGTCACTCAGGATTGCTATACCTGCGGAAATTGCCATAATTGCCTTTGGACCGGGATAAGACATAATGTGGTGATAAACTTCCCTCATCACCGGACCTGCACCAAGATAGTTAATTCCGGGTATATTCTGTAAAACACCCCCAACCATTGTCCCGCTACTCCACATTTGAAAATCCGCTAAGGTGGTAGCAACCCACTTAGGATCATCCCCTGCTAGGTAATCAGCTAACATATGTTCGCCGATGAATTTACCAGCAATCTTGTAAGTATCTTGTAATTCTCGCAATGAGTAAACCATTTCCACTGGTAAACCAGTTGTAGTTCCACCACTGGCAACAATTTCAAAACCGCCATAACTTAAAGGAACAACTAAACCTGGTCTTGACCATGAGAACAACTCACCCATGGTGGTCTTATCAGAAATCGGTAATTGTTGCCATTCTTCAAAATTGCGGGGAGCTTTTTTTAAGCCTGACCTCTCAATCATATCTTTCCAAATAGGATTGAGCATGAGAGTATTTGTCATTTGCTGTAAACGCCGCAATACTAAAGCATTTTGAATTGTCTCTTCAAGTCCACTATATTCCGTCTCTAATAAACTTTCACATTTTTTGATTTTCTCAAAAAATGAAGGCAGTTTAACTACTTGATCAACTGATTTTGGTTCTAATTCATCAAGTGGAATTAATTTATCAATTAATTCTTCACTAGAAGTAGATACTTTCTGAGTTTCAGTATTCATGATCATTCCCCTCTCTTGATATTCTAACACTTTTTGTTCCCCTGCTCATAAAAGAATATAAAAGCAGCTTTTTGGCTGATTTCAGCCTAATTATTGAAACTAAAAATTTGTAGCTTTTTAAAATAGTCGCCTTTTAACTAAGTTCCGCTAATTAATTCCAGTCCAATTTTTCTAATTTCATCTAGTAACTCATGAAAGTGATGAGTATTAATTCTGTGATTCATGAAAACGACACGCAAAGAGTTAATTCCATCAATTTCTACCTTGGAGATGAAGAATTTCCCTCCTTCCCTAATTCTATTTCTAATTGCTAACTGAAAATCAGACAAGAGATTATCGCTCACATTGGAGGGTACATATCGGAAACAAAGGATATTCACCTCCGGTTGATGAATGGTCTGGAAATCTGGCTCGTGTTTGAGTATTTGATAGGCTTCCTGAGTCAACTGACACAAATACTCAATCTTATCAGCAAATATTTCCTTTCCATAAAGCGCCCATAATACCCACAAGTTCATGATTAGCGGTCTTTTAGTGCATTCAAAATTCTGTTCTGCACTATCGAATTGAGTATAGATATCAGGAACTTTTTCAAAGACATAACTAGCGTTCTGACGAAATGCGCCATAGCTCTTTTCCTTATTCTTATAGAAAAGAAGGGTACACACCCCAGGTAAAAACATCATTTTGTGAGCGTCCAAGACAAAGGAATCTGCCTTTTCAATTCCTTTTAATTTGTGACGCAACTGGTCAGAAACCAGCAAACTAGCACCATGAGCGCCGTCAATATGAAGCCAGATATTTTTCTCTTTGGTAATTTGTGCTAATTGATCAATTGAATCAAAAGCACCTACGGAAGTAGTTCCTGCTGAAGCCACCAAACAGAAAATCTTTAGCCCCCGTTTCTCTGCTGCTTCTAGGGTAGGACCTACCTGGTCTATACAAATTTGTTTTTTCTGATTAATTGGTAAACGGATAATTTGATTTTCTCCGATTCCCATAATCCCCGCAGCCCGACAAACGCCATAATGTGCATCTTCACTCACAGCAATGGCCGGACGATATTGATCCCCCAATGCAGAAATCCCTTCTGACCAAATCTGGGGAAATTTTTCGTTTCTAGCTGCTAAAAGAGCGGTTAAATTACCCAATGTCCCCCCGGAGGTGGTCACCATGGCAAAACTATCGGGACTCCAACCAATAAATTGGTTAAACTCATCGGCCATAATCCGCTCAACTACGTTCGGTAACTGCCCCGCTTCATAGAAGGAGGACGGTTGACTGACTATGGAACTAATTAAATCAATCAGACCAGCTAAGGGAATTACACCCGAAAATTGTCGCCCCATGTAACCGGGTGAGTACACTTGTATTCCAGTTTTAATATATAAGTCAATAATTGCTTCTAGCTTTTCCTGATTGCATAAAGCCCTATCCTTCTGTCCCTGATTCATGATCTCTTTTGCTGTTTGGGACAAGTCATAAGGATTACTCAGTGCCAGTCCTCTGATTGATGAGTCGGCTAAGTATTTTTCTAATTTGGATACAACAATCTCAGCACTTTCCCGAAACAATTGATCATCAAAAACACCCTCCTTGGTGATCAAGCTCTCGGTATCTGTATCTATATACGGCATAACTATTCTAGTCCTAACCCTAGTCTTTTTATGGGTAATGAATTTTTTTTGAGTATTTTTAGTAACCCTTTTGTAACTTACATGACAATTGTCAACTTGTCAATCATATTTACCAAATATTTCATTAAATAAATGTAAATATAGTCACTAATGCAAGATATCAGATGTAAAAAAGCTAACTAATGCTCAGTGGCTACTAAACTTTTTTTACGGTTTAGATTTAAGCGGTTAAGAGTCCGTGACAAGCTTAATACACTTACCTCATACGATATATAAAAAATAGCAGTCTTTTCTAAAAAGAAGATTAAATTATGGGAATTTACCTAAATATAAACTTTGATTACAAAATATAGACAAAAACTACCACCCTATGATTTGGCTACCATCAATAATACTCAGCAACCGTAATCAAAAGATCCCCGACTTCTTTAAGAAGTCGGGGATCTATATCCTGAACATGATTACAAATGCAGTTGATGAAGCAAATGATGAGTCACAGGTAAACTGTCTACCACCATCCCTAAACACAACAGCATCATGTAGGAAATGGAGTATAAAAATAACTCCCGCGCTATGGTTTTATCTTCGGGATTTTGCAATAAACGCCAAGACTTATGGACAAATATACCGCCTAAAGTCAAGGCAATAACAGCATAGACAATACCACTAGCGTGTAAGGGATAAAACAGCAATATAGTAGCAGTAACAGTAATTACCGTATAAAACCAAATTTGTCGTACCGTGGCTTGATCCCCTGCCACCACAGGTAACATTGGTATCCCTACCTTAGCGTAATCATCACGAATCATTAAAGCCAAAGCCCAGAAATGGGGAGGTGTCCACAAAAAGACAATGGCAAAAATTAACCAAGCTGCCCAACTTAAAGTATCTGTCACCGCAGCCCAGCCAACTAAAGCGGGAATTGCCCCGGCAGCACCACCAATGACGATATTTTGAGTGCTATGACGTTTGAGCCAGTGAGTATAGACTAAAACATAAAAGATGATGCCAGAGAAGGCTAAAAATGCGGCTAGGAGATTAGCAAATATTGTGAGGAGCGTAAAAGAAAGTACAGCCAGAACGATAGCAAAAATTAAAGCATCACGGGGTTGTACCTTACCAGAAGGCAGAGGACGGTGGCGTGTGCGCTCCATATCATAATCTATATCTCGGTCATAGATACAGTTAATGGTTTGGGCGCTGGCTGCGGCCAAAGTCCCACCAATCATGGTAATAATTAACAACCAAGGATCTACCTCTCCCTGGGCAGCTATCCACATACTTCCAGCAGTAGTGATTAATAGCAGGGGGATAATTCGGGGTTTGGTTAACTGGTAGTAACTGTGAACGACTTGGAGAAATGTGTCGTGCTGACGACGAGAGACATTAGTCTCAATCATGTTGGGCTTTTTCCTTATTTTTCAAGAACTGGTCAGCAAACCGCTTTTTGGTAGAAATATGAAGATGTGGCTTTATGGATTTGGGCTGTGAGTGGGAGTGAATGAATCCCGCAGTGATAAAACTGTAAATACCACCAAAGTACCGAGTAAAGTTGCACCAATAGCTTGGTGAGAAACAGTGAGAGGTTCAACTTGTAAATGTAAGCGGAAGGTAGCCACACCCAATAAAAGTTGTAAAATCAATAAACCACCCGCCATATTGGCCAGTTTCCGTAAAACAGGATGTAGTGCTGGTGTGCGCCAAGAAGTTAACACCACCGCCAAAGTAGCTAGAGTTGGGGGTAATAAGCCA
This sequence comes from Dolichospermum planctonicum, assembly GCF_005402965.1. Taxonomy (GTDB): domain Bacteria; phylum Cyanobacteriota; class Cyanobacteriia; order Cyanobacteriales; family Nostocaceae; genus Dolichospermum; species Dolichospermum planctonicum. The sequence goes on from NZ_BJCF01000063.1 coordinate 14,136, forward strand.
AAAATATGACTGTACATGACATTACAAAGTTGTTCACCTGCCAAACACTGGTGTAAAGCCCAGCGAGAACCCACTAAAGCACCCAGTAGACTTTGTAAGTAGACACAAATGGCAGCAGTTAAACTCAGTATGGGTAATTTACCCACTGTTCCCGTTCCTTGATAAGAGGCCAGACTTGTACCGATAATTAACAAAGTGGTGAAAAATAGCAGTGCTGTTCCCAAATGGGCAGTAACGATATCAAACCGCAACAATTCAGTTACAGTCAGTCCTCCCAAAATCCCTTGCAAGACAATTAAAAATAAGGCGAATGTAGAAGCCCAAGGTAGCCACTTGGGTAAAGAAAGACGATGCCACCAAGATAAACTACAAAGGGCGATCGCACTAAAGCCAATTAAAGCCGCATCTAGACGATGAAACCATTCCAAAAACACCTGGAGATTCATTTGCTGGGCTGGAACTAACTCCCCATAGCATAAAGGCCAGTCAGGACAAGCAAGTCCAGCATTCATGACGCGGGTGGCGCTGCCTATAGCCATCAAAATTAAGGTGGCTATGCAGATTTTCCACACCAAGCGACGAATCATATCCTGGGGCTGTTGTCTAACTTTTGCCGCTTGATTTTGTGGTTCTAAGACAAATTCGTTCATTAACAATACCTTGAGACTGCTTGTGCTGTGAAGGGTGGGAAATTTCGTATTTTGATTTAGTGCCAATCTCCATTCACCCTAACCTACAGGTCAGAATGTAGAAATCGGCTTTCCCTTATACTTTGGATCACTTTAGCTAGTTTTAGCTGTAAGATTTTGTGCTGTTTTGCAGATAGGAACAGGGAAGGAGGGGGAAAAAAGTTAGGATTCAACCGGATAGAAACATTGATAAATGGGAATTTATGGGAATTTTTCGGCTAAATTGCCATTTAATCTGGGGACGGATAACTTATCTCCCTTGTACTCAAAATTGTGATCCTAATCCAAAAAATTAATAAAGATTTCGGACCAGCGCATACTATATCTCATACCCTGCATTACCTTAGTAAGTGGGGTCACTTTTGTCAGTGAACAAAACCTACGCCAAATATCTCCCAAAGCCTCTCTCTTTCGTGATCTTCGCGTCTTTGTGGTTCATTAGGGCGCGGTGCGTAACTCAAGGTTGAAGTAACTTGAAGATAAATTAGTTAATTGATAAAAAATCCGCCATGAAAATTCCAAGTACAATCTGGACATTACTCATTGGCATTGTCCTCACCCTCACAAGTCTCTGGTACGGTCAAAATCACGGTCTGTTGCCTACAGCGGCCTCCGATGAAGCCCCCTTGGTAGATGGTCTATTCAATGCCATGATGACTGTTTCTACAGGCATATTTTTGATTGTTGAAGGTGTTTTAATTTACGCCGTTGTTAGATATCGTCGTCGTGCTGGTGACAATGAAGATGGTCCAGCAATTGAAGGTAATGTGCCTCTGGAAATCCTCTGGACTGCGATCCCCGCAATTATCGTTATCGGTATTTCTGTCTACAGTTTTGATGTATACAGTAACATGGGCGGCTTTGATCCCCATTCAGCCCATGCAGCACCCATGATGGAAGAATCCATGAATATGCCGGGAACGGCTATGGCCGCTACCTTAAAGGAAGCATCTGTACAAGTAGCACAATTAGATAATAATTCCGATACCGTTACTAAACCAGCGGAATTAGTTGTCAATGTGACTGGACTCCAATATGCTTGGTTATTCACCTATCCAGCCACGGAAGTGACAACCGGTGAACTTCATTTACCCATTGGTAAAACCGTAGAAATTAACTTGACAGCTAATGATGTCATCCACGCGTTTTGGATTCCCGAATTTCGGCTTAAACAGGATGCTATTCCTGGTAGACAAACAAATTTGCGTTTTACTCCCTCAAAAACAGGTGAATATAATTTAATTTGTGCTGAATTGTGTGGACCTTATCACGGGGTCATGAAAAGCCCAGTAGTAGTTGAGACACAAGAGGCTTTTGATCAATGGATGCAAGAACAATTAATTGCAAGTAAGGATATACCCAATCAAACGATGGCTATGAACGCTGATAAATTCCTTTCTCCTTATATTCAGGATATGGGCATTAATTCAGAAATTTTGCATCAAATTAAGTAGGGAATTACAAAATACAGCGAATATAATTCATGGCTACACAAACAAAGTCCACTTGCGTGGACTAATGAAAAATTAAGTAATTTAAACCACGCATCATCTGGGTTTGGACTGTGTAGAAGTGGTTTTCATCGCCCATTTAACTTCTTTAAAATATGACACAAGCACAATTAGAAGAAACCGATTACAACCACAATCATACTGAAGAACATAAAGAAAGGCATTGGCGAGATTTTTTTGGTTTTAGTACAGATCATAAGGTGATTGGGATTCAATACTTAGTCACTTCGTTTATTTTTTACTGCATTGGTGGCGTAATGGCTGATTTAGTGCGGACAGAATTACGCACTCCAGAAGTAGATTTTGTCACACCAGAAATCTATAACAGCCTGTTTACACTCCATGCCACAATCATGATTTTCCTGTGGATTGTGCCAACGGGAGCGGGATTTGCTAACTATTTAATTCCGCTGATGATTGGGGCCAGAGATATGGCATTTCCTCGCCTCAATGCTGTGGCTTTTTGGATGGTTCCCCCCGCAGGTATCCTACTAATTGCTAGTTTAGCCGTAGGTGATGCCCCTGATGCCGGTTGGACTTCCTACCCCCCCCTGAGTTTGGTAACGGGCCAGGTGGGTGAGGGTATTTGGATTATGAGTGTGTTGCTTTTGGGAACTTCTTCCATTTTGGGGGCGATTAATTTTCTCGTCACTCTTGTGAAAATGCGAGTTCCTAGCATGGGTATCTATCAAATGCCCTTATTTTGTTGGGCAATGGTGGCAACTTCTGCACTAGTATTAATATCTACGCCCGTATTAGCGGCAGCTTTGATTTTACTGGGTTTTGATTTGTTGGCCGGAACAACGTTTTTTAACCCCAGTGGCGGGGGTGATCCTGTTGTTTATCAACATATGTTCTGGTTCTATTCCCACCCAGCAGTTTACATCATGATTTTGCCTTTCTTTGGGGCAATTTCGGAAATTCTGCCAATTCACGCCCGAAAACCGATTTTTGGCTATAAAGCGATCGCTTTCTCATCCCTAGCTATCAGTTTCTTAGGTTTAATCGTCTGGGCGCACCATATGTTTACCAGCGGTGTCCCTGGTTGGCTACGGATGTTTTTTATGATCACTACCATGATCATCGCTGTACCCACTGGGATTAAAATTTTCGGTTGGTTGGCAACTATCTGGGGTGGTAAAATCCGCTTCACTAGCGCCATGTTATTTGCCATTGGCTTTTTAGCAACTTTTGTGATTGGTGGTATTAGCGGTGTGATGTTGGCCGCAGTTCCTTTTGATATTCACGTTCACGATACTTACTTTGTAGTGGCACATCTCCACTATGTCTTATTCGGTGGTAGTGTGTTAGGCATTTTCGCGGCCATTTACCACTGGTTCCCGAAAATGACGGGACGGAAAATGAATGAATTTTGGGGTCAAGTCCATTTCGCTTTAACCATGGTTGGTCTCAACATGACTTTCTTACCCATGCACAAACTAGGATTAATGGGTATGAACCGTCGTATTGCTGAATATGATCCTAAATTCACCGCTTTGAATGAAATCTGCACCTGGGGATCTTATATATTGGCCGTCTCCACCTTACCATTTATCATTAATGCCGTTTGGTGTTGGTTCTATGGCGAAAAAGCTGGTAATAATCCCTGGCAAGCATTAACTTTAGAATGGATGACTAGTTCCCCTCCTAGTATTGAGAATTTTGAAACTCTACCAGTTTTGACTACTGGCCCTTATGATTATGGGGTGAGTAAGGAACGAGTTGAAGTTGAACCCGTGTTAACTCCCCAAATTGAATCAGCACTTTAAAGAGAAAATTTGGCGTTGCTAAATAAAGGAATTTTTTCTCCCAGAGGCGCAAAGGTGCGGCGGGTAAGAAATAGGGTCTTTTGATTTACCTGAGTTCAGCAACGCTAAAAACTTTTAACCCATTACCCATTACCAATTACCCATTACCAATTAAATAATTTATGCAAAGTCAAATTATTGACGCGACTAATACTGAGTTAAATCATCATCAATCAGTTTCTGGTCACGAAGCACACCCAGATCATCGTTTGTTTGGTCTGTTTATGTTTTTGGTGGCTGAGGGTATGATTTTTATGGGTTTGTTTGGTGCATACCTAACTTACCGTTCTACTATTCCTGTCTGGCCACCAGCGGGAACTCCAGAGTTGGAATTGTTGTTACCCACTGTGAATACTTCTATTTTGATAGCTAGTAGTTTTGTTATGCACAATGCTGATACTGCTATTAAAAAGAACGATACTAAAGGAATGCGGCTGTGGTTGGCAATTACGGCACTTATGGGCGCTGTTTTTTTAGCGGGTCAGGTTTATGAATATACTCATTTAGAGTTCGGTCTGACTACTAATTTATTCGCTAGTGCCTTTTATGTTTTAACCGGTTTTCACGGTTTGCACGTTACTATCGGTGTTTTGGCAATTGTAGCAGTTTTGTGGCGATCGCTTACTCCAGGACATTACAGTAATAAAAATCACTTTGGCATTGAAGCGGCGGAAATTTACTGGCACTTTGTAGATGTAATTTGGATTGTTTTATTCGGGTTACTCTATTTACTCTAGGTATTTATTACTTAGTTGTTCACTCCACTTGAATAACCCACAGTCCCCCCCTTGGGGGTTTTTTTATTTGTACTGGTGAATAAGTATATATTATTATATATTATATATTTTGTTGGGTTTCCTTGGGTCAACCCAGCCTACAAACTGGATTAAAAATTTAAAACAAATGAACTCACAGAAACTACAACCCAGGGAATCATTAAATAAAGCATTTCTGAAAATCAATCCTTTTAGAAAGGATATTGAAACTTTTAAAAAACATCTAAAAAACCTAATTGCAAAAATTAACGAATCTGAATCAGAGGAATTTCATAAAAACCTGATTGCTGACTTTTTAAAGAACACATATTACAGTTCTAATCACTTTATTAATACTCAAGGACGAAATGACCTGGTTATTCATAATGGTCAAGACCCTAAAACCAGTGTTGGTGTAATTTTAGAAGTTAAAAAATTAGAAGTTAAAAAGCCAACAAATAAAAGCGAAATGCTCAAAATTGATAATTTAAACACTAAAGCATTTCAGGAATTAGTTTTATATTTTCTCAGAGAACGTTTAACCGAAAAAAATCTAGAACTGAAATATTTAATAGCAACTAATATTTACGAATGGTTTATTTTTGATGCTCAAGATTTTG
>NZ_BJCF01000064.1 GCF_005402965.1 Dolichospermum planctonicum
GAGCTTGGGGATTTTAGATTAGCAATTTTGGATTAGTTCCGCCCTGAAATTGTAGGGGTCAACGGCCGTTGCCCCCTACTTGTACCGAAAATTCCCAATCTAAAATCTAAAATCTAAAATCTAAAATCTAAAATCTAAAATTTCTTGGTCATTGTTTACTCAATGGTTAGAATATTTTGGTAAAGTCTATGGTCGTGTAATTGTATCAGTTGCACCACAATATACTTCTCAAAATTGTTCTAATTGCGGAGAAATAGTTAGAAAATCCCTATCAGTTAGAAGTCATGTTTGTAAATGTGGTTGTGTTCTCGACCGTGACCACAATGCTGCAATTAACATTCTCACTAAAGCACTAAGACAAAGTGGCTATGATTTAAGTACCGTCGGCCGGACGGAAACTAATAACGCTTGTGGAGAGATTACCCTCTGCTGAGACTTGGTAACAAGTTTGAGTAAGGTTGCTCATTGAAACAAGAATCACCGTCCCTCTATAGGGCGGGGAGCGTCAAAAATTAGACAATGGCAAAAGAAATTTTTCAGTTAACCAAAGCCAAATTCCATAATCTTCAGGATCGTGCAGAATATTAGATATTATCAAGAATATATAGCGTTGGAGTTGTCAATACAAGGTGTATCTCAATGGATTTATTGGAGTATCAAGTTAAAGAATGGTTTGGTAAAATCGGGATTCCTGTCCTACCATCCCAAAGAATAGATCATCCCACAGATTTAAAACGCTTAAAAATTCCTTACCCGATTGTGCTGAAATCCCAGGTACAAGGGGGGGAAAGAGAAAAAGCTGGTGGGGTGAGAATCGTAGAAACAACCATTGATGCCATAGCTGCGGCACAAAATATATTTAATCTACCAATTTGGGGACAATTCCCAGAAGTCTTATTGGCAGAATCAAAGTATGATGCTCAAGAGGAGTTTTATCTTGCTGTAGTTTTGGATACTGCGCTGTGTCGTCCCGTTTTATTGGGTTGTACAGAAGCAAATATTGACTGGGAAACAGCAGGAGAAAAATTCCAGCACGTGGTTGTTGAACAGGAATTTTCTGCATTTTACGCTCGACGACTGGCTTTGAAAATGGGTTTGCAGGGTACTTTGATGCAGTCTGTGAGCAATATTGTTGAGAAACTCTACCAGTTATTTATCCAGAAAGATTTAGACCTAGTAGAAATTAATCCTTTGGGTGTGAACTCAATGGGTCAGGTCATGGCTTTGAATGGTAAAATCAGGGTTAATGAGCGAGCTATTAACCGTCATCCTGAAATAGCTGACATGGCCGCAAAAATGGTTGGCCGTCGTCATGGTAGTCAAAAAAAGAACGACTTTTTAGGCAGTTGGGATAGCTTAGAAATGCCCGGTAAAATTGGTATCGTAGGTAACGGGAAAGGGTCTATATTCACAACATTGGATGCGGTTGTTTATGCAGGTGGTAAACCTGGTAAATGTGTCAACTTGCGTCATTCATTTATGAGTGATACTAAATCAACGACTTTTAGCGATCGCTTGATCAGTAGTTTGAAAACTTTGGCGGCAGATCAAAGTATTCAAGTTATTTTAATCAACTTTTTAGGAACTATTCCTCAACTTGACCAATTTCCCGAAATTATCAGTAAATTTCTGCAATTAGATAGAAGTGAAATCAGATCTGAGATGTCAATTGCTAATGGTAACAGTAACAAGGGTGAAAATCAGGTGAATTTACCCCATTTAGTTCTGCGTTTAGTTGGTTCTCAATTTAATGATGTTAAGGAATATCTAGCCACATTTAAAAACACCAATCAATCACTGGTACTTGTGGAAAATTTAGATGAAGCAGTTAAGGAAGCAGTTCGTTTAGTGAAATTACCTGAGGATAAAAAGAGGAACAGGGAAGTAAAAGTTAAAACTTAAAAGTTAAAACTTAAAAGTTAAAAATTAAAGCAATAATTCAGGTGATGGGATCCGGGGATGAAGGATTGTCATAGCTGATTACTTACAAGCTGATTACTTACAAATTGAATTACCTACCTACTGACAACTGACCACTAACAAATTATGAACTTAACACCAGAAAGTAAAGTTTTAATCCAGGGATTTTGTGAATTTATATCAGCAAATCATATTGCTCAAATGCAAGCTTATGGTACAAATTTGGTAGCTGGTGTCAATCCTGGACATGGTGGACAGCAAATATATAATCTACCAGTATTTGATTTAGTTGAGGAGGTTATTGCCAAATTTGGACAGATTGACACAACAATTATTTGTGTTCCACCGGATCAAGTTTTGGATGCAGCTTTAGAAGCAATAGCGTCTCATATCCCCCAAATTATTATTATCACTGCTGGTGTCCCACCTCTGGATATGGTGCAATTACTTAGGAAAACAGAAGCAGGTGAAACCCTAATTATCGGTCCAAATAGTCCGGGAATTATCGTTCCTGGGAAAATTCTGCTGGGTACTCACGAACGTGAATTTTATATCCCAGGTCCTGTGGGAATTGTCAGCCGTAGTAGTACCCTTACCTATGAAGTCGCTTGGGAGTTAACAAAGGTGGGTTTGGGACAGTCAATTAGTGTTAGTATTGGCAGTGATACTATTGTCGGTTCTTCATTTCTGCAATGGTTACAAATTCTCGATGAAGATGACACCACAGCAGCTATTGTTTTAATCGGTCAACCTGGAGGAGGAAGTGAAGAAGCAGCAGCAAAATATATTGCAGAAACAATTGATAAACCTGTAGTTGCTTATATTGCCGGTAGACACGCACCACCCACACAAAATTGGCAACAAACAGGAACTTTAGCCACTGTAATTGGACGTTCTGCTAATTTTGGCACGGTAGAAAGTAAATTGGCTGCTTTTAAGTCCCTAAAAATTCCCCTGGCCGATAGTCCGTCTCAAATTCCTGAATTACTGCAAAAGCTAATTTAACTAACATCTGCATATACTTAAAAAACTTGAGTCATAGATTTTACTTTTTCAGGACTAAGAAACTTCTGAAAAGCTTGGCGATCGCTTTTTGAGGAGAAATCACGAGATACTCAAAGAGTTGGTATTGCAATATCTATCTTCAGATAGATGACATCAGTTTTGTAAATGTTTTAGGACTTACGCACGAGTCACGGAATAGGGAATAACGAACCACAAAGGCACAGAGAACACAGAGAAATGAAAGTTTGAGGAATATTTTGCGTAAGTCCGCTATTTTTTCAATTATTTACTGTATAATTTCTATAGGTAAGTAAAGACAATAGAACCTACTTAGATCTTAATTCCCAAGCCATCAGGAATCAAGAATTTTGGCGATTTTAGAGGTATAAATCATGAAAATAGAACAGTTACAACCAGGAATCATTATTTGCGGGGATAAATTTCCTGAACCCGTAAAACTTTCATCATTTAAAATGATAGGGACTTCCAGGGTGAAAATAGAAGCTGTTGGGATTAATACTAATAAATATTATGATCCTGTTATTCCTATTCAAGAATTAATTGATCTCCAAGAACAAAAAGAAGCACAATTCCAATTTACAGGTAATTCTGAATCAGTATTTTTATATTTAGAGGGAACACGCATTCGCAATGCTTTTCAATTTGACCCCCTATATGGGATCAGTGCATCCCAAGTAGACCCATTACCCCATCAAATTGAGGCTATTTATCATTATATTCTTAAAAGTCCTAATATTCGTTTCTTATTAGCAGATGACCCCGGCGCTGGTAAAACTATTATGGGGGGATTATTGATTAAAGAATTAAAATATCGAGGTTTAGTAAATAGGGTATTAATCGTTGTTCCTGGTCACTTAAAAAATCAATGGCTACGAGAAATGAAAGATCGGTTTTCTGAAAGGTTTTCCATAGTTGACAGAGGAGTAATTAATGCTAATTGGAGTCAAAATGTTTGGACGGAATTTCCCCAAATTATTACCTCCCTTGATTTTATCAAACAAAATGATGTACAGTCAGCTTTTAACGATGCTAGATGGGACCTAGTTATCGTTGATGAAGCTCATAAAATGTCTGCTTACAAATATGGTGAGAAAATCAGTAAAACCGCACGTTATACCGTAGGAGAAACCCTATCTACTAATTCTAAATATTTAATTCTATTAACGGCTACACCCCATCGAGGAGATCCTGAAAATTTCAAATTATTTTTAGACCTACTCCAGCCTAACTTCTTTGCTAATACAGAAATGTTAGCAACTTCTATTGAGGATCAGGATAATCCTTTATTTTTACGTCGTTTAAAGGAAGATCTAAAAAACTTTGATGGTCAACCTTTATTTCTACCCCGGTTAGTGGAAACTATTAAATATTATCTGAATCAGGATGAGAAAAAACTTTATGATGCTGTCACTGATTATGTAGAAAAAAACTTTAACAAAGCTCTGCAAAAAGAAAAACGTAATGTTGCTTTTGCTTTAACTGTTCTCCAAAGACGTTTGGCTTCTAGTGTGCGAGCAGTTCTCAAATCTTTAGAACGTCGTCAACAACGCTTAGAAGATTTATATAAAAAAGGTACATTAATTCAGGATGGTCTCTATCATGAAGACTACTTAGAAGATTTAGAAGATGATAAACGTTACAATCAAGAAGAAGAATTACTAGCTAAATTAACCTCAGCAGAATCTTTAGATGAATTAAAGTTAGAAATTACTAGCTTAAAGTTTTTAGTTAAGTTAGCTAAAGCAGTAGAGAAGCAAGAAATTGAAACTAAACTCAATCGTCTCCGGGAAGTTTTAGAAGAAAGAAAAATCAGGGAAAGCGGCGAAAAATTATTAATTTTCACTGAGTCAAAAGACACCATGGAATACTTAGCTGAAAAAATGAAAAATTGGCAATACAGTGTTACTGTAATTCATGGTGGGTTAAATATGGATGCTCGGATTAAAGCTGAATATGAGTTTGAAAATAAAACTCAAATTATGGTAGCTACAGAAGCCGCAGGTGAAGGTATTAATCTACAATTTTGTTGGTTAATGGTTAATTATGATATTCCTTGGAATCCTAATCGCTTAGAACAAAGAATGGGTAGAATTCATCGCTATGGACAAAAACATCAAGTGCATATTTACAATTTAGTGGCTTTGGATACTAGGGAAGGTCAGGTTTTACAAAAGTTATTTGATAAGTTAGAAGCAATGAAAGAAGCTCTAGGAGATAGAGTTTTTGATGTTATTGGTGATGTTTTACAAGGTGCTAGTTTAAAGGATTTAATTTTAGAAGCTATTGCTAATAAAAGAACCATAGATGATATCTTAGCAGACATGGATAAAGTTCCAGATATGGAGGCAATTAATAAAGTTAAACAAGCTAGTTTAGAAGCCCTAGCTACTCGTCATATTGATTTATCTCACATTAATGAAGAACAGCGTACAGCTAAGGAAAATCGTCTTGTACCAGAATATATAGAAAGGTTCTTTTTACGAGCAACTAAACATTTAAAAATTAAGGTAGAAAAACGTCAAGATGGTTTTTGGCGCATTCCTAATGTACCCTTTGAGTTAAGAAATCAAAGCCATGAATTTAAACTTAAATATGGAGAAGTGCAACGAGAATATTTAAGATTTGGTTTTGATAAAAAAACCTCTTTCCAAGCAAAAGTAGAACTTGTTACCAGTGGTCATCCTTTAATGGAAGCAATTTTAGAGTATTTATTTAAACAATATCAAAAAGAAATAGATCAAGGTGCAGTTTTTTTAGATCCTGATGGTAAATGGGATGGTTTATTGTGGTTTATGTCTGGTGAAATTAAAGATGGTAATGGAGAAATAGCCGGACGCAAATTAGTGTGTTTATATCAAGACAAGTTAGATAATTTTCAAATTGTTAATCCTGCGGTGTTATGGGATTTAAAACCCAATGATGAATCTACAGAAATTATAGACAAATTAAGAGAAGAATTAAAGGTTAGCAATCTGAAATCTAAACTGGAAGATGCTATAGCTTATATTTTAGATAACTATTTAGACCCCTATCAACAAGAATTATTACAAAAACGGTTATCAGATGCTCAAATTAAGCGAAAATACGGATTAAAATCCATTGATGCTTTAATTTTAGAGTCAGAAGCTAAATTAACTGACTATGAAATTAGAAGAATCAAAGGTCATAATATTCCTGATGTCATTATGGGCAATGAACAGCGTCACCGTGATGATTTAGAACAGAAAAAACTCAAGTTAGAAAAAGATATCAGAGTAGAAACTAATCTTTATCTTTCCGAACCTGAGATTTTAAGCATTATTCAAGTCATACCAACAGCTACTAATTCTGAGCAACACAATAACAAAGAAATTGAATTAATTGGTATGAAAACTGCTATGGAATATGAGCAAAAAGAACAAAGAAATCCTGAAGATGTTTCTTTAAAAGATGTTGGTTATGACATTCGTTCCTGGGATAATTTAGGGAAATATCGTTATATTGAAGTTAAGGCTAGATCCAGTTCTGGGTCAATTTCTTTAACTCCCAATGAATGGGTCATGGCTAATCGTTTAGGGGATGAATATTGGCTTTATATTGTGGAAAATGCGGCAACTAATCCTAAATTACACAAAATTCAAAATCCTGCACTTTGTCTTAAACCTGATGAGGAAGTAAGTGTAATTCGTTATATTGTGAATGATTGGCGCTATCATGCTAATTGTCAACATTATCAGAGTTAGCTCCTTAAATACCCAACTTCTTAAAAAAGTCGGGTATCTGATATAATAATAGAATCATTAACCATCATTAATCAGGGAAAAAATAGTAATCATGACGGAAATTACAGCAAATTATGATGAAACATGGAAAGAAGCAATAGGAGAATATTTTGAATTATTCTTACAGTTCTTTTATCCAGAAATTCACCAACAAATTGACTGGAGTAAACAACCAATATCCTTAGATAAAGAATTGGAACAAATTACCGCCTCAAGTCAGACAGAAAAACGTTATGCAGATAAATTATTTCAAGTTAGTTTATTAAATAATGAAATAATTTGGATTTTGATTCATATAGAAGTGCAAAGTCAATATGATAAACAATTTTCCCAAAGAATGTTTATCTATAATTATCGCTCTTATGATTTATTTCATAAACCAGTAATTAGTTTAGCAATATTAGGAGATGAAAACAAAAATTGGCGACCAAATAGTTATGAATACGGTTTAGGTAATAGTCGAGTCAAAATGGAATTTAGTATAGTCAAACTATTAGATTATGAATGGGAATATTTGAACACAAATGATAATCTCTTTGCTACAATAGTCATGGCACATCTGAAAACCAAAGCTACCACTAGTAATTTAACTGCAAGAGAACAATGGAAATGGAGTTTGGTTAGAGCATTATATCAAAGAGGCTTAACTAGGTTTGATATTATTAATCTAGTCAAGATCATTGATAAAATGATGACTTTACCACTACCATTACAAACAGCATTTGAAACCAAATTAGATGATTACGAACAGGAGTTAAATATGCCATTCCTCAGCACTATCGAAGAAAACGCCCAAGCCAAAGGTAAGGAAATTGGTAAGGAAATTGGTAAGGAAATTGGTGCTAGAAAAACTCGTCAAGATGACATTATCAAAATCCTCTCTAGCAGATTTGCTAATCTTCCAGAAAAAATAATCTATACTATCAAGCAAATTGATGATATGTCTATCCTGGAAAATTTACTTTTACCCAGTATTCAGGTTAACTCTGTAGAGGAATTTCAGCAGTTAATTGATTCTTATGTAACGCAAAATTAACCAAATTCAGATCTCCGACTTCTTTAAGAAATTGGGGATTTGAAACCTAGATGATTACGAACAGGAGTTAAATATGCCATTCCTCAGCACTATCGAAGAAAACGCCCAAGCCAAAGGTAAGGAAATTGGTGCTAGAAAAACTTGCCAAGAAAACATTATCAAAATCCTCTCTAGCAGATTTGCTAATCTTCCAGAAAAGATGATCTATACTATCAAGGAAATTGATGATATGTCTATCCTGGAAAATTTACTTTTACCTAGTATTCAGGTTAACTCTGTAGAGGAATTTCAGCAGTTAATTGATTCTTATGTAACGCAAAATTAACCAGAAATCTGAACCAGATCCCCCCCACTTGTGAGATAATTTGGGGATCTGAAAACTTCACAACCAACAAAATCACTACCAAAATCACTACCAAAATCACTACCAAAACCATGAACCAAGCAGCTATCGAACAATCATTCCCTATCCAAGAAGTTAGCGAATATTCCGCTAAAGAAAAAAACATTAGACATGGACATATTTCTACCTTACATATTTGGTGGTCAAGAAAACCCTTAGCTGCTTCCCGTGCTACTATTTATGCTGCTTTAGTTCCCGCTTTTACAGCATCAGAAATGAACCAGAAAAATCAATTTATTGCAGAACTTTCTAAATGGGAAAATGCTAATAATCAAGAATTATTAAATCAAGCTAGGGCGGATATTTTACAAGCTCATGGTGGTATTCCTCCCAAGGTTTTAGACCCCTTTTCTGGTGGTGGTTCTATTCCTTTAGAAGCGTTAAGATTGGGTTGTGAAACCTTCGCTAATGATTTAAACCCTGTAGCGGTTTTAATTGAAAAAGCTACTTTAGAATTTCCCCAAAAATATGGACAATTAAAAACTAGAATATTTAAGGAAACTACAGGAGGAGAAACTCCACAAACCTATAATCCTCTATTGGAAGATGTGAAAAAATGGGGTAATTGGGTATTAGAAACAGCCAAGAAGGAAATCGGTAAATTTTACCCCCATGAAACCGATGGACGCATCCCTGTAGGTTATTATTGGATGAGAACGGTTACTTGTCAAAATCCTGATTGTAGGGTAGAAATTCCCTTAACTTCTAATCTGTGGTTAGCTAAAAAAGATCATAAAAAAGTTGCTTTAAAAATTATTCCGATTATTCATGAATCAGGAAATAATCAAATTGATTTTGCAATTGTGGAAAATGATAATATTGATTTTGATCCTGCAACGGGTACGGTAGCAAGAGCTAAGGTTATTTGTCCCTGTTGTGGTAGTAGTTTAACTGACAAAGATACCAGAAAACAATTTATAGATGGTATTGCTAGTCAAAGAATGGTAGCGGTAGTTTTACACAATCCTAAACAATCTGGTAAAACCTATCGGTTAGCAACTGCTGAAGATATGGAAATATTTAATCATGCTCAATCTTATTTAGAATCTAAGCGCAATGAGTTATGGGATAAGTGGGGTATTGATCCTGTTCCTGATGAAGAATTACCTTTAATGAGTGGTGTTTTTAATGTTCCTTTATATGGTATGAATACCTGGGGATCTTTATTTAATTCCCGTCAACAATTGGCTTTAATTACGTTTGCTGATGCGGTAAAACAAGCTCATCAATTAATTTTACAAGAAGGTTATGATGAAGATTATGCAAAAGCGATCGCTACTTATTTGGCCTTAGGATTAAATAGAACAGCAGATAGAAATTCTGTTATTGCTTCATGGGATGTAACTAGAGAAAGCACTAGAAACACTTTTGCAAGACAAGCACTTCCTATGACTTGGGATTACGCTGAAACTAATGTATTAGGTGATTCAACTGGTAATTTTTTATCATCAACTGAATGGATTTGTTTAGTTGCTAAACATTGCTTAGAATTTATGGTTAATAACGTTGCAACAACAACTCAATCATCAGCTACAAATTTACCCTATCCTGATAATTATTTTGATGCAATTATCACAGATCCTCCCTATTATAACAGTGTTCCTTATGCTGATTTATCAGATTTTTTCTATGTTTGGTTATCAAGAATCATTGGTGAATATTACCCTGAATTATTTGCCACTCCTCTCACTCCTAAATCTGAAGAAATTACGGAAATGAAAGGTTGGGATAGTGCTAGATATAGTAATAAAAATCAACAATTTTTTGAAGAAAAAATTGGTCAAGCATTTCAAGAAATTTCCCGCACTTTAAAACCATTAGGAATAGCTGTCATTGTTTTTGCCCATAA
Organism: Dolichospermum planctonicum; assembly: GCF_005402965.1. Lineage (GTDB taxonomy): Bacteria > Cyanobacteriota > Cyanobacteriia > Cyanobacteriales > Nostocaceae > Dolichospermum > Dolichospermum planctonicum. Next base: position 9,996 of record NZ_BJCF01000064.1, read on the forward strand.
ATCTACAGATGCTTGGGAAACTATTATTAACGCACTTTCCAAAGCCAATTTATATTTAACTTCAAGTATTCCTCTACATACAGAAATGAAAAATAGATTAAGAGGACAAGAGTCAGCAGCATTAGCATCATCAATATATATGGTATGTCGTAAACGCACCAGTGCAGAAACAGCTTATTTTGAAGAAATAGAAACCGAAATACAGGAAAAGATCCAAGAAAGATTAGAGCATTTTTGGAGTCAAGGAATCAGCGGTAGTGATTTCTTTATTTCTGCTATTGGTCCTGCATTAGAAATAGTGGGAAAATATGCGACTGTGGAAACCTACGCAGGAGAGACCATAGCAGCAGCAACTCTATTAGAATTTATCCGTAAGACCGTTAGTGAATACGCATTAACTAAAATTCTCAAAAACCCCCAAGAACTAGGAGGAATTGACCCCCAAACCCGATTTTATTTACTATGGCGCTGGACATTTGGTAATAGTAAAGTCATATTTGACGAAGGACGAAAATTAGCCTCAGCTTGTGGTATAGAAATTACGGAATATTGGAATAAGGGATTTATTAAGAAAGATAAAGAATTTATTACTGTCCTCAGTCCCAAGGACAGAGATAAAAAATTTATTGACCAAGAAAAACTAGAAAACATGATTGATATCCTGCATCAAATGTTATTATTATGGGAGAAGAATAATAGAGAGAAAATTACAGAACTTTTAACCAACACGGGACAATTAAACAATAATGCCTTTTGGCAAGTAGCACAATCTATTTCTGAAGTATTACCAGATGGTGATAAGGAGAAGCAAATGTTACAAGGTTTACTTTATGGACGGGAAAGTTATCAAAAGGGAGGAAATGAAGGTAAACAATTAGGGTTATTTTAATCAGGGTTGTTGGAAAATTATTACACCTCTTTTCTATGGGGAGAGGATCTGAAGTCCGTAGGTTGGGTAGAACGAAGTGAAACCCAACAAAAGCTAACAAATAATACAGCAGTTCCCGGTGTTATCAGGTACATATCTAGCGGGCAAGATGCCCGCACCACAAGAGTTTCATGATTCAACTTTGTACCTTATTAGCGCGGAAAACGCTGTAACTTACAAATGTTGGGTTTCGTTCCTCAACCCAACCTACGGTAAATATAAGTAGGTAAACGGAAAAAAACCGACATAAGTAACGAAAAGTAAAGTTACCCAAAACCTGTTCCCTGTTCCCAGTTAAGAGTTCCCTTGTCATAACGACAATTTTTAACGCCAACCTACTTAGTCAATCAAAAATCAACAGGAGAAAAAACAATGACATTACCAGCATGGTGGAATATTGCCACCCCAACAAAAGAAATTTGTGACGGGACATTTAACGAATCATCCTTTGCTGTGGATATTGCAGAAGTGGTTAAAGGTACAGCACCCCAAGAATATTTAGACCCTCGCTTATTCTTTGCAAAAACCTATTTAACTAGCGGTTTACAAAAATTAATTTGTAACGTTTTAAGCTGCATAACTAATAGTACAGGAGATAAGGTTATTCAACTACAAACCCCCTTTGGTGGTGGTAAAACCCATTCTTTATTAGCAATTTATCATCTAGTTAAATCATTTCATGAAGTTAATCATTTACCACAAATTCAATCTTTAGCAAATAATTTATCCATTCCCCATACCAAGGTAGCGGTATTTTTAGGCACAGAAGCAGATGTGATTAATGGGAAAACTCCCTGGGGAGAAATAGCAGAACAACTGGGTTGTTATCATTTAATTAAAGACCATGACCAAAAACGTATTGCTCCCGGAAAAGAGATTTTAAGAGAAATCATCAAACAAAGTGGCTCAGTTTTGATTTTAATAGATGAATTATTAGCATATATTACCAAAGCTAATGAATTAGAAAAACAGGAAAAAATTGCCCAAGGACAAACGTTAGTATTTTTACAAGAAATTACGGAGGTCATTGCTGCTTCTAGTAATTCCGTATTAATTTTAACCTTACCAAAAAGTGATTTAGAAAAATTTGATGAGGCCGCAACTAGAGCATTATCTCAATTAGAAAAAGTATCGGGTAGAGTAGAGAGTATTTATGTACCTGTAGATGGTATAGAAATTTATGAAGTTGTCAGAAAACGGTTATTTGACAATATAGGAGATATTAACCAACATAAACAAACAGCAGAAACCTATTTTCGTCTTTATCAACAATTAGGTAATGATGTACCCTCGGAAGTTAAAGAACTTAGCTATCGGACTAAAATAGAACAAGCTTATCCATTTCATCCCGAATTGATAGATATTTTGTATGAAAGATGGGGTTCGTTTCCTAAATTTCAACGGACTAGAGGAGTATTAAGACTATTAGCAGAAGTGATTAAGGACATTTATAAAAAAGGTGCAGACCCTTTAATTCAATCATCACAAATAAATCTGGCAAATCCCATATTAAAGCGAGAACTAATTAAACATATTGGTGATCCATTTGATAGTATTATTACTTCTGATATTATGGGTAAATCTCAACAGATTGATAGAGATATGGGGAGTGAATATGAAAAATATAATATTGCGTCTAAATTAGCAACGGGAGTATTTTTCTATTCTTTTAGCGGTTCAGACAGAAGAGGAGTTAATTTATCTTGGTTGAGAATAGCCCTACTTAATGATAATATTCCTGCCATGATCATTGGAGATGCTATAGCTAAATTAGCAGATAATCTTTGGTATTTTCATGAGGAAAAACGTCTTTATAGCTTTAAAAATGAACCCAATTTAAACCGGGTTATTGTTGATAAGGAGCAGTTAATTGATGATGAACAAATTACAGATAAATTACGGGAATTAATCAAAGCACAGCCTAAGGGTAAATTTTTTGAAACCCATATTTGGAAAGAGTCTAAGGATATTCCTGATCATACTAAGTTTAAATTAGTGATTTTACATCCTAATTATAAAAAGGGAGATCAGGAAACTGAGCAATTTATCCAGGAATTATTTAGCAATACTTCTTTTCGCGTTTATAAAAATACTGTATTTTTAGTAATTGCAGATGCTAATAGTTATGTAACACTAGAAACCAGATTAAAACGTTATCTAGCGTTAACTGCTATCACTGAAGATCAAGACCTGAAAAAGAATCTTTCCTTATCATCTAAAACTGATTTACAGAACAAACTGAAACAAGCGGAAAAAGACATAGTAGATGGTTTGATTGTAGCTTATCGTCATCTAGCATGGTGTGGTCAAAATACTATAGATTATAATGATTTTAGTACAGCTACAAAAGCAGAAGGTAATTCTTGGCTAGAACGGGTAGAAAATCACCTCAAACATCAACGATCAATTAATGCTAAGATTGCAGCAAATGTACTTTTAAATAAAGGATTGAGTGTTAATGAAACTGAGAAAAGTTTACAGGATATTTATAATAACTTTCTGAGAACTCCTGGACATAAACCGTTATTAGAAAATGAATCAGTCATTTTAGAAGCAGTGAAAACAGGAGTTAAAGAGGGTAAATTGGGGATTAGATTTAATGGTCAACTTTATTATCAAGATGACGACGACAATCTGAATGAAATCACATTAGCAGCTATTGTAGTACGTCCTGAAATTGCTCAAAAGGAAAAAGCACAGTTACAAACTCAATCTGATGATCATGGAAATTCCCATAGTAGTGAAACCACAGAAAATATCAGTCAAACCTCGTCTGGTAATGCAACTAATTCAACAGTCGAAAATTCTGTAGTCAATTCTGGTAAAGTTGAAACTGCAACGGGAACTTATCATGTCAATTCTACCAATGAACCCAAAACTACCAAAGTTAAAAAAGTCAAATTTAAAGCAGATATACCCTGGGCTAAACTATCACATATAATCCGTGGTGTAATTACACCATTGCAAGCAGGAGAATCTAATATTAAAATCACCATTGAAATTGAAGCAGAATCAATTCAGGGTTATGACCATCATATACTAGACAATACAGTTAAAGAAACCCTAAGACAATTGGATTCAAAAATTTTGAATTGGGAAGAAGATGAAAAATAATCATCAGGAGAGAATGAGGGTGGGGTATGGAGCAAAATCCAGTCCCCTCTCCTTCACAAGGGGAGGGTTAGGGTGGGGTATGGAGCAAAATCCAGTCCCCTAGTTATTAACTAGTTATTAACTAGTCATTAACTAATTCATCTCGCCATTTTTCCCGTTTTTCTCTCTCTTCACGCACTTCTTCCTCCCTTTCCTTTTCCCTGGGTAATAGCCAAGTTTCATGGGTGAGAGGTTTTTGTCGTTCCAAATGGTTAATAAACTGGATAATTGACAAATCAGCTTTAATAGGATTTTTTAAATAAAACCGCATAGTTTGTAATATTTTATCATGATTTTTAAGTAAGCGATCGCTAATTCTTTTTCCTAGCCGTAGTATCAATTTATTAATCAACTTTCCGAACATACCTTGACGTTTTTTGCACATTAATAATGTTTGTCCTTGAGTTTTTCCTCCCGGTAAGATCCGAGTGGTAAATATTATGTGTAGATGGGTTAAATCATTACCAAAGGAAATTATACTCGTTGTACCATACCAATAACAAATACTATAACTCAGGGAACTATTAAAAAACCTACGGTAGAGTTTTAACCAAAATGACTTACTAGTAATATTGGTAATTGTATTAAAAATAATCGCATTTTGATTGAGTTCTTGTTTCTCCAAAACCATCTTTAATGGCAATTTATAAACTATATTAATTTGTTGTGTATCAATACCCTGAAGAAGTAGTACATGAGGATGACAATTAATACTAAATTCCCCACCGAGAGCAAAATCAAATTCTTGATTTTCCCAATCTAAAATAAAAGGTAAGGGTTGTTGTGGAGTTTCCCCAGTCCATACCCAAATTATGCCATATTGTTCCGCGACTGGCCAAGTTTTAGCTTTAACAGCTATGGGTTCATCTAAATCGGGAACATCAACACAAATACCTTCTGCATCAAATTTCCAACGATGTAAAACACAGCGTAATTCATTACCTTCAATTTTACCTTGAGCTAAACTTGTACCCATGTGCGGACAGTAAGCATCTAAAATAATCGCGCGTCTGTCTTGACCTCGATATACTACCAAATCTCTCCCCAAAATTGTCACGGGTTTCACCTCACCCACAAACAAAGATTGAGAAGGTAATACCCAATACCAACCTTCAACAAAACTTGCTGATTGATTGAAAATTTTAGGTTTACGAACTGAGTTAAAATTATCTATATTTGTGTTCATGTTTAGGGTTTGACTTGCAGTGAAGCAGTTAGTCTATACCTATCATGAACAACCCTAAAAAACAGTTATCTTGAGTACCGTCAGTTGGGAGTTGACAATTAACCAGAACCTACCCAACTAACATAATATATTAATATATAATTAACATATAACCTCAAAAAGTTTCCTAACCCTGCCATAATTATCTAATCTTGCAGCTGCTAAATGTATAAATATGTTACAAGTTATTTATTCTGAGGAGTTTTTAAACCACAAAACTGGCATCTACCACCCAGAAAAACCAGCCCGGTTAACAGCTATAGTTGATGCTTTAAAAACTGCGAGTTTTGCGGAAAAGATTACCTGGAAACTACCTACACCAGTTATATCAAAACCCTCTTTAATGTCTTGGCTAGAAGGTGTTCATTCTACAACTTATATTAACAAAGTTAAAAATATCGCTGCTAATGGTGGTGGTTATTTAGACAGGGATACTCCCGTTTCTCCCCGTAGTTATGATGTCGCTTTGTTAGCGGTTAGTGCTTGGTTGGATGCAGTTGATATAGTTATTAATACAGCAGATCCGGCTTTTGTCTTAGCGCGTCCACCTGGACATCATGCGGTCAGTGATACGGGCATGGGTTTTTGTTTATTTTCCAATGCAGCGATCGCAGCCTTTTACGCTTTACAACAACCCGGAATTAAGCGCGTTGCTATCCTAGATTGGGATGTACATCACGGTAATGGTACGGAAGCAATAGTCGAAACTCACCCACAAATTGCTTATATTTCTCTTCACCAGTATCCAGCTTATCCCGGTACAGGGGATGCTTCACAACAGGGTTTACACAATAATGTGTTAAATTTACCTATTCCTCCTGGTAGTGATATTACTGTCTATCAACCCCTATGGGAAAAAGATATATTACCATTTTTAACCAATTTTTCCCCAGATTTACTAATTGTCAGCGCTGGTTATGATGCTAATACTAATGATCCTTTAGCAAGTATGAATTTACAACCAGAAGATTTTAGTTTATTTACAGAATATTGTTTGAGTATAACCAGAAAAATTATGTTTGGTTTAGAAGGAGGTTATGATTTACCAAGTCTTGCTAAATCAGTAATTGCTACTATTCAAACCTGTGTTAGTTAGTCTTTTTTAAGCATTTTTTACTAGTTCAATATTCCACTACATTTAAGACTTTATTACCTACAGAATAACGATATAAGTTCCATGGTTAGTACCAAGAGAATTTAGTAAAATTTATTACCTTTACTATGTTTTGGGTAAAGGGAATTAGTTGTAATTTTTACTTTAATTTTACTGGAAATGTTTTTCTGTATTTTACCTCACTGAATATAGTGAAAATTGAACAAATTTTTGATAATAAAACTTTGTTATCATGTCATGAAAGAGCTAAAGTTTTGTTAAGATATAACTGCTGGGAATTTCCTAAATAGTACCAGTAGTTATCTAAAGTTCAGAAGGTGAACAAATGACCACCTATATTTTTTTTGATCAGGCGCTCCAAATGCTGACCACTGCTTTTTTCGCATCAGTAATTATACTAATGACATTTTCTAGTATAGGTTTAGCAGTGATTGAAACAATTGAAAAGACGCGAGACAGCTAAAAATACGCTTCAAACTAGGGACAGGGCTGAGAAAAAGTCTGATAGTATTTAGTTTCATGGACAAAATCTCATCTACAATCTGTCACCATAAACAGAATCATCTGCGTTTATCTGCGTTTAATTCTGAATTTTTGTCCCTCACTTGAATGGGAATTGCCATAAAACTAAACAGAAACTAAGCGACGCAAAGACTCAGCCCGACGTTTAGCAACGGCGTTATTAGGTGCTAATTTGAGGGTGGCTTCATACATTTCTAACGCTTGAGCATTCAATTTTTTCTTCTCATAAGCGTGTCCGAGATTATTTAGGGCTGATACATAGTCTGGGTTCAATTTGATAGCTTCTTTATACTGACGAATTGCTAAATCATATTGTTCTTGAGCAAAATAAACATATCCCAAGCCGTTGTAAATGGGAGCAATAGATTCTTCTCCCTCTTCTTCGGCTGCTTTTAGAGCTTTTTGAAATAGGACTATGGCTTGGCTAAATACTTTTTTTTCTGAATAAATACTAGCTAATTCATAGTATTCTTGAGCAGTGCCTTTTTCTTTAGTTAATTTGTTTTTTAACTTGTTGAGGGAGTTTTCAAGTTTCCGAGTTTTGAATACTTGACGAAAAACACTTACACCAGCAAATGCCAGTAAACCAACAAAAGTTGAGAGATAAATGATGACTAAATTGTTATCCATTGTCTACAAATACTGATTAAATTAAAGTCTGTTAGGTCATAGATATCTGACTTCTTGAAGCAGTTAGGGATCTTCATTGATTAATTACTACAATCCCCAATATTCTATCCTTTCTTTTAGCCAACCTGTAACTGTATAACGGGCAATGGCTTCATTTACTTTACGTCTTAATTCATCATATTGCAATCCTTTGGGCATAACTACAGATAATGGTTCTGCTGATAATTTAGTTACTAGTATATGATACTGAGGATATGCTTGCACCCAACCACTAAGAACGCTAAAATCCGCAGCAAAACCATCTACTTGATTATTTTCTATTTTTTCCCACCCTTGCCGGTAGGAATTGACGGCGATTAATTGAGCAGATGGTGTAAAATATTTTAAGTAGGGTATAGTGCTAGAGTGGTTGAGAACCGCTATTTTCCGGTTTCCTACATCTTTTAATTCTTGAATAGATGTATTTTTTGTAACTATTGCCGCACCATCATAATAGTAGGGAACACTGAAGCTAATCATGCGAGAACGTGATGCTGTTGCTGTCACCCCAGCGATAGCTAAATCAACTTGCTGATTAAATACTACAGGTAAGCGATCGCTATTAGCTACTGGTTGCAATTTTACAGCATCGGCTTTTCCTAATAAATCACTGGCTAAACGCTGGGCTAAATCAATTTCTAACCCCTGTAAATTGCCTTGATCATCCCTAAAACCTAGAGGACGGAGGTTATCTTTAACTGCTAGATTTAGATAGCCTCGCTGCTGAATTTCCGCCATTGTTCCCGCCGATACAGTCAAGTTGCCACCTAAAAAAAATAGGCAAACCATCAATAACAAGGTAGCGGATAATACCAGATGTAACTTCTTCATCATTGCCCAGGGTTTTACTCCAATTAAAAACTGCAAAAAACTTCTTGATTTTTAATTTTCAATTTTCCGAAGTGGCCATTTGTTACATCCGTTATTCATCCGTTGCCACCTTTATCTGTTAACTGATTGTGCCAACTCTGCAATTTTAGCAAAACTTGCCGGATCAAGAATTGCCAATTGTGCCAACATTTTGCGATTTAGTTCCACATTGGCCTTTTTCAAATTGCCAATTAAACGGCTGTAGCTTAAACCGTGTTGTCTGGAAGCTGCATTAATACGTGCTATCCACAGACGACGAAAATCACGCTTTTTCTTTTTGCGATCGCGGTAAGCGCTTCTTAGCGCCTTCATTACCTGTTGATTAGCAGTTCTAAACAAAGTGGAATGAGAACCACGAAAACCTTTAGCTAATTTGAGAATTTTATTGCGGCGTTTACGAGCTACATTACCGCGTTTTACCCGAGTCATATCTTAGTACCTGTGTCTTTTACAAATATGGAAGCATTAAGCGCACGTTCTCTTCGTCCCGTTCATGAACAACTGCCATTTTTGACATATTGCTCTTTTTGCTAGAAGATTTATGCTCTAATAAGTGATTTTTGAAAGGTTTACGGCGGACAATTTTACCGCTACCGGTGGCGCGGAATCTCTTGGCCGCAGCCTTGCGAGTCTTTAGTTTAGGCATGGGATGGCTTTAATTCAACACAATCTACTATTATATACGAGAAAAGGCAAATTGTATGCCCCATTGGCAATATCGGCAAGGATTCCCAAAATATTTTACTTGAGGACTTGACAAGGCGAAAATTTTCGTTTACACTAATGTTAAGAGTAGAAATCTGTCCGCGCATATATATTAAACTTTTCAACTATTAACATCATTATTTTCATTCATCTG
>NZ_BJCF01000065.1 GCF_005402965.1 Dolichospermum planctonicum
CACCATGGGGAAAGACTTTATGTGAAACATAGCGATAGCGAAGCGCTGCTGCAAGCAGTTCGCTATATAAGGGAACAGTTGACAGTTGACAGTTGACAGTTGACAGTTGACAGTTGACAGTTGACAGGTGACAGTTGACAAACGTCTCTACATTATCTTTAAATAATCCTGTGATTGATGCGATATGATCAAGATTCAATTATTAATAACCTCACATTAAACAATTTCAACGATTTGATAAAATGGTGCGTTACTAATCGCTAACACACCTTACATACCATAAGTTACTATATTTGTCAATAGTATATTTGTTCTACCAATTAAAGTACATGATTTGCTGAATAATTTTTCCCCAATTTACTCTTTTAAACCACTGCTAATTTGTAAAGTTTTGTATTTTTTTGAAAATTGATCTCTGAAACGACTATAAATAAAGACTTCTGAAAATCATCTTTTGAGCAAGGTACGAAATTGACAATATTAACCCAATTATGAAATTCTCAATAATTCTAGCAAATCGCCGAAAGTATTGCAAGCTCGTTCCTAAATAAAAATAATTCTCAATTAATTGTTAAGAAAATCTAAAGTTGAATTTTCCTAAGTTATGAATATTAAAAGTATTATCCTATAATGATAAGTTTTAATTATGATTTATGGTTAACTCATTCATACGCAGTGATAAATAAAACTATAAACTCAAAGCACACCAAGAAAAAAGGACTTAAAAAAGATTATTTAAAATATATCTTGTAACTGATGGGATATGTTCAGGTCAAGAAATTATCTGCATTTAATTTGTATATAGCGTTTCCCAGTCTAATGAAGTCCAAAATTATTAGATATGACATTAATGGTAAATTACATAATGTAGAGAAGATAATCCTGATACAGAGAACATTTATACAAAAAATCATCATATTACCCATGTCCTTAAATCTAAATTCACAAATTCCCTATTCCCTGACAAATGAATATCAATGTACAACTAACCTCAATGTCTATGACTCTCCTGAATGTGTCCGGTTAGCAACTCAAGCTGCAACGGGACGACATTTACAAATAACATCAAATCATCATCATCAAGCAGTTGAAGTCTGTTTATGTGAAGACGACTATCCGGGATGGTTGTCTAGGGAAGATTTGCAGTTTATGCAAGCGACTCAAACATTATATCAACCCCAGTTGATCTGGGCAGCAGAAATTCAACAACGCATAACCGACATTATTGCTTTTACTCAAGCCGCAAAGGAACAAGATAATTATTATCTTTGGGGTGGCACAGTTGCACCTAATTATGATTGTTCTGGTTTCATGCAAGCCGCTTTTAAATCTGTAGGTGTTTGGCTACCAAGAGATGCTTATCAACAGGAGGCTTTTACTCAAATAGTTGATATGACGGAATTAAAATTAGGAGATCTAATATTTTTTGGTACTTCAAAAAAAGCGACTCACGTGGGTTTATATTTAGGTGATGGTTATTATATTCACAGTTCGGGAAAAGATCAAGGACGGAATGGTATTGGTATTGACCAACTTTCGGAACAAGGAGACAAAGTTAGTCAGTGTTATTATCAACAATTGCGCGGTGCTGGTAGAGTAATCAAAAGTTATCCTGGTCATGGATAGATAAACTGTATTTTCCGACTACCCAGAGGCGTTTTAGTGACATATAGATCAAAAAGATGAGAATCAATTATGGAAACGGATTTATATCAAATAAATATCAAATCAATTATCAGCTATAAAAAATGACTAATCATCAATCACCAATTTTAGATGTATCCGTAGTTATACCAATTAAAGATGAAGTAGAAAGTCTACCTTTATTACTAAAAGCAATTTCTTCCACTCTCACAGCTAGTAAATTGAACTATGAAATTATTTGTGTAGATGATGGTTCTAGTGATGGTTCAGCGGAATTTCTCAAAGAACAGGCACAAATTCGTACTGATATAAAAGTGGTGATATTGCGTCGTAACTATGGACAAACTGCGGCCATGTCTGCTGGTTTTAATTATGCTAAGGCCAAGGTAATTGTGACTTTAGATGCTGATTTGCAAAATGATCCGGCTGATATCCCCATGTTAATTACAAAGCTGGATGAGGGTTATGATTTAGTCAGTGGTTGGCGGCAAAATCGCCAAGATGGGGCATTAAATCGCCTACTTCCTTCTAAAATCGCCAATTGGCTAATTCGTGGTGCTACTAGCGTTTATATTCATGATTATGGTTGTTCTCTCAAAGCTTATCGGGCTGAATTAGTGGCGGATATGAATCTTTATGGGGAATTACACCGCTTCTTACCCGCATTAGCATATATCGAAGGGGCGAGAATTACTGAAGTCCCTGTGCGTCATCATGCGCGGCGGTTTGGACAGAGTAAGTATGGGATATCAAGGACATTTCGGGTATTAATGGATTTATTAACTATTCTATTTATGAAAAAGTTCCTCACCCGTCCTATGCACGTCTTTGGACTGTTAGGGTTAATTTCTATGGTTTCTGGTGGGGGAATAGGTATATATTTAACTTTCGTCAAATTGGTTTTCCATGTAGATATCGGTAATCGTCCTTTGTTGATTTTGGCGGTTTTGTTGCTAGTAACTGGTGTACAGTTGTTTTGTTTCGGTCTTTTGGCAGAGTTGTTAATGCGGACATATCATGAATCTCAGGGAAGGCCTATCTATCGTGTGCGGGAAGTTGTGGCAAAAAATGTTAAGTAACGTAACAATAGGAAAATAACACTTTTAGGATTATTGCATCTGCCGTGAAAGCTTTTGATACTTTTGACGCTGAACTGCGGAAAAACCTGCTCATGTTATTTGCCGCAGGTTTGTTTTTTTGGTCAGGTTTAGCCTCATTATTGCCGACCTTACCCTTATATATTGAACATATTGGTGCGACCAAGCAAGAAATTGGTGTGGTTATGGGTAGCTTTGCCATTGGTATGCTACTAGTTAGACCATCAATGGGGGCTTTAGCTGATAACCGAGGCTGCAAAATAGTCTTACTGATAGGGATGTTTGTGGTAGCGATCGCGCCTTTAGGATATTTAGTGGTAAAATCAGTCATTCCCCTAATGTTGATTCGTGCCTTTCATGGTATTAGTATTGCTGCTTTTGCCACAGCTTACACTGCCTTAGTGGCAGATTTAGCACCAGAACACCGTCGGGGGGAAGTAGTCGGTTACATGAGTTTGGTAAGTCCTTTAGGTGTGGGCATAGGTCCAGCCATAGGTGGATTTTTACAAGCAACCGCTGGTTATACCCCATTATTCCTCTCATCTGCGGCTTTAGGATGTTTAGGTTTACTATGTATTATCCCCATTGTCAACCCACCTATGGCCATCAAACCAATTAACAGCAAAAATGATAACTTTTGGCAAATACTAACTAGTCCTCGCGTGCGGATTCCGGCTCTAGTCTTATTATTGAGTGGTTTGACTTTAGGTAGTTTACATACTTTCATCTCCCTATTCATCAAATCAACAGGAGTGGATTTAAATCCAGGTTTATTTTTCTCCGTGGCCGCCATTTCCAGTTTTAGTTGTAGATTATTTACTGGGAAAGCCTCAGATCAATATGGACGTGGTTTATTTGTCACTATGAGTTTGATAGCTTATACTCTCTCTCTCATCTGCGTATGGCAAGCAAATAACTCTTTAATGTTCTTATTAGGAGCATTAATGGAAGGTGCTGCTTCTGGGACACTAATTCCCATGATTTCCGTATTAATGACAGATAGAACCTTACCCCACGAACGAGGTAGGATATTTGGTACTTCTTTAATGGGATTTGATATAGGTTTAGCTATAGCAGGTGCGGTTTTTGGAACATTAGCCGAAACGTGCGGTTATCGCAGTATGTTTGGTTTAACCACGGGTCTAACAGTTCTGGCAATTGTAATTTTCTTGACCCAGTCTAGCCGCAATATACCGGAATCTCTAAGTTTTGCCTTTGGTCGTCATCAAGATGTCTATGCTGTAAAATAATTCAACGGATGGGAAATTGAACCCTGGAGAACAGGTAACAGGGAATAGGGAATAGGGAACAAATAGCAACTTATTATTAGAGGAAAATTACTGGCTGGATTAAATTTATTATGTCTCCAAAACAAGAAACAAAAAAATATTATAAATGGGTCTGGGATGTATCCCTAGGTGGTGAATTTGATGATTGGGGTACTAGTACATACTTCATGGAGATTGGAAATACTTTATATCCTCTCAGACAAATAGAAGTCTATGAAAATGGGAATGTTTTATTTTATGATCATAGCCACTTCCTGGACGATTATGGGATGTTGTGTGATCAGAAAATAGATATACTAGATATACAAGAATTTGAAATTACTCAAGCAGAATTTGAGCAAGTATGGCAGACAAAAGTTCCCATCAATAGACCTCTGATGAAAAAGAATGTAGAGCCGAAAATCCCTACCCAGGTCACGTCTCTACAAACGTTCTCAGTAAGTGAACAGAAAAAAACCGACATAAGTAACGAAAAGTAAAGTTCCCAGTTAGGAGTTCCCTTGTCATAACGACAATTTTTAACGCCAACCTACTGCTGTAAGATAAATAATAATATTCGGCCTCAACCCACTGGAGTTACCAGTGACTATCCCAAATTCCATGCAGCACGAAACTCAACTAAGTCTCTTTGATAACTCTAGCTTGAACCAGCAATCGCTAATTCCTCTCCATGGACAAATTCCCATTGTCCCCGGAAATTATGAGAATATGGGAGAATTAGAAAAAGACTGTCATCACTGTCACCGTTGTCCATTAGCAGCAAACCGGACTCATGTTGTAGTTGGCCGTGGTAACCCCCAAGCCAAAATTATGATTATCGGGGAAGCACCGGGAAAAAACGAAGACGAAACAGGTTTACCATTCGTCGGTAGATCAGGACAATTACTAGAAAATATCTTAGCATCAGTTAAATTAAGTACAGATACAGATATATATATAGCTAATATTTGTAAGTGTAGACCACCGGAAAATCGTGTACCTACCGGGGATGAAATAGCGGCTTGTAAACCCTATTTATGGGAGCAAATTCGCTTAGTTAACCCAAAAATTATTTTACTCACAGGTGCAACCTCAGTTAAAAGTGTAATTGGCGACAAACGACCTATTACCAAAATTCGTGGTCAATGGCTAGAATGGGAAGGACGTTTATGTATGCCGATTTTTCATCCCTCCTACTTATTGCGTAACCCTTCCCGGGAACAGGGAGCGCCTAAATGGCTAATGTGGCAAGATATACAGACAGTCCGTGATAAGCTGGATGAAATCAAAACAAAAGACAAAAATTAAGCATTACATCACCAATTACCATCTTTAACTCGTCAATACTCCTGTAACTTGGTAAAGTTAGAAAATCAAAATATTTAAATCATCAGATTTTTACTATTAAAACATGGGCAGCCAGAGAAAAATGTACTGGGAACTTGATTTTTACTCCCGTCCAATTTTGGACGAAAACCAGAAAAAAGTCTGGGAAATGTTAGTTTGTGAAAGTCCCGTAGATATTGGTACACCGACAGATACTCTATTTCGCTATGCTAAATACTGCCCTAGTACCCAGGTAAATTCTGGTTGGTTGCGGACCGCAATACAGGAAGCTATAGAGAAAGCGGGTACAGCACCTACCAAAATCCGCTTTTTCCGTCGCCAAATGAATAACATGATTACAAAATCCTGCGAAGACGTGGGAATACCCGCAGCACCCAGTCGGCGCACATTGGTTCTTAATCAATGGATACAGCAGCGCATGGCAGAAGTTTACCCCCAACAACCGGGATATCAGGGAGTGACTAATCCTTCGGTGCGTTTAGATAGACCTTTACCCCAGCGTTTACCAGATGCCTTAGAAGGGAAACAATGGAATTTTGTGACATTACAGGCGAGTGATTTTACTGATATGCCAGATTGGGAAATAGGCTTTGGTGAAGCATTTCCCCTAGAATTGGCGCAATTGTCCCCAGAAACACGCATTCCAGGGATTTTGATTTTCTCACCCAGGGCTTTACCAATAGCCGCTTGGATGTCTGGTTTAGAAATGGCTTATTTGCGATTTGATACCAGTAGTGGCAACAGATTGATTTTAGAAACTGGGGCCACGGAAAGTTGGATTGTGGCTAATATCCGCACTCCTCAACTCCTCAAGGAAGCACAAGGCTTTGCTGTAGCCAAAGAACAAGCCAATGGAGTCCATTTTATCGGAGTCCAGTCCGATGCTCAATCCCAGTCCTTTGAGGGATTTTGGCTGTTACAAGAAGTCAATTTGCCCTAAGGGAACAGGAAAGGAGATAAAAAAACTGTAACTTTTGATGACACGCTAATGGGATAATCAGGAGCGACGATTAAGCGGCTTATATCCAAAATCCATAATTCATAAAAGGACATGGGTTCTGTAAATTTGTTACAAGATACACTAGCGGAACAGTTACTAGAACTTGCCTTCAAATCTGGTGCTGAGGCGGCGGAGGTGTACCAATCAAGATCGCTTTCTCGACCGGTTTTTTTTGAGGCCAACCGTCTCAAACAAATAGAAACCAGTCAATCTGAAGGTACAGCCCTGCGGCTATGGCGGGATGGTTGTCCCGGTTTGACCGTAGCTTATGGCGATGTTGATCCCCAGACTATGGTGGAGAAATCTTTGGCACTGAGTCGCTTAAATCCACCAGAAGCAGTAGAATTAGGGAGTCATAGCGGGCAATATTACCCGGATTTAGGCACATCTGTATCCGTCGAAATGTTGATTAATTGGGGTAAAGAGGCGATCGCTTTGATTCGTGATGTCTATCCAGATGTTCTTTGTCATAGTGACTGGGAGTGTGATATAGAAAACACCAGACTGATCAACAGCCAAGGTTTAGACTCTCATTACACTGACACCACACTTAGCTGCTATATGTCAGCGGAATGGGTCAGAGGTGATGATTTTCTTAATGTTGCTGATGGCCAAACCCAACGGAATCAACTCAACCCACAGAAAGTAGCCAGTCAAATTTTACAGCGCTTAAATTGGGCTAGAGAAAATATTTCTAGTCCCAGTGGTCGTTGTCCTGTCTTGTTCACTTCCAAAGCAGCAGATATGCTGTGGGGAACTGTGCAAGCAGCTTTGAATGGTAAACACATCCTAGAAAAATCTTCTCCCTGGGTTGATAGGTTAGCTAAACCAGTAATTGCACCCACCCTTACCCTTTACCAAAACCCAGCAGCAGGTCCCTATAGCTGTCCCTTTGATGATGAAGGTCAACCTACCCAGTCATTAATATTTATCGAAAATGGAATTTTACGGAATTTTTATAGCGATCGCACTACGGGAAAAAAATTAAACAGCGGTAGCACTGGTAATGGTTTTCGTCCTGGTTTAAGTAGTTATCCCACACCTGGGCTATTTAACTTCCTGATTCAACCCGGTAATCTTTCCCTATTAGACTTGATTAGAAAGATGGATGATGGCTTAATTATCGATCAAATGTTAGGTAGTTGTAGCGGACTATCTGGTGATTTTTCTATTAATGTTGACTTAGGATATCGGGTAAAAAACGGTCAAATAATTGGACGGGTCAAGGATACGATGGTAGCAGGAAATGTTTACACAGCCCTCAAACAAGTGCTAGAACTCGGTGGGGACGCAGATTGGAATGGTTCTTGTTATACACCATCCCTAATAGTAGAAGGACTTTCTACTACTGGGAAAAATAGTTAGGACAAGAGTTTGTAGTTTATAGATTGGGTGAAGCGACAACGCCACCCAACCTATGTATGATTAAGCCATACTGCATTTAATTTGTATAATGCTTAAAAAAGTGTCCCCGACCCCTATATAATTAAAACTTAAAATTTAAAATTCAAAATCCAAATTTATGATTTCCCTGGTAATGCTAACCCAGCGCCTTCGCCACTTTTGGCAACCTAGAAAGGGTTTAGCGATGGCAGAAGCCTCTATAATTGGGATAGTGGCTGCTTTATCTGCGGTATTACTCAAACAGGGTTCAGGGTGGTTGGGAACATGGAGGGTACATACAAGCCACATATTACCACCATTGATCGCTCTACCAGTTATTGGTATTAGTTTGGGTTTTCTCTCCGGTTGGTTAGTGCAAAGGTTAGCGCCGGAGGCATCTGGTAGTGGTATTCCCCAAGTTAAGGCAGCTTTAGCTAATGTACCAATTACATTATCATGGAGAGTAGCTTTTGTCAAGTTAATTAGCGCCGTGATTTCCTTGGGTTCGGGCTTAACCTTGGGAAGACAAGGTCCTACAGTCCAAGTGGGTGCAGGTTTAGCAGCAGGAATGAGTCGTTTAGTTCCCACCTCCCCAGACCACCGGAGACAAATGATAGCAGCGGGTGCTGGGGCCGGTTTAGCGGCGGCTTTTAATGCACCTTTAGCAGGGGTATTATTTATTATTGAAGAGTTATTACAAGATTTATCCGGTTTAACTTTAGGAACGGCTATTATTGCTTCCTTTATTGGAGGTGTAATTTCCCGGTGGTTGGGTGGCGGTAGTTTGCAATTAGACTTAAAACTAATTGACCATTCTAGCACTTTTTCCCTATTAGAAATTCCTATTTTATTAATTTTGGGAATTTTCATCGGTTTATTAGCAGCTTTATTTAGTAAGGGATTAATTTTTAGTATTCAAATTTATCGCCGTTTACATATTAGTTTACCTTTACGAGTGGCTTTAGCTGGTTTCGCTTCTGGTTTGATTATTGCTTTACTTCCTGAACATTTTCGAGATAATACAGGTTTGCGAGAGTTTATGATCACTGGTGAAGCAAATATTCCCGTAGCAGGAATTGCCTTTATCGCCCAATTTATCTTAACATTAATTGCCTTTGGTTCAGGCGCGCCCGGAGGAATATTTGCCCCCAGTTTAATTTTAGGTTCTTGTTTAGGGCATATTATTGGTGTCTGTGAATTGCAAATATTTGGCATTGGTTCACCTACCACCTACGCATTAGCAGGAATGGGGGGATTTTTTAGTGCGGTTTCCAAAGTCCCCATAACCGCAATTGTCATTGTTTTTGAAATGACCACAGATTTTAATTTAGTATTACCTTTAATGGTGGTATCTGTAACATCTTATTTAGTTTCTGATAAAGTTTTTCCCGGTTCACTTTATGATAAACTGTTAAAATTAAATGGCATTGTTATTAAGAAAGATAATGTAAATGAAGGCATATTAACACAATTAACAGCCCAGGATGTCATGCAGCGGATAGTGGAAACCTTAGAAGCAAACATGACAGGAGATGAGGTGATTAAGGCTTTTTCTCGTTCCCATCATCGGGGATTTCCTGTGGTAGAAAATAATAAATTAGTAGGATTAATTTCCCAAACAGATTTACAGAAAATCCGTAATCATCTCTCACCAAATGAGACTCTTTTAAAAGAGATTATGACACCTCAACCAGTGACAGTCACACCCACAAATAGCCTCAGTCATGTTCTCTATTTATTAGATAGATATAAAATTAGTCGTTTACCTGTAGTAGAAGGAAAAAAATTAATTGGGATTATTACCCGTGCTGATATTATTCGTGCAGAAGCAGAACATTTAAATGGGGAAAATGGGGTGAGAAGTCCTATAGTAGAACCTTCTTATTTAGTTTACCAAACAAGATCCCCCAGTATTGGCAGAGGTAGATTATTAGTCACCATTGCTAACCCAGAAACCGCCGTCACTTTATTAGAAATGGCTGCGGCTATTGCCCGCGATCGCCATTATGAAATAGAATGTTTACAAATCATTTTGGTATCTCGTCACATTTCCCCAACAGAAACCCCAGTCAACACTACAAAAAGTCGTCGCTTACTCCGACAAGCAGAAAGTTTAGCCAAAAAACAGCATATTCCCATTCATACCCAAATTCGTGTCGCCCATGATGTCGCCCAAGCAATTTTAGAAACTACCAAGGAAAGACATATAGATTTAATTTTCATGGGTTGGAAAGGAAATACATCCACCCCAGGACGGATTTTTGGTAATGTGGTAGATACCATTATTCGTCAAGCTAACTGTGATGTTGTTTTGGTGAAATTAGGTGATAATTTCCATTCCCTTGAGCAATTGAAACGGTGGTTAATTCCCATGGCCGGGGGACCAAATGCACCTATAGCCATTAAATTATTACCATCTTTAGTCACATTGGGAAATAAAACAGAAATTCGTTTAACTCAGGTGGTGAAACCTGGAGAACTTACACCAGATATGACGGTTTTAGAAGAATCTACCCGTCAATTAATGCGTCACCGCAATTTACATAGTACCATTGTCGCCGCATCTTTACAAGCTAACTCTGTGGCGGCTGGAGTCATTGAGTTAGTCAAAGCTGAAGATTTTGATATTGTGATTTTAGGTGCTTCCCGTGAGGGATTATTACAACAAGCAATTCAAGGTAATATTCCTGAAGCAATAGCTTCAGGTGTTAATAGTACGGTAATTTTGGTTAGTAGTGCTATTCGGGAATAGAAAACATGAATTTCTTTCACGCAAAAGCGCGAAGAGTAAGAGTTTGAGTAACAGATTTTGATATCTGACCCACCCTACTAATATATTACTATTCCCTATGCCAAACAGCAAAAATCATGCCCACAATAAAACCACCAAGGTGCGCCCAATAAGCAACTCCCCCGGTTTCTACACTCATGTTAGCTGCTGTTTGCAGACTAGCAAAACCAGAAATCAGATTTTGGAGAAAGAAAATCCCAATAATTACCAATGCAGGAACATTAATTGTAGTGATAAAAAAACCTAAAAAGATTAAAGTGGTAATTCTGGCGCGAGGAAACCAGATTAAATATGCACCTAAAACACCAGAAATAGCTCCACTTGCCCCCAAGGAAGGAATAATCGAGTTGATACCAATAAACCATTGACATAAAGCAGCCAATGCACCGCAAGTTAAATAAAAAAATAGATATTTTAAATGTCCTAAACGGTCTTCAATATTATTACCAAAAACCCAAAGATAGACCATATTTGATATTAAGTGCCACCAACCTCCATGTAAAAATTGAGAAGTAAATAAGGTTGTCCATTCACCACTCCAGTTAGTAGTTAATTGTTGAGGTATGACAGCATACAATTGGAAGAACTGTTCTAGTTGTGTATTTGATAAACTTACTTCATGGAGAAAAACTAGAACATTCATTCCAATCAACCCATAGGTAAAATATGGGGTAATTCGGGTCGGATTTTCATCATAGAGGGGAAACACAAATGTCGTTCCTAATAATCACTAATAGCACTATAACGCTTAATCAGAGGGAATAGGAAACAGGGAACGGGGAACAGAACAGTAGGGTGTGTTAACGCCAGCGTCACGCACCCACGTATAAGATACGTCACTAATGACCAATGTTACAAAATATTTGCTGATTCATAGAGTCTACGGATAATGGATGTGATTTTAGTTCCATAGTCCAAATCTGCGGACCAGCGTCCCGATAATTGATTAATTGACGGAGCAACACCTCTGGTAACAAAGCGAAATCTAGGGTCTACTTGTTCCTGTACCAAAGGTTCTAAACTAGCATAAGCTTTCAAATGTTGAATATGCGCTCTCACGCCAATCCTCGCACTAGGAAATGAAGCTCCTTGAGACCCACCACCAACAGCACCTAAACCAGCAAAGTTATTTTGCTGGGGTTTAATATCAGTACCAAAGCGCAAAAATCCAGTTTCTAAACACATTTGGCAAAAAGCAATATCATAATTTACTCCCTCAATATTTGCTTCTTCTCGATATAGTTTAGGAAGATCAGGAAACTGGATCAGAGCGCTTTCATTATTGTTTTTTAGAAATAGTTGTAGCTGTACTTCTGATGTATTACCATTGGAGATAATTTGCTCAATTTGTCCCAAACAAACTGGTAAAATTGAGCGTAATTTCACAACACAGTTAGCACCATCCCAATCAACGGAAACATGAGACTCTCGCAGTTCAATTGCTTTGATGTAAACTATTTGACGATAGGTAATCCGGCGCAAATTAGAGAGCTTTGAAACATCAACCCGTAAACGATCTACTAAATCAATGGGAATATAAGAATTACCATTAATTAATAATCCTTGTTCCGAGTAATTTTGTCCATTAATATTGATATTTATATTATTATAATTGGTTTGAGGAGTTGCTTGTTTAGGATCATTTACCTGATTCCAAGCAGCTAATCCCTCAGCAATTCCCACAGCAAAATCACGACGACGACTTTGCAACAAAGCGCGGTCTTCAGGACTGCTTAAAAAACCAACCTGTAGTAATAAAGCTGGTATCGTAGTTTGACGACAAAACTGTAACTTACCCAAGCCGCTATCTGTATCTGGTTTAACTCCGCGACTCGGTAATTGGGGGACACGGACTAAAAGTCCCTTCAATAATAGTTCCGCATTTTGTTGACGTTGCTGATTTTTGGCAATATAGAATACACTTGCGCCCCGGACAGAGGGACTACTAGCAGCATTAGCTTGAATTTCTAGCGCCACATCCTTGACATTAGCGCGGGCATTAATCCAAACTATAGTTTTAGCGGCACTTAAATCATCAGGAACGGCTAAAACTTCTAAATTACGGCTGCGGAGTTCTGTCACCACCAAATCCCGCAAAAGAATCATTTCCTTTGCTTCCGTCGTCCCACCAGCGATCGCTCCAGGATCATTTTTACCGGATTCTATGCCACCATGGGCAGCAGAAATAAAAATACGTCCCATTTTTACCTATTTCCGTTATTAAGTCCCAGCAATTGCTATTTTACCCCATATTACGGTAGGTTTTAACAGTCTTGGGATTTAATCTCAAAATAACGTAGTATATTGGGGTTAATCGTATTTAAACCCAAGATGAAATACCTAACTCCAGAACAAGTTTATAAGCAATTCGACTATCACCCCAAGACAACCGCTTGTGGGGGCTGACTTAGGGAAAAAATAGCCGAAGAACAAAATATTTATGAGCCAAATAGTAGCCAATGTGATTTAATAGAAGGTAGTGCAGTCTAGACTATGAAACTCAAAGTTAAAAATCAGTTAACCGTTACCAGAATCGCCATTTTAGGGACTAAAAAACTAAATACTTGGAAATCTAACGAACTTGATTTAATTGCTTTGCGTTTAGGACAACTGCGCTCTGACTTGTGGAATGAGTTCGGCTCTTTAAAGGCTTGGGGCATTTCTAAATTTGAAATTGACAAACAGCTACGCACATCTAAAGACAAGTACCAATTACCTGCTAAGTTATGGGAAGCAACCCTCTATGACGTAATTGATGATATCCATTTAGTTCAGGCTGCTTGCATCGAAAAAGTGATGAAATCCCTAGGTCAATCATTCCAATCCTTCCAGTCTAAAAAAGGGGTTTTACAACTTACATTAGAAAGCCGTGAATGGTTGGATCATCCCAAACTTTGCACCTTGGTGAGAAAGTTCTGGTATCGAGGTCACACAAAAGTTTGTAACCAAATTATTGTCAAGGCTTTTGATACTAAATTAGATAATAAAGGCGTGGTATGGCTGCGTTTCGGTGGACTCACAAAGGGTAAAAATCTGAAGTTGCCAACGACTTTACCGACAGAAGTAAAATGTCAGTTAAGACTAATCAAGCGCAATGGTAGATGGGAAATACATTACACAACCGATATTCAAAAAGCAATTCAAAAGACTGAAGGTAAAATAATTGGCTGTGACCGAGGTTATACAGAAGTTTATGCTACATCATCTAATGATGGTGCTAGATTTTTGGGTAATAATTTCGGTAAAATCCAAACAGAAGAAACTGATTACAGAACAGCGAAACAAGTTAAACGCAACAAAATCAAATCAGTTTTTGACAAGTCTATTGCCAAAGGGAATAGTGCCAAAGCCGATAGAATCAAACGGAATAACCTCGGTAAAATCAAGTGGAACAACCGAGAAACATCATTTCAAGGTAGGATTCAAACAATAGTTTTTACGGCTACATATCACTTGATGACTGATGCAATCAAGGTAGCTTTTGAAGATTTGACGGAAGCAATAAAAAGCAAAAAGCCCTTGCGAAAACGCATGAAGAGAAATGTTTCTTCATGGTGCAAGGGGGTAGTTGCGGATGCTCTCAAACAAGTTTCAACCCGTGTAGGTTGCACGGTTGTTACTGTTAATAGTGCATATACGTCACAACTTGACTCCAGATTTGCTACCTTAACGGGTAGTAGAAATGGTGACAAGTTTACCGGACATGATGGGGTCGTAATGCACTCAGATACTAATGCTGCTGACAATATTCTAGCAAGAATGAGTGATGTTGAAATCACTCGATATATGAAACATTCCGATGTGAAGAAAATCTTGTTAGAAAGAAGTCAGAAGTTTCGGGATTCCTTAATGGAAACCGAAGCGATAACGGGCAAGGATAAGCCCTAGACTCTAGAACCTGAAGTCAGGTCAATCAGAGAGCGAACTATCAGCAATTGACACTGTTTGACCAAGGTTTAACTACGTTAGTTGTGTATCTCTTACCTCTTGCCTCTTCCCTATGCAATTACTTTCGCCGCTCATGTAATTTCCGATACACATCCCTTAAATCAACTTGATGATATGCCAAAGCTACTAGACTATGATAGAATAAATCCGCGACTTCACCAGCGATCGCATCACTATCATCATCTTTACAAGCCATAACCACCTCCGCGCTTTCCTCACCAATCTTTTTCAAAATCTTATTATCACCACCTGCCAATAATTTACAGGTATAAGAAGTTTCATTAGGTTCATCCCGGCGATCGCAGATAACAGCAAACAATTGTGATAAACTATCCCCTGGTGGTGGTGTCACCGTCCCACCAACCTGGTGAAAACAACTACGTTCCCCCGTATGACAAGCAACATCACCCAATTGCTCCACAACCACCAAAAGAGCATCACTATCGCAATCATAACGAATACTTTGCACCTTTTGAATATGGCCAGAAGTTGCCCCTTTGTGCCAAAATTCCTGACGGGAACGACTCCAAAACCAAGTTTCCCCAGTTTCTAAAGTCTTTTGTAAAGATTCTTGATTCATCCAAGCCATCATTAGCACCGTACCATCTAGATAATCTTGGATAATAGCCGGAACTAAACCCTTGTCATCATAGCGAATTTTGTCCACAGGGATAGCAGATGAGAGTAATAACAGTTGGGGAGAGGACATACCAGTTAATTTAGAATAATCTTTGACCTAACATAGCATTTTCGGTTAATTCTAGATCATAGAAATTCTGAGTAACTTTTCGACCTATCCTAAGATAGAGCATAAATTATTTATTTCCCCAGTTTAGGGAGGAAACCTTGGTAAATACCTCAATTAAAACCACAAAATCACAAGAAATCTTTGCTGCTGCTCAAAAACTTATGCCCGGAGGGGTTAGTTCTCCCGTGCGTGCGTTTAAATCCGTAGGTGGACAACCAATAGTATTTGATCGTGTTCATGGCGCATATATTTGGGATGTAGACGGTAACAAATACATTGACTATGTTGGTACTTGGGGACCAGCCATTTGTGGTCATGCTCACCCAGAAGTCATTTCCGCACTACACACAGCCCTAGACAAAGGGACTAGTTTTGGCGCTCCCTGCGTCCTAGAAAACATTTTAGCGGAAATGGTCATTGATGCTGTTCCTAGCGTGGAAATGGTCAGATTTGTCAACTCTGGTACAGAAGCTTGTATGGCTGTATTACGGCTCATGCGAGCCTTCACTAACAGAGAAAAAGTAATCAAGTTTGAAGGCTGCTATCACGGACACGCTGATATGTTCTTGGTCAAAGCCGGTTCTGGAGTCGCTACTCTGGGTTTACCCGACTCACCCGGAGTACCTAAAGCTACCACAGCCAGCACTTTAACCGCCCCTTTCAATGATTTAGACGCGGTAAAAGCCCTATTTGAACAAAACCCTGGGGAAATCGCCGGTATCATTCTTGAACCAGTAGTTGGTAACGCCGGTTTTATTACCCCTGATGCTGGGTTCTTAGAAGGACTCAGGGAACTTACTCATGAATATGGTGCATTATTAGTATTTGATGAAGTCATGACAGGCTTTCGGATTGCTTACGGTGGCGCTCAAGCAAAATTTGGTATTACTCCCGACTTAACAACTTTAGGTAAAGTTATTGGTGGCGGTTTACCAGTGGGCGCGTATGGTGGTCGCCGCGAAATCATGTCTATGATTGCTCCCGCAGGTCCAGTGTATCAAGCAGGAACTCTTTCCGGTAATCCTTTAGCTATGACAGCGGGGATTAAAACCCTAGAATTACTCAGCAAACCTGGTAATTATCAATACTTAGAACAAATTACTAAACAGTTAGCTGATGGATTGTTAAAAATCTGCGCTGATACGGGTCACGCTGCTTGTGGTGGTAATATTAGCGCGATGTTTGGGTTGTTTTTCACCTCTGGACCAGTACATAATTATGAAGACGCTAAAAAGGCTGATACAGCGAAGTTTGGTCGTTTTCATCGCGGAATGTTAGAACATGGTATTTACCTAGCACCGTCTCAATTTGAAGCTGGTTTCACTTCTTTAGCACACACTAAAGAAGATATCGAACAGACTTTAGCGGCCGCGAAAGATGTCCTGTCTAGTCTGTAACATCTTTATTTAAGTAATATCAACTATCCCCGACTTCTTGTATCAAATAAAAAAGAAGTCGGGGATCTGGAATTTGTGGTGTTTACCCTTCTATGATTTTAATTTCCTCTGGTGTTAATTCATAAAGTTGATAAACTAGTTGATCTATTTCTGTTTCAATGTTTTTAACATTTTTACCGTTAGCATCAAGACATTTTTGTACAAGGTTTTCTATTTCTTGACGCTGTGATTCCGTTGCGGTGGGAATAGGAAAATCTTTCATAAAAATCGAGCTTGGTTCATAAAAATCACCCTGTAGTTTTGAAAGTAGCTGCTGAAATAAAAACATGACAACACTAGAGTTAAGAACTGCTAGTAAAACTTTATCATTGCAAGGAATAATAAATGCCTTTTGATTGGTATAATATCCTGATTCATCCCACGCAAATTCATTACGTTTACAGATATTTGGATAAATAATTTTAGGTTGCTCAAATTCTGACCAGTAAATGCAAGAGCGAAGCTCCCAAAAGAATTTTCCTTGATCTGAACGTTTAATTAATGTATTCCTAAATTGAGAAAAATATCTATAAATTGCAGGATATGTTTTATCAAAAATTTTCTCTGCTTCTTTTTCTATTTTATCAGACCAAGAATGTTTTTTATTTTCAGAAGATTCTATTTTGATAAGATATTGCTCTGCAAATTGTAAATCCCATCTTTTAACATCACGACCACGCAGCAAAGGCTTGATAACTTCAGCAGAAGAAGGATGTTCAGCAATTAGTCTATCTCGTGTTTCTCTATCTATAACGAAAGCTTCATTAAAACCTGTTTTAATTCCGTAATAAAATTGACCATTAACATACTCTTCTAATGGTGTACCAAAATTTCGCAATTTTGTTAATAAATCTAGGATTTGCGAGGATTCTAGCCGCCAACCGTCTGATTGTAAATTCTTCTGTAAAATAATTAAACCCTCCTTTTTTAATACCGTTACAAATTCAGCAATCTTTTCTTTTTTCGTTGTATTCCATGATAATATCTGTACTTGGTTATGCTCTGGTTTAACCTTACTTAAAGTAATAATGCTAGGATAAGCAATGGCTTCTTCAAAAACTGGGAAATCACCAAAATCAATTAGATTGTAAATGGTTGTTGAATTTGTTAAAAGCTGACGTAATTTTTCACCATAACCTGCTCGAAAATATTTATTAGAAGAGATGTAAGTTAAATGACCTTTCGATTTTAATAAATGCAACCCTATTTCATAGAAATAAACAAATATATCAGCAATTCCTGTATAACATTGATAACGCTGCTGCAAAATTGGTTTTAATTGTTTAATTTCTTCCTGTCTAATATAAGGAGGATTTCCCATAACCACATCAAAACCAACAAAAACACCATCATTATTTAACACTTCAGGAAACTCAAAGCGCCATTCCAAAGCATTTTCATACATTCTACCATTTTCTATTTCCTCAATTTCCACCCGTAACTTATCAATTTCATTATTCAACTTAGCAATTTTTTTCTCCCGCTTCGTTCTCTCAGCTTTAGTTTCTGGAATCAAAAAAATTTGATTCTCCAAATTCTCAACCTCACCCTCTAACCTTCTTAACTTAGTCTTATTGACATCACTTAATCCTAAAG
>NZ_BJCF01000066.1 GCF_005402965.1 Dolichospermum planctonicum
ACTCTTGTGGTGCGGGCATCTTGCCCGCACAAGGTGTAATATATAGTGTAATATATATATTATATAGAATTGCGCAGTTCCCGATATTCACAAAGTACAGATATTAATGATAAAACTCTTGTGGTGCGGGCATCTTGCCCGCACAAGGTGTAATATATAGTGTAATATATATATTATATAGGATTGCGCAGTTCCCGATATTCACAAAGTACAGATATTAATGATAAAACTCTTGTGGTGCAGGCATCTTGCCCGCACAAGGTGTAATATATAGTGTAATATATATATTTATTATATAGGATTGCTATGTAATCAGTTATTTTAGCCAAAAATAAATCAAAAGGGAAATTAGATGTGTCTACATTAGATCAATTTCAAAGTGAATTTTTCAATATTTTCAATAATCAGAACTTTTATGAAGGCAAAACTTATTTAGAATATATTGCCGAACCCCAAACTAATGATGAAGATAATATTGTTGATACTAAAATAGTTTTACCATTGCTGCTTGCTTTAGGTTTTGATTCAGGAGATATCGCTAAAAATACCACAACCAATGGCAAAGATAGCAGTCGTCCAGATTTTCAAATTAAATTAGCAAGTGGTAATATTCGCTGTTTTTTAGTAGAAGATAAACATACTGCCTATAATATTCAAAAATCTGAACCTTTACAACAACTAATAAGTTATGCACCCAGTCGCGGTTATGATTTAGGATTACTTTGTAATGGTAAATTATTATTAGGTTGGGATATTTCTGAGCCTAATTCTCCCAGTCCGGTTTTACATTTGGATCTTGAGCAAATTGTCCAAACTTATCATGATCATGGTGGTATTTCTGGCTTAAATAATGCCCAAATTCAAGATTTAAAAACTTTATATAGACGATTTAATAAACTCAATTTTGAAAATATTGAAAGTTTAATTCAAGATATTGGTAAACCAGAGAATGAATGGTTAAATAATGCCAAATCTCAGGTTAATACTCCTAATTTTGATGAATTACTAATTTTAGATATTAAAGCCGCAATTCTCCTGTTAGAAGAAGATGTTTTATATCAATTACAATTATTACTAGAAGAATATGATCAATATTGTCAAAATAAATATTTGCCTAATATTCATGCAACTGAACACAATTATCAAGAGACAGCAACTAAAATTTTAGATCGTCTGAGAAATCAGATTTTAAATTATTTACGTGCTTATGGAGTATTAGAAGTTGAGGAATTTTCCGAAATTGTAGAAAAATTGCTTGAATTTGCCGATAAATCTCAAGGTTCAATTCAAGAATTAGAACAAATATTTTTAAATAAATTAATCAATGCTCAAGCTAAAAAAATAGCACAGAAAAATCAAAATTCTCCTAAAAATATAGAAGGTATAAAAGGAGTACAATTAGATTTAATTCCTACGATTTCAGAAACCAAAAAACAAGAACTAGGAATTAAAGTCACAGAAGAAAAGAAAATTACTAAACTTGATCCAAAATTAATTGAATTATTACGAGAATATGAAAGAATTGTATTTGATTGGAAAGACTGGCAAGCAAAGCAAAATTTAACTTATGATACGGCAATTAAAACCCATCAATATTTTATATCTTGGCGTAATTTAGTTAGTAAAACCATTTTACAAGGTGCAAATGAAGATAAATTAAAAACTGAATTTGCTAGACAAACTGCTTATGTTTATGTCATTCGTCTTTTAATGGTAAGAATTTGTGAAGATAAAAAATTAATTAATCGTAAATTTTCCAATGGAGGGTTTAAATATTGGAAGGAAGAAGTCGAACCAAGATATTTAGATCTAGCGCAAGGAATGTCTATGGATTATCTTTTAGAAATGTCCTATCGTTCTGCTCAAAATATCTATGCTCATTTCTTCAATAGTGCGGATTTATTTAATTGGTATCGCATTAATTCTAATACTTTAATTAAGGTTTTACATATTCTTAATCGCTTTAATTTACAAGAAATTGATAGCGATATTATTGGGATGGTTTATGGTAGATATGTAGAAGAAGGAAAACATGAACAAGGTAGATATTTTACACCTAAAGAAGTTGTAGAATATATTTTAGATGCTATTGGGTATAAATCCGATAATCCTGATATTCGTGATCAAAAATTATTAGACCCCGCAGGAGGTTCTGGTAGTTTTTTAGTTCATGCTGCACGTCGTTTAATTAATTCCTATCGTTCTCGGAAAACTAATACTATTCCTGTGGAATATGTTCCTGCGATTATTCAACAAGTGAAAGATTGTTTATTTTGTTTAGATATTAATCCTTTTGCTTGTTATTTAGCTGAAACTAATTTATTAATTCAAGTGGTTGATTTACTCCAACAAGCGAAGGAAGCAGGTAAGTTACAAGAATGTACCATAGATAGATTTAATGTATATAATACGGATTCTTTGTTATTACCAAAATCACAAGAAATTAGAACTCCTTTACTTAATCCTATTTTAGATTTAGAACTTTCTACTGTTGCCCAAATTAAAACTAAAACGGGTAAATTTATTGATGGTTTCGATTTTGTCGTGGGCAACCCTCCTTATGTAAAAGCTGATGAACCTGGAGCAGATATTTATCGTCGAGAAATTGAAAATTCTGGAAGATTTACCACACTTCATGAAAAATGGGATCTGTTTGTGCCATTTGTGGAACTTGCTTGTCAAGCTACTAAGGATTTAGGTAAAATTGGCTTAATTGTTTCTAGGGGTATTCAAACTAATAATTATGCGGAATTACTCCGAGAATATATTGCTGAAAATCTGACTATTAAACAAGTAGATTTTTTTAATAATGTGAAAATTTTCTCTGATGCTGTTGTTAACAATACTATTTTTATTTTAGAAAATATTGTTCCAGAAAATAATTATCAAGTAAAAAGATTTCTCCACAATGGGTTATTTACAGAAATTCAAGAAATTGATCCTTTGAATCAATATGAATATAAAGGTAAGGTTTTTAGACAGTTTGTAGTTAATGATAATTTTGCAGACGTTACTTATTTAGAAGATATTTGTTATTGCACTGTAGGAATGGTTTTAAATGCTGATGAAACAAAAGTTAAAGGAGCATTTAAAAAAGATGTTCTTTTAAGTTCACAACTAGATAAGATTCATTCTAAAAAATATATTGATGGAGAAAATATTATTAGAGAACTAGCAATTGATAATATTCGTTATTTGGAATGGGATACGGAAAGAGTTCCTGGACAAATTCGTAGAGCAACAATTCCTGAATTATATAATTATCCTAAAATCCTGTTTGGGATGACTTCATTTCCTACCTATGATCGAGGAATAATAGCAGGAGATGGGTTTTATGTTCCTGATAGTGTGAGAATTTGTGTCAGATGGGATGATGTTTATAAAGTTAAACGTTTAGAGAAAGAAAAAAGACAAATGTATGAACTTTCTAAAAAACGTCAAAAACTTCTGGGAGATGGAAAAGGTAAGAAATTACAAATTTATCAATATGCAGAAGAAAAACTAGAAATAGCCAAAAAATTTGATTTAAGATATATTGCTGCTATTCTTGCTTCTAGTTTTGGGAAACGCTTTTTACTATTGAATAACCGTGATGAAAATATTATGACTGTTAATAGTGAAACTCAAATAGCTAAGAGTAGAATATATCCTGATGATTTAAAGGAATTTCCTATTAAAAATATTTCTTTAGCAGCACAACAACCATTTATTAATGGTGTCAATAATTTAATAACATGGAATTGGCAGTTATATGAATTAACACAATTAGGACATAAAATTAAGTTTGATTATAGTGATAATAAACCCATAGTTGAAGTGAATTTTTTACAAGTTTTTGAAAATCTCAATTTACCTTGTTGGAATTTTTTAAACGCTGAACCACACAGATTTGAAATTATTGGATCACGTGATCAACCAATCACTAAAATTAAAATCAAAGATGATAAAATTTTTAATGGTCGTCAAGAGTTAATCTTTTCGGAAAGTACAATTGTTTTACAATTCCTGCAAATTTATCTACAACAGTATGAAAAACGGGGTTTAACTTGGACTAATTTAATCCAAGAAGGTAAAATACCTAAAACAGATGTAGATATTCAGAAAATATTTGCTGAATGCACTCGGTTAAAAACGGAAATATGTGATACAATCACAAATATTAGTTCAATTTATAGAAAATTAGATAAAATGGTGAATGATCTATATAATTAGTATAATTAGCTCTTAAAATTAACCAACCTAACCAACCTAAATTATAAAAGAGATTAATTGTTTTGCAACCCCTTGATTTTACAGCTTTAACCGCTGCTTGTAGCGAAATTCGCACTAACTGGCTACCTGCACGCACAGAACAAGTATATCAGCGCGATCGCTTTACCATTGCGATCGCTTTACGAACCTTAAAACATCGGGGTTGGTT
Organism: Dolichospermum planctonicum; assembly: GCF_005402965.1. GTDB lineage: Bacteria > Cyanobacteriota > Cyanobacteriia > Cyanobacteriales > Nostocaceae > Dolichospermum > Dolichospermum planctonicum. The sequence continues at coordinate 4,421 of NZ_BJCF01000066.1, forward strand.
AGATATTTCTTGGCATCCCCAAGCCGCTCATATTTGTATCAGCGAACCACCGCCACGACACCCAGATACTTTTACATTTAGTCAGCAGCTAAGACATCAATTAGGTGGGTTGGCCTTAGTGGCAATTGAGGCTATTTCTCCGTGGGAGAGGGTAATTGATTTACAATTTGCCCCTCGTCCAGGAGAAAGTGCGCTTTATCACCTCTATGCTGAAATTATGGGTAAGTATAGCAATGTAATTTTAACTGATGCTAGTAACGAAATTATCACTGCTGCCCATCAAGTTAGTCAACAACAATCTAGTGTGCGTCCCATTCAAACGGGACAAAATTACGAAAAACCGCCAAAATTAACGGGAAAAACCCCCAATTTAACCGAATCTCTAGAACGCTGGCAAGAACGGGTAAGTTTAGTACCAGGGGAAATTAAGCGCCAATTACTTAAAAGTTACAGTGGTTTAAGTTCGGCTTTATTAGAGACAATGTTACTAAATGCTCAGATTGTACCTGATACCAATACGGACGTATTAACCCCTAAAGATTGGCAAAATTTATTTGAATGTTGGCAAGAATGGTTACAAGCTTTAGAATCAGGGCAATTTAAACCTGCTTGGACAAAAACCGGGTATACAGTTATGGGTTGGGGTGCAGTCACACCCACAAAGAGTATTCAAGAGTTACTTTACCGTTATTATTCTGATCATCTGAATCAACAGTTATTTGTGCAACTGCGACATCAGTTAATTCAGAAATTAGCGAATATTTTGGCTAAATTACGTATTAAAGCACGAACTTTTAGCGATCGCTTGCAACAATCAGACCAAGCGGAGGAATATCGGCAAAAAGCCGATTTATTAATGGCAAACCTGCATCAATGGCAACCAGGAATGCAGAATATAATCTTACCAGACTTTGAAACAGAAAAACCTATATTAATTGCTCTTTTACCGGATAAGAACGCTGTTCAAAATGCCCAAAAACTTTACAAACAGCATCAAAAGTTAAAACGCGCCCGTGGGGCTGTCGAACCGCTGTTATTTGCAGTGCAGACAGAAATTGATTATTTAGAACAAGTAGAAGCCGCAATTTCTCAGATAGATAACTACCAAAACCCAGAAGATTTACAGGCGTTAGAAGAAATCCGCGACGAACTAATTGAACAAAAATACTTAGAAGACCTAGAATACCGCAGCCGTAACAGCAACGACACCCCCGGTACTAATTTTCATCGTTACCGCAGTCCCAGTGGCTTTGAAATCCTCATTGGTCGGAATAACGTTCAAAATGACCAATTGACATTCCGTGTCGCTGGAGACTATGATTTATGGTTTCACGCCCAAGAAATTCCGGGTAGTCATGTGCTTTTGCGTCTAGAACCGGGTACAATTGCCGAAGAAGCTGATTTACAATTTACCGCCAATTTAGCCGCTTACTTCAGCCGAGCCCGTCAAAGTGACCAAGTACCAGTAGTGTACACCCAACCCAAGCACGTCTACAAACCCAAAGGAACTAAACCAGGACTGGTAGTTTATAAACACGAAACAATTATTTGGGGAAAACCGCAAGTATTAGTCAGTGGTTAGTTATTAGCAGGTTATTAACCTCCTCTTCTTTCCGCAAATAGAAAGTCTATTCACCCACAGACAGATATTTTTTCAGATATTTTCATCAAAAATTTGTACTGGCTGTTACAATCTTGTTAAGAAAAGTTGCCCGTTGAATTTTAGGAACGCGCAATTTGGTTTTGACTCTACTAAGAAGACAACACGAACAACGTTTTTTTTGCAGACCAGCCTGTGGGAGGGCTGGTCTTTTTGTTGACGTGGAAGCTTAGAAACTGAAAGTAGTTCTTAAAGCACCAATGACCACACTATCATTATCCTTATCCTTATTGTGATCTGGGGCTGTTAACCAAATTACAGCAGGAGTAATGGTGATATTGTCGCTAACTTTATATTGATAAAATCCTTCAATATGATAAGAGGTATTTGGGTCTTTTGTTACTCCAGCAGCAGTAGCAGTAGAATTTGTCACCTTTGGTTCCATACCAACTATAACACCAGCCAAGTTACCTTTTTTACCCAAATCTGGTAAGCCTAAAGTAACAGCATAGTTCCAAATTTCCGCCTTTCCCTTAGTACCTGTCAAGACTTGACTATTGGTATATCCAGCCCAACCACCGACAACAAGTTTATTGCCAATACCTAAAGATGTTTGTACACCATAGGAATTACTGGAAAATTTTTCGCCACCAAAGTCAGAGGTCGCGTTATTACTACCTGTAACGAGTGGTTGGTTATAGGAATTGATATAAGTCAAACCAAGAGCAGTACGACTACTGGGCTTTACAGTTAACTGGGCTAAAGCACCGTAGGGACCATTAAACAAACCATTTTCAGGGGTGGGTTGATTAGCATTAGGAGTCAAATAGCCTAAACTGAGGGCTAATTTCTTACCAAACTGATGATTAATTCCTAGTCCCGCACCACTTAGTTGACCATAAATTGCGTTTCTTGTGCCAAAAGTTGACAAAGCCCCAAAGGCAGCATCACCATCAAAAAGGTTAACTGTATTGGTAAGATCATCTGCTGCCCCTCCAGTAGCAATGAGTTTTGCTTGTGTATTTTTGCCAAGAGGAAAGGTATAGGATAAAGTTGCTAGTCCAAAATTATTACTGGGACTACCACTAGCAAAAAACAAGTTTCCTTCTGGAGTCTGAATATCGGGACTCTTGATATTATTGCTTTCCAACCTCGTCAGCAGTGTATCTTGTCCTGTAAAGCTGCTGACAAAATCCAGTCTGGTTCTTGCCCCTAAAGTGGTATTTTTATCAGGAATATCCGCACCATTAACTTTTTTACCGGAGACAACATCACTAACAACTGCTACAACCTGTCCTTGTAGCTTGGTGGTAGTTGAAAATTGATTAGCTTCTAATTCAGTGGTTTTCGCTTCTACAGTGTCTACACGCCCTTTTAAAGTGGCTAGTTCTGAGGAAAAGTCCTTTTGTAATTTTTGGATTGTTGCTAAATCTTGCTTTGATACTAAATCACTGGTAGCAGTGGCAATTAGTTCATTTACCCGATCTAAACAAGCATTTAAACCTGCTGCAAACTCATATCGTGATAACGCTCTATTACCACGGTAGGTATTATTAGGATAACCTGCGGCACATCCGTAGCGTTCTACTAATGATTGTAACGCTTGAAACGCCCAATCATTAGGTTGCACATCGGATAATTGAGATACGGAGGTAACTTGTGACATCACCTCTGGTTGATTGTTTGCTGGTATTTCCTCAGCCCACGCCCCATAACTTGTGCATAGTATAGCACTGATGACAGCGGAACTAGCTAGTAAATATGTTGAGAACTTTTGCATTTTTAACACCAAAACCAGTTTTTTATGAGCAATTAGAGCTATTAAGAATAATTCTTAATAGCTTGAGTTTGAAACTTAGAAACTGAAAGTAGTTCTTAAAGCACCAATGACGACACTATCATTGTTTTTGTCGTGATTTGGGGCTGTTAACCAAATTACACCAGGAGTAATGGTGATATTGTCACTAACTTTATATTGATAAAATCCTTCAATATGATAAGAGGTATTTGGGTCTTTTGTGACTCCAGCAGCAGTAGCAGTAGAATTTGTCACCTTTGGTTCCATACCAACTAGGACACCAGCCAAGTTACCTTTTTTACCTAAGTCTGGTAAGCCTAGAGTAACAGCATAGTTCCAAGTTTCCACTTCTCCCTTAGTACCAGTCAAGATTTGACTATTGGTATATCCAGCCCAACCACCTAAAACAAGTCTCTTGCTAAGACCTAAGGACGCTTCCACACCGTAGGAATTACTGGAAAAGTTTGTACCAGAGGTAAGGTTGGTAAATGTCGCGTTATTACTACCTGTACCAAGTGGTTGGTTATAGGAATTGATGTAAGTCAAACCAAGAGCAGTACGACTACTGGGCTTTACAGTTAACTGGGCTAAAGCACCATAAGGACCATTAAACAAACCATTTCCAGGGGTAGGGGTATTATGTTTATTAGCTAAGTACCCTAAACTGAGAGTTAAATTTTTCCCGAATTTTTGGTTTACACCCAAACCGGCTCCACCCAGTTGAGAGTATATTGGGTTTCTTGTGGCAAATGTAGACAAAGCACCAGAACCACCATTTCCATCAAATAGATTCACTGTGGTGTCAAGATCGAGAACTATACCATCATTCGCTACAATATTAGCATAAGTATTTTTAGTGAGGGGGAATCCATAAGAAAGCACACCTATGGAAACATTGTTACTAGGCGCACCACTAGCAAAAGACAATTTACCTTCTGAAGTCTGAAGATCGGGACTCTTGATATTATTGCTTTCTAGCCTGGTCAGCAGTGTATCTCGTCCTGTAAAGCTACTGACAAGCTCTAGTCTGGTTCTTGCCCCTAAAGTGGTATTTTTATCAGTAATGTTATTATTACCGACTTTTTTACCGGAGACAACATCACTAACAACCGCCACAACCTGTCCTTGTAGCTTGGTGGTAGTTGAAAATTGATTAGCTTCTAATTCAGTGGTTTTCGCTTCTACAGTGTCTACACGCCCTTTTAAAGTGGCTAGTTCTGAGGAAAAGTCCTTTTGTAATTTTTGGATTGTTGCTAAATCTTGCTTTGATACTAAATCACTGGTAGCAGTGGCAATTAGTTCATTTACCCGATCTAAACAAGCATTTAAACCTGCTGCAAACTCATATCGTGATAACGCTCTATTACCACGGTAGGTATTATTAGGATAACCTGCGGCACATCCGTAGCGTTCTACTAATGATTGTAACGCTTGAAACGCCCAATCATTAGGTTGCACATCGGATAATTGAGATACGGAGGTAACTTGTGACATCACCTCTTGTTGATTGTTTTTATTCAATTGTTGGGAATTACTATCAGCCTGGAGTTGATTATTTGCTGGTATTTCCTCAGCCCAAGCCCCAGAACTTAAGCATAGTATAGCACTGATGACAGCGGAACTAGCTAGTAAATATGTTGAGAACTTTTGCATTTTTCTTCACACCCGTTTTTGCAGTAGATGATGCTATACCTGATCTAAAAGTAGCATAGCTATCAATAATTCTTGTCAATATACTAACATTTAACAGTTCCATGTAGATTTTCTAACCCAGGAAAGTTAAGAAATCTTTATGAAATGGGAAAATTAAAATCCTACTACACAGCAGTATTACCTCAAATGCCAAAAAAGTTTGTAATTCTTGATACGATAATCATGTTTTTTACTAGTTACTTATCAATTTTGTGAGAATGAATCTCATTATAAGATACAATGCCAATGAAGTTTTATGATCAACCATAAACTATGAAGAGTCATAGACAAGTCGCAGCAAATATCAGAAAAAGAAATTTCTTACCCATAATTGCGTTGGTAATATTATCAGCAATTTATGGATGCAATACTACTAATAGTAGTAAAATTGTTAATGAAGAAGCAACACCAGCACAAAAACTACCAAAGACTAAAGTAGTTACAACATTCTTACCTGTTTATTTATTTACTAAAGCGGTAACTGGAGATGTAGCAGAAGTAGATATTCTAGTCCAACCTGGTACGGAGATACACGAATATCAAGGAACACCAGGAAATGTAAAAGCGATCGCTACAGCCAATGTAGTGATAAAAAATGGTTTAGGGTTGGAAGAATTTCTGTCTGATACAATTAAAAATGCCGGAAATTCCCAATTAGTAGAAATTGATGTGAGTAAAGGTATTGAACCTATTAATAAAATTTCCCCGATAGATAAGACAGTGGGAGGAGAAGATGATCATGATCATGAACACAGATTTGGAAATCCCCATATTTGGTTAGATCCAGTTTTAGCAAAACAGCAAATCATCAATATTCGAGATGGTTTAATTATCGCAGATCCAGGGAATAAAGCCAATTACCAAACTAATGCAGCGTCATATATCCAGAAACTAGATAATTTAAATAATGAATTTCAACAGACTCTGAAAAAAACACCAAACTGCACTTTTATAACTTTTCATGATGCTTTTCCCTACCTTGCGAAACGCTATAACCTGAAACAAGTAGCAGTAGTAGAAATTCCCGAAAAGCAACTTTCACCCACAGATGTCCAAAAAGTAGTGAATACAGTTAAAAAATACAAAACTAAAGCCTTATTTAGTGAACCCGGTTTAGATAACAAATTACTGACAAGTATTTCCCAAGATTTGCAGTTAACTGTGAGGACATTAGATTCTTTAGAAACTGGTGATACCAATCCAGATTATTATTTTAAAGCTATGAAAACTAATTTGCAAAGTTTAGCTTCTGGGTGCAAGTAATGATTATCTAATCATTAGAGGTTGTTGGAAAAGCCATAAAATTTATAAATAAAACCCTCTCCTCTTAGGGGGTTAAGTATTAAGGCTTTTGGGGTTTTAGAAAATACTTCTCAAACATCCTCTGAGGGTTTTAGTAATGCTAAACCCATGAATAAATCAAATCCTAACTGACATGATCAACAAACAAACAGAAATTACATTACCAATATTAAAAGTTTCCGGTTTAACAGTCTACCAAGGTAAATATCTAGCTGTGCGAGATGTTTCTTTTGAATTATTACCAGGAACAGATACAGCTATAGTTGGTCCAAATGGTGCAGGAAAAAGCACTTTAATCAAAGCTATTTTAGATTTAATTCCCAGAAGTGCAGGGACAATTGAAGTTTTCGGTCGGCCAATTTCTAGATTAGGAAATTTGCGTAATTTTTTGGGTTATATGCCACAAAACTTTATTTTTGATCGCAGTTTTCCCATTTCCGTTAGTGAATTAGTAGCTTTGGGAATAGGTGACAGAAAAAACTCATTTTTTTCATCTTTCTCATTTTGGCAAACAAAGCGAGAAACATTAGCAGCAGTTACAGCAGCTTTACATCGTACTGATGCCTATCGCTTACGCAATCAAGCTATTGGAACACTTAGCGGTGGTCAACTTAAACGAGTATTATTGGCCTATTGTTTAGTAAGTCCGCGCAAACTGTTAGTATTAGATGAAGCTTTTGCAGGGGTAGATGTTCAAGGGACAACAGATTTTTATGCGTTATTAAATGAATTAAAACGAGAAGAAAATTGGACAGTGTTGCAAGTTTCCCATGATATTGATATGGTAAGCCGTCATTGCGATCGCGTCATCTGTCTGAATCAAACTCTTGTTTGTTCTGGTAAACCAGAAATAGCCCTTTCTCCGCAAAATCTCTTAGCTACCTATGGTCCAGGTTTTAGTCGTTATGAACATCATCATTAAGTGAGGTAATGGGTAATGGGTAATGGGTAATAGGTAATAGGTAATAGGTAATAGGTAATGGGTAATGGGTAATGGGTAATTATCATGATTTCGTGAATTTATTGCAATTTCCTTTTATGCAGCGTGCCATTATTGGTGCTGTATTAATGGGAATATTGGGCGGTTTATTAGGTAGTTTTGTGACTTTACGTCAATTGTCTTTTTTTAGTCATGCTGTTGGTCATGCAGCCTTAGTAGGTGTAGCATTAGGCGTGTTACTCAATACTAATCCTACTTGGATGTTACTACCCTTTACTTTAATTTTCGGGGTTTTTGTTCTTTATTTGATTGACAAAACAGATTTAGCCAGTGATAGTGTTCTCAGTATAGTCCTATCTGGAGCATTAGCGATCGGTGTCATCCTCACCAGTTTTATTAGAGGATATCGCGGTAACTTAATGGGTGTCTTATTTGGCGATATTTTAGCCATAGATCACACAGATTTAATTTTAACGCTGCTGGTACTCGTCTCTAGTAGTGTTTTTCTATTATCAACGCTACAACAACAAATATTATTAACTCTCAATCCCGATGTTGCACAAGTACAAGGAGTACCTGTGCAAATTTATCGTTATGGATTCGTTATTTTACTTTCCCTTGCCGTAGCCGTAGCGATTAAAGCTGTTGGTGTTCTGCTCGTGAATGCGTTTTTAGTGATTCCCGCGGCTACAGCCAAACTCATGAGTCACCATTTCAGCCGTTTTCTGATTCTATCGGTGGTTGTCGGCTCTAGCAGTAGTATCGCGGGAATGATGGTTTCTGGCTTGTTTAATCTGGCTTCTGGACCGAGTATTGTCTTTGTGCAGTTTCTCTTATTTGTGGTTGTGTTTACCTGGGTTAAATTGACAATCAAAAGCAGTTAAAAATTTTTTTGTAAAACCCCTTGACTAATCTTTTTCCCTATGCTAAAGTTAGTAAACGTGGTCAGTAATAAAGCCCACGCCGGGATAGCTCAGTTGGTAGAGCAGAGGACTGAAAATCCTCGTGTCACGAGTTCAAGTCTCGTTCCTGGCATTCAATCAAATTAACACCAACACAACTGCGCCAATTTTTGCAGATGCTACAGAAACATCATCAGAGCTAAAGCCCTGACCATAAACCTCGTAAATATATCGTAAATATAATACAGCATTTTCCGATATTATGAAGTACAGATATTAATCATAAAACTCTTGTGGTGCGGGCATCTTGCCCGCATAAATTCTACCTCACTCAATACAGCATTTTCCGATCTTATAAAGTACAGACATTAAGCATAAAAATCTTGTGGTGCGGGCATCTTGCCCGCATAAAGTCTACCTCGCTCAATACAGCATTTTCCGATCTTATAAAGTACAGACATTAATCATAAAACTCTTGTGGTGCGGGCATCTTGCCCGCATAAAGTCTACCTCACTCAATACAGCATTTTCCGATCTTATGAAGTACAGACATTAATCATAAAAATCTTGTGGTGCGGGCATCTTGCCCGCATAAAGTCTACCTCACTCAATACAGCATTTTCCGATCTTATAAAGTACAGACATTAATCATAAAAATCTTGTGGTGCAGGCATCTTGCCCGCATAAAGTCTACCTCACTCAATCTCAACTTGCTGTATAATTCTGACTCCGTTCTTGCCTAAGTTGTAATTTCTTTAAAAGCGTAAAATAAACGCCTAAAATGCGCCCTGCTGGAATTGAACCAGCCTGAAGACGAATTATGAGTTCGTTGCCTCCCCAATCGGCCAAGAGCGCTTATTCACATGGATTTCAACCTCGCACTTTTTGGTTTAACCAGTGATTCTCGATCTTACATTAACCATAATACACTATCTGACTATAATTTGGCAACCCATGAACAATTATTAATCACGTTTAAATGCTCAACATCTGATCAACTATGTAATGGGGTGAATTTTTTCAGTATTGACAAACCCAAACTTTAAAATTCCTAATCCTAATAGCATATAGTAGCATATAGATTAAACAAATATTCAATCCTATTTACCCCAGTTGCTAGTTATTTAAACTGAGGATAGTCATGAGTAATACCATAACTACACCAAGAGAAAATTCTAGGACTTACCCGTTCCCTTTATGTCATAATTTATTAGCAATGCAAATCAATACTACTGTACTCCTGACCTTAATTTTGTTAACCCTGATGTTGGGAGCAAGTTCTGCAAGTGGTTTTTTAGGATTCAAATTGGGAAGTGACGCACTCAAAGGTGTCACTACACCAGATGGTCGTCCCGTTAATAAATTTAACAGCAGCAAGAGTAATAACCCCCAACAGGGAACTGAAAGTTTCCTAAAAGAGGAAGATATTCTCAAAGCTGTCAAGTCAAGAATTAACAGTAAAAAACAAGGTAACAAACCAGAAAAGTCAGCAGAAGAAGAAGAGATTAAAACCAGCAAACCCCAGAGACAGGAAAAACCCAAACAACCAGCACCAGAAACCCTACAACCAGGATTTCCTGTTTCTGCTGAAAGTGAAGGCGTAACTATGTCTGTACAGTCTGTGCGCTATTCTGGAGGTGATTTATTGCTAAGAGTCAATATGCAAAATAAAGGCACTGATTCTGTACGGTTTCTCTATAGCTTTTTAGATATTACTGACGATAAAGGAAGAACCTTGAGTGCAATTACAGAAGGTTTACCCGCAGAATTGCCCGCCAAAGGAGCAGAATTTAAAGGTACAATTAGCATTCCCACAGCTTTACTTGATGATGTCAAGCAGATATCTCTGTCTTTAACTGATTATCCAGCCCAAAGACTTAAGTTACAATTGTCTGATATTCCTGTAGAGAAAGGTAATTAACATTCAATTTGGGATTTGGGATTTGGGATTGTATTTTTTATACTTCAGCCTCAAAAACCAAAAATCAAAAAATTTCTTTCCCCTGTGGGCAATTTATATACTATCTTAGACAGTGAGCGCTTTTTCTACCTTAACTTGGACGGATACGGGACTACGATTTTGTAGCGTACTAGTGCTGATTGCTATCAATGCCTTTTTTGTAACGGCAGAGTTTTCAATGGTGACAGTGCGACGGACACGCATTCAACAGTTAGTGCAAGCTGGTGACATCCGAGCGATCGCTGTGGAAACATTACAACGTAGTATTGATAGACTACTATCTACAGCCCAACTAGGTATTACCCTTTCTAGTCTGGCACTGGGTTGGATTGGAGAAAGTACAATTGCTGTATTAGTAGAAAAATGGCTTGACTCCTGGCCTTTACCTTTGAGAATTAATAACTTACTAGCGCATTCTTTATCAGTCCCCATTGCCTTTTTTGCCATTGCTTACCTACAAATCGTTTTAGGCGAATTGTGTCCCAAATCAGTGGCTATGTTATATTCAGAACATCTAGCTAAATTTTTAGGTCCATCAGTTAAAGCAATAGTCCGCTTTTTTAGTCCCTTTATTTGGGTTCTTAATCAATCAACCCAATGGCTATTACAATTGTTTGGAATTAAATACATAGGTCAAAGTTGGCGACCTCCAGTTACACCAGAAGAATTACAATTAATTATAGCTACAGAACGAGAATCTACAGGTTTAGAAAATGCAGAACGAGAACTGTTAAATAATATTTTTGAATTTGGGGATATTACCGCCGAAGATATCATGATTCCCCGGACTAGCATTATTGCTTTACCCATAACCGCCACCTTTCACATATTACTTGAAGAAATAACATCTACTGGTCACTCTCGCTATCCTATCATTGGCGAGTCCTTAGACGACATTTGTGGCATAGTCTACTTTCAAGATTTAGCACAACCCTTAGCCTTAGGAAAAATTACACCAGACACACAAATCAGACCTTGGATGCGTCATCCTCGATTTGTACCAGAACAAACTCTCTTAAGTGAACTTTTGCCAATGATGCAGCAAGAGAAAGCAACCATAGTCATGGTAGTTAATGAATTTGGCGGCATTGTGGGACTAGCGACCATTCAAGATATCATTGCTGAGATTATTGGTCATGCAGGTGAATCTAATAGTAGCAATGATTTACTCATTCAAATGCTAGACCAACGGACATTTTTAGTCCAAGCACAAATTAATCTAGAAGAAGTTAATCAAGTCTTACATCTCAATTTACCCCTAACTAGAGAGTATCAAACTTTGGGGGGATTTTTACTTTATCAATGCCAAAAAATTCCCAATAAAGGCGAGATCTTTAATTATCACAATCTGGAATTTACCGTCATCTCAATTATCGGTCCACGTCTTCACCAAATCCAAATTAAAATTTTATAGGACTAGGGAACAGGTGATAGGTGACAGGTGATAGGTGCTACGCCACGGGGCCAGGTGATAGGGAACAGCTTTTTGAGTAGGGTGTGTTAGCGACAGCGTAACGCACCATTGGTAAAGACTTTGGGTGTAGCATAGCCATCGCCATATAATAGCGTAACGCACCATTTTAAATCATTATCCTGAACATCCTGATATGGCTAACGCCACGCTTCGCTATCAGACAATATAAAAATTTGCTTTTTAGGTGTTGACAAAGGATTTTAAATATGTTAACCTTATATTGATAAGGAAGAACTATATTAAATTATTTATAGTAGGGTGTGTTAGCGACAGCATAACGCACCATTTTAAATAATTTACATAATCATAAAATCCTTCTCCTCATCCTGTACATACTTTCATCCTGGACATCCTGATATGGCTAACGCCACGCTTCGCTATCAGACAATATAAAAGCATAAATGTTACTAAAGTCACTTGTGTGACTATAATATAGGTTATAAATAGCACAATAAAGTTTTTTTAAAATACGGTTGTGCCTATGATTAAATCAAATTTATAATTATGGAAAGCAGAAAATTAATTTCATAACTACCGACCCAGCTTTTAAGTAAAGTTGCTCATTCTTTACCCAATATAATAAAAAACTAAAATAAAAAACCACATTTGCAAGGTGCAAAGGAAAAATATGTTCAACAACTATTTACTCCGTCAAACCGCGACAACTATTATTTTCATTGATGCCTCCCTTTCCGACTATCACACCCTCCAAGCAGGAATTGTCGAGGGTGTAAAATCAGTTATTATTTCCCCAGATCAAGACGGAATTGAGCAAATTAGCCAAATTTTACAACAACATCACCACCACCATTCACAGCAATTCCTATCCTAATTTATGAAATTCTTACTTAACTCCGCTCTGACGCTGACATACAATCAACTGAGTGCTTTTTCTGGTTTAGGCAATTTCTGGCAGATTTTCGATATTGCTTTTGGTACACAATACAACCGCAGCGGTGCGGAAATTCTGCGTTTACATTGGCTATCTGGTGATTTTAGTCAACTTCCGCAAATTGAAATTCTTGATAACACCATTCTTGGCAATGCTAATGGTGCTTATGCTGGTAGCACAAATAAGATTTATCTGTCAGCTAATTTTGTGGAAACAGCCACACCAAAAGCCATTAGTGTAGTTTTGTTAGAAGAAATTGGGCATTTTATTGATTCTCATGTCAATCTGAGTGATAGTGCTGGAGATGAAGGAGCGATTTTTGCTGAATTAGTACAGGGTAACATTCTGGGTACTACAACTTTACAGGCTTTAAAAGCAGAGGATGATCACGCTACGATTACAGTAAATGGAGAAAATATTCAAGTAGAGCAGCAGAATTTTACCGGTACTAACGGGAATAACAGTATTACGGGAACTTCCGGGAATGACACTATTAGTCCCTTACGAGGACAAGACACAGTTAATGGGGGAACAGGAACAGACCTGTTGATTGTCAATTACTCCAGTAATTCCAGTGGGATTGAATCTGCAATTAGCAGCAATGGTACAGGGGGATTTAATGGCTATTTCTAT
>NZ_BJCF01000067.1 GCF_005402965.1 Dolichospermum planctonicum
TCAGTATAGTATACTTTAGGAAATTCACCAACCTCTAAGATTGGTAAAAATGAAACTACCCTCTCTCATGATTAAGCTGCGCTTAATATCCCTTGAAGGGTGTTTAATTTTTGCCCGCATTACATCCCCACCCTGTAGAGGGATGGGGTATTACGACGTTTTCTGATAAAAAAAGTATAAGACTTCATGGGAGACTCTTTGCTGTGTTTTTCGTGAATAATTCAACATTGCTGAAAAAATGATTGTCTTGGCTTTGAAATTGGGGTCTGCATCTGACTACGAATTTTCCTCATCCCTGTGCCAATTCCCAGTCTATTTGATCATCAAAACTATACATAAAAAGTGACGGTAACGCTTCATGAACATCACAGTTGAACAAGAAGAACTACGACTTTTAAGCCATATCTTGCAGACCAGATTAAAAGCAAAAGTGACCGATAGTCAGGATTTCCAGGTAAAATGCGCCATCAAAAATAATTTATTGATGATTCTCACCCAACACCCTCCAGGGGTGACAGTTGACACTCAGCAAGTTTTTGATCTGTTGGCACAAACATTACAATCCCAATTCAACTACAAAACTCAACATATCCAATTTTTCTTGAGAGTTTTTGGGGACAAGCTTCCCTATGCTAAATATTTCCTAGATTCTCCCATGCCGACAGTGGAGACAGAAGGGGAAACGGAAAGCACGAACCAGAAGGAAAAAGAAACTTCCTTTGTAATTAAATCATCACCACTCACAGAAACAGAAGCAGAAACAGAACTCATTCCTGATTCATTTATCTTCAGTCCCGAAGCGCCTTTTTTAAACTATTCCTCACCAGAATTAATTTTACACAATCTATCTCTGGATGAAAATGAATCCCAAGAAATTGCCGAAGAATCTTATCCTTTTGTTCATATCCCAGATCAACCGAAAAAAAGACATTTATGGCGATCATTTCCTCCTGCGTCTATAATTGGTACTATTGTATTTATCGTCCTCCTTTACCTTGGTGGTACTTTTGCTCTCCATAATGGTTGTGCAATTTTGGGGTGTAAAGAATTGCAAACAGCCAAACAATTTAAAAGTGAATATCGGCAACAGATCAAAAGTACCAAAACAGATTTAGAGTTATTAGCAATACAACAAAAACTAGATGCGGTAGTGGCAGATTTACAAAAAATACCTCAATGGTCTCCCCGTTATCGAGAATGTCAGGAATTAGTTGATACTCTTTCTCAAGAGTCCTTAAAAATTAACCAGGTGCTACTGGCTTTACGGACAGCAACATCTGTACAAAAAAGAAGTCTAAATCCCGCTAAAAGTTGGGCTGAATTACGTAATAGACAAAATTTGTTGAGACAGGCAATCACCCGACTAAATACTGTTAAACATGAAAGTGAATTTTATCAATTAGTACAAGGGAATTTACCAGGGTATGAAAATAGTTTAAAGACTATTACCCAGCAGTTAATTAGAGAAGAAACATGGCTGAAAAAAATTGCTAGTGCTAAAACTTTGGGGGACGCAGCTATCAAAAGTCAAGCTACTGCTAAATCTACTACTGATTGGCAACAGGTAAAATTTAATTTACAGACAGCAATTAATACCTTAAAAACTATTCCTGAAGATAGTTTTGGTTTTCAAAATGCCAGTAAACTTTTAGCAGCCTATGAATCAAAAATAACTGTAGCAGATGATCACACCAAAAAAGAACAATTATCAACAATGTCCTCTCAACAACTTCTCGCCAGCATTAATCAAGTCAAAACCGATCTGAATAAAGCTTGTACCAGTAAAATTAAGATTTGTACTTTTAACATCGAGAACAATCAAATTAATGTTCGCTTAACTGTGGAATACAAAACTTTATTACAAACTAATAATCTGACAATGCGGCTTCACTACCAAAATTTGCAAAATGCTCTCAAAGTCATTAGTCAAAAATATCAACTTCCTGTATTTACTGAATAATTCAGTTTCAAACCCAAGTGATTTTGTAATGCTTGACGCATTTGAGTCACGGGAACTGTTTCTTGTTGTAACCAGATTTTTAAAGCCGCTGCACCTTGTTGTACGAGCATTTCTAAACCATCAATAGTTACTATCCCTTGTTTTTGGGCCAGGTGCAAAAATTTTGTTGGTTTAGGGATATATATTAAATCATAGGCGATGGCATCACCAGGTAAATAACCCATTTCTTGACTACTCAGTGGTGATTGTTCAACATGGGGATACATTCCTATGGGGGTTGTATTTACTAACAGGTTAGTTTGGTGAAGTAGATTTGGTAATTCTGTCCATTCATGCACTTGGAATTTATCTGCAAAGGGTGAATTTTGCCAACTTTGTCGAAATGCTTGTAATTTCTGTAAATTCCGCCCCACAACGTGAATTTCTGCTAAACCAAGTTGAATGCAACCAGCAACAACAGCCCTTGCAGCACCACCATTCCCTAAAATTACCGCTTTTTTCTGACTCCAATCTTGCTGATATGTTGTTTGTAAAGGAGCGATAAATCCTTCTACATCTGTATTTGTACCGAACCATTTATTACCTTGATTCACGACGGTATTTACAGCACCAATAGCCTGGGCAATAGGGGAAATTTCGGATAATAAAGGTAATATTGCTTGCTTATGAGGAATTGTGATACTAAAGCCTACAACACCAATACTAGCAAAACCTGCGATCGCTGTTGCTAAATTTTCTGGGGCAATGGCAAAAGGTAAATATACATAATCTAATCCCAGTTTAGTCAAAGCGGCATTGTGCATTAATGGTGACAGAGAATGTTCTATAGGGTGTCCAATTACTCCCAAAATTTTAGTTTTTCCGGTAATCATTTGTATTAGTTGTTGGTTGTACATTTAAAAAGCGGTTAGAAACCGCATCTACACAGGCAAAACCCACCTGTGTGGGTGATAATTAATTTAATTTACATAATTTAATTTACATAATTTAATTTACATAATTTAATTTACATAATTTACAATTGTTCACAGTAACTTAATATTTTTTGGCAATATGCAAACAAGTATCGCTCCTTTGACAAATCCAATTCCTGGTCAATACTGGCAATGGCGTGGACACAAAGTGTATTATGTACAAGCAGGAGAACCGCAAGTGCAACGTCCACCCTTACTATTAGTACATGGTTTTGGTGCGTCCACAGACCATTGGCGTAAGAATATCACAGAATTGAGTGCAGACTTCCAAGTATTTGCCATTGACCTATTAGGATTCGGACGTTCAGCAAAACCTAAATTGCAGTATAGCGCCGATTTGTGGCGGGACCAACTCCATGATTTTATCAATCAAGTCATTGGTCAAAAAACAATTTTAGCAGGTAACTCCTTGGGAGGATATGCTTGTTTATGCGTTGCTGCTCAACGTTGTGATAGTGCTGCTGGTGTAGTATTACTTAACAGTGCAGGTCCTTTTTCTCCAGCAGAAAATCAAATTCAACCTGCTGCAAGTCCCCTCAAAAAACTTTTAGGAAACGCCATCAAATGGTGTTTTAAACAACGGTTAGCACAGTCTTTGTTATTTGAATATACGCGGCAAAAATGGGTAATTCGGCGCACCTTAGAAAAGGTTTATCTTGACAAAAATGCAGTTACAGATCAATTAGTCGCAGAAATTCAACGTCCTGCTTATGATCCGGGAGCCTTAGATGTATTCATTTCTGTTTTTAGCACTCCTCAAGGGGAGAAAGTTGATGTTCTACTCAAACAATTAAATTGTCCTTTATTGCTATTATGGGGAGAAGCAGATCCTTGGATGAAAGCCAGAGAACGTTCTCAGAAATTCCATGAATATTATCCCCAATTAACAGAATATTTTCTCATAGCTGGTCATTGTCCCCATGATGAAATCCCTGAACAAGTGAATAGACACTTACGTAATTGGGTAATTAGTTTGCATTAAAATTAAGATGGGTGGCATCTTCTTTAAGATATATTTCCTTAGTGATAACTTGGTAATAGCAAATTTTAATTTTAATAATTACCTCTTGAGACTCAGGTATATAAATCGAAAAACCTTAACAATAAGAATATCACCCATCTTCATAAAATTAAAATTCTAGATATAATGACACAATCTGTAGAGACAAAACCACAAATTCAGGAATTGCGTAAACTACTGGCAGGTATTGAATGTGGAATGTTAACCACAATTGATGATGATGGTAGTTTACATAGTCGCCCCATGTCAATATGGAATGAAATTGATCATAATGGTACACTTTGGTTTTTCACTTTAGCTAATTCCCATAAAGTCGTAGAAATTGAACATCATCAACAAGTAAACGTCAGTTTTTCTGCACCTAATCAACAGCGATATGTTTCTATACTAGGTTCAGCACAATTAATAAGAGACCGCGATAAACTTCAAGAAAAATGGCAGCCAAAATTAGAAATTTGGTTTCCCCAAGGGATAGATGAACCTGATATTGCTTTACTAAAAGTAAAAGTTAATAAAGTAGATTATTGGGAAAGTTCCTCTAGTTTTAGTCCGCAAACAATTAGTTTTTTATAGTTTTTTAGAACTATGACACCGTTAAATTCTCATCTCTAATAGCCAAGCCAAAATACCCAGATCCCCAACTTCCTCAAGTAGTTGGGGAGATAGGTTTAGATATAGGCTAAATCATCCTAAAAATAACTTATATGCAGGATTATCACTTTCATGCAAATAGCTATAACCAAGAGTATCTAAAAATGATTGCCATTCTGTCATTTCATGGGGAGGAACTTGCATTCCTACTAAAATGCGTCCATAATCTGCGCCATTATTGCGATAATGAAATAAGCTAATATTCCAATCAGGAGACATAGAACTGACAAATTGCATTAAAGCACCGGGACGTTCAGGAAATTCAAAGCGATAAAGTAATTCATTTTCTGCTAGGGGAGAATGTCCTCCTACCATGTGACGTAAATGCAGTTTTGTTAATTCATCATCTGTTAGATCTATGGTTTTTAAATCGTGAGATTCAAAATTTTCAACCATTTTTGCTGCGTCTGCACGATTTTCTATTTGCACACCCACAAAAATATGCGCTTCTTTTTCGTTAGCAATACGATAATTAAATTCAGTTAAATTCCGTTTACCAATACATTCACAAAACTTTCTTAAACTGCCTCTTTCTTCGGGAATTTTAACTGCAAAAATGGCTTCTCGACGTTCTCCAAATTCTGCCCGTTCAGCCACAAAACGCAACCGATCAAAATTCATATTAGCGCCACAAGCAACAGCGACCAGGGTTTGATTGGCAATTTTTTCTCTTTCTGCATAGACTTTTGCCGCAGCGATCGCCAATGCCCCCGCAGGTTCTAAAATAGAACGAGTATCCTCAAAAACATCTTTAATGGCCGCACAGGTGGCATCTGTATCCACTAAAATAATTTCATCTACATATTGTTGACATAAACGGAAGGTTTCTTCTCCCACTTCCCGCACCGCTACCCCGTCAGCAAATAAACCCACCTGAGACAACCGCACTCTTTCACCAGCTTGCAGTGATTGATACATAGCGTTAGCGTCCACAGGTTCAACACCAATAATTTTAATATCGGGACGCAAGCGTTTAACATAAGCAGCAATACCGGAAATCAAACCACCACCACCAATGGCCACAAAAATGGCGTGAATAGGTTGTTGATATTGTCGGAGTATTTCCATACCAATTGTTCCCTGGCCAGCAATGACATCAGGATCATCAAAGGGATGTATAAAAGTTAATCCCTTTTCCGCTTCTAATTGGCGAGCGTAAGCGTAAGCATCATCATAATTATTACCATATAGTATTACTTCCCCTCCCCTGGCTTTGACTGCATTAATTTTTACTTGGGGTGTAATCACTGGCATGACAATAATTGCCTTTGTTCCCAAGCGACTAGCAGCTAAAGCTACACCTTGGGCGTGATTTCCCGCAGAAGCCGCTATGACACCCTGCTTCAGTAAATCTGGTGTGAGATTGACCATTTTATTATAAGCGCCCCGTAATTTGAAGGAGAAGACTGACTGCATATCTTCCCGTTTCAGTAGGAGTTTGTTATTAATACGCTGGGAGAGATTGGGGGCATATTCGAGGGGTGTTTCCTGAGCTACATCATAGACACGGGCGGTAAGGATTTGTACTAAATAGTCGCAATACATATCAAGGAGTGCATTTCGGGTTGGTTGTTAATTGTACCGCTTGTTGGGTCTTTTGGTGGCAGGTTTTTACAAAAAGATTTCGCCTCTGTAATTAGCGTCAATGTGCTAATAATTATTATTATGATCATATCCCGTGGTGCGGGCATCTTGCCCGCTATAATCATAAAAATCCCGTAGTGCGTGCATCTTGCCCGCTAAAAGTGTTCCTAACTCTTATGGTAATCCGCTGTAAAATATATCCATAGTGATTGTGTTTAAGAATACCCTGGGGCAATCACAGATTAATATTGACAATTACAATCAATAGTAAATCCAATCTCTGCGATCGCTTTTCCCATATCTTTAAGTAAAAATTCCTATACTATATTACCATTTAATGACATCTCATCATATTAGGTATATTAAGTAAAGTAGATTTAGGGTTAGTTGTTAATTTTACCCCTTGTTGTCCAGATGGTGCATTTAATGTGATGGAGTTTTGAGTTCTGAGGATGAAATTTTGGCTTCTGAGAATCAGGTTGCGAGTTCTCAGCAGGGAGTTTTGAGTTCTGAGTACAGGTTTGGAAGTTCTGACTACAGGATTTTGAGTTTTGAGGACGGAGTTTTGATTTTTAAGTACGTAGTTGTGAGTTTTGAGCATAAAGTAAAGTTTTGACTTATTGATCATTCCTGTTTTTCAGACAATATCATCATATCAATCTTTTGCTCCCTATATTAGTCAAGGCGAAAATTTTGAGATGTTAACTTTTCATGCCCTTCTACTGCAATATAGAATAGTAAATAGACTTGATATACATTACTAATTAAGCGTAATTCCCAATGACCACTAAACGACATTACCACATTATTACCTTCGGTTGCCAAATGAATAAGGCCGACTCCGAGCGCATGGCTGGTATTTTAGAAGACATGAATTTTGAGTGGTCAGAAGACCCAAATCAAGCAGATGTAATCCTTTACAACACTTGCACCATTCGGGATAATGCGGAACAAAAGGTATATTCTTATTTGGGTAGACAGGCTAAACGCAAGCATGAACAACCTGATTTAACCTTGATTGTTGCTGGTTGTGTCGCTCAACAGGAAGGAGAAGCTTTATTGCGACGAGTACCCGAATTAGATTTAGTTATGGGACCACAACACGCTAACCGTCTCAAAGATTTGCTAGAGTCTGTTTTTGAGGGTAATCAAATTGTCGCTACGGAAGAAGTTCACATTTTTGAAGATATCACCCAACCCCGTCGGGATAGTCAGGTAACAGCTTGGGTAAATATTATTTATGGCTGTAACGAACGTTGTACTTATTGCGTAGTTCCCAACGTGCGCGGTGTGGAACAGTCCCGCACACCGGAGGCGATTAAGTATGAAATCGAACAGTTAGGAAAACAAGGTTACAAAGAAATTACGCTGCTGGGTCAAAATATTGACGCTTATGGTCGAGATTTACCTGGTTCTACTCCCGAAGGTCGTCATCAGCATACATTGACAGATTTACTTTATTATGTACATGATGTGCCAGGAATAGAAAGAATAAGATTCGCTACTAGTCATCCTCGTTATTTTACAGAAAGATTAATTAAAGCTTGTGCTGAATTACCGAAAGTGTGTGAACATTTCCATATTCCCTTTCAATCTGGAGATAATGAGCTTTTAAAAGCAATGTCACGGGGCTATACTCATGAAAAATATCGCCGAATTATTGATACTATTAGAGAGTATATGCCGGATGCGTCAATAAGTGCTGATGCCATTGTGGGTTTTCCGGGTGAAACAGAAGCACAATTTGAAAATACTTTGAAATTGGTAGAAGATATCGGTTTTGATTTATTGAATACTGCTGCTTATTCACCCCGTCCCGGTACACCCGCTGCTTTGTGGGATGATCAAATCAGTGAAGAGGTAAAAAGCGACAGATTGCAAAGATTAAATCATTTAGTTAATATTAAAGCAGCCGAGCGATCGCAACGTTACTTTGGACGCATTGAAGAAGTATTAGTAGAAGCTGAAAACAGTAAAGACAAAACCCAGGTCATGGGAAGAACCGGGGGAAATCGTCTCACATTCTTTACAGGTGATATTAATTGTCTAAAAGGGAAAATAGTCAAAGTCAAAATTACCGAAGTTCGTCCTTTTAGTTTGACAGGAGAAGCGATAGAGGTTCGTCAAGCCGCAACAGTTTAATAGAAATACTTAATAGGAATATAAGAGTATGGTGTAAGAGGGTGGTAGAAAAATTATGATTTATGTATCAAATATTTTTACCCCTCCCTAACCCTCCCCTTGTTCAGAGGAAACTAGATTTTCCTGTTAAGGGAGGTAAAAATCAGGAGACACTACTTTTAAAACATCCTCTCAGCAAACCCGGTCTTTTGATGATCATAGAACCTATGCAACTGTCACAAAAAATGATCATCCTTTATTTGTAGTCAGGGATTTAGCCCTGATCTTATTTCCGTAACTTCTCCAAGCAAGAACTAAAGTTCTTACTACAATCAGGTTTTAGCCTGGTTGTTTTTGATGATCAAATTAACTCAAATCCTTATCTAGCAATTATTTGAAGATTTAATTTAGTCATTTAACGTAGCCACTCAGCACTAAAATTTTTACAATAGTTTATACACAATACTATTTATTAAGAATATAATTTAAACAGCTTTATAGTCTGATTCAAGGTCGCAATTCTACTCAAGTGTAATTTGTATGACAAATATAATCCCAAAAAAGAACCGGATTCTGTCACTGGTAAATCACGGTTATATGACTCTGTCCATTAGTGTTGTGCTGTTTTGTGGTGTGAGTGTGGTTATTGATTGCAACCGTGTTTTAGCAAAAGACGCTGTAGTAAAAATTGCCCAATCATCAGTGAAAACAAAGGAAAATGCAGAACGGCTTTTTGAAGAGGGAATGACACTTTATCAAGAAGGTTCAGCAGAGTCCTTGCGACAAGCAATTCAAAAATGGCAAGAGGCTAGATTACTGTATCAGGCTGTGGGAGATCGCCGTATGGAAGCCACCACTCTCAGTAATATCGGTCGTGTCTACAATGCTTTAGGAGCAAAGCAAAAGGCACTAAACTTTTACAACCAAGCTTTACCCATACGTCGGGCTGTGGGCGATCGCGGTGGAGAAGCCACCACTCTCAATAATATCGGTCGTGTCTACGATGATTTAGGAGCAAAGCAAAAGGCACTGGACTTTTACAGCCAAGCTTTACCCATACGTCGGGCTGTGGGCGATCGCCGTGGAGAAGCTACCACTCTCAATAATATCGGTAGTGTCTACGATGATTTAGGAGCAAAGCAAAAAGCACTGGACTTCTACAACCAAGCTTTACCGTTAATGCGGGCTGTGGGCGATCGCGGTGGAGAAGCTACCACTCTCAATAATATCGGTTTTGTCTACAATGTTTTAGGAGCAAAGCAAAAGGCACTAAACTTTTACAACCAAGCTTTACCCATAATTAGGGCTGTAGGCGATCGCCGTGTAGAAGCTGCCACTCTCAATAATATCGGCGCTGTCTACCATGGTTTAGGAGCAAAGCAAAAGGCACTGGACTATTACAACCAAGCTTTACCTTTGTATCGGGCTGTGGGCGATCGCGGTGGAGAAGCTACCACTCTCAATAATATTCGTACATTAAGAGGATTTTAAGTAGAGTTTTGCAACCAGGACTTATGTAACTGTCACAAACAATGATCATCCTTTATTTGTAGTCAGGGATTTAGCCCTGTGTTCTTATAGTTGATCAAATTACCTCACCCCAGTTTTAAAGCTAACTTATGTTTTGGGAATTGTAAAGTTTAATTGCAAGAATTTCCAATTCAATTTAGAATTGTTATTCTAATAATTGAAGCCGATCAGGCTTCCCTGGCAGATAAAACAGCTAGAGAGAAGAAAAGAGAAGTAACACAAGTTAAGCAAGAGGTAAAATCGCTGTTTAATTCACATCTGTCTAGTCAACAGACAACGACACCCGACGCGAAAGCTGATATTCCCTCAGATGAATGAAAATCAGGGGGCGCTGTTACTGGTTTCCATCGCTTGTTTATCGAGTTGGTGAAAGGTAGTACATCCCTGGCTAGAGTTAACAAGAAAGGGGAATCAACAAGCGAGTAGATGTGGGTGTTGTTGTTTGTTTATAAGTTTCTTTGTATTAAAATTAAATAGAAAAAGCGAAATATTAATGAAATAATAGTGAAATAATAGTGAAATAATAGTTATCTGCATCAGCAGATCCAGAATTAGGGTATTTTCAGTGTAATTTTTCCTAATTTATTTGTAATTAATAATACATCATCTTCTCCTCCTCCCTTGCCGGTTGGGGGTGGATTATTGTATCTTATGTAGATTATTAGTTATCTGTCTAAAATTGCGGGGATTAGGGTAGAACCTGTTTTTAATTCGAGTATGGAAAGATGATGAAAAAAAACCTGACTTTATTTGCTTTCACTCTGGGAATTGCTTTTATAAATCCATTTTCGTCAGTTTTAGCCCAAATTCCGATTCCACAGCCCATAGAAGCCCCTCCAGCTACCCCTGAAACACCACCCGCAGGTTTACCACCGCTGCAAAAAGTGGACATAGATACTGTTTGTACCCCTCAAAATTGCTTGGGTTGGGACGAACAACTTTGGGGTCAACAGGGGGATAAACAAGCACTACTAACTGCAATAGATAACAGTTTACGTTATCTGGAAAGCAATAGAGCGATCGCAGCTTATCAAACTTACCCAATTACAGAAATTACTTTAGATCGGGTACGTCGGAGTTTGGTAAGATTTCGGGAAGTGGTAATTAGTTCTCAGTCAGCAGCAGAATTAGAGGCCGCTGTGCGTCGGGAGTTTGTCTTTTACCAGTCTATAGGCAATGATAATAAAGGGACTGTGAAATTCACAGCTTATTATGAACCTGTGTATACTGCTAGTCGAGTCAGGACTTCTGTATATAAGTATCCTCTCTATCGTCTACCCAAGGACTTTCAGAAATGGCCCAAACCCCACCCCAAACGGATTGATTTGGAAGGGAAAAATGGTTTACTAGGTAATAAAAGCAGGTTAAAGGGTTTAGAAATTGTCTGGTTTAGTAATCGTTTAGAACCATACATGATTCATATTCAAGGTTCTGCCCAAATTAGATTAACTAATGGCCAAAGAACATCTGTTGGTTATGCTGGAGGAACGGATTATCCCTGGACGAGTATCGGTAAAGAATTGGCAAAAGATGGTAAACTACCCCTGAGCGGCTTAACTATGCCGAAATTAATTAGTTATTTCCGGCAAAATCCTAGACAGTTAAGCAATTATTTACCACGTTGGGAAAGGTTTGTTTTCTTTGCGGAAACTAACGGTAGACCTGCTACGGGTAGTCTTCTCATACCTGTAACGGCTGAACGTTCTATTGCTACGGACAAAGATATCATGCCACCGGGAGCATTGGCACTAATTGTCAATTCCTTTCCCTATCCTAATAGTCGTGGCAAGTTGGAATCTCGTTTAGTGAACCGTTTTGTTTTAGATCAGGATACCGGTAGTGCAATTAAAGGACCAGGAAGAGTTGATTATTTTATGGGTTCTGGTCAATTAGCCGGCGATCGCGCTGGTATTTCTGGCGGTAATGGTTTACTATTTTATTTATTACTAAAAGAGTAAGCAATAGCCAAGAGGCAAGAGAAAAACTTTATTTTCTGCCTCTTGGGGATGCTATGTCAATCTTTCTTAATAAGGTGGATAATCAAGTTCATCATCATCTGCATAAACATAGGAATTGCTAATACCAGCCATTTCCGCTTTAGAACTTTCTGGTTTAACTACTTCCTTGCCAAATTCTTTGTATTCTTCAAAAGCTTTATGAATCATTTCCGATTCTGGGGAATCTGAAGCAATCATATAATCTGTAAAGTTTGCGACTGTAGGATGTTTATAATCTACAGTTGAAGCCACTAAAGCTGTATTTGGTTCAATTCCTCTTTCTTCTGCTTCAATTATCGGGCAATAAATGCCATGGGCATGAAATAATGGACCTTTGGGAGTGACTGGTTTTTTTTGAAACCCAGCATAAGCTTTTTCTAATTCTCCTGCAAAACCGCCTGTAATTCTCCCCTGTTGATATTCCGCGTAATTTTTCCCAAAACTAGCACAAGCTGAACCACTCAGAGTTAATTGTAATGGTAATTGGTGCAAAAACTTTTTATCTTCACCGACTAAAAAAATTATATGCCGGGTAAAGGTTTTAAATTTCAGTTTATCCGCTAAAAAAGCATCGTAATTATCTTTAAAAGTTCCTAATTTAATTCCCGTTTCTCGGTCTTTCACAGATAACGGACCACGACGGACTATAACTAGTCTGGGCGTAGTCGTCAGAAATACTGTATCTACTTCTCCAGAACTAAAGGTGTGCTGTATCTCTTGCCAATTATCATCCGGTTTAAAGCCAACAGCTTGGGCATTTTCGCGTTTAATCGCTAAGCCATAACTTTGTAAACCGTCTTCACCATAGCGAGGACTGAGCATTTGACACCAAGGGATTACTTGGGACGGTGGAGCGTTAAATTTTTCGTCTTCAAAGTCAAATTTGGCAGATGCTTTCATGATTTTAGAATATCAAAGTGTTTAATTTTATAACTTTATCTTTTGTACCATATTTTGTACCATATATCTGACTATATTTTTGTTATTTAAACTCAATACATAAGATCGTAGTCAGAACCTGAGTCCTATCTTCAAGACGCTACGGGAACACTTATTAGGGCTAAAGCCCTGAGTACAAACAAATCATATTATAATTTTTTGTGACACTTGGGTAAGTCCCATCTAAGTTAGATTATAACAATTAATTAACCACAAAGACAGGTTCAGGGAAGGTGTCACCAAAGAGTAGGAGAGGAAGGATGTTTTGTGATGAAATAAAAAAGCTCTTAACCCCCTGGTTATACAAACCGGGAGTTTAAAAGGAGATAAGTATAGATTTACAACCTTTGTAGTAGATTTATACCGTGTGTATCAGTACCACAGGTGTTAAATAAATTGAATTTCTCCGCTAATTGTTGTACTTCCTCGGTTTCCACAATACTAGGTTTCCATGGTTTGGGATTAGTGTAAGCGTAGAAAGTCTCCACACCATCAATTCCGTTATCTACGGCCGCAGGAATTAGATCAAAATGCGATCGCTTATACCGGGCTGGGTGAGCAAGTACGGCTAATCCCCCCGCTTCTTGAATGGCTCTAATCACGTTATTTGCTTGATAAGGTTTACCCACCGCAGGTATTTTTTGTAAATAAGGTTTCATGCTGGGGTGTTCTGACTCAAAAGCATAAGCCAAAATATGGACCTCAGTATCTAGCAAATTGGCGTTAATTTCCGCACCAATCCACAGGTATGGAGTATGTGTATCTGGATTACTGCATTTCCACGCTTCTAACCAGGAATTGGCTGCTTGATAGCCATCAATACTATGATGATCGGTGATTGCTAGACCTTTTAAGCCAATTGCGATCGCTTGACTCATCAATTCACTAGGTTCTAGCCTACCATCGGAGTGAACTGTGTGCATATGAAAATTAAATAATTGGGGACAACTTTGAGCATCAATATGTTGGAATACTTGCTTTAGTAGTTCCTTGGAAACAGTAGTCCGGGCAAAATTTATAACCATAACCCCTCTACACAAAAATTACATTTTTCTCAAAACAGGTCTTACTTAATAAGTGAGATATAACGAATACCGCTAATTGGTAATTACAGATACTTCTTTAACTACACCAATGGATTTTTGCAATATGTCAATAGTATCTTAGCAAATATTAACGCTGAAAACGATGAGTATTTTTGATTACTTCCATAAGGGAATCTAAAGTTTGTATATGACAACTTATTATCCTGCTACAGATAACAGAGGAATTGACCACAGTTGTTTTCAAAGTATAAAAAAATTATAAATTTCTACTACACGAACGAAGTCAATCTATGGGAACTTAGCAAAAATTCAGGTTTTCAAACCCATGAAGATGGGTTTTATGTGTATATTCAAATATAGGTAATTTAGACTTTTTACCTTACAATAAGGCGACTAATTCACCTGTTCCAGTTATAACCTCACCAATTACATAAGCGGGAATATCCTGAGATTCAAAATGAGTAATTAGCTGTTCTGCTTGTTGGGGTGGAACTAATAATACAAAACCAATACCCATGTTAAATGTATTATACATAGCCTCAGCACTAACAGAACCAGCCGCAGCTAACCAACGAAAGACCGGGGGAATAGTCCAACTTTCGGGTATGATTTTAATCGCTTGACCCGGATTTAAACATCTAGGTAAATTTTCTGGTAAACCACCACCAGTAACGTGCGCCATACCATGAACTTCTAAACCAGATTGTAATGCGGCTAAAACAGATTTAACATAAATGCGTGTAGGCGTGAGGAAAGTCTCACCAATAGATTTTCCATTAAATAAGTCTGGTGTATCGGTCCATGAGAAACCGCTATCACCGACAATTTTTCGGACTAAACTCAACCCATTGCTATGGACACCTGCACTAGCCAAACCTATAGCTACATCTCCTATTTGCACCTGAGAACCGTCTAACATTCGGCTTTTTTCGACAATTCCCACACAAAAACCCGCCAAGTCATATTCACCAATTTGGTAAAAACCGGGCATTTCCGCCGTTTCTCCCCCTAATAAAGCTGAACCGGCTAATTTACAACCTGTAGCTATTCCTGCAACTACCTGAGTTAATTGTTCTTTGTCTAATTTACCCGTAGCTACATAATCAAGAAAGAATAAAGGTTCTGCACCTGATGTTAAAACATCATTAACGCACATCGCCACCAAATCTATACCCACAGTATCATGACGGTTGAGAATTTGGGCTATTTTCAATTTTGTACCCACACCATCTGTACCAGAAACCAAAACTGGTTCTTTGTAACCCGTGGGGAGTTGAAAGCAGCCACTAAAGCCGCCTAAACCGCCTAAAACCTCTTTTCTAAAGGTGCTATGAACCAAATTGCGAATTTGGTCTACAAAAGCTCTACCTGCTTCAACATCAACGCCTGCATCCCGATAATCCATGCTTAACTATACCGTTATCAATTGATTATTTAGGTTATGATTATCACACAATTTATTAATCTAGATCAATTATTGTATCCTAAATAATCAATC
Organism: Dolichospermum planctonicum; assembly: GCF_005402965.1. Classification (GTDB taxonomy): domain Bacteria; phylum Cyanobacteriota; class Cyanobacteriia; order Cyanobacteriales; family Nostocaceae; genus Dolichospermum; species Dolichospermum planctonicum. Next base: position 15,322 of record NZ_BJCF01000067.1, read on the forward strand.
ATTAGTAATAAAAATCTGGTAAATTAAGTGAGCAAGGAAATAACTCAATTTTATTATACAGCCCAGCACAAACCCAATCAATTAATTTATGGAAGTGGGCAAACTGCGGTAATTACGGGATGGACTGTAAAAGAAGCAATATATAAACACTTGCAAAAGAATGAATATGCTGTAATAGGACAACTATATTCACCAACTAGAGGTATAAATTTATTAATTCGTAACCTATTGCTAAATCCTCATGTCCGATACTTAGTTATTCTCAATGCTACCAAGGAAGATAAAAACGCGGGTGCTTGTCAATGCTTAGGTGATTTTTTCCGTCATGGTGTAGAAGAAAGTATTAGTGATATTGGGCGAAAATCTTGGGTAATTCGTTCTTTGATTCCGGGTTATATTGATATTGATATTGATATAAATGCCTTAGAAAAATTACGTCATTCTGTAGAAATTCAAGAAGCGATATCAATTTCTGATGCTGTTGAAAAAATCAAATATTATGGAAATAAAGAAATAGTTGCACCTTGGGGAACACCATTACAATTTCCCATGAACATAGTTGCATCAAATGTCTTTCCAGGAACACGCTATGGACACAGAATAGAAGGTAAAACCATCGCTGAAACTTGGGTAAAAATCATTCATAGAATTAAAACAACCGGAACAATAAGACCAACAGGTTATGATGGAACATGGCAGGAATTAATAGATTTAATGGCAATTATTACCGATGAACCCGATAATTTTTACTTTCCAGAACCCAATTATTTACCAATAGATAGAAGTTTTTTAGAAGAATATATTTCGCAAATTTTAGATAATACAACTAATCAAGAAGGGGTAAAATACACCTATGGACAACGATTACGTTCTTGGTTTGGAAGAGATCAAATTGAACAGGTAATTGAAAAATTAGCTCATGATATTAATTCCGCAAGGGCTGTAATGTCCTTATGGGATGCTAGTCAAGATCATAATGATAATCCACCTTGTTTAAATCATATTTGGGTAAGGATAGTTGATAATGAACTATCTTTAACTGCCACCTTCAGAAGTAATGATATGTTTTCAGCTTGGCCAGCAAATGCCATGGGATTAAGGGCTTTACAAAAGTATATTTATAATGCTTTAATTAATAAAACCGATCATATATTAAAAATGGGGGCATTAATTACCATTAGTCAAAGCGCCCATATTTATGATGATTGTTTTGAAAATGTCGCCAATATAATTTCATCTCAATATAGTAAAATTGCTCAAAGAAAAGACTATTTTGATCCTGCGGGTAGTTTCATTATTACCATTCAGAATAATCAAATTATTGTCGAACATACAACTCCTGGTTCTGGAGAAGTAGTTAATTGTTATTCCGGTAAATCTGCACATAAACTTTCCCAGCAAATATTCACAGATTCTCCTGGTTTACAAGTTTCCCATGCCATGTATTTAGGAGTAGAATTACAAAAAGCGGAAATGGCTTTTTTAATGAAAGAACAGTTTATTTATGAGCAGGATAAACCTTTGAAAAAGAATACAATTTTAAAATCTTGACGCTCCCCGCCCTATAGAGGGACGGTGATTCTTGTTTCAATGAGCAACCTTACTCAAACTTGTTACCAAGTCTGGGTAGAGGGTCATCTCTCCACAAGCGTTATTAGTTTCCGTCCGCCCGACGGTACTTAAATCATAGCCACTTTGTCTTAGTGCTTTAGTGAGAATGTTAATTGCAGCATTGTGGTCACGGTCGAGAACACAACCACATTTACAAACATGAGTTCTAACTGATAGAGATTTTTTAACTGTTTCCCCACAATTAGAACAATTTTGAGAAGTATATTGTGGTGCAACTGATACAATTACACGACCATAGACTTTACCAAAATATTCTAACCATTGAGTAAACAATGACCAAGAAATTTTAGATTTTAGATTTTAGA
>NZ_BJCF01000068.1 GCF_005402965.1 Dolichospermum planctonicum
GTAGAAATGGTGACAAGTTTACCGGACATGATGGGGTCGTAATGCACTCAGATACTAATGCTGCTGACAATATTCTAGCAAGAATGAGTGATGTTGAAATCACTCGATATATGAAACATTCCGATGTAAAGAAAATCTTGTTAGAAAGAAGTCAGAAGTTTCGGGATTCCTTAATGGAAACCGAAGCGATAACGGGCAAGGATAAGCCCTAGACTCTAGAACCTGAAGTCAGGTCAATCAGAGAGCGAATTATCAGCAATTGACACTGTTTGACCAAGGTTTAACTACGTTAGTTGTGTATCTCCCGACAATCTTGATTAGCAAAGACTCAAAACAGTTCTCTAGAGTGGTTGATCAAAAAAAAGAGTTTTAGGATTAATCGAAAAGTATTAGGAGATGTTTAATGATTAAACACAGATAAACGCAGATAAAGAACGATGAATTTACAATTTTCAAACCAGAGGCGATTTCTCCAGATTAATCAAGTTTTAAGGCATTAACTGGCACATCGTCCCAAGATTTCACTGTCCGTAATTTGGCAATCCAGCCTGCTGCTGTTTGTACTGCGGTTAAATTATTCTTAAATGACTGATGACAATCAAGTGCCTGAGACTCGTTACAACAGGCAATACAGGCATGAATCATCCCAGAAGGATCAATTTGCTCATTTACCCAAATAGTCATAGTCTATCCTCCTTAAAAGTGGCGGTTATTTTTTACATTTCACAAATCAAAAGCAAAAATCACAGGTTAAGTAGAATACCTCTAGTAATTAATAACTCAATGGTTAGGGTTTTTGAGTAGCGATCGCTAATTTTGCCCCTTGTACCTGACGCACTTTATCCATAACTACCACAACTTGACCATGAGTGGCACTTTGATCAGCGTTAATAATTACAACTACTTCTGTATTTTTTCCCTTTAATTGTTGTACCCTGGTTGGTAAAGTATCTAGGGTCACAGGCTGACGGTTTAAACTTACATCCCCTGCTGAGTCTATTGTAACAGTAATGGGTGTGGCTGATGATTGGGTTTTGGCGGTGCCAGCTTTGGGTAAATTAACTGGTAATCCTTCGGAACGATTTAGAAATAAAGTTGACATAATGAAAAATGTCAAAATCGCAAAAATGACATCAATCATCGGTACAATATTAATTTGGGCTGGTATATCAGGTTCATCTGGTAGACGCATGATCATTTATCTCCTCTTTCATAGCGACAAGAATAAAGTAATTCTAACCTCAAGTATCTAACCATGCAAAAGTTAATTCGTGCCATCTTTGACAGTAATCCAGTAATGTTCAGTGCCATTACTCACAAATTGTGTTTTTGGAGTAGTAGTATTCGGTAGACCCCGACCAGAATTACCATCGGCCACTGCTTGCCACCAGGGTGATTTCATATCCGTATTAGGACGGAGGAGGGGTTGTTGCTTTGTTGCCGTGTACAGTAAAGATTGTAGAATCATACTGTTAGTGCTACTAGTAGAACCAAGAGCAGTTTTACCTGTTTTTTCATAAAAACCTTCATAAAAGCCCAGCAAAGGGTTATATAAGTCCGTTGTTGCCTTGATTAATTCCTGAGTATAGCTATCCTTAGGCAGTAAGGCATAATAGGCAAATGCCACAGCCGAACTGACTAATCTTCCCTCTGGTAGTAGTTTACCATCATCATCTAAGGCTACCCAAGGCTGATTTTGACCAATAATTGAACTGTGGACAGTGTAAGGTTGACGCTCAATGAGAGTAGTAGCTGAGGCAGTCAGAGTCTCAGTATTACGGTAGCGTTGGGCTTGAGCTTGATAGACTGCCGTAAAGAGCGATCGCATTTTTGGATCTAAACCAAACTCTAGAGCATACAGCAGGAAAGGATTACTAACGGTATATTGATTAACCTTTGATTTTGTATCTTTACGAAGCCGTTCAATGGGAACTTCTACCCCCTCCACTGATGTTGTTTTATATTCACCACCCACAGCAGATTTATCAACATTAAACCCCCACAATTGAAAACCTCTAGCAGCATATTCTTCATAACCCAAACGGGTTTCAGGATTAATTCTCGGGACTAACCGCCCACTTTTATCTTTGGTGACATTAGCACTAGAAAGAATACCTTCCCGCACAACCCGCAAGTATGACCAATCGAGAGCAATTTGATCAACAACTTCCGTGTATTCGGGATGATCTGTTTTTAAATTATAAAGGGCTGCTAATAGTCTTCCCACATCCAAAGACGACCAACCAGTACCTTCAGGAACTGGATTACCACCATAATCTACTGGTTGCAATGTTCGCGGATCATAACCCCGACTCGGTAATTCCCCCGCATACAGCGGTATCTGCGCTAAAGCAGCCAACAACTGTCGAATGCGCTGATCAAATTCCTTGGGAGAAATTATATCCATTGCCCATGCTGCATTGAGCGCTGTTAGATAATCTCCTAATCCCCACAATGTTGAACCCTTAACATCAGAGCGATCGCTCACCAATCCTGTTGTAGGCTGAGAATTAGCAGAGAAATAGTTCCAGGCCGCTTGAGCGTAACGTCTTTGCACAACTGTTAAAGGTTTAGGTAATGGTTTAGCTGGCTGCGGGACACCCAATGATGGAATAGGTTTAACTATCAGCGGTGGTGGGTTAGTCGCTGTATTAGTCTGGGCAGGTGTAACATTTATGGGAATAGGATTTTGGGCTGGAGTTGGGGAATTTGCAGCAGGTGGTTTAGAATCTGAGGGTTGAGAATTTGAGGGTTGAGAATTTGAGGGTTGAGAATTTGAGGGTTGAGAATCTGAGGGTTTAGAATCTGAGGGTTTAGAATCTGGGGGTTTAGAATCTGGGGGTTTAGAATCACCAGACGGTATTTTTGCAAAACTCACCCCACTACCACCAATCAAGGGACGATTTCCTCTAGCCTTATAATATAAAATCTCCATGATCAGGCCATTAGTATTACCTGTCAAGGATTTATTAGGTTTTTTTGTTTCTTCATACAGTCCAGCGTAGAATCCACCACCTTTAGGATCACGTAAATCCTTAACCGCATCAAAAACCTTTTGAGCATAAGCATTACCTGGGTAAAGATAGCGCCAGCCAAAGGCAGCTTTAGTGCTAATATTCCGCAACTCTGTATAGGACTTATTTTTCTCCGTAATTGTCGCCCAAGCAACTCCATTGGAGTATATAGTATTGTAGAGAAAATAAGGAGGTTGATCAATGTTGTCCTCAGAAACAGCAGTTAGTTGTCCCGTAGATTCAAAGCGTCGCTTTTGTACTTCTAAAATGTCAGCAGCATATTTTTTTAAATAACCTTCTAAGCCAAATTCAATACCATCAAGAATATAAGATTCACTCACTACATAATTATTAGCATTAGTGCTTTGAAAATCACGGGTATCAACAGGAATTTTCACACCGTTAATATCTACAAGTTTGAAAGGCTCTAAAGCCGCCGCTTTGGGTGCTTTAAATCCCCATAGTTCATAACCCCTAACAGCATATTCCTCATAACCAAGTCGCCCTTCTTGTACCAACAATGTTTTACCATTAGGTAAGACAAGCGCTCCGTAAAGTTGGTCATCTTTCAGTGATCTTGCTAACTGCCACTTACTGAGAACTCCCTTTAGCCAATTTTTATACTGAGGATGACAAGTGCCAATAATATGAAAAGCAGCCAATATGCGACCAATATCCAAAGCAGACCAACCCAGACCCTTTTCTAGAGGTTTATTACCATAATCAGTCATTTTTCCATTAGCAGCATTATATACCTTATTTGGTAAAGCGTTTTCAAATAAACTAAGATTAGCAAAATTGGTAAGAAATTTGTTAAAGCGCGAATCAAATTCCGACTGGTTAATCAAATTCATCCACCGCGCTGCATTCAAAGCCATTAGGTAATTACCAATGTCCCAGAGAGTACCAGAAGGATAACCACCAGTAGAATTAGTAAACCCTGTATTTGCTTGATAGTTATTGACAAAATACTGCCAAGCTGCACGAGCGTAAGTCTGTTCCTCTGGTGTCAGAGGCACTGAAATTTGACTACAGCCATTAGGAGTAGAATTTTGTGCTAAAGATGCTGTAGGCACACAGAACAAAAATTGCAGAAATGCCCCACTTAGGAACAATGCAATCCATCTTAATAGTTTGTAGTGACGGTGTTGCTGTATCATTTACAAATAAAATTTGAGAACCATTCAGGGGACTAAAGTGCTAGAGAAGAGAGAATCATTTCGCTATCGTTAGAAATGACACCAAAAATCTGATACATTAAATAACAACTCTACTTTACCAAGCTACAGGAATTTTAAATGATGTCTAAAAAATATCAAGGACTATAGGGTGGCTATAGCCCACCATGGGAATAGTCCAATCAAAAATCAAATACGGGACTCCTAGAGAAACAAACAACCGCTAATTGACTAATCTAAATTTTATTTTTGGTAGCAAAATGAACTCAGCGTCCTCTAGCTATGATGCAGCTAATTTTTCCGGTAATAGCCGTTCAACACTGAAAAAAAGAACCCTACTTTTTCGGTATTTAGCGGAAATAAACTTAATTTTGGGGGCTTGGTATTTACAATGGCGGATAACTCATTCTATCAACTTTGATGCTCTATGGTTGTCTATTCCTTTATTGCTGGCGGAAATTTACAGCTATTTCGGGGGAGTTATGTTTGTCATTGGACTATGGCGGCCTATAGTCCGACAAGTTAAGTCACTTCACCAGTTAAGCCCACCCCTTCCTAGCTCTGATTGGGCAAATGTAGATGTGTTTATAACCTGCTATAATGAGCCATCAGAAATGGTGGAAGAAACTGCTAGAGCAGCTTTAGCAATAGATTATCCAACCACAAAGCTGCGTGTATATGTATTAGATGATGGTAATTCTGAACAAATGCGAGCCATGTCAGAAAGATTAGCTCTAGAGGATTTACAGTCACCATTATTACAACAGGAAGCTAATCGAATTGACGCGGAATTATCTACTTTAAATCAACGAATTGAGCAACTAGAAAATCTAGCACCTGACGTAAAAGCTGCTGAAGAATGGCTGCAAAAATCATCTTCTAAATCAGAAAATACTTTCGAGGATATTCCCGCTAGATTTGTCCACAGTTTACAACAGTTTATTCTCTGGTTAAATCCTCAACATCAAAAGAGTCATCATGGCAGTAAATCAACTATATATGAACATCTCAATCATGAACGCAGGGCATTAGAATTAGCAATTCGTCAAAAAGAATTAGAACTTGTGCAACTCGTTAGGTTACGGTATATTGCCCGTCCTAAACAACCAGGAGTACCTCATCATGCTAAAGCAGGTAATCTCAATTACGCCATTTTTTCTGGAGAAACCACAGGGGATTTTATTCTGACTTTAGATGCAGATCATATTCCTAAACCAGCATTTTTAAAGCGAGTTTTGCCATATTTCTATACCTATAATTTGTATTCAGGAAAATATGAGTCAAACCGCATTGCATTTGTACAAACTCCCCAAGATTTTTATAATATTCCCCCTGGAGACCCCTTTGGACATCGAGCCAATTTATTTTATGGACCCATTCAACAAGGTAAAGATGGCATGAATTCAGCTTTCTACACAGGTACAAATGCAGTCCTCAGAAGAGAAGCATTGGTTAGTGTGGGTTTACAATATTTTGCAGATGAATTTGTCAAAGATGGCAAAAAATTAGATGAATTTGAATTAATTGGTGGTGTTTCTAGCAATAGTATTACCGAAGATATGAATACAGCCATGCGGTTGCATAGTTCTGGGTGGAAATCAATTTATCATCATGAATTATTAGCAGAAGGACTTGCTCCTGATGATTTAAGTTCTACCCTCAAACAGCGAATGCGCTGGTCTCAAGGCACAATTCAAGTGTTAATGAGAGAAAATCCTCTCACCAAACCAGGACTGACATTTTGGCAAAGATTACACTATTTTAAGACAACATATAGTTATTTTTCTGGGTTTGCAACTTTGATTTTTATTGCTTGTCCCATTATCTATTTTTTTACGGGAACTATCCCCGTGAAAACTTATGGCTTTGATTTTACTATCCATTTTCTTCCAGCTTTTATAATTAATAGGTTGACTTTTTTAGCCGCTGGTTGGGGAATTAATGCTGCGGAATTATGGCGTTCAGAACAATATTCTATCTCTTTATTTCCCCTATTCATTCAATCTGCATGGAGTGTATTAACCGGACAACCTATTAAATTTCAGGTTACACCTAAGCAGCGACAATCAGGAATCTATCTCCAGCTAATCTGGCCACAACTAACTGTGTTTATTTTAATAATTTTAGGTATAATATGGAGTGTATATCGTTTCGCTATTGGTCAGTTAGAAACTCCTTGGGTTTATTTGATCAACACATTATGGGGTATATATATTTTATCTCTACTTTGGGCAATTATCAGCGCTGCTGTTTGGCAACCACAGGACTTACACAAAATACAAGGAAAGTAGAGGTAATTCATGAATTACCTCTAAGAGGGTGTTTCAACAGAATTGTATACAACCTCACCCCTCACCTCCTCACCCCGTGGGCAAAGTTAATGAAAGTCCTTATTGCTTGTAAATCTATTTTTTAAAGTTATACAAAATGCCTTAAATAGTAGTATAATTTTCAATAGATATGACGATTTTCCAATGGCAAATTTACAAACTAACACAGAAAGGAAGATAATTTATGACTTCTAAAATTCACGTCTTTGAACCATCAGGAATTTTAAACGCCACCTCCGGTAATGAATTACGTCGTCAAATTACTGATATCATTAATAATGGAGTTAATATGCTATTGATTGATATGTCAAAGGTGACGTTTATTGATAGTTCTGGTTTAGGTGCTTTAGTGGGAGCAATGCAAAGTGTTAGAAATGCTAAAGGAGAACTATTTGTATGTTCGATTAATGATCAAGTCAAAATGTTATTTGAATTAACGAAAATCAATCGAGTTTTGAACATATTAAGTAATAGAGAAGTGTTTGACAGCAAAGTATTAGAACTAGAAAATGCTTAATCGTTTGATTCTCTAGGTGAAGTTTTAGCAATTCTAAACTTGTACATATCCGGTTTTTCCCAATCTTATCAGGATGAATAGACAAGTCTAGTTGCACACATATGTTTCAAACCCTTAATTTTTTCTTAGTCTACCCAGGTGGTCTTTGTTTGTGTAGTAGGGATTTATAATCTCCGAAAACTTTTCAAACACCCTTAATAAAAGTTAACATCTTAGGGATTTTGACAGCCACTAAAATTAACTCGTAGTAAAGACAAATCATCATCAAAATTTTCGTTGCCGCTGATATTTATAATCTCAGGTAAGAGTTGATTAATATGATTGTTATTTGTCTGATTATGGGTGAGCAATAAATTAACGAAGGAGTCGAAACCCCAAATTTGTCCCCCTGGTTGCAGCAGTTCGTAAGCACCATCACTAAAAATATATAAAGTGCTGTTTTCTGCAACTTCCAAAATAGCAGTTTCAAAACTGATATCTTGTAAAAAGCCAATGGGTAAATCTAGAGATTCTAGTTTTATAACCTTAATGCTGGAGGGATCATTTCCAAATATTACTACAGCTGGTGGGTGTCCAGCATTGCCATAAACTAGCTGATGATTAACACGATTAAAAACACAGTACAAAATGGTAAAGTATTTATTGCCATGTTTACTCATTTGAAAACTTTCATTGAGCGCCTTGAGAACTTCTGCTGGTTGACAAAAATTAGTATTTGGTAGAGACTGTGATCGCAAGATATTCAATACAGATACAGATAGCAAAGCCGATCCTACACCATGACCAGAGACATCTAATAGATAAATTGCCAAATGCTCATCATCAATCCAATAGTAATCAAAACAATCCCCACCCAACTGTGCTGAAGGTACAAATAAAGATTCTATGGTAACATATCCTACAAGTGGTAATGGTAACAGCGATCGCACATAATCAGCAGCTTCAGCTAGTTCAGTTTCTAAAACTTGCTTTTGATGCTGTAAATCTTGATTTAACTGCTCTAAAATTTGCTTTTGATGCTGCAAATCTCGACTTAATTGATGTAGCCTTAATCCTGCTCTTACCCGTGCTTTTAATTCATTCATCTCAATGGGTTTAGAGATAAATTCATCTGCTCCTGCGTCCAATCCTCTGACACGATCATCTTCCTCTCCTAAAGAAGCTCCTTTTGCAGTCAGAAGAATAAAAAAAGTTGTAGCTAATTCGGGATCTGACTTAATCTGACGACATACTTGTAAACCATCTATCCCAGACATTACCCAATCACAGATAATGAGAGCGGGACATAATTTTTTGGCTTCTATTATTCCCTCTTCGCCATTAGCCGCTATGGTAACATCATAGCCCTGGGTTTTCAGCGTTTTTTTCAAAACCATTCGTAAGATAGGATCATCATCAATGACGAGGATTTTAAACATTTTGACCATTAAACAGTTTGAATAATTACTTATTAATTACTCTACATTAAATCTTGTCTAAGGATTTACATTTTTCACATTTTGAAAATACACTCATAGTCAAATATTCTATGGATTGACCAATGAATCATAAAATCTACCTAAAAACCGATACAGATATTAATGCTACAAGTGAAGTTTTATCCTGGCTGGAGCAAATCAACCAGCCCCCATTTAATAATCAAACAATTTGGTGGGAATTACAAACACTACTAGTAGAAGGATTTATTAATATTGTAGAACACGCCCACAAAAAATTGCCCAGAGAAACTCCGATTGAATTAGAAGTTATTAGACTCGAAGAAGATATAGAAATTCGGATATGGTCTTGGGGAGAACCTTTTGAGTTAGAAAAGCAATTGCAAATAACTTCAGCATTAGAGGATAATGATCAAGAACGAGGACGGGGATTGCAAATAATGTCCTCCATTGCCGACAAACTATCTTATAAACTAACAGATGACAATCGTTATTGTTTATTTATCAGTAAACATTATTGTTAGAATATGAAATTTATTTTGTACTACTACTAGACATGGCGTGAGAAAAAATCTAGGGACAATTGATGAATTATCCCTATAATAGTTTCAGGTTAGCCACATTTGATTCTCACCAGATGTCTATTGGTAATAGATTTATTCCATTCATCTGTGGTATAAATACATGAAAACCGCTGTAGATTTAAGTCAATTTGGCGTGAGCAGCCAAAATAATTCTTTCTGTTTCTTCCCAATTAATACATTTATCAGTTACGGAAACACCATATTTTAAATCTTCACGATTTCCTGTAATCGGTTGACTACCTTCATACAAATTCGATTCTAGCATCATTCCCACAATGGAACTATTACCATCTAATATTTGCTGAATAATATTTTCAAACACCATCGATTGTAACCTGTAATCTTTATTAGTATTACCATGACTACAATCAACAACTATTCTTGGTGATAATTTAGCAGCTTTTAATTGTTCTTCCACTAATTTAATGTTCTCTGCATCAAAATTAGGCTGAGTTCCACCACGCAAAATTACATGGCCATGAGCATTTCCCCTAGTTTGAAATACACTCACTTGTCCCTTTTGATTAATACCTAGAAAATTATGGGGCGTTCTTGCTGATTTGAGTGCATTTACAGCTACTTGAATATTCCCGTCAGTACCATTTTTAAAACCCACCGGCATAGATAAACCACTAGCCATTTCTCGATGTGTTTGTGATTCAGTTGTTCTCGCGCCAATTGCAGACCAAGATACCAATTCACTGATATATTGAGGAATAATCGGATCAAGTGCTTCCGTGGCAGTTGGTAATCCTAACTCTGTCAACTTTAACAATAAACTTCTAGCAATTAATATCCCCTTTTCTACATTGAAAGAATCATCCATTTCCGGATCATTAATTAGTCCTTTCCAACCTACGGTAGTTCTCGGTTTTTCAAAATAAACTCGCATAATTAATAGCAGTTTATCCTCAACTTTTTTCGCTAAATCTAGTAATTTTTCCCCATATTCTATGGCTGCTTTAGGATCATGAATTGAACAAGGACCAACAACAATGAATTTTCGTCTATCTTGGAAATCTAGAATATGTTCTATTTCTTGTCTGAATTTTAAAATTGTATTTTCAGCGGTTTTAGTTAAAGGTAATTTTTCCTTGACTTCATTAGGAGTTAGCAAAACATGAGAACTCTTAATGTTAGTGTTAATTAATTTGTGGATCATAGCAGAAATCTCTTGATTTGTGTTATACGTTAGCAATCCTAAAACTTATGTGACACTGTTTTTTATTCTCTTTAAGTCTAAATTAGTTAGTTAACAAAAAACAAGTTGCACAAATTCAGGTAGGATTATTATGTGCAAGGGTTGATATATATTAATATACACAGCTTTTTTCAAAAATACAATATAAGTCTGTGTTATTTCCATAACATTAGCTGCAAAAAGATAATTCAATACCTAAACCGAAATCAGAAGTAATTAACCACAGATAAACGTAGATAAACGCAGATGAAGATAGATACATTTATAAGCTTGATAATTATGTATAGATTATTACCAAGAAATTGGTTTTCAAGGTAGACGCTGTTTAGTAATTTTACTCAATTTTCCCACTGGTGATTAACATATAACTTAATAACCAATTTGCGGAGGTGGCTCTGCGAGTTTGTCGCGGACCAAATTCACCAATTTTGTAACCTTTAAAACCTAATTTTTCTTTAAGTAGCTGTTTATTTTCAGGAGGAATAGAACGAGTTAATTTCATAATTGCTGGACGAGAATCTATAAAATCCGGTGGTTGGGGATATTCGTCTCTCCATGTCGTCTCTACTTGACTATGATCATAGGTTTCTGTTGTGGTATCATAGCGATAACCTAAGTAATACCATACTAATTGGTTTACGGTAGCATCATTAATTGTATCATTAATGATTGCCCAAATTGTTTCTGTATTCAAGGGTGGTAGGTTAGACATGATTTTAAGGGAATAGGGAATAGGGAAATATTTTCTGACTATTGTTATATTATTTAGCTATTTAGCAAATATTTCTACAAAAAACTGCTTCATTGCTTGCCAAGAACGCTGATCTGCAATTGCATTATAAATAGCACCTTTGGGATTATTCTGGGCTTCTGGGTTAGTGAAAGAATGAAGCGCACCACCATAGAATATTAACTGCCAGTTAACATTACCTAGACGCATTTCTTTTTCAAAAGCTTGTACTTGCTGTTCTGGAACAAAAGGATCATCAGCACCATGTAATACTAATACTTTAGCTTTGATATTTTTAACATCATTAATATCGGGAGTGTCAAGATTACCATGAAAACTAACTACACCCGCAATATTAACACCACTTCGAGCTAATTCCAATACTGTACCACCACCAAAGCAATAACCAATAGCAGCAATACGTTGAGAATCTGTTAAAGGATACTTTTGTAGAACCTGTAACCCAGCTTTTGCTCTTGCGCGGAGTAATTTGCGATCTTGACGATAAATATTTGCTTGTTTAGCTGATTCTTCTGGGTTTTTTGGTCTAATTCCTTTACCATAAATATCTACTGCAAAAGCTACATATCCTAATTTAGCTAACTGTTGAGTCCGTTTTTTTATGTAAGACTGTAAACCATTCCATTCATGAACCACTAACACACCAGGACGCTTAACTTTAACGACATCATCATAAGCAAGATATCCTTCTAATAAAGTATTCCCTTGCTTATATTCGATTGTTTGAGTTCTAATTGCTGCTAATACATGACTAGAACTCAATAATACTATTGCAGGTGTTAGTAAAACAGAAAGCAAAAATTTCATAACTTTATTCACTCGTTAAAATTGATGGCTCTTCGGTACTTATTATGGTAAATTACCATTCAGTAAAAGGGAACAGGGAACTCTTAACAGGTAAAAGAGAGAATATTTTGCGATAATATTCAAACATATAGCTGATTTCTTATACGTAGCAAGCTTTATGAGATTTTTTTTGCTCAGATATCGCATATTATGTACTCAAGATGCAAATTGATTATGGTGAATTATGACTACAGAATTAGAGAAAATAAAAGTAATTACTTGCAAAAAAATTGCTACAATGTTGGTTTTGCAATTTTAGTAAAGGGAAAGTTTATCGTCACGTTTTTGACTTGTGTTCATTATATCACATAGATTACCTGGAAGATGTTTTCAAGCCAAAAATAGCGCGGTAAAAGTCATGCGTATCCATTTGGGCTTATTCCTAAAAAGGCTGACTTTTATGCTTGCTAAGTCAGCATATAAAGCAAGAAAAATCAATTTTTGTCCCCATTTAACTCCTCGGCTATTAATTCACTACCATGCGTGCAACTGCTACTATTTCTCAAAATCCTTTACTTCAAAGCTCTGGTTTACCGGCATTTGCGGATATTAAACCGGAGCAAGTCGAACCAGCTTTTTCTTACCTGTTAGCAGAACTTGAAAAGCAGTTAACTATCCTAGAGGCAAATATACAGCCTACTTGGACTGGTTTAATAGAACCTTTAGAAAAATTGACAGAAAGACTAAATTGGAGTTGGGGAATACTCAATCATTTAATGGGTGTTAAAAATAGTCCAGAACTACGTAGTGCTTATGAAAAGGTACAGCCACAAGTAGTTCAGTTTATAAATATCCTGGGTCAAAGTAAACCTATTTATAATGCTTTCAAAGCAATTCGTAATAGTCATACCTGGGAAACTTTAGATTTAGCCCAACAGAGAATTATCAAAGCGGCTATTCGGGATGCAGAATTGTCAGGTGTCGGCTTAGAAGGTGAAGACAGAGAGCGTTTTAATGCTATTCAGATGGAATTAGCAGAACTAGCCACTAGGTTTGCTAATCATATCCTAGATGCCACTAAAGGCTTTATTTTAATCCTCACCACCTTGGATGACATTGACGGCTTACCGAGCAGCTTGTTAAGTCTTGCAGCCCAAGCTGCTCGTGCTGCTGGAGAGGAAAATGGCACACCAGAACATGGCCCTTGGCATATTACTTTAGATTTTCCCAGTTATTTCCCCTTTATGCAGCATAGTACCAGACGGGATTTGCGGGAAAAAGTCTATAAGGCTTATATTACCCGAGCATCTTCTGGAGAATTAGATAATAACCCCTTAATTACCCGCATTTTAGAGTTAAGAAAGGAACTAGCTCAATTAATTGGCTTTGAAACCTTTGCTGAACTCAGTTTGGCTAGTAAAATGGCTCAGGATGTTCCCTCCGTAGAAAAACTTTTAGAAGAACTCCGTCAAGCTAGTTATAATGCTGCTGTTAAAGATTTAGATAAACTTAAAGCTTTTGCAAAGAATAAAAAAGCAGCAGAAGCAGAAAATTTGCAACACTGGGATATTAGTTTTTGGGCTGAACGTCAACAGGAGGAAAAATTTGCCTTTACGGCTGAAGAGTTACGCCCCTATTTTCCCCTCCCTCAAGTCCTAGATGGTTTATTTGGGCTGGTAAAAAGGCTTTTTGGTGTCACGGTAACTTCTGCTGACGGCCAAGCACCAGTATGGCATGAGGATGTCCGTTATTTCCAAATTGCTGATCAATATGGTGAAACCATTGCCTATTTTTACTTAGATGCTTACAGTCGTCCCGCTGAAAAACGTGGTGGTGCTTGGATGGATGCTTGTATTCACCGCAAACAAATCAAAGAGAATGCTGTAACTACTATCCGTCTCCCTGTCGCTTATTTGATTTGTAACCAAACTCCCCCTGTGGATGGTAATCCTAGTTTAATGGCTTTTGATGAAGTTGAGACATTATTTCATGAATTTGGACATGGTTTACATCATATGCTGACTAAGGTAAATTATCTGGGGGCAGCAGGTATTAATAATGTTGAATGGGATGCAGTAGAATTACCAAGCCAATTTATGGAAAATTGGTGTTATGACCGCCAGACCTTATTGGGTATGGCCAAACATTATCAAACAGGTGAACCATTACCAGAACATTATTACCAAAAGTTGTTGGCGGCACGTAATTACATGAGTGGTTCAGCTATGTTGCGACAGATATATTTCAGCAGTGTGGATTTGGAATTACATCACCGCTATTGTCCCCAGGGTCAAGAAACTGTCACAGATGTGCAACATCGGATTGCTAAGTTGACAACTGTGTTACCACCATTACCAGAGGATGGGTTTTTGTGTGCCTTCGGTCATATTTTTGAAGGTGGTTATGCAGCGGGTTACTATAGCTATAAGTGGGCTGAGGTGCTTAGTGCTGATGCTTTTGCTGCTTTTGAAGAAGCGGGTTTGGAAGATGAGGCCGCAATTCATGATATTGGTAGACGCTATCGAGATACAATTTTAGCATTAGGTGGCAGTCAGCATCCCATGGATGTCTTTAAAACCTTCCGGGGACGAGAACCCAGTACCAAGGCTTTACTCAAACACAATGGGCTGCTAACTGACCCATAAATTGGCACTTGAAGGTATAAGAGGACAAAACAATTCAAAATCCAAAAGAAAACCTGTTCCTCTTACCTCTGGACTGAGTGAATTTATATTACAGCTTCTTCACGTTGACAATCAAAGAAAAGCTCAAAATCAGCATCAAGAATTAACTGGCGTATGTGCTGAATATAACCTTCTGCATCTGAACGACTACGGAATCTGGCAACAATTACTTTTTCCTGTTCGGTAACGACACGGGCTATAGCCCAGCCATTCAGCCTTTTTCTGTAAGCTATGGCTTGATGTTCTGAAGTGGTGTTTTTGTAATCCGTATTTTGTGGCATGATTATTTTATGCGTATGAACTTGAGTGAAGGGCGTTACTTTGTGTCTTAACCAAGAATGTACCATCGCTTTTTATTGATGATGCCACCTTGGTATTACATATTTTCAAAATTGTCAATACGTGATGCAACAACTTATTTTTTAACAAAATTTACTTTTATTTGCTGCTAAGAAGTAAATACTGATTTAATTAGTATTTAAACTTCCATAAGTATTGATTGCATGGTTATAAGCTATACCAATTTTCAACTATTTGAGATTTTAGATTGTCAAATATTTACGAATGTTGCTATACTTTTTCCCTATAATCTGAGATAGTCTGGAAAAATAAAAATGTCAATTACATCAATTATCAAAAAAGTAGCATTGGAAATAGGGGCTATAGTTTTAGTTGAACCAGAATATGAATTAGTCGGACATATTACATTTAAAAACGGCAAAAAGTCAGTTTTTAGTCATAGCAAATTAGATATTAATGGTTTTGGGGCAGCTGAGTTAGTTAAAGATAAAGCATATAGTAATTTTTTTCTGAAGCAGTTTGGATATAAAGTTACAGAGGGAAAAACTTTTTTTAATGATAAATTATGCGCTAAATTAGCAAATCTCAGAAATATTGATGATGGATTTAATTATGCAGAGTCCATGGGATTTCCTGTAATTGTTAAACCTCTCAATCTTAGTCAGGGAATATTAGTTACTAAAGTATATAATCAGACAGAATATTATGATGTAGCTGATAAAATATTCCAAATTAAATCAGGATTGATTGTAGAAAAATTTTATATTGGTAATGACTATAGAATTGTTGTTTTAGATAATGAAGTGATTGTTGCCTATCAAAGGATTCCCTTATTTGTTGTCGGTAATGGTATATCTAATGTTTTAGAGTTGCTACAACAAAAGCAGGAAAAATTTATTAGCCTCGGCAGAAAAAACGGTATTAAAGTTGATGATTTCCGCATTGATAAAAAATTAAAAACGCAAAATCTTAATTGGGATAGCGTGATTCCTAATGATCAGATTGTTTATCTTTTAGATAATGCTAATTTATCTAGTGGAGGTGAGGCTGTAGATTTTTCGGAAACTATTCATCCAGACTTTCAAAAATTAGCAATTAATATTACTAAAGATATAGGATTAAGATTAGCAGGAATAGATATACTTACCCATGATATTACTATGCCAATGACAGATTATACGCTAATTGAAGTAAATGGTTCTCCCGGGTTAGATCACTATGCTGCTAGTGGTAAATTAGCAGCGCAAAAAGTAGAAGAATTGTATTTAAAAATTCTCAAAGCATTAGAAAATGACATAGCAGTTGCCAGGTAAACAAAAAAATACTCTGTTCCCTGTTTCCTGCTATTCTATTGGTAGTAATTAAGAGTTACAAATTTTTCTCTAGTAGTGATTCCAATTCCCCAGGCAAATAGTTCATATCTGCTACTCTAGCTACGAGTAAACTATCATGTCCGGCATCTTGTAACCCACATTCCGCACCCCAAACTGTCACAGAGGTAAATTACGTAGAGAAAAAATTAAAGAGAGCATCAAAACAAACATATAAAGTGAAAAAAGGCATTTGAGAAACAGTAAATCACCAAAAACGT
>NZ_BJCF01000069.1 GCF_005402965.1 Dolichospermum planctonicum
CAACTACCACTGAAATAGTTGATAAAGTTATTTCTGTTGCTCTCGATTTGATGAATCCTCAACATTTAAAAAATTGGTTCACTAATTGTTGTTACTGTACCTCATAACACCGGGAAGTGCTGTAACATCACAGCTAGTTAATTCAATTCCCTGGATTCAATGATCGGTGCAAATATCCAGCCAAAGTTTTCTGAAACTGCTCAAAACCAAAGGTATCAATAACCTGTTGACGCAAGGATTCGGGTTGATACATTAAAGGATTAGGATATGTACTTTGTAAAATTTGAATAATAGTTTGAGCAATTTCATCTACATCATTAGGATTTACCAATGCCCCTAGTTTACCATGACAAAGCGCGTCCGTAGCACCATCTTGATTACCACCCAAAACAGGTTTACCACAGGCTAGGGCTTCTAAGTAGACAATACCAAATCCTTCTCTTTTACTCGGCATAGCAAAAACATCACAGAGATTGTAGTAATCACACAGTTGTTGATCAGGAATAAATCCAGCTAGAGTTACACAATCTTGTAATCCGAATTGGGTAATTAACTGCTCAATTCTAGTCTGGTCATTTCCTTTACCCACAATAATGTAGTGAACATCGGGAATTTGCTGACGAATTTGAGGAAGTGCTTTGAGAACTTGGTCATAACCCTTATAGCGTTCAACTTCCGCTAGTCGAGCTACAGTTAATACTATAGGTTGTTCGCGCCTTAGTCCATATTTTTCTAATAAATAAGCAGGTTTGGGGACTAGTTGAAAGCGATTGAAATCAAAAGTGTTTGGTAAGATACCAATTTTATTCGGGTCAAGGTTTTGTTCTTTAATCAGGCGATCGCGGGTATAGCCACTAACTGCTAAAATCAGGTCTGCATGATGTAAAGCTGTTTGCAAAGCTGGGTTTTTGATATTCCAGGCTTCGATACCATGGGCAACAGTGCAATAAGGGACATTTGTCAATCGTTTTAGCCAGTAGGCTGCCACGGTAAAATTCAGGTGGCCAGTAATGATTAGATTTGGGCGCTTCCAGATTCCCCAACCAATTAACTGGGCTGCAAATGCAGCTGTTCTCAGTGGTAATGGTATAGATCCAGCAAAGTGAAACCTAGTAGGGGCTAGGGTTGAGAAGTTGGGTGAGGCATTTCTGTCATGCTTAATAAAGATGTCATAGTGAGTGTCAGGGTAGATATTTTGAATGGCTGACAATAAAAAACCACAATATGTTTGAATGCCACCTGTAAATTCAAATATGTTGGGAAACCAGAGGTGAAGCTTATTCTTATTCTTATTCTTATTCATGGGTTTTATTTATTACATATCGCCGCCAAGGCTTCCTTTAAGCCTGCAATTATGCGATCATAACAGTAATCTCTGACAATGATTTTACTTTCTTCTCCCCATTGTTTCAAGCGACAATGATCAGCCATAGCCTCTTTAAGACTAGCAGTAAGAGCCTCTACATTTCCTGCTTCAAAAATCAAACCATTCTTTCTCTGTTTAACCAAATCAGCCGCACAACCAACATGACTGCTAACAATTACAGCACATCCCATACACATCGCTTCATTAATTGCTAACCCCCATGTTTCACCACTACCATAACTAGGCAAAACAAAAACATCACAACTAGCATAAGTACGCGGCATTAGGGATTGATTTTGAAATGGGGCAAAGTAGATTTGATCATTCTGCTTGGCTAACTCTCGCATTTGTGCGTCTAAATTTCCCGACCCAACTAATAGCAAAGAGACTGATTTTAATTGTGCATTAATAAAAGCCTGAATTAAATCCAAAGGACGCTTTTTATGTTCAAATTTCCCAGCAAAAAGGATTACCTGATTTTGGAGAGGGATACCTAATTCCCGTTGCCAAGTTTTTGCTTGACTAGATAGCTCATTAGTCATGGCAGAAAACCGGTGATTATCAATAGCATGGGGAGCGAAGAATAATTTACTCTCTAATACAGAATGATATTTAAAGTATTCATAATTGGCTTTACCAACATATAAACAAGCCGCAAAATTTTGGAAAATTTTGGCAATAAATAGCTTTTTTAGCTGACTTTTAAAATCATTTTTCGCCTGAATTCGATGGGAATCACCACGAAATATTATGGGAATATTGATATTTTTCATCTGCCAAAGAAACCTATAAATACTTGCGTAGTTATAGGAGACTGTCAGGAATATAGCATCTGGTTTAAATGCTAAAACTTGCTGAGTCAAGCTGGGATTTTGCAAGCCAAAGATATGATGAGTGCCTCGATCTTTACTAATATTAGGCACAAATTCAAAATCATAGCCATCTAGTAATGGAATATCCCATTTTAACGATTGCTTAAATCCTGGATCAATCTGATTTGTAATGCCAAAATCCCATAAATAGAATACTTTAATATTAAAATTACAGTCTTCAGCCAGACACCGAAAAAGCGGCGCGTAATACTGAATTGGATGAGATGCAATAATTGCTAAATTTGTCATTGACTAATTTTAACTACCTCAGCAAAGTTAATTCAACTCAGATTTACACGTTAGCCATAACCAAATGTTTTTTCCAAAAAGACGAAGAGCCATGGAATAAACTAATAATAAAATTACTCCTGAAGGAAGTATTTTAACATTAGAAGACTCAAAAAAAACTGCTGAGTTCAATAAAATAGTTGTTGCTGCTGCTAATCCTAGCAAAGGAATTGATCCTAAATTAGTTATAAATCGGTAAAGCCAACCCCAAAAATAGCCCATGGCGAAAATTGGTGCAAACATGAATGGAACACCAAAATCAATGTAACTCTCACCCACATAGCCAATACTAACGGAAGTACCTTTGTCAGCACCACTCACTTGAATACCCGAAAATTCATTTGTGCGTTTGGAATCGTCAAGTATTGGCTTATCGGGAAAAAGAGCGCGGGGAATTAAAGTAAATATTGCCTCCGACCATAGTTTGCCATTTTGATAAGGAACAGCATTAGGTACAGTTCTAATGCTACCTGCGAAAAATCTAAGGTATCCCAAACGAGATAATCCTGAATTAAATCCGTCTTCAAGGTCTTTATCGCTGATTTTACTAAATTCATTAGTATGATAATTTAATCTATCAGCCAAAGAAACCCTCACGGTTTGAGTTTGAGTTCCTTGGTTAACATAGTTACGATAACCTCCCTTAACACTTTGCCAGTAAGTTGTTAATAACAGTAATAGCACCATCAATATTAAAACTTGGGGGCGTAGTAATTGCTTAACTTTAAAACTTGTCGCCCCATATACAACCAACATTACAAAAAGGACTTGCTTAAATCCGCTAAAAAACCCAGTCATCCCAATGATAATTTCTAAGATAACAATGCTTAAAGATAATAAGCCAAATTTAGGATCACGAAATCCATTCCAGAGAATCAAAAAAATAACCAACCAGCGCAAAGACCCCAAAGATAGCAAAAGTTGGGTAAAAGCAGGGTCTCCAAATGCTAGAGAAGTTATTAATGAAGAAAATACGAATGTCCCTAAATATGCTATTGCTAACCTAGAAACTTTTAATTCTGATGCACTTTTTTCTTGATCTATGAAGCTAATTACAGGAGAAGCGCCAACAGCCTGCTTCATACCATAGGCGAGTGCCAGCATAGATAGGATACCTAAATAAAATGCTAAACTTAGTTCTTGACCAAAATTCTGCTTTAGAGTTTCTCCTGCTAAATTAGCAGTAATCACAGGGACAAATACTTGAAGGCTTTGAAAGCTGGCTGCAAATAATAATGCAGGTGGTTCACCAGGGCGCCAAAGCAATGAAAACAAGACTGGCCAAATTAGGCATCCTAAAAATGTTTCGCTGGGATTAGGTGTACTTAGCCCAATAAAAGCCAGCACCAGACAAATTACCCAAAGTATTTTAGTTACAGATATTTTATCTGATTTTGGCCTTAGCAAAGGTCCATTGTTTAGAGAGTAATGTGACATTATTTTTTTTACGTACGTCCTGCATTACAAAATTTAATTTATAGCTTTTGTAAAAATATAGGTTTCAATGTTACTGAGTTCATAAAAATACCCGGTAAGTGGGAAACTCAGTCACTTCAGTGCTGAGAGGGAAACGACTCGTGCGGTTTTAACCGCCTTGAATATTTTTTCATTACCGCCTTGGAGTTGGTAAATTCGGTGTACTTTTGTAATGTACTTTCAACGGGACAATTACCGATTCAAAATTCCCAACTCTGTACGCATAATGTGTTGCTCCGAAGAGCCTCCCATTTCTGGGGTAATGTTAGCTTCGTCAATGTTTTAAGAGCTTTTTAAACTTGCAACACTGTTTCAGGGACTTTAAAAGTGTTTAATTGCAAATGACAGAGCAGGGAACTAGCTACGCATTCCGGGGTGTCGTGACTCAAAAAACGTAGTCAGTGAAGACTTAGACTGGTCAGTACAGCTTGCAATTTCTTACAAGCTCAGTCCCTTTAGGGCTGAGTTACTGACACTCAGGAAGTTCTAGTCCAGTTTTGCATAAATCACAATTTTTTTTTGCATATTTTAGGTTTTACCTTGATTTTGGATTAGCTGACTGATCAAAAATTTTACACAAAGTCCGTGTCATTTGTCTAGCGGTATAAGGCTCAAATGCTTGCCAATCTGTTGTTTCTGAAAGTCCGTAGACTAGAGAATTAAGTAACCATTCTATTCCTTGTCTAAGGATATCATAAATTTCTATATTGGTTAAATTAGTAAAAGTTACGGTATAGCCCGCTTGACATTCTTTAATTACATTAACGACAAGACTCTGTTCGTGCAAAATTGCTAAGATGGGCTTCTGAGCAAGGATACATGGATAGACTTTAGATGCAGAATAACTGGGATCATCAGAACCAATTATTAAAATCCCATGACTATCTTTTAAAACTTGCAAGGCTTCAAAGTAAGGGATACGTTGTGGATATTCAGTTATTATATCCTCTAAATTATAAGATTTGGCCATCGCCTCTATTTCCTTATTGTTGTCAAAAATTGAATATTTCGTGCCAACAAAATGAATTTTAATTTTTTGCCAAATTTCGGGATTGTGCTGACGATGTTTTTGAATTGCTAAGAAAAGGACATTCAGGCTCAAAGCCATATCTTTACCACCTCTACCCACATAAACCCAATGTTGATAACCATCATCAGGAGCAAATATTTTCTGTTGGATATTCAGTTTAGGTAATATCTCAAAATCTTTCTCAGGTGCGCCGAAGGGGAGAACAGAAAACTGCTCTTTTTTTAGCCAGGAATATCGCTGCATTAATACTTTGGGATATTCTGGTGAAACACTGGTTATATGACAGGCTTTAGCCAAAGTCAAGGGTTCTAAAATCTTAGCAAAAGACTGGGCGACTGCATATTTTAGTTTGCCACCAGGGGGAGTGTTTTGAGTGCGATCATAATAATCACTTAACCAAGGATCTTGAAAGTCTAAAATATAAGGAATTTTATATTTCTCTAGCCAGTAGCGACCAAGGGGCATGGTCAAAAAAACTGTATTTGAGAAATAAACTAAATCAAAATAATTTTTTTCAAAATATTTAGCTGTTGCTTTTATCAAAAAAGGTATGCTTCTAAAACCTAAATTTCCCAGCTTTAATTTTCTAGATAGTTTCGGAGAAATAGCCGATGCTCGAATAACTTCAATGTTTGCTGGAACCGTCAAATTCAGGTTGGGATCATATATTCCTTCGATAAAATCAGGTTCGATACATAGAACAGTTACATCCCATCCAAATTCTTCAAAGTATGGCAGTGCCATTCTAATGCGCTGATGATCCGCAGCGTTAATTGGTGGGAAATGGGGGCTAACAATAAGAACTCGATGATTCATTTAATTACTTATAAGTATATAAATAGCTAATATAAAACTAAAAAAAGTTGATTATATGATAACATCAAAAATCAACTCCTAATACTTGATATTTGGGAGCAGTTTTAACCCGATCTGTAATTTTAGAGATAAATTCCGAATCCATAAATAGTTATTACTTAAATGATTAGGTGCCGAGGTCTTTAATTCTCTCTTAAATGGATCCTAACTAGCAGATTGAAAGCCAGATTCTCCTAGGGTGTTCTCAATTTCGGGATCAACGGTTTCTAATAGAACAGCGAGTACAGAATCAGCCGTTAAAATTTTGCGCGATAATTACAGCAGTTTCCGATTTTATGAAGTACAGATATTAATAATAAAACTCTTGTGGTGCGGGCATCTTGCCCGCACAAAGTGTACTTCACTCAAAGCTACTTGCTGTATTTTCATTCCTAAAATCAGCAACGCCTTTAAGTCTTTGTTATTGAGCTACTGCAATCATCGCAAAAGCACCGCCTTTTGATAATTCTGAAAAATAAGGAAGCATCCGAATTAAAGCAAATAATCCTAAAAAAGCTAATAAGTTTCATTTTTTTGATTTTTTAATTTCATACCCCAATTCAGCAACGCCAAAAAATTTTAACGGTTGTTGTTGTTTAGTAACAACTACTAAACAAAATTTTAACGACACGCAGAAAATTTACAGTCCTACTTAACTATGAGCAAATTATTAGTCAATGTGCAGACTTAAAACATATATGATTTTGTCTTAAACCTCAAATTCACAAGAATTTGCTCATGTAAAGTTGTTGATATTGCTCAACAATTACATCAGATGAAAAGTATTCTATCGCTCGTTGACGACAATCATGACGATCAATCTGATCTAACTGATGCACTTTATTAACTGCGTCATCAATGGAAGTGATCAAATAACCATCAACTCCTTCTCGGACAATTTCCGGCAATGAGCCTCTTGGACAAGAGATTACGGGAGTACCACAGGCTAAAGCTTCAGCAAAGACAATGCCAAAAGGCTCATCCCATTCTATGGGAACAAGCATAGCTGAGGCTTGACCTAATAAATTATTTTTCTGCTCATCATTGACTGTTCCTATGTATTCAATTCTATTTTTTCCTAGCTGTGGCTCTATTTCTTTTCGCCAATACTTTCCCTCCTCACCGGTTTGGCTATAGTTACCTGCAATGATGAGTTTTTTATCGCATTTTTTGGCGATCGCAATTGCTGTATGCGCACCTTTAATCCGCTCAATCCGGCTTAAAAAAACTAAGGGTGCATCCGCATCTACCTTTCCTTGAAATGTGTATTTCTCCGGTTCAACACAGTTATAAATTGTTTGCCAAGTTCCGCCTGCATTGCGCCCGATTTTGCAAATACTATCACTGCAACCTGTAAAAGTGAGAGATTTACCCGCAATTTGCGCGGCTAGTTTGACAGTGCGATCGCTTGGCCGGCGCTGATACGACATAATTTTGGGTAAAGGCGATCGCAGAATTGGCAGCATATAGAAAATGCGCGAAAAACTATGGACAACATCAGGTTTAAATGACTTGACTGCTGACCATAGGGTGATCATATTTTGTAATGTGTCGAGCTTGTTTTGCGATCGCATTCCTCCCCAAGGAAACAGTTTAGATACAGATGATGTTGATTCAGGATGAGCGACAAGAGCCACTTCATGACCACGATTTTGCAGCCCTGCAACTAATAAATCAACAATCCGTTCAATACCACCATAGAGTTTTGGCGGTACTGGTAATTCAGGATCAGCGGTGAGTAATATTTTCATTAAATTGGGTTAAATAGAATGAATAACTCTTAATTTTGCTGGGTTTAGTAAATTTAATCATTAACAAAATCAGGTTGTATGTACAAAGCATTTGCAAAACCTAGATATTCTTTTTTATCTCCCCAGCGAAATTGATCATAAAAGCCGCAAAGCCAAAAACCTTGTTTTTCCAAATAGTCATTGATCTCACTAAAGTGTTGCATATCGCGATCTCCTCTTCTAAATCCCACCTCTGTATAAATAAAGTGGATACGTTTATCTCGCAGCAAAGTTTCTGCACCTAATAGCACCTCCATTTCCCAACCTTGCACATCCATTTTGAGAAAATCAATATATCTAATATTCTCAGCGATTGAAAATCTATCAATAGTCTCTAATATAATTTTTTCTTCACCTATTTTGCTGTCTTCACGCGGTCCGTTGGCAATAATTGTGTTTAGTTGAGAATCATGATGAAGAACAATGTTTGCAAAGCCATTAACGCTGCCAATGCCTTTTTGAATACAATGGACATTTGAACGATGGGAAAACTTAGAAGACAAAGTTTTAAAACTTGTACTCACTGGTTCAAAACAGTAGATTTGTGATTTAGGAAAATACTGTAATAAGCCCGTTGCCGTTTGTCCTACATTGGCGCCTACGTCAAGCAAGACCTTTAAATCTTTTTTCTGCGAGAATCTTTGAATGTCATAAAAAACACTTATACTACGCGGAAAATATCGAGTTAGGGGAAATGCTTGACTGCTCAAGACGGCGTTTAAAACTGAGTTCAATGTGCTGCCGACATACCATCTTAAATTCATGGGTTTAGATTACTCCATTATTTGTTTACTGTTATTTGATGTCTCCAGTCATTTAAAGGCTTTTCAATTAATTGATAAAATATGAAACTTACACTAATTGCTACTAACCAACCAAGCATTTGCAACATTAGCATCATTGGACTTTCAATCGGCACAAATCTCGAACCTAGATTAATTAACCTAGATTAATTACTCTTCCCCCAAATGGAACATGGAGCAAATAGAGGGAATACGATATTTTAGTGACAGAGCAATTTCACGGGCAGATCACAGTTTAATGAACTTCTAACCAGTCTATCAGGTCTTGTAACTGAGAAAAATCTAATAAACTTTCTCCCAAAATTTCTAACTTAGTAGTTGGTAACTTCTGGATTTTTTGTGTAATGGAAAATTCTATTTCCCCAAACCTCTTAGTCAGTTGACGCAAGACAAGGGCGGACTCCCCTTGTTGCAATCCTTGTTGCAATCCTTGTTGCAATCCTTGTTGCAATCCTTGTTGCAATCCTTGTTGCAATCCTTGTTGCAATCCTTGTTGTTCTCCTTGCTGTAATCCTTCCTTCAGAATTTCTTCATACCACGGTGATTCTCTTAACACTGTCATATCCCACCTCATGATTTGTTGAATTAAGGGAATATCTAAAACAAAACTAGCAAAGAATGATAATAACGGCTCTAAGTCTTTTAGCTGTTCATCTTTCCGCAGTTCTCTTACTGCAAGACGGAGGTTATTTTCACTGTTCCCACCCTGGAGAATTGGCACAAAGGGCAATAGGGTAGATATTTTTTGCTCAAACACTAGGTTAACATCTACTTCCCACAGGTTGATAACTTGATAATCTTGATAAGCCTTTATCCCTAATATCTCTGATTCATAGCGATTGGGGATTATTTGTTTAGTGCTTTGGGGGAGGATGTTAATGAGAACTGGGTATACTTTTAAGTTGTAACGCTCTTCTGCTAGGGCTGTGTAAGCTCGCAGTCGCCGGGGCATTCTCTGGTTGTAACGCAGTTGTAGTTCGTTAAGTAGTAAAAATTCTCCTATTTCTGGGCTGTACACTTTGAGTAAAACGTCACTTTCTCTCTCTATCCACTGAAATTCTGTGTTGAGGATGTCTTGTACTTCCAGATGGGAACGTTGGGTAATCCACTGTACCCATGTATTAGGTGCCAGACTGATTAATCTTTTACTGCCTATATCTGCTTTTTTTGCCACTGGTTTTATGTGGGTAAAATAATAAAAATTGAGGTTTTAATTTTTTAGATAGCCAAAACTTTCTTAATGTTTTTTAAAAATATTTGCTGCTCAATGTCCCAGTTATAACGTTCTGTAACAAGTTTGTATACCTTTGCTTTAGCATTAAATAATTTTTGAGGATCGGATAGAAAATTATCAAGACTTTGAGCGATTCCTAAGGAGTTGTCAATATCGATCAATATTACAGCTTCATTTAATTCCTTCGCTAAATTTTCTTGAGCAGTTGTTTTGCTCAAAATAATGGGCAATCCTGCTAATAGATAAGTAAAAATTTTATTTGTTAGACAGATAGACCGATTTAATGGTTGATTTAGCTCTATGGATAAACCGATATCATAATCCGATGCTAGTCGAGCCATTTCAGATGGCGGGGCTGAGGGTAACAGGTGGATGCGATCCCCTACTCCCGCTTGATGAGCTAATTGTGTTAACACCTCTGTGTACCCCCCAGTAGGCATACCTCTTAAATACAAGTCTACAGGGGTTTTCATTTGTCCCATAGCATAAATTATGGATTCAATCCCTCTGTTAGCACCAATGGTTTGGGAAAACCAGTACAGGGAAAATCGTTCTTTCCTGTTGATTTTTTCAATTTTTATGGGAGCTTCTGACAAAGGAAATACATTCAAAATTGGCTCAATCTCAACCTCATAACGTTCCCTGTAAGCAGAAGCAATCATCGGTGAAGCCGCAGTTAAATAATCACAACTGGGTAATAATGTCCGCTCAATGTAGTCTCTTATGGCAATTTCCAGCTTATTATCGGATATTTCAGCTAACTCCCCCACATGAAAATCTTCAGCATCAAAACCCAACTTAGCATGATGTCTGTGAGCCGCGATCGCTGACGCAGGTAAGGCCGCCAAGCAGTGAGCAATATATAAATCCGCCGGTTGGGCGATCGCTACTTGAGCTAGTGAGTCAGACATCGGACTATGCGCCCACATAGCAATATGTATATTTTTTACCCCAAATTGAAAAGCAGCCCTCGCTAGTTTTTGCTTGAGTTTGCGCCATATATAAACGGGACGAGTTCCTAAACCCACGAGATCGCAAGTCCAAGTCACTGATGAGAGCAGAGACTGATCTAAAGGACGGACAAATGGAGCAGTATCGCCAGCAACAACGCGCACGTCGTAGCCAGCGTTGATTAACGAATTAGCTTCTTTAACAAGACGGGGATTAGAGGCAATATGACCGGGGCTAACTAAACAAACTTTTTTCATCTAAACCTCCAGGAGACCCCCACCAAAACTGTACTCAGTTTGGTGATGGGAGGAAAAGTGTGCGGTGTGCGGTGTGCGGTGTGCGGGGTTGGTTGTTGGTGGCATAGTATTGAATTTGGGTAATTAGGAAAAGTGTGCGGTGTGCGGTGTGCGGTGTGCGGGGTTGGTTGTTGGTGGCATAGTATTGAATTTGGGTAATTAAGTATTCTCTGGTTTCGTAACCAGCTAAAGTTCCCTGCTGATATTCCTTACCTTGAATATCAGGATTAGCCATTAACTGCATATCAAACCTGACTAATTCTTGACTAATAGCCTCAATTGGTGCGAGTTTACGCAATCTTTCAACCCAAGTTTTAATATTCTCAATTCGACTTTGTAGGCTCGGTGCTAACCATCCTTCTGGACGGGTTCTATTCAAAAACCTTGGTTGTCTGTAACGAGTTTTTCTGGCGCGTCTAGAACGTCTTAATTGTCTTCTAGAAGTTAAAGCATCTCTAATTGCAACGCCTCTATGTTTTAATTCAGCAGCAAATACAACCTTGCCAGTTGAATCGTTAACTAATGCCATTCCCGTGAATTTTGCACCAGGGTCAATCTTTAATCTTAGGGGTGATATTGGGGAGTCAGGACGCGATTTTTTGAGAATAATTGTGAACGGAAACTGTCTAAATATTGCTGCTTTTTTGTTTCTCAATAACTGTCTAGCCTGTGCTGAATGAATTGGATCTAGTGGTCTTTTTTTAGTGTCTAAAACAAATACTTTGGACATGAAGTCCCTCCTTGCGGGTAATGTTAGCCTAGACAAAGATTTAAAGGCTTTTTACGCTAACAGCACTGGATTAACCCAATAAGCCTGTTTAACTGTTAACCTCATGGCTACAAACTGGCTACGTATTTGTAGGTGAGATGACCTGAAAATCGTAGTGATTTAACACTTAGTCGGGTAAACTCTGGGCTTTAAAAGCCCCCACTTACCCTAAAGGAAGTGGTGGGTAATTTACATTGCATATCCAGACTTTAGCAATCCATCATTTATGCTCTCAATTAATTTAGAGCGATAGTCTGACCATTGCCACTTAGCGGCTGTGTCTAAAGCGGCTTGACGCATTGCATTAACCTCCTGTCGATGGGTAATGCACCAGTCCATGATCTCAGCCAAAGCTAAAGCATTCCCCGCAGGGATAATAAATCCATTTTTGCCATGCTGAATTAAGTCAGAAGCTCCAGCCCGATCAGTTGCAATTACTGGCAATCCTTGAGCAAAAGCCTCAGTGACAACCATACCAAAACCATCACATAATGTCGGAAAGACGAAAACATCAGATTGATGATAGATTTCGTATAGTTGCGATCGCGGTACAGTTCCAGAAATGGTTATTGAGTCAGGTATATTTTGGAGCAGTTTTTCAGGTAATCCCATTGCTCCCAATACTTGCAGAGAAGCATTAGCTGGATTAAGTTGTTTCCAAGCTTCTAACAAATAATGCGCTCCTTTGCGAATGCTAAACGTCCCCGCCCACAAAAACCGTATCGGCTGGTCAATGGTCGTACCACCTAAAGCTCCATCTACGCGAGGTGGGGGCGCTCCATAGGGGACGACTGCAACTTTGCTAACATCAAGTCCCGAAGTTCTATAGGAATTCTTTGTAAACTCAGAATTAGCAATTACTAAATTAGCTAAGTTCCACTCATTTATGCGTAGTTGAGTCCTTTCTTCATGCTTTTTTTGCACTTTTTCACGATAAGGCGTAAGAAGTTCCGGAAATTTATCTAATTCTTTTCTTAAAATTTGATGAACAAAGTCATGCTCTGGAGCAGGTACATCATAAACTCGAAATTTATTTAAATGCTTGGCTGTTTGAAAGGATTTTAGACTACAAGTCTCATATCCGTATATTGCATCAATAGCTGTATCAGATTTCTTAACTAAGTCAGCAACCCAGTTAGAGTAATAGCCTAACTCTGCTTTTTCCCATATAAAATCTGAAAAACTGCCATCACGATCAATTTTTCTGGCTACTAAACTTACAATTTCTCCCCAAGGATTATTAACTACTACTTCTAAAGGAAATTCTTTGATAGAACGTCTTTGTAGTTGACTAGCTAAATCTATATTGACTGTTTTTGCTAACTGACAAATTACCTTTCGCCAATTTGCCTCTGGGTAATCTGTTAAAGTTGTAGCAAATTTCTCCAGCATATTTGCTTCCCATAAGGCGTGGCCAACTTGCTGCACAAAAGGAGCGACACTAGGATGAGAAAGTAAAAACTTCATTGTATTCTGATTTAAATTACACAGTATTGTGATGTAAAATGCAATTATACTGACACTATATATTAGGTGTATTAAACAAACCCTATAAAATATCAAGTATAGTGATAGAATGTCAAGTATAGTGATTTGGGAGATTCTATATTAGTATATGCATCATAATTCAGCAACGATTAACGACTGTGGGTTTGTGTATGTGGCTACTGGAGAAGGTTATGTCAGAGAAGCTTTAGTTGCCATTTCGTCTTTACGCCAACATCATCCATCTTCAAAAGTGTGTCTAGTTACCGATAAGCAACCCAAAGATTCATCATTGTTCGATGATGTAATCGTGGTCGATCCAGAAAATGTTTTATTTTCACCAGTTGATAAACTATTGGCGACTCTTTGTCCCTATAAAAAAGCCATTTTTTTAGATACAGACACTTTTGTAGTTGATAACTTAGAAGAACTATTTAGAATATTAGATTGTTTTGAAATTGCATTACTTCCAGAGACAAAACGAGGGTGGGATTATGATATGCCCGATGTACCAACACCTTTTGCCGAGTTTAATACAGGTGTAATTGTATTTCGTAACGATGAACGTATAAAGATGTTTTTCGATAGATGGAGGGATGCTTACATGGAGTTAAAAGAAAGCCAAGGATTGATTAACGATCAAGCCAGCTTTCGGAGAGTACTATTCAACTCTGATATTCGAGTTGCCCCCTTACCTAGCGAGTACCATTTCTTAGGTAATACTGAAAACTATATCATGTGGAAAGCTAAAATTATCCATGCAAGAGGAAATTTGTCCGTGATCGAATCTCAAGTTAATAAATATCTTGGCTGCCGAGTCTATATTCCTGATGTTGGAAAATTACAAGGTTTTCAAGGAAAGAGCGTTTGGTTCAAGCGCCTTATCAATTTTTTCTTTCGCGGAATTCGTCTGCTTTTTGTGAAACCTACTGATTCAGCAGGAATGAATCCAGGCAAATGGTGGCTAAAGGAAAAACGAAGCTAACTAAGACGGCGTTGCTGATTTCGGGTATGATTTTTATTTATTAGCGATAGCTTCGCTCGCCGTAGGCATCACTAAACTATTACATGGCCAGTACTTCAGATTATTAGATTTATATTTTCATACCTTGATTCAGCAACGCCACTAAGACTTATTAAATATTAAAAAATTATAAGCTTCCTCTTCTTTTTTCTTTGCTTGCAAAACGAGCAATGAAGAGATCGGTCTTCTGATTAAAGTCAAAATAAACCTTAACTTTAGATTTAAAGGTGCGTATCTCCAGAGCAAAATGGCTTCAGGAAATAACATTCCTGTAAAGAGTAAAGAGGTATAGAGATATTTTTGAGTAGTCAAAGCTCTTTTCCATAATGAATTTGCTAGTTGGTTACGCTCAGAAATAGGAGCAAGTACAAAAGCAGAACCAATCAACAGAGCTTGATAACTTCCCCATTTAGAATTAACAGTATATCTATAGGAATTTATAGTCTCAGCGTAGTTAACAAGTGGTTTATGGACTAACAAGATAGGATGAGGGATGACTCGTTCTCGGAAATGTTCGGTTACATCTATTGGAATAGATTTAGGTGTTTGCCACTTGGATGAATTTTTTGTTTTCCAAAACATAGAGCTATTGCAAATTTTGGCAGAGCCACATTTATCTAATATGTCATATTTAAATAGATCAAATTCATCATCATTTTGCCAAATAGTTACACCTGTATCTATCCAATCTCCTTCTTTCTGCTCTTTCCAGATTTTTTCATTTGCACAGGCAATATCAATGTGGGGGAACTTATTCATAGCAAAAATCATATACTCTAAAAAGTTCTCTTCATACCAGTTGTCGTCTTCTAACAAACAAGCATAAGTAGTGGCTGAGGATCGAAAAGCATAATTAAAGTTCTCTGTTCCTCCTCGATGAATTGAAGGAGATGATAAAAATATTCTAGGGTCATTCAAGCTGTTAATCAATTCAATAACCTTGTCATCCAGAGGATCATCATTTATGACTTCAGCAATCCATCCCTGATAAGTTTGATTGATTAAACTTTTCAAAGCTCTAACAAGAAGATGAGGTCTTCTGTATGTCACAACATGTATTTTTACAGAATGTTTGTTCATTTTACGAAATACTATGGTATCGAAGGTTTATTGCTTTGAGAAAAGTACATTAAAATAAGAAAGTCTTGTAGGATTTCTCCAAATTACCTGATCGTAAATAGCAGTAATTTTGAAATTATAATTTTCTAAATATCTGTTTAAAGTATTGAGATTAGTATGAAATTTATCATCAGATTGAATTGTTGATTCAGCCAAAATCAATTTTATTTTATTATTCTTTAAACTCTGTTCTGCCCCTTTTAAAACTTGTAACTCATAGCCTTCTGTATCAATTTTTAGCAGATCAATATTATCAATCTTAGAAGACAATAAAAAATCATCAATAGTCTTTACAGAGATAATTTCGGTATTTATTGAATTTTCAGACAATTCTATATTATTCAATGAATGAGTTTGAGAGTCTGATTGAAGCTGAATTTTACAGCAGTTTCCGAAGTTATGAGGTACAGTTAGTAATAATAAAGATAATACTGTCATGAAAGCATATTCAGTGGATCTCCGAGAAAAAATAGTTGCAGCCCATATTGAGGAAAAAATATCAATTC
>NZ_BJCF01000070.1 GCF_005402965.1 Dolichospermum planctonicum
ATTGTTTCTCAAAAGATAACCCATCTTGGTCTTCAGTTTTGACTCTAATGCTGTAACTTGTTTGGGTTTCAAAGTCAAATACAGTATTAGCTATGAGTTGATTATCAACAATACTAAATAAACTGTTGTCAGTGTCACCATCCCCTGTAACTAAGCTATAAGTAAAGGTGTTTCCTGTATCTGGGTCTATGCTGCTGAGATTACCAATTACACCATCTGTTTGACCTTCAGCAATTGCGGTCTTGTCAAGCAACAAATCAGTGGGTGCTTCGTTAATGTCGTTAACGTTAATATTTAATTGTTTCTCAAAAGATAACCCATCTTGGTCTTCAGTTTTGACTCTAATGCTGTAACTGTTTTTGGTTTCAAAGTCAAAGACGGAGTTGGTTTTAAGTTGATTTCCAGTAATAGTAAATAAACTATTATCCGTTGCACCATCCCCAGTGACTAAACTATAGGTAAAGGTGTTTCCTATATCTTGGCCTGTGCTAGTGAGATTACCAACCACTGTACCAACAGCCTTGTTTTCCTCAACGGTGCTAGTGGATAGTGTTAAGTTAGTAGGAGCGTCGTTAATGTTGGTAACGGTAATAGCTACGTCTTTTGTGGCGGTTAATGTACCATCATTAGCGATAACACTGATGTCATAAATGTTATTTGCACCGTTATCACTAGGTAATTCAAAGTTAGGAGCGGTTTTGAAGGTGACAACGCCGTTGCTACTGTTGATGTTAAAGAGGTTAGCATCAGTACCGGATAAGCTATAGGTCAGGGTTGTACCTGCATCTGCATCGGTGGCAATAACGGTATAAACTGTTCCTGTACCGTTTTCGGCGAAGGTGGCGGTAGCAGCACTGGTAATAACTGGGACTGCTTCGTTAACGTTAGTAACGGTAATATTTAATTGTTTCTCAAAGGATAACCCACCTTGGTCTGTGGTTTGGACTCTAATACTGTAACTGTTTTTGGTTTCAAAGTCAAATACAGCGTTGGTTTTAAGTTGATTTCCAGTAATATTAAATAAACTATTATCCGTTGCACCATCCCCAGTGACTAAACTATAGGTAAAGGTGTTTCCTGTATCTTGGTCAGTGCTGCTGAGATTACCAACCACTGTACCAATGGGTTTACCTTCATCAATTGTAGTGGTGTCAGTGTTGTTGTCAAGCAACAAATCGGTGGGCGCTTCGTTAATGTCGTTAACGTTAATATTGTATTTTCGTTCTACAAGGGTTGACTCATCTTGGTCTATTTGCTTGACTCTAATGCTGTAACTGTTTTTGGTTTCAAAATCAAGTAATGTCCGGGTTCTGAGTTGATTACCAACAAAATAAAATGAACTGTTATCGATGTCACCAACCCCTGCAATTAAGCTATAGGTAAAGGTCTTTCCTGTCTCTAGGTCAGTGGAGGTGAACTCAGAGACTGTTGTTTCACCTTCATTACCTTCATTAATTGTCAAAGTCGAGGCGCTGTTGTTAAGGGTTAAGTTGGTCGGGGCTTGGTTAGGCATCGTTTTTAGATCCTGGTGATAAAATTGGTAGAATAGAAACAACTAAAATACCTTATTATAATATCACTTTTTTAGTGACACTAAAGAGTATAACATAATGCTAATTTAAAAAAAGTTAAGCCTAGGTTAAGCCTAGGTTAAGCCTAGATTAAGAATAGGTTAAGCCGAAATTGGCGTTAATACTGTCCGTTCGTTGATTTTGAGATCCAAAGGAGAATTAAAGCCTTAATGTAAAAGGAAACCAGTTTTTAAGTAACCCGTTAATTATCAGTAAAATATAGGAATCTGGTTTGATTCTGTGAACTTACTTGTGTGGTCAGGGAACAGGGAACTCTTAACTGGAAGAAAGACAGAATTGATACCTACTGAGTCTTGTATGGCTACGCCACGCAAGCTATCAAAAATCAAATATTATTCCTATATATGATCGTTATATTCTCAAGCCAAAAAGCGATCGCTTCCAGTAAAATCATGGAAAGTGAGCAAAAAAAGCGAGGAAGTCAAACTTCCCCGCATTAGTAGAATCAATCAACTAAGTTATTGTTTGTGAAAAATCCGAGTCTAAGTAATAAGCCCAGATTAAGCAGTAATAATGAAATCACTAGCGACCAAAGTAGGAGCACCAACGATAGCTGCAAACTGAGCACCAGTACCAAGACCAGCAGCAGCACCATTTTGGTTATAGAAGAGGCTACCGCTACCTGTACCTGTACCTGAGACATAAACAATTTGAGCGCTGCTTGTTGCTGCACTAGCCACATTTGCAACAACAGCAAAGTTTGAGGCCACAGTAAATCCGGCTCCAGCAACACTGGTTAAAGCCGTAAATACTGCCTTGCTCAAAACTATCTTGTCACCGGCACTAAAGTCAGCGATGTTGTCTAAACCATTACCAGTTGCAGCGGCACTGAAAGCTGCGGTGCCATTGAATACGAACTGGTCATTACCAGCACCACCAACTAAGCTGTCAGTACCCAAACCACCAACAAGGGTGTCATTACCAGCACCACCATTAAGGGTGTCGTTACCAGCACCACCATTAAGGGTGTTATTACGACTATTACCTATGATAATGTTATTACGTGCATTCCCTGTGCCATTAATCGCATTTGTTCCTGTCAGAGTCAGGTTTTCGGTGTTGGATAAAGTGGCAATAGTGAAAGTGACATTAGATTGAATGGTATCTGTACCTCCATTAGCAAGTTCCGTAATGGTGTCAGTGGTGCTATCTACAATGTAAGTATCATCTCCTAAACCACCAATCAAGGTATCAGTACCTAAACCACCATCAAGGGTGTCGTTACCAGCACCACCATTAAGGCGGTTATTACTACTGTTACCGATGAGGTTATTATCGAACTCACTCACATCAATAATTTGCACTCCTGTAGACTCATCAGCTACATAAGCACTGAGTCCTACCAATTCAACACCTCTAGCAGTTCCCGGAGTATCATAAGTAGACACAAGAATGGGGTTGCTAGGATTGCTGATATCAAAGATTTGCAGTCCTGTCGGACCATCCCCCACATAAGCATACCGTCCTACTACCTGAGCGCTCCGAGCAGTTCCAGGAGTATCATAAGTGCCAACGAGTGTGGGGTTGCTAGGATTGCTAACATCAATGATTTGCAGTCCTTTGTCGTTATCTGCTACGTAAGCTAAGTTACCTATGACTTGGACACTATTAGCAGCACCAGGGGTATCATAAATCCCTCTGAGAATAGGGTTACTGGAGTTGCTAATGTCGAGGATTATTAACCCAGTAGCAAAATCAGCCACGTAAGCTAAATTACCTACTACCTGGACACCTCTCGCAGAGCCGGGAGTATCATAAGTACCCTTAAGAAGAGGAGCGCTGGGGTTGCTAATGTCGAGGATTATTAATCCGGTAGTATCATCAACTACGTAAGCTAAGTTACCTACTACTTGAACACGGTAAGCAAGTCCAGGAGTGTCATAAGAACCTCTGAGAGTAGGAGCAGCAGGATTACTGACATCAATAATTTGTATCCCTGAAGCCTGATCGGCTACGTAAGCTAAGTTGCCTACTACCTGAATACCCCTGGCATTTCCAGGAGTATCATAACTGCCTATGAGAGTAGGAGCGGCAGGATTAGTGATATTGAGAATTTGTAATCCTGAATCAAAATCAGCTACGTAGGCTAAGTTGCCTACCACTTGGACACGGTAAGCACCACCTGGAGTGTCATAAGCACCTGTCAAACTAGGCATAAATCCCTCACTATTCACAGTTAAAGTATCTGTATAAAATGTCCGTAGAAAATGAAAGTTGCTTTGGACTGGAAGATATTTATACCAGTTCAAATTAAACTCCGGTTTGTCAGTCGGCATTTAGTACAATTTAATGAAAGTATTTCATAGGTTTTCTGAAAAAGCAAGTCTTTTCTCTAAAATTTTTTCTATACCTATATACTTCTAGCAGTCCGTAGAACATCAATTAATCATCAAACACCTTATAAAAGAAAGTTTTCACCCAAGTTGAGGGGGGTGAATTCTGCCATATTTTTTAGTTAGAGAAAAATATAAGTTGCAATAAAAAAGCGATCGCTTTCCATAATGTTACGGAAAGTAATCGCTGATTCTGAATTTAGAAATTCTTAGTCATACCGACAATATATCTTGACCAATAACTACTAGCTAAATCAACTTGTATACCATTCTGGGGTCAGCTTATCTGCATCAGCGACAGGAGTTTCAGTAGCTAAAGTTCCATCCATAGTCCAGATTTTATCAGCGGATGTTTGTTGATCACGCCAGTAAATATCAGTCTTACCATCACCGTTGAAATCACCCAGAGATGCTGTCAAACCAGGGGTATTGCTAGGTAAGAAAGCTTCAGAACTGATGGTTGTACCATCCATCAACCAAGCAGTATTTGCACCAGTAGAGGCATTATGCCAGAAGATATCAGTTTTACCATCACCATTGAAATCACCAATTTTCGCAGTCCAATCTGTACTCAGTGTGCTGACAACACCTTCAGTCACAAAAACGCCATTCATCGTCCAAATCTTATTTTCCCCTGTTTGGGAGTTGCGCCACAAAATATCAGTTTTGAAGTCACCGTTAAAATCACCAAGAGTAGAAGTCCAGGAACCATCTTGAGCTTGGAGGTCATACTTGGTAGTTTGGCTACCATCCATAAACCAGACACTATTTTCACCAGTGGTAGTATTACGCCAGAATATGTCACTCTTACCATTACCATCAAAATCAACAATGGTTGCGGTTAATCCTGGTCCCGTAGTTTCTAAGACATTGGCGCTAATTACCTTTATACCATCCATTTGCCAAATGGCATTTTCACCAGTAGTTGCATTATTCCAGAAAATATCAGTTTTGCGATCGCCATTGAAATCGCCAATATTAGCAGTCCAACCTGGATCAACTCGATCTAAAGTCAAGTAATTAGCGACTCTTGTACCATCCATTAGCACAATCAAATTATCACCTGTTGTCTTATTGCGTAATAAGAAATCGGTCTTATTATCACCATTAAAATCAGCAAGTTTGTAGTCATAAGCTGTTAGATCATATTTACCTAAAGAACCCTGTTCTAAAACTTGTGTTCCATTCATTAAGCGCACCAAAATTTCACCAGTTTGGACATTAACCCAAAGTTTATCTGTTTTACCATCACCATTAAAATCAGGAACAATGGCTGCACTGGTTAAATAAGGATTAGGATTGGGGTTAGCACTCCCACCAATGGGGATTTGAGCTAATGGATTTGTTGGTACTGGTACTAATGGATCTGCTAATGGAGAAACAGAAGAACTTCTAATAAAAGATGAAGGTTCTAAATATTCAAAGCTTGATGCTTGCTCAATTTTATTTTGAGCTTGTAACCCGTAATTTCTTGTATCTAAAGATAATTGATCAGGCATGATGTGTTTTTATGAGTAATTAATATCTATTTTTGATTTGCTTTTGATAAAGATTCTGTAAACAGTAAACATCTGGTTAATTATTTTTATTAAATGTCAGTATTTATAGACATTTCCATCATGTTTATAAATAGGAAATTTTCCAAATCAAAAGTAATATCTAAACAATCAAAAAATATTTTATATTTTATTTATTCAAGTCATGATTTAAAAATAAAATCCTGTTTTCTTGACATCGAGATCCCGAATAATATATGTATTGCTTTTATTGCTTTTGTTCCTTTGCGTCTTGGTAAGCATAAAACTCCACCTCTGTGTCCTCTGTGTCCTCTGTGGTTCGTCCAAAAAAAAGATTGGTGAACACAAATCAAAAGAAAATTAGCTATTATAAGTAAAATTAGCAATTTTCTCGACCACATTCTCAGTAGTCTTTAATTGTTAAAGCTAAAAACAACACTATTAATAAATTAGCTATGCAAACAGAATATCAGCAACGTCGTCAGGATTTAATAGCGAAAATAGGCAGTAGTACAGCGATTTTCACAAGTGCGCCCACAGCAGTCATGCACAATGATGTTGAGTATGTTTACCGTCAAGATAGTGATTTCTTTTACATAACCGGTTTTAATGAAGCGCAAGCAGTAGCAGTATTAGCACCTCATCACCCAGAGCATCGCTTTATATTATTTGTGCAACCCAAAGATCCAGAAAAGGAAGTTTGGACTGGTTATCGTTGTGGAGTAGAGGGAGCAAAAGAATTGTATGGTGCAGATATAGCTTACCCCATTGCAGAGTTAGATGAGAAGTTACCGCAATATTTAGAAAAAGCAGACTGCATCTATTATCATTTAGGACGCGACGACCATTTTAATGATAAAATCATCCAACATTACCAAAGTTTACTGCGAACTTACCCTAAACGAGGTACAGGACCAATTGCGATCGCAGATCCTAGTATTCTCCTGCACAATATGAGACTCTATAAAAGCAAAACAGAATTAGACCTTATCCGTCAAGCTGTAGAAATTGCGGTAGAAGCTCATAATTATGCTTTACAAAGCACTAAACCGGGACGTTATGAATATGAAATTCAAGCCGAAATAGAGCATCTTTTCCGGTTACGGGGGGGAATGGGTCCTGCTTATCCTTCCATTGTTGCTGCTGGTGCGAATGCTTGCGTACTGCATTACATTGAAAATAACTGTCAAATACAAGAAAATGATTTACTGTTGATTGATGCTGGTTGCGCTTACGGTTATTACAATTCAGATATTACCCGCACATTTCCCGTTAGTGGTAAATTCACACCGGAACAAAAAGCATTATATGAAATTGTATTAGCAGCACAAAAACAAGC
Organism: Dolichospermum planctonicum; assembly: GCF_005402965.1. Classification (GTDB taxonomy): domain Bacteria; phylum Cyanobacteriota; class Cyanobacteriia; order Cyanobacteriales; family Nostocaceae; genus Dolichospermum; species Dolichospermum planctonicum. The sequence goes on from NZ_BJCF01000070.1 coordinate 6,782, forward strand.
GATAGCAGAAGTAAAACCAGGTAATTCTTTCTATGCACCTCATAATGCAGCGGTGCGGATATTAACAGAGGGATTAGTGGAACTGGGTTTACTCAAAGGGGAAATTGATAAATTAATAGAGGAGGAAAAATATAAAGCCTTTTATATGCACCGTACCAGTCATTGGTTAGGCTTAGATGTGCATGATGTGGGACTTTATCAACATGGAGAAAACCCGCAAATTTTACAACCTGGCCAAGTGCTGACAATAGAACCGGGACTGTATATAGTCCCTAACACCAAACCAGCAGAAGGCCAACCGGAAATTGACCCCCGTTGGCTAGGAATTGGGATCAGAATTGAAGATGATGTCTTAGTTACTTCTGAGGGAAATGAAGTATTAACAGCCAAAGTTCCCAAGGAAATTAAGGATTTAGAAAGATAGAATCAAGACATACTTACTAGTAATTTGTGTTTTTTGGAATACAATTTTACGTAATAATGCTGTGCGTCAGACTGCATAAATCCTGCAAATAAACAGATTGTTGATATCTGACGCACCCTACTAATGTACCAGTTGCGTAAGTCCTGTAACTACCACCATACAAAAATACTGTTAAAAAGTCCCAAACAGATTATCATAGAAGTTTGAGGCTTGATGAAAAAGGTGATAGTTACTTATGAGTACCAACAATCTAGCCATTGTGAACTGGAAACCCCATAACCGACATACAGATTTAATATTTGATGATCATAAACCATTGAGATCCAATCGTCACCGAATTGCGATGAATGTCCTCATTCGTTCATTACAGCAGCTTTGGTCTGACCGCAATGATTATTTTACTCAGGGTAATATGTTTATTTACTACAGCATTAGCCAGGTTAAAAACCGTAATTTTCGCGGTTCTGACTTCTTTGCTGTTCTCAATGTTGATAGTAGTAATTCTCAAGCAGATTGGGTGGTTTGGAAAGAAAATTGTCCTTATCTTGATATGATTGTGGAATTAATGTCAAGGTCTACAGCAGAAATAGATAGTATCAAAAAATACCTTAAAAATCAGATTTTCCGCACCTCAGATTATTTTGTTTACAACCCCTTTGACCCTAATTCTTTACAAGGATGGCATCTAGATGATAACCAAGAATATCGGTCTTTAACACCTAATGAAAATGCTTGGTTTTGGTGTAGACATTTAGGCTTATGGTTAGGAACTTGGGAAGGAACTATAAATAGGGAAACTGCGACTTGGTTGCGCTTTTATGATATTTCTGGTAATTTAGTTTTGTTACCAGAGGAGGCTAACAAAGCACAAGTAGAAAAGGTTAAAGCAGAAGCAGAGAAGTTTAAAATTCAAGCGGAAAATGCTAAAGCTAAAGCAGCGAAATTAGCCGCGAGATTAAGGGAATTGGGGGAAAACCCAGATATGTTGTAATTTATTTTGTTTTGTCTGGGTTAAATGTAGGTTGGGTTTTCTAGGGTCAGCCTACATTGACACACATTCTGTATCTCTTGTCTGTCCCCGTGGCGTAGCACCTATCACCTATCACCTATCACCTGTTACCTAACTGGAAGCACTAGTATAAAAACGGAGAGCAAATCGCCAAAACTGAGTAGAAAGGAAAAATAATACAAAGGCTAATAATCCCGCACCTAGCAACCAAGTAAATTCAATTTCTCCTAACATGGATTGGGCGGGGATAGTAGTTAAAAAAGACACTGGTAATATAAAGGTAAAGAAAAAGCGATAAACGGCAGGATAGCCAGTAATTGGATATCTTCCTGCTTCTAAAAGCCCTTTTAATACTTCTGTAATATTGTATATTTTAACAAACCAAATGCTGGTTGCTCCCAGTATAAACCACAAACTGTAAAGAATAACTAAACCGCAAAATAATGGCCAGAGGGTAAATAGATATCTGTCAATTCCTAAGCTAAGTTTAGTACCAGCGTAGCCAATTATCAGTAAACCAAAGATTAAATCTGGTATTCCCCAGGGGGAAAGGGTGTGGCAAGATAACCAAAACTGACTACGAATAGGTTTTAATAACACAAAGTCTAAAGTCCCTTCCTGGACATGGCGCACAATGCGATTTAAATTGGGAGATAGAAAGGTAGCACTAAAGCCTTGTAATAAGGTGAAAATTCCTAAGACTATTAAGGCCGCTTCCCAAGACCAGCCTGTAAAAGTGTAACCTGTGCGGTAAAATAGAAACAAACCAAAGATACTACCGAGTAAATTTCCTAAACTACTGAAAGCAGCAATGATAAAATTAACACGATACTCCATTTCCGTAGCGATCGCCGCAGTCCAAAATAATCTCAGCACTTTTAAATATCTTTGCATTTTTCGCCTTGACCCTAATATCCATTAAACATAAATTAAACATAAAATAAACATAAAATAAACATAAAATAAATTTAATATTATTTTTTATTTCTATAAATTTATAACCGTTAAAATGTTGAGTACAATTTCTTAAATAAGTGGGATTTTATGCACTTTGATTTACCAGAATTAGTTAAATCACTTGGTTACTTTGGAGTATGGGGAATTATCTTTGCTGAATCTGGTTTATTGATTGGTTTTTTTCTGCCTGGTGATAGTTTATTATTTACGGCAGGATTTATCGCTTCTCAAAACTTACTGAATATTTGGGTACTGATTTTCGGTGCGTTTGTTTGTGCGGTATTAGGTGATAATATTGGGTATTTTACTGGGCATAAATTTGGCAGAAAATTATTTGATCAAGAAGATTCTTGGTTATTCCATAAAAAGCACGTTGTCAAAACCCAAGATTTTTACGAAAAGCATGGTAAGAAAAAAATTGTTTTAGCAAGATTTGTGCCAATTGTCAGGACTTTTGCCCCAATTGTCGCAGGAATCGGAGCTATGCACTATCGTTCTTTTATGTCTTACAATTTATTTGGTGGTTTTGTATGGACTTTTGGCATTACTTTGTTAGGTTTCTTCTTGGGAAAAACTCTACCAGCGGAACAATTAGATAAGTATCTATTACCAATAATTGGCTTAATTGTTGTTGTTTCTTTATTACCTTCAATTATTCATGTAATTAAGGAAAATAGAGCTAATAAAGGATAACAGGACTGACGCAACTGGTACAAGGGACTCCTAGGGAGCGCTTCGCTATCCCTACAGAAGGAAGCCGGTCATTTTAAATCAGACCAAAAACCATCCTACATTACACGCAAACCTAAAATCATCAAATCCCGTTCTACACCGTCCAAATCAGCAATTTTCGGTAGATTTCCCCAAGCTTGAAACCCAAACCAGGCAAATAACTTTAAACTAGGTTGATTATGGGCGAAAATAAAACCAACTAAAGTTTTTAAACCTAGACTGGGACTTTCCGTAATTGCTTTCTCTAAAAGTTGTTTTCCTAAACCCCGTCCTTGGAATTTTGGGGAAATGTAAATACTGATTTCCGCTGTGGAATAATAGGCTGGTCTACCGTAGAATGATTGGAAACTCAACCATCCAGCAATTACCCCCTCCGTTTCAATTACCCATAGGGGACGTTGGGAGGGGACTCGTCCTTTAAACCAAGCGAGACGACTTTCCACAGATACAGGTTCTAAATCAGCAGTAGCCATACGGCTAGGGACGGCAGCATTGTAAATGGCTACAATAGCGGGTAAGTCGGTTTCTGTGGCATTGCGGATGATCATCGCTGATATTGGGGGTGCAAATTTTTGATAAAATCAAATAGATATTTCCAAATCATACAGCTTTCAGAGGACAATGCCCGATAGTTTTTTCTAAAACCTTTTTAAAACCGGACTTTGTACAATTCAAATAATTCTCCTAATTGCTGTTTAACAATCTTACCACCCCCAGCTTTAATTATTTTTTCCCATTCTGAAATCGGTTCGAGAAACACCTCCGCACCTAAATAGGTTTCCAGTACGGCCCAGTCTTCTGCTAGGGGTTGTTCAGAATTGAGAAGATCAAAAACAAAATTTCCTCCTGGTTTTAATACTCGTTTGACTTCTATTAATACAGCTTGCCAATATTCTAAAGGAAAATAGCAACTAAATCCTGTGGCAATTACTAAATCAAATTGATCTTCTGGATAATTCAAATGGTGTGCCGGTCCTAATTCTACACCTTTAAACAGTTTAGAATTTAATTGTGAACCACGGGAATTAAGAGTATCTTTGGCTATATTACTAATTTCTTGTCCATAAAAGAATCCTTGCCAATCTCGCCAAGGATAGATTAAAAAGCTGAAACCGCAACCAATATCTAAACAATGTTGATTTTTTTGAGGTTGGGCAATTTCCCAAAATGGTGAAACTATTCTATCATTTAATCTGCCATTAATCCATTCCTGAAATATTGGCATTGCTTCTATTTCTTCGGGTAATGCAAATTTTTGATTTTGATATTGGCGATTAAAACGATATGCTATTTGTCCTATTCTCTCTTGCCATTTATCAGAAGAATAGTTATTGGTTTTATAAGTATTAGCCGGTGAATTTTTAGACATTTATTACTTTGATAATTGGTAATTTTCTTGCTCCTAACTCCTTTAAGCTTTTGCTAGTAAAGGTGCCGCAGCTAGGAGGGTTTGGGTATAAGGGTGTTGAGGATGAGCAAAAATTTGTTTAGTCTGTCCTATTTCTACTATTTTACCACTATTCATGACGGCAATGCGATCGCACAAAAACCGTGCTAACCATAAATCATGGGTAATAAACAAGTAAGTTAAATCAAATTCTGCTTTTAATTGTAACATCAAGTCGAGGACTTGGGTTTGTACACTCGCATCTAACATACTCACCGGTTCATCACATATTATCAGTTTTGGACGAGTAATTAAAGCCCGGGCTATGGCTACCCGTTGTTGTTGTCCCCCAGATAAATCAGCAGGATAACGGTGATAATATAATTCTGCTGGGGTTAAACCAACTTTTTCTAACATCCATAACACCTGTTCTTTGGCTTTTTCAGCATTAGCTAAGTTATGAATTAATAAAGGATCTGTGATACTTTGTCCTACGGTCATGGCTGGATTTAAACAAGCATGAGGATCTTGAAATATCATTTGGATTTGTCTCCGAGAAGAACGGATTTCTTGACGGGATAACCTAGTTAATTCCTGTCCTAAAAATTCTACTTTTCCTGATGTGGGACTGATCAATTGTAAGATTGTTCTCGAAAGTGTACTTTTCCCACAACCAGACTCTCCTACTAATCCTAAAATCTCCCCAGAATACAATTCTAAGTTAATTCCATCTACCGCTTTAACTGTTTGACCTTCTCCTTTAAATATTCTTTCAATAAAATTCGGTTCTATGGTATAATGTTGTTTGAGTTCGGTAATTTTTAAAATAGGATTTTCTTGGTTGACTCTTCCCTTTTCCCCGTTCTCTTTTCCCTCTTCCTGTTGAATATGTAACGCTGCTTTTAATAAGGATTGAGTATATTTGTGTTCAGGGTGAGCAAATACAGTTTCCGTTTTCCCCATTTCCACTATTTTACCCTGATACATCACCCCAAGGCGATCGCAATATTCCCCCACCATAGCTAAATCATGGGAAATTAACAATAATCCCATATTTTCTTCTCCACATAATCGCGTTAATTCTTGGAGAATTTGAGCAGAAACAGTCACATCTAAACTAGTTGTTGGTTCGTCCGCAATAATTAATTTAGGACTCAATAACAAAGCTAACGCAATGGCTACCCGTTGACGCATTCCTCCGCTAAATTCATGGGGGTACTGATGCCAACGATTAGCAGGAATTTTCACCTTATCTAAAGTCGCTAAAGCCCTTTCCTTCGCTTGCTGTTTGGATAATTCTGGTGCATGAGCCTGTAAAGTTTCAATACAATGATTCCCAATAGTCATTAATGGATCTAATCGCGTCATGGGATCTTGGAAAATCAAGGCTACGGCTTCACCCCGAAACTTTTGCATCTGCATTGGTGTTAAATTAAGTACAGATTCTCCCTGAAATTTTACTAATCCTTCCACACGACTGGAGGCTGGTAATAAACGCATAATTGCTCTACCGATAGTTGATTTACCACAACCAGACTCTCCCACCAATCCCATGCTTTCACCAGATTGGAGAATAAAAGATACATCATCAACAGCCCAGTTTTCTCCTTCTCCACTGCGTTGAGGATAGGCTACACGCAGATTTTCCACAACAAATAAAGCTTCACTCATAATTCAGACTTTTTATAAACGTATTAATTTTAACTTTTTTCACAAGTATATTCTGTATACAGTTCAATGAATTACGGCTGTTCACCAAATTTTAGACTTGATATACCCGTCATATACTGTAATGATTTTAGTTATAATGTAATATTAAGAATCATAAATATTCTTTGCTAATTTAACATAGCAGGGATGTTTATAATTGATACCTTTTGATTTTAGCATTTTGTATGAGTAATGATAAATTAGCTATGAACTGGCAACAACTCACCTCACCAGATGTAATTGGTGATACAGACTCCAATTTATTTGGGGAAATTCTGCAAGAAACCTTTGCTTTAACCCGTCGTCTGTTTATTCAACTGCAACGACGACCTTCCAGCCTGATAGCAGGGATTATTCAGCCGGTAATGTGGTTAGTTTTATTTGGGGCGTTATTCCAAAATGCCCCCAAAGGTTTATTTGGTAGTACGTCAAATTACGGGCAATTTCTCGCAGCAGGTGTAATAGTATTTACCGCTTTCGCCGGGGCTTTAAATGCCGGTTTACCCGTCATGTTTGACAGAGAATTTGGCTTTTTAAATCGCTTACTGGTTGCACCCTTAGGCTCACGCTTTTCAATTGTGTTTGCATCTGCTATCTTTATTATTAGCCAAAGCTTACTACAAGCGGCGGTAATTGTGGCAGCAGCGGCATTTTTAGGGGCTGGTTTACCTGATTTTACCGGATTATGTGCGATCGCTCTGATTGTCTTTTTACTGGCCTTGGGTGTCACCGCTATTTCTCTGGGTTTGGCCTTTGCATTACCGGGACACATTGAACTGATAGCCGTAATTTTTGTTACTAATCTTCCCTTATTATTTGCCAGTACAGCCTTAGCCCCTTTATCCTTTATGCCCGGTTGGTTGCAGGTTATTGCTACCCTCAACCCTCTTAGCTACGCCATTGAACCGATTCGCTACTTATATTTACATAGCAGTTGGGGATTAAATAATATAGTCATGCAAGCCTTCTGGGGTGATGTTACCTTTGGGTCCGCATTATTAGTCTTACTAGGTTTTGCCCTCTTTGCTTTACTTAGTATTCAATCCCAAATACGTCGAAGCCTTGCTTAATCCAAAAAGCAAAATTAGGAGGGGAAAATCCATGAAAAGATCATTTTTAGCAATTCACAAAATTATTGCCATCACCATTGCCAGTATTAGTGCTGCTATAGTCACCTTAGGACCTGCCTTAGCTGATCCTAACCAACCCTTTAGCAGTTTGGAAAGTGATCGCAATAGTAACCCTTTATCTGGTAATAGCTCAGATTTTAATATGTTCAACCTGATTCATCAAGCACAAATGGGGACTATCCAATGGAACGCTGAAGAACAGAATCAACAATTAGATCAAGCAGCAACAGCATTTAAAGCAGCACAACAGAAACGGCTTCAGAGTCAACCAAAACAAAACCCAAGTGCATCAGAATTGCCATACTCTCTAATCTCGAAATAACGTAGTATACTGGGGTTAATCGTATTTAACCGAAAGATGAAATACCTAACCCCAGAACAAGTTTACAAACAATTTGGCTACCACCCTAAGACGACGGCAGA
>NZ_BJCF01000071.1 GCF_005402965.1 Dolichospermum planctonicum
GACGTTTTTGGTGATTTACTGTTTCTCAAATGCCTTTTTTCACTTTATATGTTTGTTTTGATGCTCTCTTTAATTTTTTCTCTACGTAATTTACCTCTGTGACAGTTTGGGGTGCGGAATGTGGGATATAAAGCTAATTCTGCCCCTTCATAAAACTGCTGAAATGCTTGGCGAATTTCTTCGCAGTCGTTCACAAAGTCTAAGACAAATGTATCTTCTTTCCTGGGATGAATGCGATTAAGTCGAGAAAGGGTTTGTACTGCTTGAATACCTGACAGCCGCCTATCAATATACATGGTATGTAGCAAGGGTTGATCAAAGCCTGTTTGATATTTTTCCGCTACGAGTAAAACCTGATATTCATTAGTAGCAAATTGTTCTGGCAATTCTTTCTCTCGAATGCCTTGATTCATTTCCTCTTCACTGTAGGTTTTGTCTTGAATTTTGTCGTCTGTGACTACACCAGAAAAAGCTACCAGCGTTTTGATCGCATAGCCTTTTTCTGTGATGTATTTATCAAAACTCTGTTTGTAGCGCACTGCTTCTAAGCGAGAGCTAGTTACTACCATTGCTTTGGCTCTACCACCAATTTTATGCCGGGTAAAGGTGTTGAAGTGTTCCACCATTATTTCTGTCTTCTGGGCAATATTATGGGGGTGTAAACGCATAAAACGAGCTAGGGAACGGGCTGCGTTCTTGCGTTCGACGTTGGGATCGTTGTTACTGGCTTTAATTAGGTTGTAGTAAACTTTATAGGTGGTGTAATTCCGCAAAACATCTAGGATAAAGCCTTCTTCTATGGCTTGACGCATGGTGTAGCGATGAAAAGGCTCTCCTTGACGACCAAAAAATTTGAGAGTTTCATGTTTTGGTGTGGCTGTAAAAGCAAAGAAACTCAAGTTAGATTGATGGGAACGTTTAACTAAATTGCGGAAAAGTTCTTCTAAATGTTCTAGTCCTTCCTCTTGGGCGCGGTTACGTGCTTCTGCTTGCAATGCTTGTCCGCCTAATACCCCTTTTAACTCGGTGACGGTTTCCCCTGATTGGGAACTGTGTGCTTCATCTATAATCACAGCAAAGCGACGGGTAGGCAAAATACCGCTACTTTCTTGGTTGCGTTCTTCTGCTAGTTTGATTAATTGGCGTGTGACAAAGGGGAATTTCTGTAAGGTGGTGATGATGATGGGAACGGCACTTTCTAGGGCTTGCGCTAACTGTCGGGAGTTATCGTCAATTTTTTCTACAACCCCTTGACGGTGTTCAAATTGATAAATGGTGTCTTGTAATTGCTGGTCAAGGACGCGGCGATCGCTAATTACTATGACACTATCAAAAACACGCTGGTTTTGTTCATTGTATAAAGATGCAAGGCGATGAGTCAGCCAGCCTATGGTATTACTTTTACCGCTTCCGGCTGAATGTTCAATTAAATAATTTTGTCCTACACCTTCACCCTTAGCCGCATCTACGAGTAAGCGCACAGCCTGAAGTTGATGATAGCGGGGAAATATCATGGTTTCTTTTTTGAATTTGCGCCCATCATCGTCTCGTTTTTCTTCTGTTTGTAAATGCAGAAACCGAGCTAGGAGATCAAGTAAACTATCCCTTTGTAAAACTTCTTCCCACAGGTAAGCTGTGCGGTAATTACGTCCTGCTGTGTCTGGTGGATTACCTGCCCCGCCATCGTATCCTTTGTTAAAGGGCAAAAAGTGGGTAGCTTCTGCCGCTAGGCGTGTTGTCATCCAAACTTCTTCGGTATCAACGGCAAAATGTACTAAGGTACGGCGTTTAAACTCAAAGATAGTTTCTCTGGGGTCACGGTCTTTACAGTATTGCTGTTTGGCATTTTCTACTGTTTGCCCTGTCAGTGGATTCTTTAGCTCTAGGGTGATAACTGGAATACCATTAAGACTGAGGGTGATGTCAAGGGAACGTTTTTTTTCCCGTTCACTGTATTCTAGTTGTCGGGTGATACCTACACAATTGGCAGCATAACGGGTTTCTAAGTCTGAGTTGAGTTTGTGAGCAGCTTTGAAGTAAGCTATCCGCAGGGTGCGACCGTAGCATTTAAACCCATGACGCAGGGTATGTAGTAAGCCGTATTTGTCCAGCCATTTACATAGGTCTGTTAGCACTTGTTCACCTGTTTTTTCTTTGTGCAGTGCTTCTAGTTTTTTCCACTCTTTGGGTTGAGTTTGTTGGATAAATGCGATCGCTATCTTGGGAAATAGGGCGCGAGTGCGATCAAATTTATCTGTAATTTTCACATAGCCATGACTGAGAAGGTGATTTTCAATCACGCTTTCAAATGCTGTTTCACCATATCTAGCTATGTTCATTTGCGCCTCTTTTGATCTTGAATTAGGTTTGATTTTTCAATAGAAAATTTATTTAAAATTGCTTTTTATGTAAATTTTTGTGATATTATATTAATAATTAATTAGAAAGGTAATTAAACAGCAATAAAGTTATAAATTAACTTTTTCATTCTCTAAACTAAATTAACACTGAATGACTCGTTTTATCCATGATGAATTTGCCAAACAATATCTGACAGAACTATTAACACCCTATGGTGAAGTAGAAACCAGTAAAGATATTACCTCAGAAGCTCGGCAAATTGACGTATTATTTACTCCTAACTCCCCATCTCCTGATAGGATAGAATCACTAGGACTGCTAGGGAAAATGGGGACTTATGCTAGTTATGCCATATTTGAGCCATTCCGCAATGCTGTTAGCATCAGTGAAATCCGCAGTTGCATTAATAAATTATTTGACATCGTTGCTGATATAGAACGGCAAGCAAAACGCAATAATGCGCGAATAAATGAGGAACAATTACCCTATTTGTGGATTTTTACTCCTACAGCATCGTTAAATATCATATCAGGCTTTAATGCTAGTTTGGATCAAAATCAATGGGGTGAAGGAGTTTATTTTTTAGGAAAATCTTTCAAAACCGCTATTATTGTCATTCATCAACTACCCAGTACACCAGAAACACTGTTTTTAAGAATATTAGGTAGGGGAAAGGTACAAAGACAAGCGGTGGAAGAGTTGGAAGCACTATTGGCAAATAGTTCTTCTTTGTCCAATGTTGTACAATTAGTACATGACCTAATTGCCATTTTATCAGCACGCCAACAACAACAACAAGATATTGATCAAGATGATCGGGAGTTGATCATGAAATTATCACAAATCTATCAAGAACAGTTGGAAGAGATTAAAAAACAAGAACGACAAGAAGGAGAATTACTAGGAATTGATCGAGGTGTTCAAAGAGAACGTCGTGCTATGGTTGAAAGTATCCTAGAAGTACGTTTTGGTAAGGTTGATGCAGATTTAGCCACAATTATTGATCAAGTAATTGCTATGAGTAGGGAGGAATTTACTCCTTTACTTTTACAATTATCTCGTGAGGAATTATTGGCTAAATTTCCTCGATCATAGTTAATAATTACACTGACTAAGCTGATTTATTTTGATGTCAATATCAGGATTTACGGGATGATGAATTTTTCAATTTTCACATTCTGTAAATCTTTGATTTTGTGAATTAGATTCTAGTGAGGTAGAGGTGATGAAAATGAAACGCAGATAAACGCAGATACACGCAGATACACGCAGATAAGTTTGTGATTAATAGGCTATAAAGTTGATTATTTTTTGATGCTAATTTGTCCGGTAACTGCTGCTGTAATTAGTGCGGTGCGACGCTCCTGTAAAAGTTCGATAGTGCGCTTTGCTGCAACGGTCAAATTATCTAGCTTTAAAACGTTAGCTTTGATGTGATCAACAATTTGATTTTGTTCATCTATAGGTGGAATTGGAATCCAAAGGTTTGTTACTATCTCTTGTGAAATATTTTGCATAGAATTACTAGCGCCTGTTGCATCACATTCAAATTCAAATCGTCCAGCTATTGAACGCAAGTAAAAAACTAGATATTCAGGGTAAAGTCTATTCCCGTACATTTTTAAACGATATAATTTATCACAAAGTATTAACTTAGAACGAACTTGATCAACTAGCGCAGCACTTCCTACTAATTCAGTGGTATTTGCTCAACTGATGAGAATATCACCAGGTTTGATTTCGTATTCTGTGAGTGGTTTGAGATCCGTAGGGAGACGTTTATTTTCGTCAGGATTAAATTCCCAAGCATTGACAGCACCGACTTTAAGAACACCCCATTCATCTTCATCAGCAGGAAAGTTATCACATTGTGGGGACCAACCTTGCTCAATTTTGGCAATATGATATTTTAGGTGTTCTACTTCCCAATGTTGTGGAATATTTCCAATCCATTCAATACCAGAATCACGCATAGGAACATCAGGATTTAACCCACAAGTGATAACATTAGTAATTAAGGATTGACGTTTTTCTGTTAGTAAATCAAGCAGACGTTCTTTAGCTGAAATGAGTTTGTCTATTTTGACAGTTTCATGATCAAGATAATTTGCGATCGCAATCTGTTGTGATAAAGGAGGATTAGGTAGCTTAATATTCGCATACTTTTCCCCATTCACGTTTCCAATTGTTGCTTCTATAGCAGAAGTGCCTAGCCATAGTTGAAACTGTAGAGACTTCGTAATGTAGAAGTAATATTTTGGAGATTGTCTAGAATTAAAAATAAATCTGACTAAATACCCTGCATATGCACAAGGTTCATATTTATCCGAGTAGACAAAAGCTCTACCCACTGTTCCGCTTCGAGAAATAATCAAGTCATGTGTATTTAGAATATAGTTGTCAACTAATTCTGGTGAAACATAAACACCTTGTGGCTCTAAAGTTCCATCTTCTTTTATATCGGAGGTTCTCAAAAATCTCACTCCATTTTCGGAATAAGCATCGGCTGGGATGTTTGCTCCGTAAAGTGCGGATTGGGAACATAAATACTTAAGAGGTACTAAAGACCAGTGTAATGGAATATTTGTCCATAATTTTTCAATATCAAAGTTAGTCTTATCCATCGTCAAAAATCAAGAAATTACCTCAGATAACAAATTCATAAACTCTTCTTCCATTTGCTTAATATCAGCATCAATTTCAGCCAAAGGTCGCGGAGGAGTGTACTTATAAAAATGCCGATTAAAATTAATCTCATAAGCACTGCGAATTTTATCACCATCTGCCCAAGCATCATTTACGTGCGGTTCAACCTCATGACAAAAATAATCCACAATTTCATTTGTTAAAGAGATATTTTCAAAATCCCTTAATTGCGTATCTGGCTCATACATCCGCTCAATTTTGCCCTTAGCATCTCGAAACCAACCCCAAACACGGGCATTAGGTTCATTAGTTGCTTTACGTTCTTTGAAAATAACTCTCTCAGATTCTACATTACGCTCTGTAAACACATCTCTAAACAGCTTACTTTCTGCCTTTTTCCATTTACTACCACGCTGCTTAATTAAAGCATTCATCAACTTATCAAACTCACTCCAATTAGGACGGGGTTCTCTTCCTAATTCTCTATCTATTGCTTGTACATCATCTAACAAGTGAGGAACAGCATCTAAAAATCTGCTTTTGCGTTCCACATCCATTTGGTAGAGCAAACGTAACGGTCTTTCAATGGGAACACGATGATAACCAAAATCTTCATTATCAAAAATCTTGCTGGTTTCACTTTCCTCAAATTCCCCATAGTCCCGCACCACAGCCGCAATATCTTCTTCACCCATATAACGGCGTTTATCGCCCAAACTACGGCGCATAGGTAGCCAACGAGAGCGAGAGTCTATTAATTGAATCTTACCTTTACGGTGTTTTTGCTTGCGATTAGTAACAATCCAAATATAAGTACCAATTCCAGTATTATAAAACATTTGCTCTGGTAAAGCTATAATCGCTTCTAACCAGTCATTTTCAATCACCCATTTACGAATTTCACTTTCACCACTACCTGCACCACCAGTAAACAAAGGTGAACCATTGAAAACAATAGCCAAACGTGAGCCATTTTTCCCTGCTTCTGGTTGATATGGCTCAAACTTACTAATCATGTGCTGTAAGAATAGCAAAGAACCATCATTAACTCGTGGTGTACCTGCGCCAAACCTACCAGCAAAACCAAATTTTTCGCTTTCCTGTTGTACTTCTTTTTGTTGCCTTTTCCAGTCCACACCAAAGGGGGGATTAGCTAAAAAATAATCAAAATGTTCACCAGAATATTGATCATTAATTAATGAATCACCATAACGAACATCACTTTTTTCATTACTTTTTAATAATAAATCTGAAGCAGCAATAGCATAAGCACGGGGGTTAAAATCCTGCCCAAATACATATAATGTTGCAGTTGAATGATTCTCACGTAAATAGGTTTGGGCTTCTGCTAACATTCCACCAGTACCACAAGTGGGATCAAGTAGTTTGCGAATAATCCCTGGTTGAGTTAAAATATCATCATCAGGATCAAACAAAATATCTACCATTAAGCGAATCACTTCTCTTGGTGTAAAGTGATCACCTGCTGTTTCATTAGCTGCTTCATTAAATCTGCGAATTAGATCTTCAAATAACAACCCCATACCGATATTATCAACAGCATCAGGATGGAGATTAATATCACAAAATTTAGAAACTACGAGATAAAGAATATTAGCCTCGCGCATCTTTTCAATTTCGGCAGTAAATTCAAATTTCTCAAAAATTTCATAAACGTTTTTTGAGAAACCTTTAATATAGCTAATAAGATGTTGATCTATATTGTCAGGATCACCTTTAAGCTGCTGAAAATCTAGTTCTGAACGATTATGAAAACGCTGCTTTGCTACTTTGTTAAGCATTGCATCCAGGGCTTCATCCTTAAAAGTATCCTTCCGTTTGTGATATTCTGCTAATACTTGGGGTTTAGTTGAAGCAAGCACACAGTCAAAGCGACGCAACACCGTCATTGGTAACATTGCACGCTCGTATTGCGGTGGCCGATAAGGACCCCGTAACAAGTCAGCAATTTGCCAAATGAAGTTGGAGAGTTGGTGATGTTCTTTCATTATGCGTCTGTTATTGATCTGCCTATTATATCCACATTTCAGGTAAGCGGAACGTAATACTAAAACAGATTGCACTGGCAATGGCACTATGTCAAGGGTGAGGATGGTGGAATGTCTGAGATTGTTGGGAATTGTGAGATGATGCGATCGCTCACTTTACTATAAGCATAACCCTTTAACTCCCCTGTGACTTACCACCACTAGGGGAATCTTTTTTTTGTAACCAATCTTTTATGGCCTCTGCTAAAGCCGCAGTTTGCGTCACTTCCAGCCGCGCACAGGCAATTTCAAAGGCGATTTTTATGTCTTTAGGGACTCTTCCCCTCACTTCTCTAGTTTCTTCTGTCATCCTAATTTTAAAGCCCTAGCTTGCGGTTTTTATTTTTGCACAGTCTTTGAGAAAAAAATCATTTGCGCTATTGCGTCATTACGTCATTGCGCTATAATTAGGGAAGGTAAAAAAAATCAAAGACACTATGAGCGTTATTACAATTCAATGTCGCTTAGTTGCTGATGAAAGCAGCCTCCGTCAACTATGGGAATTGATGACTGAAAAAAATACACCATTTATCAATGAAATATTGATACAGATAGGAAAACACTCAGAATTTGAAACCTGGCTAGAAAAAGGGAGTATACCTGCTGAATTACTGAAAAAACTGGGTAATTCTCTCAAAACTCAAGAACTTTTTACTGGACAACCTGGACGTTTTTACACTTCAGGGATTACTTTAGTGGATTATCTGTATAAGTCTTGGTTTGCTTTGCAAAAACGCAGAAAAAACCAAATAGAAGGGAAACAGCGTTGGCTAAAAATGCTTAAAAGTGATCAAGAACTTGAGCAAGAGAGTGAATGTAGTTTAGAAGTAATTCGCACTAAAGCTGCTGAACTTTTAACTAAATTTGCACTTCAGTCTGATGAAAATGACCATCAGAAAAAGGGGAAAAAGACTAAAAAAGCTCCAAAATATAAAACATCTTCAATTTTCAAAATTCTTTTAAACACTTACGAAGACGCGGAAGATCCCTTTACTCGTTGCGCTCTTGCATATCTACTTAAAAATAACTGTCAAATTAGTGAAGTAGATGAAAACCCAGAAGAATTTACCAGAAATAAGCGCAGAAAAGAAATTGAAATTGAACGCTTAAAAGATCAGATCCAAAGTCGCATTCCTAAAGGTAGAGATTTGACGGGAGAAGAATGGTTAGAAACTTTAAAAATTGCTACTTTCAATGTTCCGCAAAATGAAAATGAAGCAAAGGCATGGCAAGCAGCACTTTTAAGAAAAACTGCTAATGTTCCTTTTCCTGTAGCTTATGAATCTAACGAGGATATGACATGGTTAAGAAATGATAATAATCGTCTCTTTGTGCGGTTTAATGGTTTGGGAAAACTTACTTTTGAGATTTACTGCGATAAGCGTCATTTGCATTATTTCCAACGCTTTTTGGAGGATCAAGAAATTAAACGCAATAGTAAAAATCAACATTCAAGCAGTTTGTTTACTTTACGCTCAGGCAGAATTTCTTGGTTGCCAAGTGAAGAAAAAGGTGAACATTGGAAAGTAAATCAACTTAATTTTTATTGTTCTTTGGATACTCGGATGATGACTTGTGAAGGAACTAAAGAGGTGGTTGAGGAGAAAGTTACAAAAATTACGGAAATTTTAACTAAAACAAAACAGAAAGATGATCTCAATGATAAACAACAAGCCTTTATTACTCGTCAGCAATCAACCCTAGCTCGAATTAATAACTCTTTTCCTCGTCCCAGTAAACCTAATTATCAAGGTAAATCTTCAATCTTAATAGGTGTTAGTTTTGGGTTAAAAAAACCAGTGACGGTAGCGGTGGTAGATGTTGTCAAAAATGAGGTTATAGCTTATCGGAGTGTTAAACAATTACTTGGTGAAAACTATAATTTACTAAATCGTCAGCGACAACAACAGCAACGCTTATCTCATGAACGCCATAAAGCCCAAAAACAAAATAAATTTAATTCTTTTGGTGAATCAGAGTTAGGGCAATATGTGGATAGATTGTTGGCTGATGGGATAATAGCGATCGCACAAAAATATCAAGCTAGTGGTGTTGTTTTACCAAAACTCTCTGATATGCGGGAGCAAATCAGTAGTGAAATTCAATCTAGAGCCGAAAATAAATGTCCTGGTTACAAGGAGGCTCAACAAAAATACGCCAAAGAATAAACGACGACAAATAATTTGTTATTCGACAACAAATGGAGAATAGGAGACTCGAACCCCTGACCTCTGCGGTGCGATCGCAGCACTCTACCAACTGAGCTAATTCCCCTTATTCGTGCTTATGAGTTCTTATCTCTAATACACATACTCTATTCTAGCATTCAGAAACAATAAATTGCCCATCTTTTTTTAAAAAAACTTCCTGTACCTGCTGTAAATCCAAATCAATCAAATAATCAATTGTCCAATTAGCTTGACGTTGCAACATATGGAACGGGTAAGTATTCGCTACACCTACCACCTGCATTTGGGCTTTTTTGGCTGCTTGAATACCTACTGGGGTATGTTCAATCACTAAACATTCGTGAGGTTGTAGATTTAATTCTGGATATACTTGATTCATCCGTTCCACTGCTAATAAATATCCTTCCGGGTTAGGTTTATGACTGTTGATATCATCCCCTGATACAATCACGGGAAAGTATTCAGTTAATTTAGCAGATGTCAACACCGTTTCTACTTCTAAAGATAAAGTATCACTGACTAACCCCAATTTGAGATCATGGTCACGAATTTGAAAAATTACGTCTTCAATTCCGGGATACAAAGGCAATTTTTCTAACTTTTCCAATTCTAGAATATAACCTTGAGCTTTGCGGGTAAGTAATTGAGTCATATAAACTTCTGTGACTACCCGACCACGATTTTTCAGCAGGTTTTGCAAGTAAGCGCGATGGCCGAACCCTAAAAAAGCTTGACGTTCTTGCACTCGTTGAAGTTGGAGATTTTCCCCCAGGAGAATCTCATCTATTAGTTGAATATGGATTTGTCTATCTTTAATGATGACACCATTAAAA
The DNA here is from genome assembly GCF_005402965.1 of Dolichospermum planctonicum. Lineage (GTDB taxonomy): Bacteria > Cyanobacteriota > Cyanobacteriia > Cyanobacteriales > Nostocaceae > Dolichospermum > Dolichospermum planctonicum. The sequence goes on from NZ_BJCF01000071.1 coordinate 10,078, forward strand.
TCAAATAGAACTGCTTTTAAACTCATCGCGCTAATTCCTAACTCCAAATTTGGGGACTCCTGCTATACATTTTCCTGCCACTAATTACTGATTGTAATATGGCTGAGTGCAGAATGTAGGATCTAAAAGAGTAATGGCCATTGGTAAAATCCGATGTTCCTGCACTTGAATTCTAGCGTGTAGAGTTTCTGGTGTATCCTCTGGGAGAACAGGAACAGCCGCTTGGATTAAAATCTCTCCACTGTCAACTTCTAAAGAAACAAGATGTACAGTACAGCCAGTGATTTTCACTCTGGCTGCTAAAGCCTGTTCCACAGCTTGTACACCCTTAAAACTCGGTAATAAACTGGGATGAATATTAATCATCCGCTGGGGAAAAGCATCAATTAACACTTGTGTAACTAATCGCATCCATCCCGCCATAATCACGAATTTCACATCATACTGCTGTAATATTTGGACTATTTTACTATCAAACTTTTCTCGATTTTTATAATCACGATGATTCAATAGTACAGATTCTACACCCCATTTTTCAGCCCTGATTGCTGCTTTAGCATCAGGATTATTGTAGATTAAAACTTGAATTTTGGCGTTGATTTTACCATCAGCAATAGCTTGAGCAATTACTTCAAAATTACTGCCATTTCCTGAAGCCATGATTCCTATTTGCAAAGGCTGATCAGATGAAACTTGGTAATTATAAATATCAGGAGAAATCAGACTGGAATGATTATTTATTGTCAAATCGTAAGTCATAAAAGTAAACCATAAACCCCATTGGTAAGTAGGTTGGCGTTAAAAATTGTCGTTATGACAAGGGAACTCTTAACAGGGAAGAAGTTATTGCTTTTGTTCTATTTTGGGTTAGTCTTGTTACTTTTTTGGTGGGGGAGAACCAATGAAAAATTTACTTGTGCGATCGCAAGAAATCTTAGCAACTGCATTTTTATTATCTGTCTGTTGTCCCGATTGAGACGGTTGAATAAAACAAGATTTTTTCCAGTAAAATCCTTTGGCATTGGCACTAGGTCCATTCCAAACAGTCAAAATATCTAGTTGATATCCAGATTTGATATTAACTACACGAGGTTCAACACTCCATAGTTGTTTTTCTTGAGATTTACTGAGGTGATTATTAATTGTTCTCTTCCCCAAATTCCTTAGCTGCTGATCAGCTTCTAGTAACCATTTTTCTACTTCTGACCAGGGTTTATTGGCAATTTCTTGATTAACTAAAGGTTGAATTTTATTTAAAATCAGATCACCATTTTTTGGTTTTTTTGCAGGTGGTTCTAGTCTAATTACAAAGGCACTTTTCTGAAAGTTGTCTGCACGTAAACTAGGATAGTCTTTTAACCACTTATCTATAACGAAGTAAAACTGCAACCAACAACTAATTAACATACACCAAGATAACAAAACTATTATTTTTTGGCGGTCTTGTAATTTGGGCAGTTTCGCTTTTGCGGATCTTCCTCCCGTACCTTCAAAGAAGTTAGGTATGGCCGTAACAATTGCAGATATTGTTGGCCAAATAACTATAGTTTTAGCTGTTAATATATTCTCCTGATGTCCAAAGGCAAAGACGCTAACTAAGAACCCTGTAATTATTGCCCCGACTGGCATAAAAGTTCCGGGAAATCTTAAAGGATCATCGGTGGTATACCAAGCTGTTCCTGCTAACAAAAATAGCCAACCACAAAAGGCAATAATATCTTTGACAGATCCTACAGCAAAATATGATATTCCCCAAGAAAAAACACTCAAATAAATAAATGTCTGCCACGAGTATGCTTTCGCTGGTGTCAGAAATTTTTGCACTCCTGCGAGTAAACCTTTAATAAATTGAAATATGCCCAGTATTTCCTTAAATAATGAGTCCATTGGATTACCTCTAATTAATAAAGTGATTAATATTGATCATCTTCCAGAATACAGAGAGCGAATTAATAAGATGATGGTTATGGCACTATAACTCAGTGAATTAGCTATTAATGTTGTAATTACTAAATTAGTATTTTGCAATTTAGCTATATTCATATAAATTGCTCTTTGTTGTGAAGAAATGATTCCCGTTTCTGTTTTTGTTCCACCTTCATCCATCACAATTATCAGCATTTTCATGATTAAGAACTTAACTATAAAAGTCGCTAAAAAAATAGTGAATGATAATAAAATTATCAGGGAACTGATACTAGTATCTTTTAGCTTATTAAAAAATACATAATTAATCAGTTCTGATTTGATAGTAGTAGGTAATATTGGTTCGATCACAAAAAAGATAATCCAGCCAATTACACTAGAAAAAACATTAATGGTAATTGCATAAAAAATGCTAGTCTTCTTATCAAACTTTAGCCATTTATTAAGAACGGAAGCTTCTAGGGGAATGGCTGCCAGTAAGAATAATGTTTCAAAAAATATTGCCCCAATTGGCAAAATTATGGGTAATGATAATTCGTCGGACATATTTGTTAAAAGTTTAAGTTAGAAGCATTTGGGCGGTTATAATCCGCGTTTACACAGACGAAACCCACCTGAGTTGATAAACCTGATTTTTTGCTTGTAAAAAATACTAACAATGGGCAATTATCTCATGTTTTGGTATTTATGATCTGAGTATATCAAGATTTTTATTTTGATAGTATTAATACATTCCTTTAATTTAAATACGTAAACAAAAAACCGCACATCCTCAGTCTGGTTTCGTTAAGATAAGGAATTACCACTTTATAGCTTTTCAAAAGATGACAAGGAACGGTATCGGTATTCGCACAGCGCAAGTGCGTTCTGAGCGGCTTACGGGTCAAATTCACGTCTATGATGGTTTGGGCAAAGGTAAGTCCCAAGCGGCTTTAGGGGTGGTTTTGCGCTCGATTGGTTTGGGAATTAATACACCCAGTGATTCTAGCCGGGTGTTACTATTGCGGTTTTTAAAGGGCCCAGAACGGGATTATGATGAGGATGGAGCGATAGCGGCTTTACAGCGCGGGTTTCCCCATTTAATTGACCAGGTTCGCACGGGAAGAGCCGAATTTTTCGGACATGATCAAATTACACCTTTTGATCGCACAGAGGCTACACGGGGTTGGGATGTAGCTAAAGGTGCGATCGCTTCTGGTTTATACTCGGTTGTAGTTCTAGATGAAATTAACCCGGTTTTAGATTTAGGTTTGCTATGCGTGAATGAGGTCATAAATGTTTTAAAATCTAAACCCCAAGAATTAGAAATCATTACGACTGGACGCGCTGCTCCACAACCATTATTAGATATTGCAGACTTACATTCGGAAATGAAACCTCACCACCACCCCACAGCCGCAGAACTGTTTATTGAAGGCATTGAAATTTATACAGGTGCAGGAAAGGGTAAATCTACCAGTGCCTTGGGTAAAGCTTTACAAGCTATTGGCAGAGGTATCAATCATCCTGGTTCTAACCGTGTATTGATTATGCAGTGGTTAAAAGGTGGTAGTGGCTATACTGAAGATGCAGCTATAGCCGCTTTACAGCAATCTTATCCAGAAGTAGTAGATCATCAACGTTGTGGACGGGATGCCATTGTTTGGCGTAATTCGCGTCAAGAATTAGACTATATAGAGGCGGAGAGAGGTTGGGAAATTGCTAAAATGGCGATCGCTTCTGGTGTGTATAAAACTATCATTCTCGATGAACTCAATCCCACTGTGGATTTAGAATTATTACCTGTTGATCCCATTGTCCAAGCATTATTACGTAAACCACGCGACACAGAAGTAATTATTACCGGTCGCTGTCAAAATCAACCGGCTTATTTTGATTTAGCCAGTATTCATTCTGAGGTTTTTTGTCATAAACATTACGCAAATGAAGGCGTGGAATTGAAGCGGGGGGTTGATTTTTAACTCTAGGGGCGCAGGGTCTGCGCCCTCCGTTCTATTTCTATTTAAGGTATACAGCAGTTACTAGTATTATAAATTACAGGTATTAATGATAAAACTCTTGTGGTGCGGGCATCTTGCCCGCATAAACAGACATTAATGAGAAAACTCTTGTGGTGCGGGCATCTTGCCCGCATAAACAGACATTAATAATAAAACTCTTGTGGTGCAGGCCTCTTGCCCGCATAAGAAGTACCTCACTCAAGCTAAACTTGCTGTAATATTTTTATTTGGGTTGAGAAAAACCAACCCAAAAATCACGATTATTGATGATCTTCTTGATTTAACCAAGTTATTAAATCAGTATCTGCAATTTTAGCAAGATTATTGTCAGAATCAGGATATCCAGGATTTAAGGATTTACAGGATGTAAACTAATACAAATAGTTTTGAGAAGGATAATAT
>NZ_BJCF01000072.1 GCF_005402965.1 Dolichospermum planctonicum
ACACCACCCCCCTTTTAATGATATGTATTCTCATTAAGCTTATTTCTCTTTAATTGATCGTTAGTTATTATGTACTACTATCTCTGCTTTTTTGATCTGTGACAGTTCAGGGTGCGGAATGTGGGTTTTATTCAAAGTCAATTCTGGTTGACCCAAAAAGCCTACTGCTAGTGTACCCATCATGCCATTAATACCATGAACAGCAAATGCTCCCACAGGGTCATCAATTTTGCATGATTCAATAATATCAATGCCGAAAATTACTAAAATTCCACCTGTTAAACCAATCAAAACCGCAGCCCAGGGTGCGATAAAAGCACAACCGGCGGTAATACCTACCAACCCTGCTAAAGAACCATTCAGACAATAGGCTAAATCCCATTTACCTGAACGTTTGTATTGATAAAATAAGGATGCTAAGGCCCCAGAACCAGCGCCCAGGGTAGTGTTGAGAGTAATCAAACCAATTAAGCCAGGATTAGCAGTACCCAGGGTTGAACCAGGGTTAAAACCATACCAGCCAAACCAGAGAATCATAGTTCCCAAAGTCGCCAAACCTAAGTTATGGGCGGGAGGAATTTTTCCCCAAGCAGTACGTCCGGGACGAGGTCCAAGTAAATAAGCACCAACTAAGGCTGTCCAACCCCCAACGGTGTGAACTGCGGTACTACCAGCAAAGTCATGAAAGCCCATTTTTCCTAACCAGCCACTGGAGTTCCATATCCAATGAACGACGAGGGGATAGCTAAATGCCGCCATAATACCACTGTAGATTAAGTCGCCAACAAAGTCCGTTCTTCCTGCCATTGCCCCAGTAGTAATTGTACTGGCAGTAGCCGCAAAGGCAAACTGGAAGAAAAACAAAGTGTAAGCATTGAGTTGGGAGGCTATTCCTGGCACGTTACCATTACTAAAAGCACCGTCAACGGGTAATTGACTTAAGAAAAAGGTGTCTGTACCAATGAACCCACCACTACTTGTACCAAAAGCAATTCCAAAGCCCACAGCCCACCACACTAAAATGGTGAGGGCAGCATCAATAAAGTTCTCCAATAGGGCATTAACTACACCTCTTTGGCGCAGTAAACCTGCTTCTAACATCGAAAAACCGGTCTGCATGAAAAATACTAAAAAGCCTGTGAGTAATACCCAGGTAGTATCAACAGAAATTTGTAATTGTTTGGTTGTTGCGTCTAAGGATTCCAGTGTTACCGGGTCTGCGGCCTGGACAACTGTAGGCGCGAAAATTGCCAACACCATTGAACCTATAGCTAGTGCTAGAAGGCGATAAAAAGGGCGGATACGTTTATTCATTGCTGTTTTTTGGGCTAGAAAAGCTGTGATTAAAGCTGGACTTTTATAGTTAAAAATATCAGCATTTACTTTGATGCTTGTATCATAAGCACATCTTAAATAGTGTTACTGTTACGTTAGATACAAAAACTTAATTTATTGGTTAATATTATATATCACACCTATGTATATAGGTTACATTTATGTATGAAGGTTTTATCGGTTGGGTGGAGAAAATCCGCAACTATTCAATACTTGACAAATCCGAAGATTTATATTATGTTTATGTTATAGATGGAGAATGGTGCGCCCATATACATAATTTTTTCAAACACTACAAACACTAATCTAATTACATAATTATTTTTAACTTCATCCTGTAAAGCTTAACATCTCGGATATCCTAATTCGGATAATTTAATTCATCAAGACTTGACAAAGACTCAGGCTTCTGTTATGTCTATGTTAGACATAAAAAATACTATTTAGTTTAAATAACAGAAATATTGTCAGATATAGTTAAACATAATCATATGTGTCACAATTGAAGCTTAAAACCATCTAACTATACCAAATGGACTAGATGATTCACTTACCTACGGGAATCAGAAATTAATTGTAGATAGTTCTTCCTCATCAAGATAAAGATAACATATTCAAAGTTTTTTGTCAACACCATAAAATCTTTTTTTCGGCGTTTTTTGGTTTTTACTTGTATTTCTATATCCTCAAAGCGAAATTTTGGCACAAATCGTGCTGTAATTATGATATGTGTTCAAGAAACTGTGTCTGATTGACTAGATGATTCAGTTATGTAGGGGAATCAGAAATTAATTGTAGATAGTTCTTCCTTATCAAGATAAGGATAACATATTCAAAGTTTTTTGTCAACACCATAAAATCTTTTTTTCGGCGTTTTTTGGTTTTTACTGATATTTCTATATCCTCAAGGAGGATTTTGGCACAAATCGTGCTGTAATTATGATATATTGTCAAAAAACTGTGTCTGATTTTCTTAGTAATTAGGAATCTGTAATAACAGATATTGAGAAATTACATTAATGATGGTTAATTATGAGTTATTTTACTCTAGGACAACAACTAAAAAAAGGACAATACGAAATTATTGATATTTTGGGACAAGGAGGATTTGGTGTTACTTATCTAGCGCAAGATCATAAACGCAAAACACAAGTAGCTATCAAAAGTCTCAATGTTCTTTTTCTCCAACAACGTTATAGAGATAAATATGGAAGCACAGAAGGTTTTGCCAATTTCTTAACTGAAGAACAGGATAAATTCAATACCGAAGCGATGGTTTTAGCTACCTTTTATCATCCTCACATTGTCAAAGTGTATCCTGAACTGTTTCAAGAAAATGGTTTATCTTGTATGGTGATGGAATATGTTCAAGGCAAAAATTTAGAACAATATTTATACGCGAATGGTGTTTTTAGTGAAAGTGCAGGTTTATCAATTATTAAAGGCATTGGAGAAGCTTTAAGTTATATTCATGGTCGTAATTATCTGCACCGAGATATTAAACCTGCGAATATTTTACTGCGAGAATCTGACAATAAAGCCATATTAATTGATTTTGGTTTAGCCAGAGAAGTCAACTTTGCGGAATTGATGAGTTTAACCAATGCGAAAACTCCTGTTTTTGCACCTCCTGAACAATTTGAAAATACAAGTAATTTTACTCCTGCTTTAGATATTTATGCTTTAGCAGCAACATTGTATGTAATTATTGCAGTTCAGAAACCTCCTTTCATTCCTCTACCTAACACTTATCTGAATGCTAAGATTATGTTAGATATGAACATTGCTCTAGAACCACCTCAAAAATACAATGCTGATATTAGTCAAAAAGTGAATGACGCTATTCTCAAAGGAATGGAATTAGATTATCAAAAACGTCCTCAATCAATAGAAGAATGGTTTATGCTTTTAGGAATTAAACAAGAAAGCCAAAATATTCAAGTCTCTCAAAACCCTATTGACAAGAATCTAAAAATTTTCCACTTTGAAACTGTCACTACCAACGCTTATGGTAAGATTATCAAAAAACGCAACCATGCAGCCAGATACTTTGTGGAAGATTTGGGAAATGGGGTGATGTTGGAAATGGTAGAAATACCCTCTGGTACATTTTACATGGGTTCACCAGAAAATGAAGCGGGAAGAACAAATAGCGAAGGTCCCCGACACCAAGTTACTGTTAAGAGTTTTTTTATCGCTAAATACCCCTTGACACAGGCGCAATATCAATCTATAATTGGCAACAATCCCGCTCACTTCAAGGGTGATAATCGTCCTGTTGAAAGGGTAAGTTGGGATGATGCGGTTGCATTCTGTCAAAAGTTAAGCGAAAATACAGGTAAGAACTACAAGTTGCCCAGTGAGACACAATGGGAGTACGCTTGTAGAGCGGGGACGACGACACCTTTTTATTTCGGTCAAAGTATTACCCCGAATTTGGTGAATTATGATGGCAACTATTCCTATGCTGCTGCTCAAAAAGGGGAATATCGTCAACAAACCACAGATGTAGGAACTTTCCCCCCTAACGCTTTTGGTTTGTATGATATGCACGGTAATGTATGGGAGTGGTGCGAAGATGACTGGGAAGAAAATTATATAAATGCTCCTATAAATGGTGATGCTTTGATTAATCCTGTTGGAGAATATAAGGTGTTGCGCGGTGGTGCATGGCTATACTTTGCCGGTTGTTGTCGTTGTTCAATGCGTAACCAAGGCTTGTATAATGCTCGTCATCACTACTACGGATTTCGGGTTTTGTTGTCTTCTGAAAAGTAGTTATTCTATCGTAGTTATTCGATCTATGTTCTGTGATTTTTCCCTTGTTACTGTTTCCCGGATTTTCCAAGTGGTTCAATGGTTCGATAAATTGGTGGTCTTTATTATCTGGAGGACGGGGAAATAACAAATCTCTCTATAACCTCTATATATATGGTCGCACAATTTTCCACCCTTAACATAACTATAATCAAAACCCATAATTTTGTCAAGGGGTTTGCCAAAATTATAAATACACCTGCGATCGCTATTTGACTGGAATCCAACTTATATATATGGTCGCACACTTTTCCACCCTTAACATAACTATAATCAAAACCCAGAATTTTGTCAAGGGGTTTGCCAAAATTATAAATACACCTGCGATCGCTATTTGACTGGAATCCAACTTATATATATGGTCGCACACTTTTCTACCCTTAACATAACTATAATCAAAACCCAGAATTTTGTCAAGGGGTTTGCCAAAATTATAAATACCTGCGATCGCTATTTGACTGGAATCCAACTTATATATATGGTCGCACACTTTTCCACCCTTAACATAACTATAATCAAAACCCAGAATTTTGTCAAGGGGTTTGACGGAGATTTTTCATATTGGGGTATGAGGAATTCAGGGATCTAAAAATCCCATAAAAAATCTGATAAATTCTGATTCAGAAAGTTAGACGTTGCCAAGTGAGTTCCTTTCCAACTGGATCATAGTTCCATCGCAATAAATGAGCGGGTTGATTGGAGGAAAATGTTGGTAAATCAATAGCCTTTCTAGGTGCATTTGTGGCTAAATTAATAGCTGTTTCTATGTCACAAACTTCCCATTTAACGAGATTTTGCACTCCTACTAACAAAGGTAGAGTTGTTCCCGTTAAAGTCCCATCTTGTAGTCTAGCCGTACCATTGATCACTTCAATTTGTCGGTTATCCCAGGGATAGATACCGTCTGGTAATCCTAGAGGTGCAAGAGCGTCACTGACGATAAATAAGCTTTTACTAGCACGTAGAAGAATTTTAAGAATCATTGGATTAACGTGCTGACCATCAGCAATAAAGCCACAAAAGACACGAGAATCATTGATTGCTGCACCTAATAAACCTGGTTCGCGGTGGTGTAGGGGTGGCATGGCGTTAAAAGCGTGTGTGATCATTGTAGCGCCTTGAGCAAAAGCCTGTTGTGATTCGGCTGCGGTAGCTTGTGAATGTCCTAAACTAACAGTAATTCCCAGGGAACGCAAATAAGGGATGACTTTTCCTGTGGTGTCTAACTCTGGTGCGAGGGTAATGAGTTTGACTATAGGAGCGTAGTCTCCTAATACTCGTTTAATTTGATCTATGGTAAGGGGGAGTAAATACTCGGATGGATGTGCGCCACGTTTGTAGTAGTTTAAGAATGGTCCTTCTAAATGAACTCCGAGAATTTGTGCAGAATTTGGGGAATTTTGGGTATAATCAGTGAGAATGGCGAGGGAGCGGTGAAGATTTTCGATAGAGGTGGTAACTAAAGTTGGTAAATAAGCATCAACTCCTGCTGACCATAAAAATGAGGAGATTTTTGGTAAATTATGGGAATTTTCTAATGTTAATTCGGGAAAAGCTAATCCTAGTCCACCATTGATTTGTAAGTCCACACCACCCAAAGAAATCCAGTCTCCAGCCACATCTAAAAGCAGATGTTGTGGTAGAATATCTTGCCATGCTGTATTCATGGGCATAATGCTGTCAATTATGCCTTCTTGATTAACTAAGATTCTTTGTAGATCTTGATAACCGGGTACTTTTGCGTTAATAATGTTTATGTTGTCCAGCATGGGTGTTATTTTAGTTATTAGTCATTGGTCGTTAATGGGAAATATATACCCTCATCTCCAGCCCCCAATCCCTAATTATTATGAGTGTAGAAATTGGTATTATTATGGGTAGCGATTCTGATTTACCTACGATGAAAGAGGCGATCGCTATTTGTGAAGAATTTGGTATTGTATGTGAAGTTGCTATTGTCTCTGCCCATCGTACCCCAGAACGGATGGTAGAATATGCTAAAACTGCACATCAAAGGGGTATGAAAGTAATCATTGCTGGTGCTGGTGGTGCGGCTCATCTTCCTGGTATGGTAGCATCATTAACTCCTTTACCTGTAATTGGTGTCCCGGTTTCGACTCGGAATTTACAAGGTGTGGATTCTTTATATTCTATAGTACAAATGCCAGCAGGAATACCCGTCGCCACTGTTGGCATTGGGAATGGGAAAAATGCTGGACTTTTGGCTGTACAAATTCTCGCTACCCACCAACCGGAGTTATTACAAAAAGTTGTGGCTTATCGCCAAAGTCTGTGTAATTCGGTGATGGAAAAACAAGCTAAACTAGATCAGCTTGGATATGCAGAATATTTGCAACAATAGATACTGAGATATCTAGGACTAATAGGATAATTGCTTTGGCTTGGTGAAAGATGTAAATATTAACATAATTCCATATTAAACTGTGAACCCTTCTATCAACACTCCAGCCCAAACTCAAAATCGCAAAGCAGATCATATCCGTATCTGTTTAGAAGATAATGTTGAATGTTCAGAAATCACAACTGGGTTAGAAAAGTACCGCTTTACTCATGTTTGCTTACCAGAACTTAATGATCAAGATATTGATCTGAGTACGAATTTTCTGGGAAAATACTTAAATGCACCGTTATTAATTTCCTCTATGACTGGGGGAACAGAACAAGCGGGAATTATTAACCGTCGTCTTGCGGAAGTAGCCCAACAATACAAGTTAGCAATGGGTGTAGGATCTGTCCGGGTGGCGGTGGAAAAACCTCAAGTTGCTGATACTTTCGCTGTGCGTAAGTACGCGCCTGATATTCTCCTGTTTGCTAATTTAGGGGCGGTACAGCTTAATTACGAATATGGTCTAGATGAATGTTTGCGAATTATTGATTTAACTGCAGCTGATGCCCTAATTCTACATATTAATCCTTTACAGGAGTTTATTCAACCCAGGGGTGATACTAATTTTAGGGGATTGCTTGACAAAATTGCCAAATTATGCAGTAAATTACCTGTCCCCGTAATTGCGAAGGAAGTAGGTAATGGAATTTCGGCGACAATGGCGGAAAAACTGATAGCTGCGGGAGTCACAGCTATTGATGTTGCTGGTGCGGGTGGTACTTCCTGGGCTTTGGTGGAAAGCGAAAGGGCGGAAACGTCCTTACAACGGCGTTTGGGGCGAACATTTGGGGATTGGGGTATACCTACGGCAGATTGTATCACCAGTATTCGGGAGTATGATCCCCATATTCCTTTAATTGCTTCTGGGGGGTTGCGTCATGGGTTAGATGTAGCTAAAGTCATCGCTCTGGGGGCTGATATTGCTGGTTTAGCAATGCCCTTCCTCAAGGCAGCGGCTGCATCGGAGGCGGCTGTGATAGAATTAACGGAGGTATTAATTGCGGAAATAACTACTGTGTTATTTTGTACCGGAAATAAAGATTTGTATAAATTGAAGCAATCACACAGTTTACAGCGGATAAAATAGAAAGATGATTGTTACCACTGACAACCGAGAAGTGGTAACAGACCGATAACTAATAACTAATAACTAATAACCCATGAATAACTTTATTAAACAAACTTTAGCAAGTTTAATTGGTAATTTACTAGGACTGATGATTTTTTCTGGACTCAGTACAATAGGATTTTTGCTGATATTAATTGCGGTTGCTAGTTCTCAAGGTTCAGGACCAACAGTCAAGGATAAGTCAGTGTTAGTATTTGACTTGTCTATGAAAATCACTGATAGTGAACCTAGTTCTGATGAATTATTACAAAAAACTCTCAGTGGTGTTGATGAAAATAGTATTACACTCCGTAAAGTTGTAGAAACTTTAGATAAAGCAGGACGTGATCAACGTATTGTGGGTATTTATATAGATGGAACTAATGCTAATAGTGCGGTTGGTTATGCTTCCTTGAGAGAAATTCGTCAAGCGCTGGAAAGATTCCGTAAAACAGGTAAAAAAATTATTGCCTATAGTACAGACTGGAATGAGCGGGAATATTATCTAAGTTCCGTAGCGAATCAAATCGTGGTTAATCCCATGGGGGCAATGGAAATGAACGGTTTAAGTTCGCAACCAATGTTTTTAGCGGGAGCATTACAAAAGTACGGTATTGGCGTGCAGATTGTGCGTGTAGGTAAATTTAAGGGTGCAGTAGAACCTTTGATTCTGGATAAACTCAGCCCAGAAAATCGGGAACAAACTCAAAAATTGTTAGATGATATTTGGGGAGAATGGCGGAGAGCCGTAGGTAAAAGCCGAAATATACAGCCGCAAAAGTTACAAGCGATCGCTAATAATCAACCAATTTTAGAAGCTACAGCAGCACAAGCAAATGGTTTAGTAGACAAGACTGCTTATCAAGATCAAGTATTCACAGATTTGAAAAAATTAACTGGTCAGCAAGAAAAAGATAAAACATTCACAAAAATTAATTTGGGTGATTATGCAGAAGTTCCGGGAAAATCTGTAGATTCAGATCATAAAATTGCTGTTGTTTATGCAGAAGGAGAAATAGTTAATGGTAGTGGTAACGATGGAGAAATTGGGGGCGATCGCTTTGCTAAAATATTCACTAAAATCAGGGAAAATAGTCAAATAAAAGCTGTAGTTTTGCGAATTAACAGCCCTGGTGGTAGTGCTACCGCAGCGGAAATCATGCAGAGAGAAATCAAATTAACTCGTCAACTTAAACCTGTGATTGTTTCCATGGGAGATGTAGCTGCTTCTGGTGGTTATTGGATTGCTAGTGACTCCAACCGAATTTTTGCAGAACCTAACACTATTACAGGTTCCATTGGCGTATTTGGCGTATTATTCAATGGTCAAAAATTGGGTAATAATAATGGTATTACTTGGGATACTGTAAAAACGTCCGAATATGCAGATCAACAAACTATTTCCCGTCCTAAATCAGCCCAAGAATTAGAAGTTTACCAACGCAGTGTTGACCGTATTTATAATTTATTTTTGCAGAAAGTTTCCCAAGGAAGAAAACTATCAACTGCAAAAGTCGCAGAAATTGCTCAAGGACGAGTTTGGTCAGGAACAGCAGCCAAACAAATCGGGTTAGTTGATGAAATTGGTGGGTTAAATGTAGCCATTGAATATGCAGCTAAACAAGCAAAATTAGGTAATAATTGGCAATTACAAGAATATCCCCAAGTTGGTAGCTGGGGAGAAAGATTATTGGGGAAAAAGTTAGATGAAACGAAAGCCAAATTAGGAATAGAAAAAACTGAAATTAAAAGTAATAACCCGTTAATAAATGAGTTGGGAAAATTTCAACAAGAAATCAAGATTTTACAAACAATGAATGATCCCCAAGGGATTTATACCCGCTTACCTGTGAACTTAAAAATTGAATAAGAAATAGGGGAAGAATATTTTGCTTTCTTCCTTTGTGCCTACCCTTAGGGATCTCTAAGAGAGATTGCGTGAAACAAAAACTGTGGTTCATTGACCTGAAAATCGCTGTAGATATCCACCTGGATATTGATTATATTTATTGCAGCCTATTTACCTACTGAAAAGGATAATTGCGATTTCTTATGGATAAACCCGTAGGAAGAGCATTACCTTGAGGATCTACTTTTATCCTCACTAATATTGGTTCTTGTCTACTATCTCCATTTTCCTGAATTTGTGCAAGATCATTATTGATTTGTTGTCTTTGTGCGTCAGAAATGAAATAGTTTCCCAACCCATAATTAAGCAAACCGTCTTGATAATTACCCCTTAAAGCTACTTGATTATTAACTAGAGAAACAGGACGATTAATACTTACGCGTACAGGTTTCCAGGACTGAAATTGATTACGATTAAAAGATTGTTGTTCTTGCAAAATTAGATATAAGGTACTTCCCTGGATAATTTGTCCATTTCTGCGGGAATTTTTCCGCAGCCATTCCCGCCAACCTGATACTTTTCGCAACATTTCGGGACGGGAGATATCATAATCTAAGTTTAATGAAGAACCCCTAAATAGATTATCAGGATTTGCAGATACAGTTTGCAAAATTACTGTTTTACCAGCCATATCTGTATACATTGCTTGAACAGGTACAGCCAAAATTAAACCGACTTGAAACAATAAAGGGGCAATTAATCGCCAAATTGGTAAAGGTTTATTAGCCTTTTGTTCTGTAGCAATGAGATAATCCCGAAAAGTCAATTTTTCAGAAAATTCCATTTCGGGAGTTAAGGTTTTTTTTGATTCAGGAGAGTCACTTTTCATGAGATTAATGTAGTAATTGGTAATAGATGATAGGAAAAAATACTTTTCCTATTACTTCTAAATTTACGATAGGAATTTATTCGCAGAGATTTATGAATATGCTTTCATACTAATAGAAAAACTATGCTATTTCTGGTTATTACTACTTTTAGATGTAGTAAAATGCCGTTCAAACCAAAGTCCGGCGGCAATAAGGGAATAACCACAAGAGGCAAATACTAAAGCCCGGAAAAGGACATCAGTATTATACTCTAAAACCCGGCTGATAATTTGCAGAGTAAATAATAGCATACCACACCAAAAAGCATTTCTATTACGTAACTTCAAACCTTCTTGAATTAATCCCCAGGCTAATATTGCCAGGAGAATATTGAAGATAAAAATCCCTAGTTCAGTAATTCTAGTGATAGCCTGATGCCAAAAAGGAGTCATAAGAATGAAAGCCAAAAAAGTAGTAATGATGACGATTTTAAAAAATACTTCTCGTCGGAGTGGACTATTTCTATGACGAACTAAAAACAACCATTGTAATACAGCCAAACCACTAAGAATACCCAAATCAATAATTGGTAACGACTGAAACACATTCGATAAATTATTGGGTTGATCATAACTAAAGTCTACAGCTTGCCATTGCCAACGGAAAGACAAAAGATAAAAAACTACACCAAAACATATCAACCCCAAATTACGGGCTAGGGGTTGAAATAACCTATAATTAACAGTAGGAAAAAGTAGATCATCATAACTCCAAAGTAAAGCAGGTGGTAGGGCTAAAGCAAAAGAAGCTGTCCAAGGAATGACATCAGAAAATGTCAACAGTGGTAAAGGGTTGAGATTGTATTCTAAAGAGAGAATAAATGCCAAAACTCCCATACCAAAAATCCACCGAGACCGACAAATATAAGCTAGAGGAACAAATAGCAACCAGGACAATAGAGGCATATGACGCACAGCTAACCGCGCCCAATTCACTTCTCCAGGCACAGACCATAAATCACCAATTCCTATCCAATAACCAATTTGAATGAGGATAATGGCCATAATTCCCAAAGAATTGAGGGAAAGACTATAAGCCATGACTAATACCCCAAACCCCCAAGCTAAAAATAACTCAGAAGCTGAACTGCTAATATTAAATATTTGCCCCATTAACATTAAGGTTGCCCCTAAAATGAAAGCACTGAGAATTAACAATGCTTCTCCCAATATCCGTTTACTTTGTTGAGATTTTTTACTTTGATTTGTGGTGAGTGTGGGTTCTCTCCAGGTCAAAAAACCAGTAATAGCAGTGGAGAGAAACAAACTCATTAACAAGATAAACTTGACTTCTCGTGACCAACCCTGCCAATTTGCGCCGACAAGGGTCATTAAACCCAAGCCTAAAAGTAAGCCACCTATGGCAATAGCAATAATGCTAAAACCATCACGGGTAGATTCTTCTAGATGATTGAGTTGATAACGCTTGGCTATTTGTTCATGCTGGGAAGAACTAATAATTCCTTCGTCTCGCCAAAGTTGTGCTTCTTGGCGCAGTTTTCGGTAAAAATTGTTAAATATCATGACCTCTCCGGTACATAAGTGTGATACCAAATCTAAAATCCTAATTTGGTATGAGTTTAGTAAGTGTGAATATGGCTAGGCCATGGAAGTTATCAGTTCAAGATTTTGATTTTGGACAGGTTAGCTTTTATCCTGTGGACAAAATTCATAGCGGAGGTGCTTGACAAAGAAAATCTCAAATATTGGTGATTGTATTTTCAGTATGCAGCTAAAGATGTTGATTGCATTGTTCTCATGTAACACTTTCTTGTCTGACTTAATTTTATTAAAATTAATATACAAAAATGCTCTAATTTATGGCTTATTTATGGCTTATTTGTTGCTTAAAGTTACCCGTTGTTTATTTACAAATGTAGATAAATAAACAAATTTTATAAACACTTTAGTTTATCTATAACCTTTTGTATCTTATATTATTTTGTGTTAATATAAACCAGATATTTTGCCTTTTAAGGTAGAGGTTTTTAGAGTGGTTTTCTTATTTTCTGAAGCTGAACAATCTCATTTAAGTAGGTTGGCGTGAAAAATTGTCGTTATGACAACGGAACAGGGAACTCTTAACTGGGAACAGGGGAGAGGTTTTGGGCAACTTTACTTTTCGTTACTTATGTCGGTTGTTTTCCGTTCACCTACTTAGGTGTTGATTTTTACTGTATTGTCTATAAATAAAATAGAATCTAATCTAGCTAAAATATAATTAAATAAAATTAAACAGATGTGTATTTAAAGAACTAAGTCACAAAATACATAAAGTTATTTGGGACGATAAATGACCGAGAAGATTGATTTTAGCCTTTTATTTGCTAGTAGGTTACAAAATATTAAGATTTACCTGTTAAGTAAGAGTAACTGATGAATTATGCCTACGGTAAATCAAGGCTTTCATGCCATTTCTGCGTAATTAATGTATATTTTAGTATAAAATAACCAAAAAATAAACTTTTTATACTGTGGTGGTATGAGTGTAAATCATTTTATATTAATTTCGTGACAGTTAATTGTTCTACAAAAATCTTGTCAAGTATTTGAATCTTAA
Organism: Dolichospermum planctonicum; assembly: GCF_005402965.1. GTDB lineage: Bacteria > Cyanobacteriota > Cyanobacteriia > Cyanobacteriales > Nostocaceae > Dolichospermum > Dolichospermum planctonicum. The sequence goes on from NZ_BJCF01000072.1 coordinate 13,005, forward strand.
AAATTCCGACAAAATCTACCCTGATATGGGTTGAATTGGTGTCAATATTTTCATTATTTTCATTTTATTGATTTAAAGAGATTCAGATCTGATTTTTGTGGAAACAATACCGAATAGTTGAGGTGTGCTGAGGATAAGCATTGTCGGTCAGCATTCCCTACCCTATACGAATCCACATTTTCATAAATGATTTAGGAGTGCATTATGTTTGATAATTCTGAAAAGTCTTTTGATTCCTCTTTATCAGGATTGGGTAATTCCTCAACTTACCTGGATAAAGATCCTTTAAGTTCTAAGCCCACAGAGCCTGGTTCACAGCAACTTCCATCATTAACTGCACCTCTTGATTATGCGGGAAATACCAGAGCTACAGCCCGTAATGTTGGGACATTAACAGGCGCTCAAAGTTTTAGTGACTGGGTAGGAAGTGCTGATACTAACGATTACTATAAATTCAATGTGGGAACACAAAGTAACTTTAGTTTGAGTTTAACAGGCTTGAGTGCTGATGCGGATGTTCAGTTACTCAATAGTTCTGGTGGTGTAATTTCCAGTTCTACTGCTGGTGGTAATACTTCTGAATCCATTACTCGTCAGTTGAGTGCGGGTACTTATTATGCGCGGGTATATCGGTATAGTGGTGACACTAACTACAGTTTATCGTTAAATGCCACTGCTACACCTGTTGATAATACCCTAGCTACAGCCCGTAATGTTGGGACATTAACAGGCGCTCAAAGTTTTAGTGACTGGGTAGGAAGTGCTGATACTAACGATTACTATAAATTCAATGTGGGAACACCAAGTAACTTTAGTTTGAGTTTAACAGGCTTGAGTGCCGATGCGAATGTTCAATTACTCAATAGTTCTGGTACTGCAATTTCTAGTTCTGCTGCTAGTGGTACTACCTCTGAATCTATTATTAGTCAGTTGAGTGCGGGTACTTATTATGTGCGGGTATATCGGTATAGTGGTGACACTAACTACAGTTTGTCCTTAAATGCTACTACTGTTGATAATGCGGGAAATACCCTAGCTACAGCCCGTGCTGTTGGTGCATTAACAGCAACTCAAAGTTTTAGTGACTGGGTAGGAAGTGCTGATACTGACGATTACTATAGTTTCAATGTGGGAACACA
>NZ_BJCF01000073.1 GCF_005402965.1 Dolichospermum planctonicum
TCCAACTACCACTGAAATAGTTGATAAAGTTATTTCTGTTGCTCTCGATTTGATGAATCCTCAACATTTAAAAAATTGGTTCACTAATTGTTGTTACTGTACCTCATAACACCGGGAAGTGCTGTATCATTGACCATTTTCCATTTCCCGACCAGATAATCACCAATTTTAATTTTTGCTGGAGAAACTTATGGCTAGTTCTGAAAGTCCGAATGAAACTCTTGTTCAATATATCCAAAAATCAGACTTTGAATCGCTTTTAGAGGAGAAAGAATTGTTTGTGATGGACTGTACCGCAACTTGGTGCGGACCTTGTAAAATCGTTGCTCCTTTAATGGATAAACTAGCCCAAGAATACAAAGATCGGGTAAAAGTGGTCAAATTAGATGTTGGTGACGGCGAAAATCAAAGCGTTGCTAAAAAGTACGGTATTCGCAGTATTCCCGCAGTTATGTTTTTCAAGAATGGTGAATTATCAGAAACAGTTGTGGGGGTAGTTCCCTATGAGAAATTCACCACAGCTTTAAACAAAATACTTTCACCTTCTTGAGGGGGTTTTTCCATGCAGAGAGCGTATATATTTCCATGTCCTAATTGCGGTAGTGAAGCAAAACGTCAGTTTTTAACTGATGGAAAACTAGCTCACAAGCATTCTTTGATGAATCAAATTATCCGTACAGAGTGTCCAGTTTGTGACTACCTGATGGTAATGCGCTCTCTGGATGGTAGTGTAATTGAAGCTTATGCACCCGGAATACCAAGCAATTTTAAACCATTAACTACATCTCATCTTTCTCCGGAGGTTTGTGAAGAAGAAATATTAATGATGAGTGAATCTATTTCATTCTGCTCGATATTTTTCCATTTACCCAATCAAAATTCCACAGATTCATACTCATTACTTTAAGGATTTTAACCATGATGAAAGCTGAAGATATAATGACCACAGAAGTAATTACAATTCGTGGTTCAGCAACTGTAGCGGAAGCTGTAAGTTTGATGAAATCTAAAGGTTTACGTTCTTTAATTGTCGAACCTCGTACCGAAAATGATCCCTATGGCATGATCACCGAAACTGATATTGTTTATAAAGTTGCTGCCTATGGCAAAGACTCCAAACAAGTGCGAGTTTATGAAATTATGACCAAACCTTGTATTGTCGTCAATCCTGAGCTGGGAGTAGAGTATGTAGCTCGTTTATTTGCTCACACCCATATCCGTCGCGCTCCTGTAATTAAAGGTAAGTTATTAGGGATAATTTCTATTACTGATATTCTCAGAAAAAGTGACTTGTTTGAAAATCCTAAACGCATCTTTATTGAGGATGAAATAGAAGTGGCACGGGAAGAAGCGAGAGCAACTTGTACAGCCAAAGGTGATTCTTCTCGTGAATGTGCATCTGCTTGGGATATAGTAGAGGAACTTTTAGCAGTAGCATCTCATCAACGAGTAGCAAAGGAAAATATTCAGGAGAATATTGAATAATAGGCGTTGCTGAATTTGGGTATGATATTTATTAGCGATCGCTAGATGAATCGCACCTTTCGCCTATCATACCGGAAATCAGCAACGCCATTTCATGAAACGTCTCTACAATGTGGTTTACCTCAAGGATACCAGAAGCTACGCTAGGGCAGTGGTAAAGTTATTAACTGTCAGAGTACCAGTTAAACCTGTCACCTCAATGATGGCATCCGTAGTGGCACTAAATCCGGCGGTAGCGTCGTTAATAGCGACAAAGCTGCGACTACCAAAGGTAAATTGAGCAGCAGAGTTAGCTGTAAACACAGCAGTAGTTAACCTAGCTGCAATTCCGGTTGCATCAAGTGTTGTCACAGATCCGGCATTAGAGAATCCGCTGCGGGCAGTGGAAACGGTGAATTATCAAAAACAATTGTGGGGGTAGCTCCCTACGAGGAATTCACCACAGCTTTAAACAACATACTTTAACATTCTTCAGGGGGTTTTTCCATGCAGAGAGCGTATATATTTCCATGTCCTAATTAACGCAAAGGTATCAAGCTGTCGCCAGTAGTTTCCAAATCAACCGCAAGGAGAGATGATACTTATAACTAATAGATTAGTGTGTTTTAGATAAGGTATTGTTTTGAAGTAAAAATTTAATTTTGGGTTTTATTCTACCATTTTAGGAAAGCAAGCTAGAACCAAAATTACTTTTTAAATTCCGCTATCACATCTTCATAAATATCTGCCATTGTCAAAGTTAACTTCACTGAATCTAAATGTAATTTATCATCTTTTCCTAATACTTCCGTTGACCAATTTCCTTGATCATCTTGACGATAAACTTCTACTTTTATTTGATTTTGGTAAATTAGAACATATTCCTTTAGACTCTCTATAGTTTGATAATTAATGCGTTTTTCACGTTTGTCTATTGTTGCTGTGGAATTAGATAAAACTTCTATAATCAAATTAGGACGAGTTTTAAAGTACCTTTCCTTATCTTCAGGATCACAAGTAACAATAATATCAGGATAGTAGAATATATTAGCATTCCTGATTTTAACTTTTACTTTCATATCTGACACGAAAGCACGACAGGAACTCCCACGCAAATGGGGACGTAGTATAGCGTAAATATTACCAGCTATCAGGTTATGTTCTTCGCTTGCACCCGCCATTGCAAAAACTTGTCCCGCCACATATTCATGGCGAATATCGCTAGATTTTTCAGCTTCTAGGTATTGTTCAACACTAAAAATACTTAATGGAGATTGCATAATTTTGATTTGATGGCTGAGAAATTAGGTATAATTCTATTTTATTATATTAAAAAAACTTCCCATGAGCCAAACTGCGATAAATCTCGTTGCTATATCTATTTTCCTGATGACTTTTTCCACTTTATTAGGACCGTTAATACATCTTTCTCCCACAATACCAGCTTTAGCTACAGTGACGTTTTTAGGAATTGCAACTTTAGATAATTTCAGTTTTCAAGGTAAGGGAGGAACGATATTTTTAGACTTCCTGGCACGATTTTCTCCAGAATATAAAGAACGCATTTTACATCATGAAGCGGGTCATTTTCTCGTGGCTCACTTATTAGAAATTCCCATAACTGGCTATACTCTTAGTGCATGGGAAGCTTGGAAACAAGGACAACCAGGACAAGGAGGGGTATCAATAGATGATAAAGGGTTAACAACGCAAATAGAAAAAGGTGAAATTAGTACCCAAATTTTAGAGCGCTATTGTACAATTTTAATGGCGGGAATTGCTGCGGAAACTTTGATCTTTGATGCTCCTCAAGGTGGTGATGATGATAAAATTAAGTTAATGCAATTTTTACAAGTTATTGGTCTTTCTGAGCATATTTATCAGCAAAAACAACGCTTTCATTTGCTTCAATCTAAAAATCTGATTCAGGAGAATTGGGAAAGTTATCAAGCTTTGGTGGAAGCAATGAAAAAAGGGGTTGATGTTGAAGAGTGTAAAAAGGTGATTCGTGAGAGTGCGGCATAATAGAAATATAAATTATAGCTTGAGGACAGTGAAAAATGTATCAAACAGATCCGCCACTTTCCCCTAAAGAAACATTACCCACAATGTATGATCTACCGAGTGAAGATCCAGAGGAGAAAGGTTTGCCAGATCAATTCCATTTATTGCAACCACAATTATTATCAGAAACATTTGCACCTGCTAATTATCACAGTCAGGAAATATTTACAGGTAGTGACATGAATCTGTATTATGATTCTCGTCATCCATTGTGGTATAAACGTCCTGATTGGTTTGCGGTTTTAGGTGTACCATATTTATATGGTGATCATCAAGATTTAAGATTAAGTTATGTAGTGTGGCAAGAAGCTGTTAATCCCTATATTATCGTTGAATTGCTATCACCAGGAACAGAAAAAGAAGATTTAGGTCAAACATTGCGAGATGTGGAAAAACCCCCTGTTAAATGGGAGATTTATGAGCAGATTTTAAGAGTACCTTATTACGCAATTTTTGATCGTTATCAATCTGAGTTTAGAATGTTTCAGTTAAATGGCGATCGCTATACTGAAGCAAATTTAACAAATTCCCGCTTCTGGATACCCAGTATAGAATTAGGTTTAGGAGTTTGGGAAGGAAGTTATAAAAACGTCAATATGCCTTGGTTGCGTTGGTATGATAAAAATGGTAATTGGGTATTAACTCCCGCAGAATGGGAAAAACAACGCGCAAATCAAGAAAAACAACGCGCAGACCAAGAAAAACAACGCGCAGATCAAGAAAAACAACGCGCAGATCAAGAAAGACGAAAAACAGAAAAATTAATTGCACAATTGCGTGCTTTAGGTGTTGAACCAGAGATAAATTAAATAGACATCTTTGGTCATTAAATGTGCATAACCTGGAACTCTTGTAGGGACAATTCATGAATTGTCCTTACGATAATTTTCACAAGATGTCTAATATTTTTATATCCAATCTCCATCAGATCCTTGGAAATATAATTAAAGTATAGGAATTGATGGTAATTTCTATACTAATCTGTCATGGGAAATTCTGACAAAAAATGCTGAAAGCTGAATATTTTTCATCTTTGCTGTCATAAGTTATAAATAGTAATGATGCTTTTTGCAGATTTTCCTCAATTAATTAAATTTGATTTCTTAAACACTCATGTCTTCAACTCTCCAGTTTCTTAGCGGTAACGATATTCGTCAATTATTCCTCGACTTCTACACACAGCGAGAACACCAACCGCTTCCAAGTGCTTCCCTTGTTCCTGAAGATCCTACTGTGCTGCTGACTATAGCAGGTATGTTACCATTTAAGCCGATTTTTCTGGGACAACGGACACCGGAATTTAAACGCGCTACAACTTCCCAAAAGTGCATTCGTACCAATGATATCGAAAATGTGGGACGCACTAAACGCCATCATACATTTTTTGAGATGTTGGGGAATTTTAGCTTTGGTGATTATTTTAAAGCACAAGCGATCGCCTGGGGTTGGGAATTATCTACTCAAGTGTTTGGGATTTCCCCTGAAAATCTCGTTGTCAGTGTGTTTGAAGACGACGACGAAGCTTTTGCTATTTGGCGCGATACTATTGGTGTTACAGAAAAACGCATCAAGCGCATGGGTGCTGATGATAATTTCTGGGTATCGGGTATTACTGGTCCCTGTGGTCCTTGTTCGGAAATTTATTATGATTTTCACCCGGAATTAGGTGATGATCATATTAATTTAGAAGATGATGGGCGTTTTATCGAGTTTTATAACTTGGTATTTATGCAATATAATCGGGATGCTTCGGGAAATTTAACGCCGTTACAAAATCAAAATATTGATACGGGAATGGGTTTGGAAAGAATGGCGCAAATCCTGCAAAAAGTTCCTAATAATTATGAAACAGATTTGATTTTCCCAATTATCGAAACTGCGGCGAAAATTGCTAAAATTGATTATCACAAAAGTGATGAAAATAGCAAAACTTCCTTAAAGGTAATTGGTGATCATGTGCGTGCTGTAGTTCACATGATTGCTGATGAAATTCGTGCTTCTAATGTTGGTAGGGGTTATGTTTTACGGCGCTTAATTCGTCGGGTAGTTAGACATGGCCGATTAATAGGAATTGCTGGGGAATTTATTAACCAAGTTGCAGAAACCGCCATTTCTCTTTCGGAATCAATTTACCCCAATTTGCGACAAAGAGAAGCTGCTATTAAAGCCGAATTACAAAGAGAAGAAGTTAACTTCTTGAAAACTCTTGATAGAGGTGAAAAGCTATTAGCTGAAATTATCCAAGATATCAAACAAAAAGGATTAACTTCTATTAGTGGGGAAAGTGCTTTTACTCTCTATGATACCTACGGTTTCCCCTTAGAATTAACCCAAGAAATCGCAGCCGAAAATAACCTCACTGTTGATGTTGATGGTTTTAATGCAGAAATGCAAAAACAGGTAGAACGAGCAAAAGCAGCACACGAAACTATTGATTTAACTGTACAAGGTTCTTTGGATAAACTTGCAGAACATATTCACTCTACACAATTCATTGGTTATACCCAATTAACAACTACTGCAAAAATCGAAGTTTTGTTAGTTGCTGGTGTTTCCCAAGAAGCAGCAGAAGCAGGAACAGAAGTACAAATTGTTCTCGATAAAACTCCTTTTTATGCTGAATCTGGGGGACAAATTGGGGATAAGGGATATATTAGTGGTGATGGTGTTTTAGTCAGAATTGAAGATGTGAAAAAAGAATCTGATTTCTTTATTCATTTTGGATATATTGAACGTGGTACAATTAGGATTAGTGACAATATTACCGCCCAAATTGATCGGGGTTGTCGTCGTCGCGCTCAAGCTAATCACACAGCAACTCATTTATTACAAGCTGCATTAAAGAAAGTTGTTGATGAAGGAATTTCTCAAGCTGGTTCTTTGGTTTCTTTTGATAGATTGCGGTTTGATTTTAATTGTCCTCGCGCTTTAACCGGTGAGGAAGTTATCCAAATTGAAGAATTAGTAAATAGTTGGATTTCTGAAGCCCATGGTGCTACAATCGAGGAGATGCCCATAGCAGAAGCAAAAGCGAAAGGTGCAGTGGCCATGTTTGGGGAAAAATACGGTGATCAAGTGCGCGTGATTGATTTCCCAGGTGTTTCCATGGAATTATGTGGGGGAACTCATGTTAATAATACGGCGGAAATTGGCGTTTTTAAAATCATTTCTGAAGCGGGAGTTGCTTCCGGGGTGAGAAGAATAGAAGCGGTTTCTGGGGCGGCGGTATTGGATTATTTGAATGTGCGTGATATAGTAGTCAAAGATTTGTGCGATCGCTTTAAGGTCAAACCCGAAGAAATACCCGACAGAATCACCACTTTACAAACCGAACTTCGCAACAATGAAAAAGAAATTCAAAGCCTGAAATCACAAATAGCAATTGTTAAATCTGACAGCTTATTACAAACTGCGGAAATAGTAGGAGAACATAAAATTATTGTTGCTCAAATGGCAGATATTGACCCAGAATCATTAAAAGATGCTGCGGAAAGATTACTGCAAAAAATCGGTAATGGGGCGGTGGTTTTAGGTTCTATTCCCGAAGCCGGAAAAGTGAGTATCGTTGCAGCTTTTAGTTCTGAAGTGAATCACAAAGGTGTCCAAGCGGGGAAATTTGTGGGAACGATAGCGAAAATTTGTGGAGGTGGAGGTGGTGGAAAACCCAATCTCGCGCAAGCTGGGGGACGTGACGCAAGTAAATTACCGGAGGCTTTAGAAACAGCGAAAAATGATTTGTTAGCAGCGTTGAAATAGGATTTAGATCCCCGATTTTTTAATAGAAGTCGGGGATTTGAATTTATATTGTCACTGCAACTTTACCAACTTCTGTAGAAGGTTTGGGTATAGGTTTTCCATCTTCTTTCAATACTTCCAAATACAATTCTATAGCTTCTTTAATATTTTCTTGTACTTCTGCTAAAGTATCCCCAATGCTGACACAACCGGGTAAGTCAGGAACATAAGCACCCCAGTTTGTTTGACCACGTTCATAAATTACTGTGTATTCAATCATTATATTTCTCCTAATTTTGCTTGCTTCCAAATTGATGAAAGTGTACCTATGGGAATATCATCACTTGGTTTTCCAGGTACAACTACGATACCTGATTTATTTTCATTTTTGAGGATACGATGACTACCTCTAATGCGATCTATATACCAACCATCTTCTTCTAGGATTTTGAGAACTTCTTTAACTTTTATTGTTTACTATCATAGCGTGATTAGTGATTTATTCTGTTTAGAGAAACAGCACTAAGTAGGTGGACAGAGAAAAACCTAAGTATGTAACAAAAAGTAAAGTTGCCCAAAACCTCTTGTCTGTTCCCTGTTACCTTGTCATAACGACAATTTTCAACGCCAACCTACTACAGAGGTTGTGTGTTAAATTTTATTAAATCCATATAAATTACTACATTTAGTATGATACAATATAAGTATTAAAAAACTTACCGGAGAACTCTAATCATGATGATAATACAAAAAATCAATGAATATCAAAAATATTCATTTGAGCAAAAAACTATTCTTAGAGGAGCATTCACAAAGATAGACAGAGAAATAAAACGGATAAGATGGATGATTTATGAACAAAAAGGTTTTTGGATATTTAAAACCCATATATATTCTAAGGAGACTTTAATTAATGAATTACATTATGGAAAAATTGTAAAAATACTGGATAATGTTGAGCATCTCACAATGACGTGGAATGGACATGGTATTTTAACTCGTGATGGTATTGATTTTTTAAACCTAAAGCGCAAGGATATTCTAACGGAACTTGACAATATTCATAATGAAATAGCTAGGAGAGATCCAACTTGGTGGGAGCAAATTTACAGTGTTTTTATAGAGTTTACAAATTTTGTGAGAAATCATATTCCTCAATTTGCAATCGGTTTTCTCATGGGAGTTGCAAAGTATCCAGTTCTTCAGCCTTTAGTTAGTTTATTTTTACCATCTCCTAACTTTTCTAGTGTTGAAACTAAACTATTGGAACAAGCAATAGAAGATTATATAGATATTAATGCTGATGCTATAGACTAATTTATCCCCTTAGATACCCCACTTGTAAAAGAAATCAGGTATCTGAATGTTATAATAATTCTACTATCATTATTTCTCTGTTGTCTTCATTGAAAAAACTATGTTAAAAAGTGTAAAAATAGAGAATTTTCGAGGTTTCAAGTCTTTTGAACTTCAGCAATTAGGCAGAATTAACTTACTGGTTGGTGAAAATAATAGCGGAAAAACATCAATACTAGAAGCTATTCAGCTTTTATCTTCACGAACTAATCTTGAACCACTCGGCGAAATAATGATTAACCGAGGTGAGTATTTTTGGAGTGATGATCCAAGAGAAGAACGCGAACTTGATATTTGTCATTTATTTTATGATCATCAATTTGATATAGATAGTCAGTTTTCTATTTCAGGAATTAACGACAATGTTAAAGAAGAGTTTTATGTCAATATAGGAAGCCGAAAGTTACATATTGATGCTGATTTAGAAGAGTTGAATGAGTTAAATGAAGAAGTAAAAAGAGAACTTATTGACGAGTTATCAAGTAATCTCAAAAGCCTAAACTTCAGAGTAGTTTGGAATATAGAAGATGAAGCTAAAGAAATTTTAAATCTGCCTTTATTAGATAATAATTGCTTATCTTTAAGATATATTAAACGTTCTAGCCGGGACAAAAAAAATCAATTGTCTAGGACTGTATTTGTCAATTCTGCTTCTTTAAATACCACAAATATGAAAGAATTATTTGAGGCAGTTGTATTAACTCCCGAAGAAGAACTAGTAACAGAAGCTCTGAAAATTATTGATCCAAAAATTGAACGTATTGCTACAGCAAATGTTCAAAAATCTACTCAGATGGCAAGATTACGTTCTGCTGCTGATTCACATACTGGTTTTTTTGTGCGTCTTAGTGATAAAAAACAACGTGTACCTATTGGCAGTATGGGAGATGGAATTTGGCGAATATTAGGACTTGCACTAGCTATAGTATCAGCTAAAGATGGATATTTATTTGTAGATGAAATAGATACTGGACTTCATTTTACTGCAATGTCTGATATGTGGAAAATGATTTGGGATACAGCGAAAAGACTAAATGTCCAAGTTTTTGCCACTACACATAATAGTGATTGTTGGCAGAGTTTAGCTGATATTGCAGAACAAGAAAATGTAACTAATGATGGTATTAGAATTCATAGAATTGAAAAAGGTAAAGAAAAAAGTATAGTTTTTAATGAAGCACAAATTGTTATTGCTGCTGAAAGAGAATTAGAGGTACGTTAGCAATGGCAAAACATTATCACCCCAAAAGGCTATTAGTTGAAGGTCAAGATGATTTACGAGTCATACCAGAATTAATTGAAAAAAATGGAATTTATTGGGGAGCGAAAAAAGAGGAAGCAATTATATCAATTCAAGAATGTGGAGGTTATGAAAATATTACTTATGACCTGATATATACAGAATTACAAACTGGAAGATGTACACATTTAGGTTTAATGGTAGATGCAGATGATAATGCGTCTTTACGTTGGCAAAGTATCAGAAATGCTTGTTTGCAAATTGAAAGTATTTCTCATCTTCCTGAACAAATACCAGAAACAGGATTAATTATTAATACACAAGATGATAAGAAAATTGGTGTTTGGATTATGCCAGATAATATTATCGAAGGGATGTTAGAAACATTTTTAGGTTATATGATTCCAGAACAGGGAGAATATATTTGGCAATATGCACAGGATGTAGCAAGAGAAGCAAAAAATAAAGGTGCAACATTCAAAGAATCTTATATTGATAAAGCGGAAATTTATACCTGGTTAGCATGGCAAGATGAACCAGGTAGACAAATACATCAAGCCATCAAGTATAATATTTTAAATCCGCAGACTCCCAAGGTGCAGGGTTTTATTAATTGGTTTAAGGATTTGTACGATTTGTAATTTCAAAATTTAAAGACAAAAATATCACCATAAATTTTTTGTCAAATCAAACAAACTGCTAGACTATAATTATAACTTAGTTGAGCAAGTAGAAGCGATCGCCTACATTGACAACCGATAAAACCTATAAATTAAAATTATGACCCTCGCACAAGAAACACCCTACTATTCACCCCAAGAATACCTAGAATTAGAGGTAAACTCAGAAATACGTCACGAATATATCAACGGATTAATTATACATAAGACAGGTGGAACACCCAATCACAACCAACTTGCACTTAATTTCAGTGGTACACTCAATTATCTTCTTAAACGTCAACCTTATCAAGTCTTTGTCACGGATCAACGTCTTTGGATTCCCAGCAGAAAAATTCATACCTATCCTGATATTATGGTCGTGAAAACTCCCTTAGAGTATGAAGAAGGAAGAACCGACACTTTAGTAAATCCTGTAATGATTGCCGAAGTCTTATCAAAATCTACTAAAGGCTATGATAGAGATGAAAAATTTGCAGCTTATCGGACAATTACCACCTTACAAGAATATATTTTAATCGACCAGTACACAATGCACATTGAACAATATTGTAAAACCGATAATAATCAATGGATATTTTCCGAATTTACAGATGGAAATATCAACTTAAATCTAGCCTCTATTTCCTGTCAAATGATATTATCAGATATTTATGATAAAGTAGATTTCAACATACAAGAATAAAAATAAAAACCTCAATCTGCGCCTCTGCGTGAGATCATCATAATTATAAATATCAAAGGAGTCAATAAAAATGAGTCGCATTAATCCCTATAGATTACAAATGCAAATTACCCAAATGTTCGCCCAAGGACAATCATTTTTTGCACTTACTAAAGTCCAAGATTGGTTAAAAGAACATAATCACAATCCTTTAGATTATGAGGTTATCTTCCACAAAAAACCCGCACCTCCCGGTTCTCAAGAAGTCATGGTCATAGAAATAGAACTCAAACGTAAGGACGGACAACCTGTAGATTCTTGGTTACAACAACAAGCAAATTTACAAGCCTAATTAGTGAAAATCATCAATCTTCAATCCCTGCATTTTGAGAAAATCAGGGATGAAAAATTATCTATAAAAATTATCTATAAAAATTATCTATAAAAATTATCTATAAAAATTATCTATAAAAATTATCTAAATCCGCTATTACCTTGTAAACCTCCTGTATGTATTAATAGTAAAGATTCGGACTTGAAAAAACCTTCTTTGATTAAATCCATAACTCCATAAAACATTTTTCCGGTATATATATAGTCTAAAGGTATGTGATGTTGTTGTTCAAAATTATCACAAAATAGTTTTAATTCATCTTTTACTTGAGCATAACCACCAAAATGATAATTACAAATTAATTCCCAAGGTGCGGGAGAATTGACAGGTGCGGGTAAGTCAGAATTTAGATAATTTCTGAGTAAATTATTAATATCTTGATTGAGAAAATCACCACCTTTTAAAATAGGAAAACCAATCACTTTTTGTGGTTGATTTAATGATAGTGTTATCCCTGCTAATGTTGTTCCTGTACCACAAGCTAAACAAACAGTATTAAATTCTTTAATTGTCTCTAATATCTCTATACAACCACGCATACCGTTTAAATTACAACCACCTTCAGGAATAATAAATACTTTCCCAAATCGCTGTTTTAATTGGTTTTGTAATTCCTCTGTATGGCGTTGTTTATATGTCTGACGATCAATATATACTAATTCCATACCTTGTGTAACTGCAAATTGTAAAGTAGGATTTAAAGGGATATTTTCTTCTCCACGAATTACTCCAATAGTGCGGAAACCAAATATATTTCCTGCGGCTGCGGTAGCATAAATATGATTAGAATAAGCACCACCAAAAGTCAGAATTGTGGATAAATTTCTCTGTTTAGCTTCGACAAGGTTATATTTTAGCTTAAACCATTTATTACCGTTAATTTGGGGGTGCATCAGATCAAGACGCAAGATGTATATTTTAACACCTGCTTTGTCAGCAATTGGCATATTAATTTTTTGAATGAGTGGTGTAAAAAAAATTGACGACATTTCCAAAATAAGATAATTAAATATATGTGTTACCAAAATCCAATTGGGTAAAATACTTTTTTGATCTACACCACTGATATATTGAAAATATTGCTTTTTTCAGTTGAGCAGAAATGATCCCATTTGCTCAAATTTGCGGTTTCACTGATGTTGTCAAGTTAAAATTAATGTACCGTTATCAATAATATAGCAATTCTTGATCATGTCTAATCAACGCCTAATTCAAAGTATATACACAGATGGTGCTTGTACAGGTAATCCCGGTCCTGGGGGTTGGGGTACAGTTATCTATTTCTGTGATGGTTCAGTTCACGAAATGGGTGATTCATTCCAGCATACCACTAATAATAAAATGGAAATGCAAGCGGCGATCGCGGCCTTGGAATTTTTTAAATCATCTGGACAAACTCAACCTATTACCCTGTACACTGATAGTGAATATCTGATTAATTCTATTACTAAATGGATGCCCGGTTGGAAAAGGAAAGGCTGGAAAAAATCAGATGGTAATCCTGTACAAAATCAAGACCTTTTGGAAACCCTTGATCAACTTAATAGCCAATTGATAAAATGGCAGCACGTTCGCGGACATTCTGGTAATATTGGTAATGAACGCTGTGATGCGATCGCTCGCTGCTTCGCTAATGGTAAAACCCCTAACCTACAACAGTTATTCTCCAACTCTGTTTACGAAACTTTACCTAAAATCAGTGAAATGAGTGAATCACTAGTATCTGATTATCCGATCAACTCTACAATAATAATTAATCAAAATACACTGGAAAGCAGTTCATCTGTATCAGATATAACCATTATGGAACCTTCTACCGCTCCAACCGCGACTACAACCAACGAACAACCCATTGAAATGAGGGTTTCACAACTTCGTAACTTAGTGGAAACTTTGCGTATTGCGGACGAAATTGCCGAAAAAGGCTACCTAATCACCAGTTCAGAATTAGCAGACTTAATGAGTGTTCACTCTAGCGCCGTTACTAGCAGAGGTGATGAATGGCGCTGGCGAAATTGGATAGTTTCACGGGTAAGACGTGAAGGTAATCAAATTCTTTGGGAACTTGAACGTGGAGACAAAATAGAAACCGAAGTAGAGTAAATTACCCACCACTTCCCTTCGGGTAAGTGGGGGCTTTTAAAGCCCAGAGTTTACCCGACTAAGTGTTAAATCACTACGATTTTCAGGTCATCTCACCTACAAATACGCAGCCAGTTTGTAGCTGCTGAGGTTAACAGTTAAACAGGC
>NZ_BJCF01000074.1 GCF_005402965.1 Dolichospermum planctonicum
ACGTTTTTGGTGATTTACTGTTTCTCAAATGCCTTTTTTCACTTTATATGTTTGTTTTGATGCTCTCTTTAATTTTTTCTCTACGTAATTTACCTCTGTGACAGTTTGGGGTGCGGAATGTGGGTTCTAAATGACGAATTAGGCCTACTAAGTAATCGTGAATTAATTGATATTGCTTGGGACAATTATGAAAGATCACAACCAATCCTGAATTAACCAAAATACTCAAAATTAGATCCAAATTACCAGTGTCTTCTAATTCTGACAATTCCGCTTTTAATTCTGCATGGGTTTTAAAAGGTCTTTTGTGATTTTCGTCGGTTAATAAATATAAAACTAGCAGAGCAGACCGTTCATTTTCTTGTCCACATTCTTTAATTAATTCTTGGATATATTCCTGAATTAACTGCTTTGGGCGATAGGGTTGATATTGTGCCAGTGTAGTTATAAATTTATCTTGTAATTGCGCGCCCACCAATTGCAATTCTATGGGGCGAATTTCACCAACCTCTGAAGACAAATCAGCCAGTAAAGCATCAATTAAGGCTGGTTCTAATTTGAGTTGTGATTGCTGATGTAATTTATGGGAACGTTCAGTTAGGTTTTCAAGAAGTTGTCTGGCATTTTCAGCAGAAAAATTATTAAGTTGATAACGAAATTTTTTGTCTAGAATATTATTTTTAATTGTTTCTATTGATGAAACATACTTAAAATCTAGGAGACGATGTAAATAATCTTCGCGCAAAGTCAGAATAACTTTTACAAATGATATACTTAGGCAATCACTAATAAATTTATCAAATTCTTGTTTTTGATGACCGTCTGTATCACCAAAGAAAAATTCTTCAAGTTGGTCAAATATTAAAACTGTAATTAGATGATTATCTGCATTTTTTCGGAGTTGTTGGTAAATGAGATCAACATTCATATCTGGTTGGATATTATCTGAAGATTCTATAGATTCTATTTCTAGGGCTGATTTATTCGCCATTTTCAACATAGCTTTAGTTAAACAGTTCCCTAATTCTTTTAACCAATTTGTATATAGTTGGACAACAACTGGTACGGCAATTTGATCACCTACACTGCGGTTTTGCAGTGCGGGAACTAAGCCAGCATTAACTAGAGAACTTTTACCTACACCTGATTGTCCATGAATAATTATCAATTTTTGGTCGGCACGGCTAATTCTACCAATTAAGTTATTAACATCATCTTCTCTGCCTGAAGCAGTAATTTCTAAAGCTATGTTACTATTTCCCAACTTACATATTAAACCGGTGTTGGTGACTCTTTTCTGCGGTTTTAAACATCCAGCACCGATAAATGGCACAAAACCATATTGTTGATCTAGAGAATTGAGTTTTTGTTTAATGATATAGGATTGAAGATACCGACCCGCTTGAAAGTATAGAGATTTCAAAAGTTCCAATAAGTTAATATAACGATATATATCATATTTATATTCACTACTTTCTAAAGCTAATAATAATTTGTAAGATGCTTGATCTATATATTCTGCTGCTACCGTTATTTTTCCCAGATTATTAAGTGCTTGGGCTAAGGTTAACATATAAATTTGTTCTAATAGTAGAGGTAATAAATAATGATTTAATTCCTCGTTATTTCTGGCTTTTTCTAGGTATATTAATGATGTATATGCTAAAATACTAGCCTGCATCGAATTTGAATTATGCAAAGCTATATGTGCTAAAATATTATAATCACAAGCTACTTGAATTTTCTGCCCATATATTCGATGTAATTCTAGGGATTTTTCAGCAACAACCTGTAATTCTGTCCATTCTCCTAAAATATATAAAATTTCTGCTAATTGCCTAATAAATTCAGATACTAATTTTTTACATCCAGTAAGTTCTAATATCTCAAAGGATTGCGAAATACTTGTTTTAGCTGATTGCAAATTACACTTACTTGCTCTTTTATTTTGTTTAGCAAGACGATAAAAGCATAGTCCAACGTACAACAATAAAATTGCCTTTTTTAAAGGATACTTATAGTCAAGAGCAGAATGATCTTTGTTGCTATAGCAGTCGCCACAACTCTTAATACATTTTTCTGTATTTTCTCTTTCTGGAAATAAATTTTCCTGTTGATCCCAAAAATGCAAACTTTTCTGAAAATTATTTAAAGCAGAATAAATTCGATTATTGATATAATCATCTATGCCAAAAATAAAGTCTAAACTGGAATTTAATTCTGGTTCTATTTCTATCCCCCAGTTCTTCAATTCAAAAATTGCATAATGGAGTTGATTCTTATTTGTCCAGATTTTTTCTAACCTGATGTGATTGCTCTGAGTATAGTCACCTTGTAAAATTTCGGTAAACAAATTCTCTGTTTCTTGTTGCAAAAGTTCTAGCAACCCCTGGGAATTCATGTCAAATCTAATTGGCGTGGCCGCCCAACTGGCAAAATCGGGGGCTAACTGCCAAATTTTAGCTAAAATTTGATCATTTATCCAAAAAACCATGGGCATTTGATAGCATTTGCGAAATTCATCCCGCACCTGATTAATGGAACGCAAAAGATCGTCTATGTCATCAACTAATTCAAACCCGGTAATCATTAATCCAGCAGGTTGGGTTAAGCTGAGTTGTGATTGAATTGTTGTATATAAACTTGTGGTTTTTTTATCTAAAGTGATAGTTTGGAGTTTGTCAGTTCCCCAACCAATTTCTACTAGTTGTTGCCGGATTAACTCATGCAAAAATTTATAGTTACAGCACAATAAGATGACTGAAAACTGATTTTTAGAAAAGGTAATGGCTCTGTCTAAACTACGTAATGACTGTTTATTCGTAGCGATTATATCATCTGCTTGCTGTTTTTTAACCATGATTTAAATTTTTCGGTTTCTGCTAAAACTGGGTTAATTGCAAACCAAACTCCTTGGTGATCACGATACTCAAAGACAAATAAACTACGTAATAAAAGATCGTACTCTATGTCTCCTTTAACTCGTTGTTCTTGGATCACCTGAAATATTAGTTCACTCTCATTCATATCAATGGCATTAGCACGATAATCTCGTTGTCTTCGGATTACCAATTCTACACAATTTCTGTCAAAGGGTGGATCTTGTTCTCGTAAACAATCAAATAGTAATCCTAACAGGTCGCGGACATGACCACCACTAATCAAGCATAGTCTATCTAGACTATCACTATTGTCAAATAATTGGGTAATTAAATTTAGACGCACTGGGGGTGAACTGTTGGGAAATGCTCTTGCTAATACCATTTGGCGCATGAGTTCTAGTCCCTCTATGTTAATTTCCCCAGAACGTTGACGCACTGGGATCATTGGTAATATTTTCGGTGCTAGTCCCCCCCCTAAACGATGTTGTAGTTGGGCGCTATCGTTGGAAAATGTTAGTGCTAAGGGTATAGTATAAACTATATGGCAATTCAGTTTTCGTAATTGGTCTCCTCGATCAATGAATAAGTATTCCGGTAGCGATCGCCCAGAAGGTAATGGACGGATGGCTACTCTATCTAAGTTATCAACAATGACTACTAATCCTTTTTTACCCCTAGCTTTTAGTTCTAAATTGGCTCGATCTAGTAGTTCTGTGTTAATTGATTGGAGGATATTTTCTGTCCGTGGTTCTAGATAGTCTCTTAACCGTCTGCGTAAGTGTGGACTTTCTTTGGTTTTGGCGGTAATTTTACCAATACCTACGGATAATTCGGCTTCTACTCCTAATTCTATCGGTGTTTGCAAAAAATCCACCACCTCACTAAACAATTTAGTAAAGTACGTAGGTTGGACACGGAGTTTTATTGCTTCCATGCTTTTACTGACCAAACCAGCGATCGCTAAAAGAACATCTGTAATATCTATATCCACCATCTCTAAAACATGGGTAGACTCAAAATAGACCACATGAAAATCTTGCGCTTCTAACTCTGCTTTGAGCCTTAACAGTTCCGTTGATTTCCCACAACCCAAATGTCCGGTAAATAGTTGACAAGTTGGTATATTGGGAGAAATTCTGGTAATAGTCCGCAGCAAAGCCTCAATGATCTTACCCCCACGCACTGAAGCAAAATCAATATAATAGCTCCGGTCGTCTAAATTCTCAATCATCAAAGGTCGAGAAGGATTACAAGCTTGATAAAATCTTTCCAAATTAAGAAGCATAAAAATCCGGTTTACACTGTAATGGTCATGACACCACCTGTCATTTTCTTTTTACAGTGGAAAATCAGACTTATCCGCAATAATCAGGTATAGAAGTACAAATAATTTTATCTTTTTCTTCATAATCTAATCTTAAACATTCGCACTCCCTGGTCTCAATATACGCGGAGTCAACATTCGTTGATCAAGACATGAGAACACAGAATCATTAACAGATAACTTACTTATATTAAAACTAATATTTATCAAGAGCAACACGCCTAAACTTCCCATCTTCCACTAATAAAAATTAATCTAATTTCATGACACCAGATAATATTTTACCATACCAAAACCTTGATTTAGCGATAAGAACCCATAAAAATCAGGTAGTCTTATCGCTGATTTTCTGATAATTTACCCCTTTATTCGTCAGGTGCAAGATGATGTTAATCCTTGCATTGACCTTTACGGATACAATCTCCTGTTTGCTCACTTCTGTCAGACGGATTTGCCACTAGCCGTAATTGAGTATTATTTTCGCTGGTTAGTTGAGTATTGTCTACGGATAGCTTGTTACCTGCAAAACAAGCATTGGCATTGTATAGATAGACCGACAATACCATTAGTCCTAAACCAATTATGTTCTTCATATAGAGATTGAATTTCCATTGATGATTGTGTAATCAGCAACGTCATCAGGAGCGTGAAAACCTGTACACGAACTAATAATTCTCAAAATTGCCAAAGGAATCCTGTCTCTAGTGTCTAATTCGATACTAGAAATGGTGCAATTTTCAGGTGCATTAGTCTATTCCTGTTGATTCAAGGGAGTAAATCTAGATTTTTACTGGGTTTTACCCCTGCTATATCTTTGATTTCTCCGCAATTGAGATCAACAAGTCGTTGTTTTCATTCATTCACAGATCAAAATCAGATCCGTAACTGCTAAATTTACTCTTACCCCCCGGTAAAGTGAATTTAGCCACAAGATAACGTTCTTTATACTTATGCAAATCTGATGAGTAAAACCCGGATAAAAAAAAGTTTTTTTACAAGAAACAAATATGAATATTATGCGTCAACATATAAAATACTGTAAAAAATATACTCTTTGATTTTTATTGTCTTTATAGCTTATATACATATAAGCATTAAATACCTATCTAAAATAAGCTATACAGCCATTTAATAAATTAGGGAATAAGATTTTATCTGCAATTAATACTGATTAATTCGGTAGTATTAATTTAGCGATCTGCTCAATAGCATTTGCAATAATTAATACTCTAATTTCATAAAGTTAAAAATGGGAAAATAAAAATAAATATGCAAATGATACTAAAAATTAATAAAATCAATAGAGTGATTTTCCTGAGTTAACGACAACTTCAAGAGTTTTTGAGCCTATTTATAATAAGAGTGTCAAAATAGTTAACGAATATTGCCTCACAAATGTTTCCTTTCATTTCTTACTCATGACCTCTTCACAAGACGTAGATACTATAAATTCCCCGGACTTCAACCCAGAAGGATCGAGAGAACCAGCTATTAACCCCCTAGATGAGTTACCGGGGGAAGTAGAAATGTCAATTTTTGACCACTTAGAGGAGTTGCGACAAAGAATTTTCTATTCCCTCATAGTTGTGGTAGTCGGTATTATCGGTTGTTTTATCGGAGTCAAACCCCTGGTACAATTACTAGAAGTTCCTGCTCACGGCGTTAAATTTCTGCAATTAGCACCGGGAGAATTTTTCTTTGTCTCCATGAAAGTTGCCGCTTATGGTGGTTTAATCTTAACTACACCCTTTATTCTCTATCAAATCATCCAATTTGTGCTGCCTGGACTGACAGTGCGGGAACGTCGTTTAGTCATTCCTGTAGTGCTAGGGTCAAGCGTGCTATTTCTAGGGGGATTAGTATTTGCGTATATTGCCCTCATCCCTGCTGCTTTGCAATTCTTTATTAACTATGGTGCTGAGGTTGTGGAGCAACTTTGGTCAATTGACAAGTATTTTGAATTTGTGCTGTTATTATTATTCACTACCGGACTAGCGTTCCAAGTTCCAGTTATTCAATTATTGCTGGCTTCCTTGGGAATTGTTTCTTCACAAATCATGTTAAAAGGCTGGCGTTATGTAATTATGGTATCAGTGGTTTTAGGAGCGATTTTAACACCTTCTACAGATCCTTTAACCCAAAGTCTTTTAGCAGGTGCAGTTTTAGGGCTATACTTTGGTGGTATTGGACTAGTCAAACTCACGGGGAAATAATTCAAGTTGACAGGTGACAGGTGATAGGGGACAGGGGACAGGGGACAGGGGACAGGGGACAGGGGACAGGGGACAGGGGACAGGGGACAGGGGACAGGGGACAGTTGACAGGTGACAGTTGCTACGCCACGGGGACAGGGGACAGTTGACAGGTGTTTTTTAAGTAGTAACTTAGGTTATAAAATCACGTTAATTGTTAATCGCTATGCAGAAAGCCAGTTATCCTGATTGTTACCCTATAAAATAGGTTTTGATCAATTAATTAATTTAATTTTGTCAACGCTGGCTAATTTATCGCTAACGTAATCAAAGACAAACTTAACTTGTTTGTTTTACAATAGGAATACTTCACAAGCATGATTCAAGAGCGCGTATTACCCACATTTAATAACGCCACAGTCCAAATCACCAAGGAAGAAGGATTGGGCTTATACGAAGATATGACATTAGGGCGTTTATTTGAAGATAAATGTGCCGAAATGTATTATAGAGGAAAAATGTTTGGTTTTGTCCACCTATACAATGGACAAGAGGCGGTTTGTAGTGGCATCATCAAAGGAGCAATGCGTCCTGGTGAAGATTTTGTTTCCAGTACCTACCGTGACCACGTTCATGCTTTAAGTGCTGGAGTACCTGCACGAGAAGTTATGGCGGAATTATTCGGTAAAGCCACAGGTTGCAGTAAAGGGCGCGGTGGTTCTATGCATATGTTTTCTGCCCAACACCGGTTATTAGGGGGTTATGCTTTCGTCGCTGAAGGTATTCCTGTGGCTGCTGGTGCGGCTTTCCAGTCCAAATACCGTCGGGAAGTTCTAGGAGACAAAACCGCAGACCAAGTGACCGCTTGCTTTTTTGGTGACGGTGCTGCTAACAATGGTCAATTTTTTGAAACCTTGAATATGGCAGCTTTATGGAAATTGCCAATTCTCTTTGTGGTAGAAAATAATAAGTGGGCAATTGGTATGGCTCACGAACGAGCAACTTCCCAACCAGAAATTTACAAGAAAGCCAGTGTGTTTAACATGATGGGTGTGGAAGTGGACGGAATGGACGTTTTAGCAGTCCGTCAAGTGGCTCAAGAAGCCGTAGCTCGCGCTCGTGCTGGTGAAGGTCCAACTTTAATCGAAGCCATGACCTATCGCTTCCGAGGTCACTCTCTGGCGGACCCCGACGAACTCCGCAGTAAGGAAGAAAAAGAATTTTGGTTTGCTCGTGACCCCATTAAAAAGTTAGCTGGTTATTTGCTGGAACAAAATCTAGCCACGGAAGCAGAACTCAAAGATATTGAGAGGAAAATTCAGGGTATTATTGAGGAAGCAGTTAAATTTGCTGAAAGTAGCCCCGAACCTGACCCTAGCGAGTTATATCGCTTCATTTTTGCTGAAGACGAATAAATTAGGGAGTGGGGACTGGTAATGGGTAATTGGTAATGGGTAATTGGTAATTGGTAATGGGTAATGGGTAATAGGTAATGGGTAATAGGTAATGGGTAATGGGTAATTGGAACTATCAACTGTCAACTAACCAAATAAAATCATGTTTACCATTGACATTCAACAAAGACAATACAAAACTTACATCTTGTCAGATAAAACCGCTGGTACACAAATAGAAGTTGTCCCAGAAAGAGGCGGTATCATTACTAGTTGGCTGGTTCAAGGTCAAGAAATTTTCTATATGGACGCTGAACGCTTTACTCATCCTGATTTGAGCGTTAGAGGTGGTAATCCCATTTTGTTTCCTCTTTGCGGTAATTTACCTGATAATACTTATAATGTTGATGGTAAACCGTATAATATTAAACAACATGGTTTTGCGCGGGAATTGCCTTGGACAGCAACGGAGCAAAATACAGAAAACAAAGCCAGTGTTACCGTAGTTCTCAATAGCAATGAAGAAACAAAGGCCGTTTATCCTTTTGATTTTCAATTGGCTTTTACTTACGAACTCCAAGGTAATACTTTAGCAGTCCGTCAGGAATACAAAAATCTGTCATCTACACTCATGCCATTTTCCGCTGGTTTCCACCCTTATTTTCTCTGTGGTGACAAAAATCAGCTAGAGGTGGAACTTCCCTCTGGAGAATATCAAGACAACAAAACCAAGGAATTTCACGCTTTTAATGGCAAATTTGACTTTAGTCAAGATGAAATTGATTTTGCTTTTGGTGGACTAACCGCTAAATCTGCCGCTGTTACAGATCATAGTCGCAAATTCAAGCTCACCCTCGATTATGATGATTTTACCACCTGGTTGGTGTTTTGGACTGTGAAGGGTAAAGACTTCTATTGTCTAGAGCCTTGGAGCGCCACCCGCAATGCTTTTAACACGGGTGATAACTTGACTGTTTTAGCACCAGGAGCTAGTTGTACTGCTGCTTTCCAACTAACAGCAAATTTTTTCTAGAAACCCCTTGACAAAACCATGGCTGTTTATGGTATATTGATAAAGTTGGAAAAACAGCAAAAGGGTCGCTAACTCAACGGTAGAGTACTCGGCTTTTAACCGATTAGTTCCGGGTTCGAATCCCGGGCGACCCATTTTTTAGGTTAAAGTATAATTTCAAGTATGATTTCATGGGATGTCTGGTGATAAATAAGACATCATGTGAATGGTATTGCGGAGACGTGATTTCCATAACTCTAAAAACTCAGTAACATTTTCACTGCATTTAAACTGAGAATAAAATTATTCAGCTTTCTTTGATTGATTTATTAAACGGAAATGCGGAAAGATTGACCAATAACTTGAAAATCTTCTGTTTGTTGATTTCTGAGTTTAAGCTGTTACGCAGCTAAATTGTAAAATCCTCATCTGGCTAAATCTTGAGGTGCGGGCATCCTGACCGCTATAATTATACAAATTAAATGCGGTACAGCTTAGTACGAATTTGAGTAAATTGGTTAACAATGTCTGGTTTATACAGCTTTTCCCCAGATTTTGAACAAACTTCTGCTTCTACTTGGGGCTTTATGTACTCAAGAGCCGAAAGTGCAAGGTTTTGGCTTATGGTATCTCAAAACAGTTGCATTTTTCCTTATCGGATCTAGGAAATTGAGGATACCCAGATAACTGAAACTGTTAAGAGTTCCCTGTTCCCTATTCCCTACCCTCGCAGACAAATTTTTCAGAATTTTTCCCATGACTATTTACTTTTATAAGGTTTCCGACCCCTATGGCTGTTTTTCTAATTTTTCCGCTCACGGTATTAATATCGAAGGTACTTACTGGCCAACTGTTGAACATTATTATCAAGCACAAAAGTTTGTTGGTAGTCCAGATGCTCCAATTATACCTTTAATTCACGCTGCTGCTACTCCTGAACAAGCTGCTGCTTTAGGGCGTTGTGATTCTCGTTGTCTGCGTCTAGATTGGGAATTGGTAAAAACTCAAGTTATGCGGGTTGCGGTACTACAAAAGTTTATGACTCATGCTGATATTAGGGAGATATTGTTATTAACAGGTGATAATATCTTAATAGAGGATTCACCTATAGACTATTTTTGGGGCTGTGGTGCTGATGGTACAGGGGAAAATTACCTCGGTAAAATTCTGATGAGTGTACGTGGGGAAATACGGAGAATTAGTTATTTTTAATTAATTGGTAAATCCCGGAGATAATAAAAGCGATCTTTTTTCCAAAAATCTTCTTTAATTCTTCCCAAATATCCTGTTAATGGTGATGATAGTTCTATGAGAATATCATATAATTCTCTATCTTCTAGGTTTTGTGGTGGGTTAGAAGTTATATATACCGCATGAAGGGCTTCTACTCCAATGCGTTCATTTTTTGCAAGTTGTAAGTAATTTTTCAAAACTTGGATAATATGCGATCGCAATTTTATCTCTTTTTCTATTTTAGCAATATATTCGTTAATTTTATCATCAATTTGTCCTGGTTCTAAGTATTGTTTTAATTCAATTAAGTTTATCGTACCTGGATATTTGGCTTTGAGTTCAACTAATTTTTGTAATGTCATAGCTTTAATAATACTTACTTTCCATTGTTGCGCTGATTTCTGAGTATTTGAGGTAGCGTTACCGGGACCTATTACCAATTTTGCAGAGTTGATAAATTGTTGTGTACCTAAGTGCATTCCACCAAGTTTAATTAATTCCTGAACCGTACCACTAGGAATACTTTTACCTGCTTTACATTCGCACACTAAAGGATAGGGTTGAGAACAATATAAATCTAAACCTCCCGCACCTCCTTTATAAGCATTTTCTACATTAAACCCTAAAAATTCTAAACTTTGACGAGAGATATTTTCAAAGTCTGTACCCGCTTGATAATTATTTTTTTTCTCTTCTAATTCTATACTTCTATCTCCTAATGCTGCAATGGTTTTTATCCAAGCTAAATCAGCATCTATGATATTTATAATTGGTGCATTACTCCAACCTAAAAATACTTTGATTTCATTTTCTAATTCTTGTGCTGCTGGGTTATTATTGGCTATTTGTGATAATGCAGTTTGTAATTCTTCCAGTTCAGGATGTAAAGGAGGTTCTAGATTTTCTAATTGTTGTTTGCGTTGAATAAATACCTGATCATTTAATACAGGTTTAGCTTCAGAAGCGGAAATATTAGGTAAACTGACAAATTTACCTAATTTATCTTGAATATTAGGAATGGCTGAAATTTCATCAGGTTTATCTAAATGATAAACCCGCAAATAAGCTAGGAAAAAATGCGGATGTTTTTGTAATATTTCCTTAAATTTTTCTGGTTTCCAGATGGTTAATTGAGATAAAATATCTAATGGTTTTGTTTGATCTGGCATTTGACAAAGTTCACATTTAGCCCATGCTTTAATTAAAACTTTACTTTCCGATAACGGTAGTTGTAACTGTTTTTGAGTTGGTATTAAACTCAGTTGTTCAGGTTGTAATAAAATACCGGGGGTATGAAATTTTTCCCATGCAGTTTTAGCAATGGGTAAAAAATTTGGATGGTAATATTTATTAATTTCTGCTGTAGATATCTCTACAGGATAGAGAGCGAATGTTTTACCAAAATCTAGCAATGTCCGAGGAATCGCGGCAATAATTCGCCCTTGTATTAAAGCATCAACATCAGGAGCAGGTAAACATAAAGCGTTATAAATTGAAACAGATTTATTCATAATTAACCCAATAAATCATTTAAACCACCTTCATCATCAACTTCTGAAATATTATCATTTTTATCATCAAATAATCCGCCCAGACCATCATCAAATTCAGGCATTTCACCAGATGGATCACTTAAAATTTCTCTTAATAACAGATTATCAAAGGTAATATTATTCTTAGAGATAATATCAAAAATTTGTTCTTCTGTTAATTGATAATTTTGCCGCTTTTGATAAATAGCTAATATGGCTATAAGTGGACGAATTTGATCTTCTATTAAATCTACATTTTCTCCCCCCTTGTATTTAATTAATTCCTCAAGTAAACTAAATGTTGCTGCCGTTTTTTTCATTTGTTTTATTTTAGATTCAGAACGGACTAAACAACCACGGGTTAAATCAAAAGTATGATAGTCATTCAATCGTTTTAAACACGCATTTAATGTAGATTGAGAATCTTGAACAACTGCTACACCAATTTTTACTGGTTTACCATTTTCATTGCCAAGAATTTTGAAGTTGATAAAATTGTTATTTTTTCTTTTAGGTTGAACATCGTTTGTAATTTCGACAATCATTACCTCTTCTAGAGTTTTTCCTTTTAAAGTATTAAAGCCAAAATATAGGGCTTCAGCAATGCGAGAACTATCTTCTATATATTCCTCAAACTTTACCTCACCTTCTCTTGTAAATGCCAGTTCAAATCTTGTAAATGGATCATCTGGAAGTGGCTCGGTTTCAATCTTAAAGTTATCTGCACACCACCGCAAAGCTTCCCTAACACTTGGTTTATTTATCTTTCCATATTCTTTCAGTTCGGTTTCTGTAAATGGGTAAAGTGGATCAGGAGGAATTAAATCCTTTGCATTGTAATAATCCTGTAGCCAAATAGTCACTAATTCCACCATAGAATCACCGCTAATATATTTTAAGTCTAGCGGTTTACGTTGTGTAAACTTGGAAATTCTATCAGGTGTACCTCCGGGCAAAGAATTTACTTTATCTCTCCATGTTTCTGGTAGCATTACCGTGAGAATCACCACACCCTGGCTCAGGTCTGAATTTACCAAAGTATCATGGAGAATTTTCACAAAATTAGCAATTACACTTTCTGTAGGTAAACCATCATCAGTAGAGTTGTTTTTAACATCTATTTCATCAAAACAAATAACAATTGAGTTATAAAAACCCACTAAATTCAAAATTTGTTGAATATTTTTCAGAGCCTCAGCTTCCCGATCTTGATTAGTTTTACTAGAATTAGGTAATCCCAATTCATCAGCATTTGCTTGAGCTAATTCTTCACCAGATAGCCATTTAATCGCATAAGGAGCTTGAGTTTCTGAAAGTGTCCACAGAATAGCCCTAAGAATATAGGGGTCTGTATTGGGTTTATTTTTAATAACCTGTTTTTGCAGATTATTCATTAAGTTTTTATTTTTTTCACAAGCTATGTCAAATCTTTTGACTAACACTGCTGGACTGACAGTATTTTCTCTACCTTCGTTGGCCATTGCTGCGGCTACTTCTTGCCATTGCATAACTTGTTGGCTACCAGTTTTACTCAGACTATCTGCTAAAGTTTGCTGAAATTGATATTTAACTAAATTCAAATCTGTATAGTTATTAACACCAGCATAAACAAATAAAGCACCGCCCACTTTTTCTAGTTCATGACGAATACGACTCAAAAGATGGGTTTTCCCAACTCCCTGTTGTGCAGTAATAGCAATTGAAGTCACTTTATCTTGACTAGATTTACTGTTACGAACAAATTGAATGGCTTTAAAAACTTGATTAGAAGCATGAGCGTTTAATGTGGGTACGTCCGGGACTCCTTTTCCCCAAACATCTTGTTCTTTAACAATCCCAGCGTTAGTAAATGGATTATGACTGTTAATGGCGGCGTTAATGGACTCCATAGAAGAAAGAGGGCTATTTGTCATGGTAATTTTGTCTGGTGCGAGGGACTAGAAACTCTGGGGATAAGGGGATAATTTGATTAAACCCACATTCCGCACCCTGAACTGTCACAGATCAAAAAAGCAGAGATAGTAGTACATAATAACTAACGATCAATTAAAGAGAAATAAGCTTAATGAGAATACATATCATTAAAAGGGGGGTGGTG
>NZ_BJCF01000075.1 GCF_005402965.1 Dolichospermum planctonicum
CGAAACTCAAAACACTGTCAAGCCCCTCGGCTGAAATTACCGAAACTCGTGAAATTATTGATAAAATTCTCAATAATCATGAGAATGAACCCCCCTTTATTGAGAAAGTTCTTTTTTGTCAAAGTCCTATACAAATAACTTATAGTCCGATAACAAAATCTGCAAATTATTTAATCAATCTTGTAATTTAAGAAGAGACTTGCAAATAAAAAAGTCCCAAATTTAGATAAAAACCCTCTATATTTCTCTTTTCTCGGCCTCCTCTGCTGCTCTACAAGAGCAAAAAACCACTATCATAATGTTCTTAATCGTAATGTATCAAGTTAAAATATGCTGTATCTGACAAAAACATGAAAGATAATAATTGACAAAAATATTTCTAAAAGACAAGATATTGTTACAATATTTAACAACGTTGATTTAACTGGTGGCTTCTTCATGATGGTTAAGACACTTCCCCCTAGTTCTCGAACAAGTCAGGAGGACAGTCGCGGAGGCGAATTGTCCGTAATTGAAGTCATAGCGGAAAAAAGTGCAGAGACTTTAGTAATCAAGTCAGCGGAAGTCTCCAGACGGCCGAGACATAAGCCGCGAGTGACAACAGGAACTGAACCAGAGACAGTGCTGTATGATCCTGTGGAAATACAAGAACAATATAGTGGACGATTTTTACAAGTTTTAGGGCGGATTTTGACGGTTCTTAAACCAACAATTTCCTTTGTGTTTGGCTTGTGGTGGGATAAGCAATGGGGAATTTTGGTAAAAAATGAACAACGTCGCGCCATTCAACTCAGAAAATTATTAACAAAACTCGGTCCGGCTTACATTAAAATCGGTCAGGCTTTATCTACTAGGCCAGATTTAGTCCCACCAGTTTATTTAGAAGAATTGACTAAACTGCAAGATCAATTACCGGCTTTTCCTAATGAAATAGCTTACCAGTTTATAGAAGAAGAACTAGGAGCGCCACCGACGGAAATTTATGCAGAATTGTCTGCTCAACCCATTGCGGCTGCTTCCTTGGGACAGGTATATAAAGGAAAATTGAAAACTGGGGAAGAGGTAGCGATTAAAGTTCAGCGTCCAGATTTACGGGAACGAATTACTATAGATTTGTATATTTTACGAAATCTGGCTGGTTGGGTACAGCGCAAAGTCAAGCGGGTACGTAGTGATTTAGTCGGGATTTTAGATGAATTGGGCGATCGCATTTTTGAAGAAATGGATTACATTCATGAAGGGGAAAATGCCGAACGCTTTTTTGAGTTATATGGTAACATGAAGGATATTTATGTACCAAAAATTTACTGGGAATACACCAACCGTCGGGTTTTAACGATGGAATGGATTAACGGTTTGAAATTAACTCAACCAGAAAAAATTGCGGCCTTAGGAATCAATGCGCGGTATTTAATTGAAATTGGTGTCCAGTGTTCCTTGCGTCAATTATTAGAACATGGATTTTTCCATGCTGACCCCCACCCGGGTAACTTGTTAGCTACTATGGATGGTAAATTAGCTTATCTTGATTTTGGCATGATGAGCGAAGTTAAACCAGCCCAACGTTATGGTTTAATTGAGGCAATTGTTCACGTTGTTAACCGAGAATTTGATAGTTTAGCAAAAGACTATGTAAAGCTAGAATTTCTGACTCCAGAAACAGACCTTACTCCTATTGTTCCGGCTTTTGCTAAGGTATTTGCTAACGCGGAAGGTGCAAGTGTAGCGGATTTGAATATTAAAAGTATTACCGATGATTTATCGGCTTTAATGTATGAATATCCTTTCCGTGTTCCACCTTATTACGCTTTAATTATTCGTTCTCTTGTCACTTTAGAAGGAATTGCAATTTATATAGATCCCAACTTCAAAGTTCTCAGCGAAGCCTATCCTTATGTTGCTAAACGGTTATTAACAGATCCAGCAGATGAGTTAAGAACATCATTAAAAGAGTTACTTTTTAAAGATGGTAAATTCCGCTGGAATCGTTTGGAAAACTTGTTAAAAAATGCCCGCAGTAACCAAGAATATGATCTTAACTTAGTCCTCAATCAAGGAGTAGAATTTCTTTCTTCAGAACGCGGTTCATTTATTCGTGATAGATTAGTTGATGAATTTTTCAATAGTGTAGACGCTGTTAGTAAAAATGCTTTACATAACTTCACCTATATACTCCGAGAAAGGGTAGGATTAACAGCAGTAAATCAAATCCCATCAGCAACAGTTGAACAACAACAAACCTTAGAATATATTAAACGCATTGCTGGTATTCTGCGAGAAACTAAAGGTTTTGATGCTACTAAAATAGCCCCACAATTAGCCCAAATCATTGTTAATCCAGGAGTACAGCGTTTAGGCCAACAAATTGCTAATCGCGTCACTCAAAAAGCTGTAACTCGGATAATTCGGGAATTATTAGCATCTGAATAATGTCTAAACTGTGATTTTTCTACTGGAGTTGAGATGATTAATTAAGGGTTGCTGAAAAAGTAATCATTTGGTATGAGTTAAATTCATCAATTAGTCAGGCCACAGTAAACATAAGTTTTTCAGAAAGTTTAGTCATGACTCTACCCAAACTAAATCTTAGTTTACCTTGGCCGAATTTCCCCTCAAAACAAAATTACTGCTAATTCCAGTCGCTTTTAAGCGACTTCAGTTATGAGACAGGAAACCCATTTAATAGTCCACAAAAGGTGAATATTCCCAACAATGTAAATTAATATTCCTCCCCGCAACGACAACTGCGGCCGCAAAATTATCTGTTGGTGTTAATTCCCTTAAATTCCAATCTCCTGATACAAGTAATCTACTGGGTTGATTTTTTGTTAAAGATATTTTAATTTCTTCTAACTTGACTAAACCATCTCCTGTAGCTTTTACATAAGCTTCTTTACAAGTCCAATAACGGAAAAATATTTGTTTTTGTTCTTCAGAAGAAACTAACCGCAGATGTTCATATTCTTCAGCAGAAAAAAACCGTTTGGCCAGACTTTCTAAATCTGGCATAGTGCGAATACATTCTAAATCTACACCAAGATTTTGAGAACTTACGCCACACAAAGCTAAATTTTGGGAATGAGATAAATTAAAGAATAATCTTTGATTGGCAAATTTAGCCGCTAAAAAAGGCTTACCACGGGGTTGATATTCAAATTCCACTTGTTTGGGATCAATAGCTAAATATCGCCCTAAAATGGCGCGGAGAGTGCCACGTCCAGCGATAAATCTTTGCCGATGTTCAGGAAAATAAAACCTTTCGGCGCGAGCAATTTCATCACTAGATAAAGTTTCCCAAAAATCTTGTAATTGTGATTCCGACTGATTTAAATTAATGCGCCAAAGATGCACATTATGTAATGACAAATTTAAGTTTTTAGGTGCAGGTAGCCAATTACAATTAAACACAGTTCTTAATAATTAAACTTTACTTTTTTGGTTATTCGGTACTTGTTATGCTAAACCGAGAAGTTGAGAGAAGGGAACAGGAAGGATCGGGGAACAGGGAAAAAATGGTTCTTGCGGACATTTTATGGAAAACCTGGGTCAAAATCATTGAAAGCCTTATTGTGTCCGCATTTCACTGAAAATATGGGGATAATTGTTTATCACCTTTGTCCCGTAAGAGTTTTGTGATAATCAATCCTCAATCACCATAAAAGAGACGCAAGAGTTACTTTTTTCCAGAGAAACCTGTTCAATTTTTTGGTGACGTTTTATTTCTATCCACTGTAAAACGCGATTCCAAGCCCACCATTGATCAGGATCTTGATATTGATTTTGACATCTTTTGCTACTCACATAACCAACATGGCCACCGTAACGAGTGAGTAATAAATCTATATCGGGATTTTTCCTAGCAGCGGTTTCTAAATCAGGAATAATAGCAGGATCAAATAAGGGGTCATCAGCAGCATATAGAATTAAGGTTGGTTTTGATAGTTTAGGTAACAATTCTAACCCACTGCTGGCTTGATAATAATCAGTGACGCTAGGGAAACCCAAACCTTCAATAACGAGTTCTTCGTCAAATGCCCAAATGCTATTAGCCCTATGAATAGCTTCAGGCTTAATAGATTCAGGATAAGCAGCATGGATTTTCCAAGCTAGTTTTTTTAATTCTTTAGC
Organism: Dolichospermum planctonicum; assembly: GCF_005402965.1. Classification (GTDB taxonomy): domain Bacteria; phylum Cyanobacteriota; class Cyanobacteriia; order Cyanobacteriales; family Nostocaceae; genus Dolichospermum; species Dolichospermum planctonicum. The sequence continues at coordinate 4,129 of NZ_BJCF01000075.1, forward strand.
AATGCGAGATTCAATATATTTACCGAATGGGTGCGTAACTAAATAAGTCAGTGATCGACAGGAATCTAAACTCGGACAAATCACCGCCCCACCAGCAAGATCAATATCTTTGGGTGCTAAATCTGCTGCGGCTTTCACTCCCCATAAGGCCAATTGTCCCCCCAAAGAATAGCCTATGAACCAAAATTGCGGAGGACAACCCATTTTTGCGGACGTTTCCGCAATTCTGACAAAATCTTCCCCCTCATACAAACCGTCTGAAGTCAATGTTGGCGATAATTCTGCGGTTTTACCATGCGCCCGCCAATCAAATAATACTACAGCATAACCTTGGGCGTAAGCCTTGCGTCCCAAAATTTGCAAAAACCATTGTTGGTCTAATTCTCCAGTAATACCATAAGTGCCAATAATTGTACTATGGGCATTTGGGGGAATAGCAACCTTACCAAAAATTGGCACACCTTGTCCACCTGTGAAGATGACTTCGTGATATCCTGGTTCTGGATGAGTAGTTTTACTCTCCCAATCACGACTAGCCCACAAAGCTGTATAAGTTGTCATGGTCATGCCATTTTGCAAAAAATATGGCGGTAAATATTCGTACTTATACATAAGAATAGGATAATGAATTTGACAATGATCTGATTTTAATATTTATATTAGATTTAACATATTTTTTATAATTAAGATGGTAATCTTTTTATATATCAAGGAAAACAAAAGTTTACGGTTTGCTTGATGATCTCAAAAGTCCCTCAACTTTCTACCAGAATTAGCACAGCGAACTTTTAGTAGTGAGGGGAACGTCAATTATCCTTAAATAAAGTAGTTATAATTTTTAAGAATGCCCAGGATTCTTGTCATAGATGATGACCTAGCGATTTCAGAACTTGTTGCCGTCAACTTGGAAATGGCGGGCTACGATGTTAGTCAAGCCGAAGATGGTATCAAAGGTCAAGCGCTGGCTCTCCAGCTACAACCGGACTTAATTATGCTTGATCTGATGTTACCCAAAGTAGATGGGTTTACAGTTTGTCAACGCTTACGTCGGGATGAACGCACTGCTGAGATTCCTGTATTGATGTTGACTGCTTTAAGCCAAACTCAAAATAAGGTAGAAGGGTTTAATGCTGGTGCGGATGACTACCTTACCAAACCGTTTGAGGTAGAGGAATTATTAGCACGGATACGGGCTTTATTGCGACGCACTGACAGAATTCCCCAAGCAGCAAAACATAGTGAAATTCTCAACTATGGATCTCTTACCCTTGTTCCTGAAAGATTTGAGGCTATCTGGTTCAAAACAACAGTGAAATTGACTCATTTAGAATTTGAGTTACTCCACTGCTTGCTACAACGTCACGGACAAACCGTTTCCCCTAGTGAAATCCTCAGAGAAGTTTGGGGTTATGATCCTGATGATGATATTGAGACTATTCGCGTGCATATTCGTCATTTGAGAACCAAACTTGAACCCGATCCTCGTCATCCACGCTACATTAAAACCGTCTATGGGGCTGGATATTGTTTAGAATTACCTAGTGTATCCTCTGAAATTGAAGATCCAGTTGCTTCAATTTCTGAATGAAATCTAGTTAAATATCCTGATATTTAGATCCCTGATTTCTCTAAAAATTCAGGGATTTATCTATCTATAATATCCGATTTCACAAACAAATTTAATTATTTCTAACAAACAACTTTTTCAAAAACTCCTAATTATCAAAAACCATGATACAATAAATAGTTCTCTAAAACAGTGCTGGGTGAAGAACGTAGAGACAAAACTCAGCACACCTACACACTCAGCACTAAAGAACTCTAGTTTATGCCATTGCCAATTGTTGCAATTATCGGCCGCCCAAATGTGGGCAAATCTACCTTTGTAAATCGTCTTGCTGGAGATCAAACAGCAATAGTCCACGATGAACCAGGTGTAACACGCGATCGCACGTATCGTCCAGCATTTTGGAATGATCGGGAATTTGTGGTAGTGGACACAGGCGGCCTAGTTTTTAATGATGACACCGAATTTCTACCTTTAATTCGCCAACAGGCTTTAACGGCTCTTGCAGAAGCCTCTGCCGCGATTTTCGTAGTTGATGGGCAAGCCGGTCTAATGCCCGCAGATGAAGAAATTTCTGAATGGTTACGTCAGCAACCAGTACCCGTATTATTGGCCGTGAATAAATGCGAATCCCCAGATCAAGGAGTGATTCAAGCCGCTGAATTTTGGGAATTAGGACTAGGTGAACCTTTCCCCATTTCCGCTATTCATGGTAGTGGTACGGGGGAAATTCTCGATGAGTTAATGAATCACATTCCTTATGCAACAGAAGTAGAGGAAAATCCTGAAATTAAAGTCGCTATTATCGGCCGACCCAATGTGGGCAAATCCAGTTTACTAAATGCTTTTGTCGGTGAAAATAGAGCTATTGTCAGTCCTATTTCTGGAACAACTAGAGATACAATTGATACGATAGTTGAGAGAGGTGGACAGACTTACAGGTTGATTGATACCGCTGGTATTCGCAAAAAGAAACATATAGAATACGGGACGGAATTTTTCAGTATTAATCGCGCATTCAAAGCTATTCGTCGGGCTGATGTGGTTTTATTAGTGATTGATGCCATAGATGGTGTAACCGAACAAGATCAAAAATTAGCTGGGCGCGTTTTAGAAGAAGGTCGCGCTTGTGTTATTGTTGTTAATAAGTGGGATGCTGTCGAAAAAGACTCTTATACTATCTATGACCATGAAAAAGATTTAGAGTCACGCTTACATTTTACTGAATGGGCAGATACTATTTTTGTGAGTGCAGTTACGGGATTAAGAGTAGAAAAGATTTTAGAATTGGTCAATGAAGCCGCTGAATCACATAAACGCCGCGTAAGTACATCGGTAATTAATGAAGTGCTAGAAGATGCTATCAGTTGGCATTCACCACCGACTTCCCGGGGCGGTCGTCAGGGTAAAATATATTATGGGACTCAGGTGAGTAGTCAGCCTCCTTCTATTGCTTTGTTTGTAAATGATGCTACACGCTTTAATGAGAATTATCGCCGCTATATCGAACGACAATTCCGTAAACAGTTGGGCTTTCAAGGGACACCCATTCGTCTATTTTGGCGCAGTAAGAAAGTTCGAGAAATGGAAATTGGTGGTCCGAATCGAGCTACTCGTGTAAAATAAATAACTATTGTCAGTTGGTCATCTTCCTGGACTTGATGCCGTTGACAACTGACAAATGACAACTGACCAATGACAAAAATATGGATTTACTGCGATCGCTACCCATCGGACTTTACTTAGAAGAACCGCAAACTTGGTTACATAAACTCGACCCGCGAGTTAAGTTAATTTGGTTATTGAGCTTTCTAAGTAGCTATGTTTTCGCTAATAATTATTGGCGGGTATTGCTGGTATTACTGCTAATTCTTTTTACTGTGTTTGCTAAAATTCCGCTCAGAGTATGGCGACAACAAATGGGCTGGCTGCTGGTATTATCATTTATGGTATTAGCTATTGGCGCAATTAGTCCCGATGGATTAGGTATAAATTATCAGTCCCGTTTACCTGGAAATGAGCAAATTCTCACGCAACCAAGCACTGATAAAAAAAACCAAATTACTCCCAAAATATTAGATAGTAATAAACAGTATAGCTATGTGTTATTTCACCAGGGATTTGTGAGAGTAAGTCGCCGTTCTTGGGATTTAGCAATTAGTTTGAGTACAATAGTTTTTACATTAATCTACAGCACTAATTTATATTTGCTCACAACCGCACCGGAGGAAATTACTTCAGGAATAGAAAGTTTAATGCAGCCTTTAAGAAGATTGAATATTCCAGTTACAGAAATCACCCTAACTCTAACTTTATCTTTGCGGTTTATTCCCTTGGTTTTAGAAGAAATCCAAAACTTAGTTCGTTCCGTTATGACTAGGGCAATTAATTGGAAAAAGTTAGGATTAAAAAGAGGAGCAAAAGTTTGGTTAATTGTGACTGAGAGACTATTAAAAAATCTGCTTTTGCGGGCTGAACAAATGGCAAATGCGATGATGGTTAGGGGTTTTACTAGTCCTAATGAACATCAGGTTAAATGGCAAGAATTAAAGTTAAAAATGGCAGATTGGTTAGCGATCGCCTCTTTAATGATATTTTGGGTAATTAGGATAGCCTTAGGTGCGGATGTTTCTTAACTAAGACTATTCCTGACCCAGTTTTTATAGGTTGGATGATTGTTGATTTATGAAATGATCAATGCAGTTGATAAAAATCTGATAAAAATCTTGTGGTGCGGGCATCTTGCCCGCCAAAGAAGCTATCTTGCTTGACAAGAGTAATTTTGTGGACTGAAGAATATTCCAGTAAATAGCGTCCCCTTTCGCTTTCTGTTACTTAGCAATGTCGCGCTGATTTTGTTCTTGAGTTTGAACCTGTTTTACTTCATCATTAATTTTTTGAATCTGCTGTTTAACTTTAGTAACTTCTTTAGGTGGAGAAAAATCCAAAATAGAAGTTTCTAAATCTTTGATTTTTCAGTTAATTCTTTGACATTTTTAGCAAGATTATTAGCCGTTTCTTCAGCTTCATTACCAGCATCCCAAAAGGGTTGTGGAAAATTAATGTCGAGTAACAAATTATTTGTCGTTATAACAAAATAATGTCGTTAAAGTTAAGAACGCTGAAATTCTCACTGCATAAGTGTTTACAGCGTTTTTATTATTAAAACATTTACTCAGATATTTAACATTTTAATTGTCGTTATCTGTTACAATAACATATTGTACGTCGCCTTTTAGTTTTTTCTGATTATAAAATTTTTTTAGCATCATAACAAATTAACTGTCGCTTTTTAGGGTAAGAGGCGATATCATAGTTAAATGATAATACATTTATATTAACAAATACATCCTGTACCCCAGGAAAGTTGGATGTACCCGCACAATAGCGAACTACTATTTTGTCTAAGTCCCACTATGGATGAAATACCTATCTTCAATCAAGACAAGGAATCTCTGCCATTTGATGACAACAATGATTTGGCAGAAATTCAGAATGATGAACCAGAAGAAACAAACGTAATTATTACCGAACTTTCGGCTGAAGCAAAACTCAAGATGGAAGTGATTCAAAGTCTACTTGAACCATGCGATCGCAAAACCTATGGTCAGAAATTAAGGGGAGCAGCAGAAAAACTGGGTAAGACTGTCAGAACTGTCCAGCGTCTAGTTAAGAAGTATCAACAAGACGGTCTATCCGCAATTGTTGACACTGAGAGAAATGATAAAGGCAGTTATCGGATAGACCCTGAGTGGCAAAAATTTATGATCAGCACTTTTAAAGAAGGTAATAAGGGTAGTAAAAAAATGACTCCGGCTCAAGTAGCAATCAGGGTACAAGTCAGAGCAGGACAGCTAGGTTTAGAAGATTACCCCAGTCACATGACAGTTTACAGAGTTCTTAACCCTATTATTGAGCGGAAAGAGCAAAAACAGAAAGTACGAAATGTTGGATGGCGGGGGTCACGAGTATCCCACAAAACTCGTGATGGGCAAACCTTAGATGTACATCATAGTAATCATGTTTGGCAGTGTGACCATACAAAACTAGATGTCATGTTGGTTGATCAATATGGTGAGCCTTTGTCTCGCCCTTGGTTCACCAAAATTACAGACAGTTACTCTCGCTGTATTATGGGTATCCATTTGGGCTTTGATGCACCAAGTTCTCAAGTGGTAGCCCTAGCATTACGCCATGCTATTTTGCCAAAGCAGTATAGTGCGGAATACAAACTTCATTGTGAATGGGCAACTTATGGTGTACCTGAAAATCTTTTCACTGATGGTGGCAGAGATTTTCGCTCAGACCACTTAAAACAGATTGGTTTCCAATTAGGCTTTGAGTGTCATCTGCGCGATCGCCCCAGTGAAGGAGGTATTGAAGAACGTAGTTTTGGCACTATCAATACAGAATTTCTCTCTGGTTTCTATGGTTATCTAGGCTCTAATATTCAAGAACGTCCTAAGACAGCAGAAGAAGAAGCTTGCTTAACTTTACGGGAACTACACCTATTATTAGTTCGCTACATTATTGACAACTATAATCAGCGTCTTGATGCACGTACAAAAGAACAATCAAGATTCCAAAGATGGGAAGCAGGATTACCTGCTCTACCCAAAATAGTGAAGGAGCGTGAATTAGATGTCTGTTTGATGAAAAAAACTCGACGCAGTATTTACAAAGGCGGATATCTCAGCTTTGAAAATATTATGTATCGAGGAGACTACTTAGCGGCTTACGCTGGGGAAAGTGTTTTACTCAGATATGATCCCAGGGATATTACAACTGTTTGGGTTTATCGAATAGATAAAGGTAAGGAAGAGCTTCTTTCTGCTGCTCATGCGTTGAATTGGGAAACAGAGCAATTATCTTTAGAAGAGGCTAAAGCTGCTAGTCGAAAAGTGCATTCTGTGGGTAAAACACTCAGCAATAAATCCATTTTGGCAGAGATACACGATAGAGATACTTTCATCAAGCAAAAGAAAAAGACTCAGAAGGAACGCAAAAAAGAAGAACAGGCTCAAGTTCATCCTGTTTATGAATCCATCAATCTCGGTAATACAGAACTGGTAGAAACTCCAGACGAAACGCCTAAAACCCAAGCACCACAATCTCGAAGACCTAGAGTTTTCAACTATGAACAACTACGTCAAGACTATGATGAGTAGTTTTTAATTCAATTCACAGATTAATTTTATTAATACCTATCCAAACAACACAAATTATGAAAGACGATTATTGGCAGAAATGGGTACAAAATTTATGGGGACATGAACCAATTCCAGAGGAATTACAGCCAGAAATTGAACGTCTCCTGACTCCCAGTATTGTGGAATTAGAGCATATACAAAAAATCCATGATTGGTTAGATGGGTTGCGTCTTTCTAAACAATGTGGTCGCATTGTTGCACCTCCACGAGCAGGTAAGTCGGTTACTTGTGATGTATATAGACTATTAAATAAGCCACAAAAAAGAGGAGGGAAAAAAGATATTGTACCTGTTTTGTATATGCAAGTTCCAGGAGATTGCTCATCGGGTGAATTATTAGTTCTGATTCTGGAAAGTTTAAAGTATGAGTCAACTACGGGAAAACTTACTGATATCAGAAGACGGGTACAAAGACTACTCAAAGAATCTAAGGTGGAAATGCTAATTATTGATGAAGCAAATTTTCTCAAGTTGAATACTTTTAGTGAAATTGCCCGAATTTACGACTTGCTGAGAATTTCCATTGTTCTTGTAGGTACGGATGGTTTGGATAATCTAATTAAAAAAGAGCCTTACATTCATGATCGATTTATAGAATGTTATAGATTACCATTAGTATCAGAGAAAAGATTTTCTGAATTAGTAAAAATTTGGGAAGAAGAGGTTTTATGTTTGCCTCTCCCTTCTAATCTGACAAGAAATGAAACTTTATTACCTTTGTATCAAAAAACCAGTGGAAAAATTGGTTTAGTAGATCGGGTATTGAGAAGAGCTTCAATTTTAGCTTTGAGAAAAGGATTGAAGAAAATAGATAAAGAGACTTTAACTGAAGTTTTAGATTGGTTTGAATAATGGAAATTGCTGCGGATGAACCTCGTTTTTTTGAGGTAGAACCCCTGGATGGAGAAAGTTTAAGTCATTTCTTAGGTCGTTTTCGCCGAGAAAATTATTTAACTTCTACCCAGTTGGGTAAATTGACTGGACTGGGTGCAGTTATTTTACGTTGTTATTTTACGTTGGGAAAAGTTGTATTTTAATCCTTTTCCTACTAGACAGGAGTTGGAGGCTTTGGCTTCTGTGGTGGGAGTTAATGCTGATAGGTTAATAGAAATGCTGCCATCTGGGGGAATGACGATGAAGCTTAGACCAATTAGGTTATGTGCTGCTTGTTATGCTGAAGTTCCTTGTCATCGGGTGGAGTGGCAGTTAAAGGATAAAATTAGATGCGATGGCTACGCTGGCCAAAGGCATCGCCACAATTTACGTTTATTAATAAAATGTACTAATTGTGAAACCCCTTTCCCTATTCCCGCAGATTGGGTACAAGGGGAATGTTCTCATTGTTTCCTGCCTTTTGCAACGATGGCTAAACGGCAAAAGCGTGATTAGGAAATTTAAAAACAGCAAGAAATAGACGTGAAAACGCTCTCTTTTTGTTTTTATTTGGAAAAATCTTATAATTTTATCCACTCTTAGTTATCCTCTTATAAACTTCCCTAACTAACCAATCTGCAACCACCTTCTGAAAATCACTATCATTCATATAACGGGCAAAAATCACTTCATTTTGATCTACTCTTTCCACAAACAAAGACTCTAACATCTGACTAAAAAGCAAACCAAATTTATCAGCAGAATTTACCCGTGCAGCTTGTTGTAATTCATCGGAACTTGCAGCAGTTTCCACAATTTGATCAAAAAATAATTGATCGGCTTGGTTAAAATCAGTTCCAAAACGATTATTAATAATCTCAATTAACTGTGATAATTTAACAGTATTTTCTCTCGCAATACCTGTTCCAATATCCTTTTGTCCGTCCAGAGGATGAGCATTACTTTTCCTTAACTCTATTGAACCTTCACTAATTTTCTGGAGACGGTAATACTCTAGCTGGACTTCGCTATCAAAATCATACTGCGCTTCCTGGGGACGACGTGGCAATTTAGATGATAGATAACGCAGAAAAATGTAAAGTCCTTCTAAATCAGAATCTTGGTAGGGTATAATCTGACTCAAAAAACTGTACAAATTCCGAAAAGCTGTGAGTTTTTTCCGCCAAACTTTCGCTTCCTCTGGTTTCTCGTTATTAAAAGCACGAAAGCGATCAACTGCTGGATCTAGTGCTGCATTCATCCCTTGATGATCAGCCGGACTTTGACGCTGTTTCGGTTTAAAATAAATTTCGCAAAACCTTTCAACTTCTTCATGTAGATATATTCCTAAAGCCTCAAGTTCGCTTTGGAGTTGGTACAGTTGTTGAGGATCTGCTTCTATCCCACATTCCGCACCCTGAACTGTCACAGATCAAAAAAGCAGAGATAGTAGTACATAATAACTAACGATCAATTAAAGAGAAATAAGCTTAATGAGAATACATATCATTAAAAGGGGGGTGGTG
>NZ_BJCF01000076.1 GCF_005402965.1 Dolichospermum planctonicum
CCACCCCCCTTTTAATGATATGTATTCTCATTAAGCTTATTTCTCTTTAATTGATCGTTAGTTATTATGTACTACTATCTCTGCTTTTTTGATCTGTGACAGTTCAGGGTGCGGAATGTGGGTTTTAGCTGAAGAATTGCCAGATTCCGATAGTTCCCCCAATGCTTGGATTGATTTAGTGGGTGTACCACCGTCACCAGTACCCCAATTTATTCTCTTGTCCAGTCCTTTTGGTTCAGCAACTAATGATCTATTGCAGGGGTTAGATTTTGCTTATCCAGGTTCGGTGGTGGTAGGAGGACAGGCCAGCAGTGGCTTTATAAATGGTCCTGTGGGTTTATTTTGTAATGATAAGTTATGTCGAGAAGGTACGATAGGTATAGCTTTAACTGGGAATATCGTCTTAGATACTATTGTTTCTCAAGGTTGTCGTCCCATTGGTCAACCATTACAGGTCACTAAAGCGGAACGGAATATTATTTTAGAGTTGGATGAAAAAGTGCCTTTGATGGTGTTACGAAATTTAATTAGTAGTTTGAGTGAAGAAGATCGAACTTTAGCCCAACATTCTTTATTTGTCGGTTTAGCAATGGATGAATTTAGAATGAATTTACATTCGGGGGATTTTTTAATTCGGAATATTTTGGGGGTAGACCCTAAAGCTGGGGCGATCGCTATTAGCGATCGCATTCGTGCCGGTCAAAGGTTACAATTTCACTTGCGGGAAGCGGAGGCTTCGTCCCAAGATTTAGAAAATCTACTCCAAGAATATCAAAATGAAAATGAAAATACTAGTCAACCGTCTCCCGTCGGGGCTTTAATGTTTACCTGTTTAGGACGAGGAACAGGACTTTATGGCCAACCTAATTTTGATTCCCAACTTTTTAGCCGTTATCTCCATGATATACCCATGGGTGGCTGTTTCTGCGGTGGTGAAATCGGTCCTGTCAGTGGTAGAACTTTCCTACATGGTTATACTTCCGTATTTGCCATTTGTCGTTCTCTTGAAGAATAGGTGACAGGTGACAAGGTGACAGGTGACAGTAAAGAGGTGACAGGTGACAGTAAAGAGGTGACAGTAAAGAGGTGACAGGTGCTACGCCACGGGGACAGGTGACAGGTGCTACGCCACGGGGACAGGTGACAGGTGCTACGCCACGGGGACAGGTGACAGTAAAGAGGTGCTACGCCACGGTGACAGTAAAGAGGTGCTACGCCACGGTGACAGGTGACAGTAAAGAGGTGCTACGCCACGGTGACAGTAAAGAGGTGCTACGCCACGGTGACAGGTGACAGTAAAGAGGGGACAGGTGACAGTAAAGAGGTATTAATGACCAATTAAAAGCGTACTGTGATTATCAATGAAAGCTGTGTTCCCACCATTAACGGCGCTATATTCTTCGATGTAACGACGGACATGAATGGGGAAGTGTGGATATTCTAGCATAGCATCACCATCGGCAATGGTCGCCCAAAAATCCCGTAAACCGGGTGCTAGTGTTTGTGCCTGGTCTAATGGTAAACTCAGGGGAGGTAAAGTTAATAATTTGAGTACAAACGGATAAGAGCGATCGCCCATCCATTTTCGTGATAGTGTTTGTAAATTGGGAAAATCTGGTACTGATTCTACACGATGAGAAACAATTTGTAAAGATTCCCTACCTAATTGATCACGGTTAAATTCCAGTACCCGATAGGGATGAGGATAGCTGACTAAAGAACCAGTTGTAATATCATATATCCCTTGGGAACAGGCGATATCTTGAACGTGCAAATGTCCTGTAAATACTAACTTAATTCCATAGTCTTGTAATAATTGCCTCAGTTCTGCTGCATTCTCTAGCATATAACGATTCGCCATGGGATGACAAGACTGATTTGGTAAATGTTCAACCACATTATGATGAATCATTACCAAAACTAAATCATCCCCAATTGCTGCTAATTCCTTTTTTAACCATTGAAGTTGTTGATTATCTAACCTGCCTATTTGCTGACCTTGATCATTAAATGAGTTAGAATTAAGACCGATTAATCTCACTCCTGGGAATATCTGACGATTATAATAATGTTGTTGAGGATTTTCATAACCAAATTGTTGATAATAATAGGGAAAATCTGCAAAACCAATGGATTGTTCATTAGCCATCAAAACAGGTATATCATGATTACCAGGAATCACGTAAGATGGAAAAGGTAATTGAGATAATCTATTTTGTAACCATTTGTGATTTACTGATTCACCATGTTGGGTTAGGTCTCCAGGGATCAACAAAAAATCTAAATCTAATTGGGTTAAATGTGCTAAGACACTATCAAAAGCCGGAACACTTACCTCTACCAAATGAAAACGACTAGGGTGATCCCAAATAGTTTCAGGAAGCGCAATGTGTAAATCGCTAACTATAGCAAACCGAAAATTGAGTTTCATTGGGTTAAGAAAATGTTAAAAATCTAGTTGGAAAAAATTATTATTCTCAAAGTATAACCTTGACTGTGTATACTAGTGTGGGAATATTTAGACTTAATAATATTTGTATACATTTGTTAAAGATTTTTATTTTTGAGGAGAGTAAATTTTGTCACCTGTTCGAGTTCGTCAGCACGTTAACCCCCTTGCGAGTAAATTTCAAACCCCAACCGCTTCTCCAGACTGGGAAAGTATTTATACACAACCAAACCTACCACTACATTTAGATATTGGTTGTGCTAGGGGTAGATTTGTGTTGAAAATGGCGCAAATAGAAGCAAATTGGAATTTTTTAGGCTTAGAAATTCGAGAACCGTTGGTAGTAGAAGCCAATAGAATCCGCGACGAAATGGGTTTAAAAAATTTACATTATATGTTTGCGAATGTGAATAACTCCCTAGTTTCCTTGTTATCCAATTTACCTCCAGGAAGATTACAAAAAGTGACAATTCAATTTCCTGATCCTTGGTTTAAAAATCGTCACGCGAAACGTCGGGTAGTCCAACGGGAATTGGTAACAGAATTAGCCAATTATTTAGCTGTGGGTGGTGTTGTTTTTCTCCAATCTGATATACAATTTGTAGCAGAGGAAATGTGCGATCGCTTTTATGAACATCCTGCATTTGAAAAGCTAGGAACAACAACATGGTTAGCAGAAAATCCCTTTCCAGTTCCCACGGAACGGGAAATAGCCACCTTCAATAAGGGTGAACCAGTATATAGGGCTTTATTTAGAAAAAAGATTACTAATGATTAATATCTGTACTTCGCGTTTCTTAATGATGTCAAATACATCATAGCCTCCTCCTCGCTTGCGGGGAGGAGGTTGGGGGTGGGGTTTGAAACTTACAGCAAGTAGCTTTGAGTGAGGTACACCTTGTGCGGGCAAGATGCCCGCACCACAAGAGTTTTATTATTACAGCAGATTTCATCTTCATGAGGTAGGCTTTTAGCGGGCAAGATGCCCGCACCACAAGAGTTTTATTATTAATATCTGTACTTCATAAGATCGGGAACTGCTGTAAATTAACGAATTAAACCAGCACGTTGAAAAATGGTATGAGGAGTTATTTCTAATCCTGGTAATATTTCATGAGTGATAATTTGATGTTCTCGAAAAGTCACAGGAAGAGAAGATTGTGTAAAAACAGTGATAGTTTGAGATATTGTATCTACTATCCACACTAATAAAATCCCCCCTTGGAGATAATAAGTGGCTTTTTCAATCATATCTCCAAAAGTCTGACCAGGAGAAATAATTTCCATCACTAATTCTGGTATAACAGGACAAGCTTCATCTTCAAGCCAGTCAGCAGCAAGACGGTGGTAGGAAACATAAGTTAAATCAGGGACGGGTATCCAAATTTCTTGATTTTTAGTTAATTTGATAGCCCATTCCACGACAACACGACCTTTTGCTTGCGCCCATGTAGATAATAATATAAATATTATAAATAATGCTCCTGTGGTTGAGCCATGAAAAAATTTAGGAGACATTTGCTGATTTTTATATTTAGGTATAGCTTCACCGTCAACAAACTCATAAGTAGTATCATTTTCAGGAAGTGCGAGAAATTCTTCAACGGTCAGTTTAATTTTTAGTTGAGTCATTATGGGACTCCTATTTGATTTTTGAAAGTTAAGAATTTCATATTCCCGACTTATTTAAGAAGTCGGGGATATTGTTGTTAACAAATTATTGAGGATTCCTATATTTAATTTTAGTGATCAAAAAACAATCCTCGCAGTTTAAATTAAGCGCCACGTTTTAATGATGCTTCTACTTTTTTAAATTCTGCATCTAGGCGTTTTTTGAGTTTTTCAGGAACGGGACGGTTAGGATAAGAACTATAATGTCCCGCAAGGGAGTTGAGGGCTGTTCTCATGGTTGTAAAAGAGCTAAGACTCGCAACAGCGCTATTTCTCTGGTAACGGGCTGAAAAATCGTTAATTTTTTGACGGGCTTCTGTTTGTAGGGCGGCCTGTTCAGGAGAACCTTGTGGTAATTCTATAGCTTGTCTCAAGGTATTGACTACAGCTAAGGTATCTTGACGATAATCCCCAGTTAAACTATCAAGACTACCACTACAACCAATTAAGCCGATAACTAAAACTAACACTAAAGAAAGCAGACGCGACCAATAGCTTTTCATAAGCATTAAGTAAAACAACTAAATCAACGTCTATCCTATCTTGAATCGGTATAGTTACTAAAAATTATTAGTTCTCCCCAATTGTCTATTTTCCATTTTCCATGACTCGATATAAAGTATCTCGTTGTTGGTAAGGTCTGTTTATAGATGCTATGGCGTTCTGTAAAGTTTCTACTTCCATACAAGTACCACCTATAGCCCCAGCCATGGTGGTAATATGTTCTTCCATTAAAGTCCCACCAAGATCATTACAACCCCAATTTAAGGCCGTTGTAGCCCCAGCCAGTCCTAATTTTACCCAACTTGGTTGATGATTGGGTATATAATTTCCCAGGTAAATTCTGGCGACAGCGGTTAACAGCAGGGAATCAGTTAACACTGGTTGATCCCTTCCTACCCGTCTGCGTAAGGATTTGGGCGCTTCTTGTCCCACAAATGGTAAAACAATAAATTCAGTAATTCTAGCAGGATATCCTGTTTCTATTGCTTTTTGTTGGAGCGATCGCAGTTTTTCTAAATGTCCAATTTGTTGTTCTGGAGTTTCAATATGTCCAGATAATATGGTACTGGTAGTAGGTACACCTAATTGATGGGCTGTACTGACAATTTCTAACCAAGTTGCTGTATTAATCTTTTCTGGACATAATACCCGTCTCACATCATCATCTAACACTTCTGCGGCTGTTCCGGGCATAGAACCGACACCAGCATCTCGCAAAGCTATAATGACATCAGCATAGGAAATTCCGTCTAATCTGGCGATAAATTGGATTTCCTGGGGTGAAAAAGCGTGTAAATGTAAGTGAGGAAATTCGCTTTTGATGGTTTCTACCAGTTTCAGATAGTAGGGTAAAGACTTGCCATTTATTCGCGCTTCTGGGTGTAGTCCTCCTTGCATACAGATTTCAGTTGCTCCTCGACGCACTGCATCTGTAGTTTTTGACAAAATCTGCTCCCAGTTTAACCAGTAAGCATCTGGATCACCATCATCCCGGCGGAATGCACAAAAACTACAATGTTGTTCACAAATGTTAGTAAAATTAATATTTCGGTTAATAACGTAAGTAACCGTATTTCCAGCCTGTTTTTGTCGTAATTGGTCTGCTGTAGCTTGAATTTGTGTAATTGCTTCTAGACTGGTCTGTTTTAATAAAAATACCGCATCATTCGGGGTTATATCTTTATCTGTTAAAGCAGACTCAAGAATAGAATCAACAGTTATATTAGTCATTGGTGATCAATTAAATATAAACGACTTATTTAAGTTTTATAATAAATTGAAAGGAGAACCAATATCAATAGATAATATTGATGAAGTGAAATTTAACCCAAAACTCCTTGACACAAAATACCTAAGATCTTGTTTAACTCCTGAATATAATAATTATTCAAATCAATAAATATATCAGTCCCTTGCAACTTTAAGAATTTCCAAATATCTCCTGTTGTCACCGCCCCATAAATAGTTTTAATTTCATTACCTTCCTGTTCATTAAACAACTGTGCTGCTAACATTGCTGCTGCACATTGACCCAAACCACCTTTAATATTTTCATTTTTAGCTTCTACAATAATTAGTACAGGAGCATTAATTGTTAACTGTTCCTTAGAAAGACTGATAACAAAATCACAATAACCATTTAAACCTCTCTCAATATCAACATTAAAATCTGTACCAGAAAATAAACTAATTTGATAATTAGCTTTACGCCTTACTTCTAATAAAATTGGCGTAATAATCATTTCTGAGCGTGCTTTTTCCGTATTTATTGCTAACGCGAGTTCTGTAGTTTCTTCTAAAGTGTTAGTCAACTTTTCGCTGATTTCTATAGGTTCTACGGTAGCAAATAAATCAGCTTCTTCATTAATTGTAATATGAAAATTATTCCTAAACTTAGTTAAGCTAAAATCACTATAAGCCATTGCTCTTACCTGATTATTTTCAATAGGTTATCTAAAATTTAAAATCTCTTTAATTATAGCAGTATACTTTTCACCGAATAGGTGCATCTTTACCCTTAATCTCAATATCCCTTTGTTTTGATCATATTAAGTGTATGATACTCTATGGAAAATTAAGCTTTATACAGACAATTTGGCAATTTAAGATTTACCACGTAGCTTATGAATACAAACTCATCAAATTCCCTATTATCAGTTCCCTGCGGTGCATTGAGAATTTCCGAACTGACACCAGACCCTAAGAACGAAAACAATATCATGCTGCTATCTGTAGTAATTCCTACCTATAAAGAGCGTGATAACATTGAAAATGTAGTTAATATCTTGAGTGGGTTATTAGATCAGACTATTCCTGGTAATTATGAACTAATTGTAGTGGATGATGATAGCCCAGACCGCACTTGGGAAGTAGCGGAAAATCTCATCCCAGATTATCCCCAATTGCGGGTCATGCGTCGTCAAGAAGAACGGGGACTATCTTCAGCGGTAATTCGTGGCTGGCAAGCGGCCAAAGGGAGTATATTAGGTGTAATTGATGGAGATTTGCAACATCCTCCAGAAGTGCTGACACAATTATGGCAGAAAATTGAACAGGGAGCAGATTTAGCAGTAGCTAGTCGTCATGTCGAGGGTGGTGGTGTGAGTAGCTGGAGTGTAATTAGACGCTTTTTATCCCGTGGGGCGCAGGTATTGGGACTAGTAATTTTACCAGAAGTTGTGGGTAGAGTATCTGACCCAATGAGTGGTTATTTTATGGTAAGACGAAAGGCGATCGCTAATACTACACTTAATCCCATAGGATATAAAATTCTTTTAGAAGTCATTGGCCGGGGACAAATAAGGGAAATTGGTGAAGCTGGTTACATTTTCCGGGAACGCACAGAAGGAGAAAGCAAAGTCACGTGGAAACAATATGTAGACTATATTCAACATTTAATCAGATTACGGTTATCTACTGGGAGAATAGGAAAAATTAGTCAAAAAGTCAACTTTCCTGTTGGGCGATTTCTTCGTTTTGGTGCAGTAGGATTGAGTGGCGTATTTGTGGATATGTTAATACTTTATTTACTAAGTGACCCCACAACCCTAGCCTTACCATTAACACGCAGTAAAATTTTAGCAGGTGAAATTGCTATTTTCAATAATTTTCTGTGGAATGATGCTTGGACATTCGCTGATGTTTCTATACAGCAGAAGGGCTGGAAACCCCGGATCAAACGCTTTATTAAGTTCAACGTTGTTTGTTTGGCTGGGTTAGTTTTGAATGTGCTGATATTGAATTTAGTGTTTAATTATCTGATTCCTAATCGCTACATTGCTAACTTTATAGCGATCGCAGTGGCGACAATTTGGAATTTCTGGGTTAACCTAAAACTAAGCTGGCGAGTTACAGAAGTCAAGTAAATCCATTAGATATCTGCGGTTATCTGCGGTTATCTGCTGTTATCTGCGTTCAATAATTCTTCAATTTGTAGACTTAACTTTTTGCTTTTGATTAAACAAACCGGACATACTCATACCCGTTACCAACAAACTAAACAATCCCAAGCCATTTAAAATTGGATAAGCGGATGATTATTAATGATTATGAATATCTGCGTCGCCAAACTTTGAGTCCCTCAAACCACAAAATACTAAACACCCCAGAAATAAGACTAACTAATAAATCATCAAAATGCAGTAAAGAGAACCGAAATAAATGGCGTAACAAAGGAACATAAAGCACCAGTCCCATAAACACCACACCACCACCCAATACCCACCAAAGTGCTGCATTAGGAGTGTGTAACATTTCGGGAATAGTCCGCGACCAAGAACGATTAGTTAATATCATACTCAAGTTAGAGACAATGAGAGTAGTAAAAGCTAGAGTGCGGGCATCAAATTCTCCATGTCCAAAATAAAAAGCCACAGCAAATACAACCAGTAGCACCACCAACACACTTACCCCTTGCAGGATCGCTAATTTCAAAGTCCGACGGCTAAATAAGGACTCTCTAGGATTACGTGGTGGACGGTGCATGATATTGGTTTCTTCTGGCTCGGCCTCAAATACTATAGTACAAGCGGGGTCAATAATTAAATGTAGAAAAGCAATGTGAATAGGTAGTAGCACCAGCGGCCAATGAAATATGACCGGAATTAAAGACATCCCTGCAATGGGGATATGAACGGCCAAAGTATAAGCCATACCTTTTTTCAGGTTATCAAATACTCGCCGTCCCAGCCTGACAGATTGAACAATAGCAGAAAAATCATCATCTAGCAATACTAAATCCGCAGATTCACGGGCGACATCTGTTCCTCGTTCACCCATAGCAATGCCAATATTTGCGGCTTTTAAGGCTGGGGCATCATTTACGCCATCTCCGGTCATAGCGACGATTTCACCGCAGCGTTTCAGGGCATTGACAATCAGTAATTTTTGTTCTGGAACGACCCGGGCAAAGATATTCACGGTTTGAATTTGAGAGAGTAACTCAGCTTCTGGCATTTTTTCCAGTTCTGCCCCGGTAATCACTTCTGTGGCAGGTTTTAGCCCAATTTGGCGGGCAATATTTTGGGCTGTGGCGGGGTAATCTCCTGTAATCATCACTACTCGTATACCAGCGGTGTAGCATTCGGCAATGGCCGGGGCTACAGTTGGGCGCACGGGGTCGGCCATACCTAGCAGTCCCAAAAAGGCAAATTCAAAGTCATGTTGGGCTTGGGGAAGAGACTTGAGGGTTTTGTTTTTTTGATGTTGTCCAATGACTTTTGCTACACCTAAAACGCGCAAACCAGCCCTGGCCATTTGATTAATCTGCTGTTGCAGGTCTTGGATTTGTTGGTCATTAAAATGACATAAATCTGCGATCGCTTCGGGAGATCCTTTAGTAGCAACTATTAATTTATCCTCTGGTGATTGCCACACACAGGACATGGCCAATAATTGACCTGTGAGGGGATATTCCCGCAGTATTTCCCAGTCTTGATGTAAATGTTCTGTTCTGGCTAAATAGTCATCACCCACTTGTTTCAGGGCTTTTTCCATGGGGTCGAAGGGGTCTTTGCGACTGGCTAAAATGCCAAATTCAATTAATTCATGGAACGTTTCTGGTAGCGCTTCTTGTTCATGGAGGGCAACATCGTAAAATTGCGGTGTTAAGGTTGTAGATTCATATACAAATAACTGCTGAACTGACATCCGGTTAAAAGTCAGGGTTCCGGTTTTATCTACACAAAGAACAGTCGCAGAACCCAGTGTTTCTACCACAGGGACACGCCGAGTTAAAACCCTAGCTTGGGAAAATCTCCAAGCCCCCAAAGCCAGGAAAATTGCCAATACTACGGGAATTTCATTAGGTAAAATTGCCATAGCCAGTGCCAAACCTGCCAAAACTCCCTGTAGCCAATCGCCCCTAGATGCACCGTAAATAACGATCACAGCCACGCAGATAGCGATCGCTACAAAGGTCAATTTACTCACAATTCTGCGAGTTTCCCGTTGCAGAACCGTGTCTTCCTGTGTTACAGTTTGCAGGGCTTTACCAATTTTCCCCATTTCTGTCTGCATACCCGTAGCATAGACTTGGGCAATTCCTTGACCTTGAACTATCAGGGTTCCCGAATAGACAAAAGGCAAATCTTCACCACCGGGACGGTGCTGTGTGGTGCTTCTGATAGTGTTTTCTAAATCTGTGGTATCCCTGACAGATTGCTTACGAACAGGTAAAGATTCCCCAGTTAATAAGGATTCATCAACACTCAAATGGGTAGACCATATCACCACAGCATCTGCTGGAACTCTATCACCTTCCGACAAAACAATCACATCTTCACGAACTACTTCCCGTCCCGCAATGCGTTGACGTTTTCCATCACGAATGACTAATGCACGGGGACTAGAAAGATCCCGTAGTGCTTCCAGTGATTTTTCTGTTTTTTGTTCTTGGTATAAGTTAATGCCGACAATAAAAAAGATGAAACCTAACAAAATTAAAGCTTCCTGAGCATCACCCAAAAATAAGTAAATGATACCACAGCCTAATAAAAGCAGAAAAATTGGCTCTTGAAAGATTTCCAGGGCAATTTCCCAGATTTGACGATGTTGGGTAGATGGTAACTCATTATATCCTTCTTGTTTGAGGCGATTACCTGCGGTGAGTGCAGATAATCCCCTAAGAGATTGAACCTCAATTTTATGAGTCATGATAAAAGCTGATGATCATGCTGCGCTATTAAAGACGATACCAATATCAGTATCCGCTACTTCCATAACTACAAAATCATCCCATGTCAGGATTTTTATCGTGACTAGAATGCCATTAGACAGATATTGTAAAAGACATTTGGAGGCCAGAGATGGGAAATTAAATATGCGTTGCCTATAAAGCTTAAACTAGGTTGATATGTGCTTGACGTTAAATCATCACAGCAAAATTACCAAATCATTATCATTTTATAATCCTTCCAACTGAGATTTTTTGTCGGTAGACTGGTATCATAAGTATGCCAAGCCTGCACTCAAGCAAGGATCATATTAACAAAAGATAATGGTTAATTTTGCGAAAATCTCTATCAAACCCACAAATTGGCATTTTTTAGGATTAGTTATCTGGATAGTACCATTACTGATTTTTAATAATGGGGAACACAGTCTCATCGCTCATGATGAAACTACTTATGCTATACGCTCTCGATGGATGCTAGAGTCTGGAGATTGGATCACACCTCAATCTTGGTCAGAACTTGCCTATGAAAAAACACCAGGATTTTATTGGATTTTGGCATCTATTTACAGAGTATTTGATATTAATGAGGTCACATCTCGACTACCTTCCCAAGTTGCTTCTGTTTTAAGCACTTTCCTAGTTTATGAAATAGCAGCAATATTGTTAAATAAACCCATAGCTTGGTTGGCTTCGGCAATTTTATCTATATCTTTTCTGTGGTTACAAGTTAGTAGGTTAGTTGCCCCAGATATTATTACTATTTCTATTGCTCTTTTTGGGATTTACTGTTTACTAAAAGCAGAATTAAATCCTAAATATCGTTCTTATTGGAGTTTTGTGACAGGATTTAGTTGGGCATTAGGGTTTTTAATCCGAGGTCAATTAATATTTGTACCGATAATCAGCCTACTACCTTATTTAATTTGGGAGCATCGCCGTCATAAACATCTTTCCAGTCCAATGTTATATATAGGATTTGCCATCGGTTTAATTCCTACAATAACTTGGTTTTGGTTAAGCTGGCAACATCATGGATCAATTGTTTTTGAACAATTCTTTGCTTTGGTAACTAGGATAGCTACAGAAAAGCGTAATGATCATTCGCCTTTATATTATTTATGGAACATACCTCTTAAAGCGTTTCCTTGGCCGTTATTTAGTATTTTAGGAATATTTTTAGTTAGCAGTCTTCCTGTGGCTCGAAATCGGTTAATATTAGTTATTTGTCCTCTAATTATCTTAACTGAAATTAGCCTAACCTCTACTCGTTTACCTCATTATGCACTTATGCTCTATCCTTGGTTATCAATACTAGCAGGATTTGCATTTGATTGGCTAAGTAAGATTTATAACCAGAATATCAAGACTACGAAATATGCCTTTTTACCTCGCAATTTAAGTTATATATTTGGTGGATTAGGTGGATTAATCTTGATCATTGGCATAATATTTTATATAGGTATTTTGCCAATTAGTGTTAGAGATGGAGCAGAGATTAGAAGCTATGCTCCAATAGCTTTAGTCTTAGGAATAGGTTGGTTAACATTACCAATAATTTGGATTACTCGTCATCATTTTGGTCAGAAATTTCTCACAGCTAATTATTGGTTAGCTAGTTGGTTAGTTCCGACTTGGCTTGCTCTAGCTGTGGCTGGTAGTCAGGGTTTATTAAGTAACTATAGTCCTGATGTTAAATTATTTTTGCAGCAGCCAGAAGTTAAATCTGTACTAGAAAATAATTCTATTAATTTTGTAGTGCAAACAACAGAAACTATGACAACTGGGGGTGATAAAGCTCTATTATTACTAACTTTCTATACACCCCACATTCCGCACCCCAAACTGTCACAGAGGTAAATTACGTAGAGAAAAAATTAAAGAGAGCATCAAAACAAACATATAAAGTGAAAAAAGGCATTTGAGAAACAGTAAATCACCAAAAACGTC
>NZ_BJCF01000077.1 GCF_005402965.1 Dolichospermum planctonicum
ACGTTTTTGGTGATTTACTGTTTCTCAAATGCCTTTTTTCACTTTATATGTTTGTTTTGATGCTCTCTTTAATTTTTTCTCTACGTAATTTACCTCTGTGACAGTTTGGGGTGCGGAATGTGGGATACAACCGCATTAGAAACAGAAATAAATCAACTAGTTTATCAACTTTATAACTTAACACCAGAGGAAATTAAAATCATAGAAAATAACTAATAAATAACCAACAACTTGAGAGGATGTTTTCCAAGTCAGATCCCCGACTTTTTTAATAAATCAGGAATCTAACAAACCCAACATTAATAAACTTAAAATAGTCCTTTTCTTGATCGATTTTCCCGTTGTGTTTTTCGTAAAGGAACTACTTCAGCTTCACTACCTTCCCTAGCTACTCGAATTAATAATGCAGAAGATAGTAAACTAGCAATCATAGAATTACCACCATAACTAAACATAGGTAGGGGTAAACCTGTAGTTGGTAACGCACCTGTAGTTACACCAATATGTAATAATGATTGTCCAACCATGACAAATACCACACCAATTGCGACTAATTGGGAGATCAGATTTTTGGATTTGAGGGCGATAATTAAGCCTAAAGTCGCAAATATGGCTAACATTAGTAATAATAAAATACCGCCAACAAAACCAAATTCTTCCGAAAAAATTGCAAAGATAAAATCAGTATCTTGAATTGGTAAATAGAATAACTTTTGTTGAGAAAGTCCAAATCCAGATCCCCAAGTTTGACCCGAACCCACAGCCAATAAACTTTGTACTAACTGATAACCATCTCCGGTAGCATCAGCCCAAGGATTCATAAAAGACATAATACGTTTGCGTTGATATTCCTTGATGCTAATGCTGATTAATGCTAATAGCACACCACCTAAAGCTGTTCCTCCCAGGTATTTATATGGTATTCCTGATGCTAAAGCAATAAACCAAATTGTCATCCCACAAAGTGCAGTTGTACTTAAATTGGGTTGGGCTAAAATTCCTAAAAGCACAAGACAAAAAACACCCAACCAAGACAAACGAATTCCCCAAGTGAGTTTTTCCCACTGACCAAAAAGTGTTGCACTTTGTAAAACTAAAAATGGTTTAATTAATTCTGATGGTTGGATAGGAATTGGTCCAATAGCTATCCACCTAGCAGCATCAAAGGCTTTTTTTCCTAATCCTGGAATTAATGTCATAAAAATTAACAGCAGGAAAAATATCAAAAACCAATGGGAAACACCCAAAATTTTTCGTAATGGTAGATTGACAATGATATTGAAAATAATTAAACCAACTATAGCCCAAAGAATTTGACGTTTGAAATAATATAAACCGTCACCTTGACGATCATCCGCAACGGGATAGGAAGCAGAAAAAAGCATAATTAAGCCAATAAACATCCACATTAATGTTAACCAGCGTAATAATCGGGCTTCTAAACCCCAGCTAGAAACAGAATTATCAAAAATTGGGATTAAACGCAGTAGATTCACAAGATATTAGAGATATAGAACAGGAAAAAAGGGACTGTGGTTCGTTGACGCTCCCCGCCCTATAAAGGGACGGGGATTCTTGTATAAACTACTTTTAATCTGCTAAAGGACATTCTTAAATCAAAACTAAATTATCTCGGTGAATCACGGTATCCACCCCTGCATAACCTAAAATTTCTGGAATGTCCCGTGAATGTCGGCCGCAAATTTGCTCTAATTCCTGACTATTATAATTCACTAATCCTCTAGCAATTTCATAGCCATGACTATCGCATAATTGTACTGCGGCTTGATTGTCAAATTCTCCTTCTAGGGCTTTAATTCCCGCTGCTAATAGAGATTTTCCCCCTTTCGTAATAGCAGCGATCGCTCCTGAATCTAAGTATAATTTACCACTGGGAATTAATCCGTAAGCTATCCAACGTTTTCGGGCTGAGGTTGGTTCTGGTTGAGGTATAAAATGTGTTCCTATCAGTTCCCCTTGCATAATTTTGGCAATATTCCGGGGAAACCGCCCCTGGGTAATGACTGTGCGGATACCCGCAGCGATCGCAATTCTGGCCGCAGAAATTTTAGTCATCATCCCTCCTGTTCCCCACCCAGATCCCTGGCCACTGGTTTGAATCTGTAAATCTGTCAGTTCTTGCATACTACTAACCAAGCTAATAGGTTTAGCATCGGGTACAGAACGCGGATCAGCAGAGTATAATCTATCAACATCCGTTAATAAAAATAACCAATCTGCTTCTACTAAACTAGCTACTAACGCGGACAGGGTATCATTATCACCAAATTTTAATTCTTCTACGGCTACTGTATCATTTTCATTGACTATCGGAATTACTCCTAAATTTAGTAATTCTTGAAAAGTGTTGTTAGCATTAAGATAGCGGCTACGATGTACCAAATCTGCTCTCGTTAATAATACTTGGGCAATCGGCTGTTGTATTATACTAAATAAATCATCATATATACGTATTAATCTGCCTTGTCCGACAGCCGCTACAGCCTGTTTTAAAGCGATAGTTTTGGGACGCTCCATTAAACCTAAGCGCCCACAACCTACCCCTACAGCACCAGAAGAAACTAAAATTACTCGGTGTCCCTGTTGTCTCAAATCACAGAGAGTTTCTGCTAAAGTAGCAATAGTAGAAAGGGCTAATTGTCCTGTTTCCGGTTGGGTTAAGCTAGAAGTGCCGATTTTAACAACAATTGTTTTACTCATTAGTCAGTTATAGGAATTTATATCAGGTAACCTAACCGTTCGTGTTAAACTAAACAAATCTCCATCTGTTCAAAATGACACTTTATAAAGGCATAACCTTTATTGGTGTAACGGCGACACTCCCTATCCCATTTGCAAAAGCATTTGGGAATACTTTTCTGACAATATTAGCTGCCCCATTGCAATCTGCATTTAGGAGGATTCCTTTAGCAGATTTGAATAGACCACGCTTTACTCTCTTACCAAGATAAGAGGAGTGTTTTTCTATAGGTTCTAGGTCTAAAGCACTGCATTTTGAGGTATAAGATTCTTCAGTTACTACAACTTTGATTCCTGCTAATTGACATTTATAAGTTAGTTGGTCAATTAATCTTGCATGGGGAATCTGTGTAAATGACTGATTATTCTTTTTACCTATATTGATCTTCTGTTTCCAGTTATCATTCTTACCAATAACTAACGTACCAAGATCACAAGCCTTAAGTAGATTAACAATCGTTCTACTTGTATTGTGTAGATAATTGTCAACGTAGTTGTTTCTATAAGCAGTCATCAATTGAATCGACTTACTAGTCTTGCGTTGATCACCTAATTGAGCTTGTAACTTAGCTTTGGTTTTGTTATAGAACTGGTTTACTGATTTAAGTGGTCGTCCATTAATCAGCAAAGGTTTGAATCCTGGTTGATTTGAAGTTAACGCTACTAAATTAGTTAAACCAATGTCAATACCCGCTACATAATCACTGGTAGATAGCTCTTCTTCCTGCTTCCCATATACAATTTCAACAACATAGCAAGTGGGGCGAGGTACTAAACGCACTTCAACCACATTATCTACCTGAGTTGGAATCTTAATATCACTCATTGATAAGTGACAGATTCCCTTCTTCAATTCAGCTTTGTAAACTGACTCATGATAGTAGATAACTACATTACGTCCCTTAGCTTTATCTTTGTAACCAGGTATTCTAGGTTTTCCTAAGAACTTAGAAGGATTCTTCTTCCATTCTTTATGAGCCTCAAAATACCCAGTCCAAGTAGATACTAGTCCTTTGATAATTTGCTTACTGACTTTAGTAGGTAAAGCACGGTAGTCTACATAATCTTTAACTAAATGATAAAGGTCAGGGAGACTATATTTCTTACCAGTGTCAAAGAAGTGCTGACGACAAATGTAATTAGCTACATTGTATAAATTTTTTGAGAGGAAAGATAGTTGATCAATCTCTTTCCAATGTTGGTGAGATTGTTTAATGATATGTCTTTCAACTAAAATCATTTCTTCTTCCTTCTTTCTGCTCGGGGATTTTCTGATTATGATTTAAAATGGTGCGTTAATATATTATATGGCGAACTGCTTGCAGCAGCGCTTCGCTATCGCTATGCTATATTTAAAGTCTTTACCAATGGTGCTTTTAAATTATTTAAGATAGTTCTTCCTTATCAAGATGATAATAACATTTTTAAAATCCTTTGTCAATACCTGAAAAGCAAATTTTTCGCGGTTTTTTTGCGTTTTGTTAGCTGTTCCCTGTCCACCTGTCCCCGTGGCGTAGCACCTGTCACCTGTCACCTAATTTTGGTGTGACACTTGCGTAAGTCCTAGCAACTTTCAAAACATCCTCCCAGGTAATTTTAAATTTAATTCTTGCAAAGTAGGAGAATCTGAATTAATTGTAATTCTATACGGTTCAACAGATTTGTTATTAACTTTTAGCTCATAAGTTCCTTGTCGCAACTGTTCCAAATAGAAAATACCAGCACTATTTGTAATAGATGCAACTGATGATTTAGTATTATCAATAGCTTCAACTTTAGCACCAACAATGGGTTTTCCTTCAGCATCTTTTACAGTTCCTGCTATAGTATAAGAAGCAACAAAAGGAACTGGAATAGTTGTATAACTACCTGCAACTATTTTCACAGCATAAGCAGGTTGAACCGGTTTCCAGTCTAGAGGATATCCAGCAGGATCTAAATCAAGACGGTAAATACCCAGAGGAACTTTAAATAAAACACCTTGTTTTGTAATAGTTGCTAAACTAGGACTAAATTTTTTATTATTCAGTATTAATAGTAGTTCCATATCCTGAGTATAAATCTCTTCATTCTGATCTCTAATACCGTTATTATTCTTATCTAAAAAAGGTTGAATAAATATACCACCCTCACTGCGTAAACGTTCAAATTGAGAGTCTCCAAATCTTAAATTAGGACTGAAATTAACTGCTGAACCAATTTCCAGCCGATAAGAGGCTGTATCTGATGTCATAGAAATTCCATCATAACGCAAACGCAGAGATAAACCGGGAATAAAAAAAGTAGAAACAGAAGCTAATAAACCACCACCTTGAGAACCGATACCATAACCGATATCAAAATCCCAGAGACGACGTTGATTAATATAGGGTGATTGATATTTCCATTTTAATGTTAATAAATTATTATATTTATTGCTAGAATTGCTGGTTTCATAACTTAAAATTAAATTTTCCTTTTCAGGGAGTTTGAAAAAACTAAAAATAGAACCTTGATAATTTAATTCTAAGCCGATACCAGTGGGACTAGCTCTAGCGGCTAAATTACGCCAACGCAGGTTAGAATTCCAGTCTAATTGTCCTTTATTATCAATTTTCAGAGTTGAATAAGTAGATATTTTACCAATATTCTGATTGAGGTTTAATCCTAAATTCATAATACCATTGAGATTACTACCACTACTAGTAACACTTAAAAATTTAGCCGTATTCCAATTCAAATTAAAACTTTGAAACTGTTCATTACTGGATAAATTCAGATTTAACCGAGAAGATGGTTTAAATTCTAGATTAGCATTATATTTGAATTTATCTGGTACTTTTAAAGCAGATATAGCCAATTTGAAAGGAAAATTATTAGGTTGATAAAATACCTCACCTAATCCTAATAAACTTTGATCATGAATGATTCCTGCTCCTAATGTTAAAGAATCTATAACTCCATGACGATAAGCAATACCTCCACGAACATTATTTAAGTTGCCAAAAAAGTCATTATTTCTCGTTTCTCTGTTCATACCACCAGATACAATTAGGCTTGATGTTCCTTTAGTTAATTGTCCAGGTAAATTCAGAAATATTGGTTTTTTCTCTAGGGGTGTACTTGCTAATTGTCCATTAGCATAAAGTAAAACTCGATAATTTTCACCATTAATGGGAACGTTATCAAAACGGTAAATTCCTGAAGAATCAACTAATATTTCTCCAAAAATAAGATTATCATTTCCAGAAACTAATTGCACCAAAGTTCCCGGTTTTGCTGCTCCTTCAATAATGCGATTAATTGTAGAAGTTTGTAAGCCTTGAGAGGGAGTAAATGCGCTATTATTGAGCTTGTCGGCTTTAAATCCAAATCTTTTAATGGTTGTCAAACCCCAATAATCACCCCTAGTTTCACCTGTCCAAAAAGTAGGTTGAGAACCAATTACATAATCATGAAAATCACTGCGGTTTAAATATTGTCCTTCTTGTAGTTTCCAGGTGGTACTGTCCAATAAATTAGGTTGATTAATTCGGTAAAACCAACTTCCTTTTAATACTGTACCCACAAGATTTAAATTACCTTGATTAGTTAATTCTTTGCTATTTTCTCTACTACTAATATTAACTTTTTGCCCCATAGTTGAGAAGGTAAAATTAGGACTTTTAACAATAGGTAAACCTTCTATAATTACTTGTGATTCTTTTTGGCGATTTTTTCTGCCTTTCAAATTTAACCAAGGTGGTTCTAGTATGATAGAATAAGCTGCAATATCAAATTGAGATTTAACTTGCAATAACTCTTCAATTTGTGCGATAGATATAGCTAAACCTAATTCTGGATCTGAAGTTAATTCATTGAGTTTAATACGTTTGATTAAACCCACTCCTTTTATTTCTAATTCTCCATTCGGTAAGGTACTAACGGTCAAATTTAAGGCTGTAATTATATCTTGAAAAGGAATTAACCAATTAGGAAAATCAACAGCTTTTTCTCCGTCTTCATAACCTTTAACGGAGGCAGATTGTAAAACATTGCGTTTACCAATATTAATTCCTATTGGTAAGATAACAAATGGTGATGATTTTACTGCTGCTTGAGGGGCAATAGAAGCATCATTAACTTGAGAAATGGGAGCAGAAAAATTGTAACTTGTGTAACTTGACGCTAAATGGTAATAGGAATTAATTGATTCCTCTGCAAACATACTATATACAATTACAGACAATTACAGACAATTATAATTGTCAAGTTTTACTAGTAGGGAAAAAACCGAATAGTTTGACTACTCCACTAATTAAGGCAATAATTACCGCTACTAGAACTCCACGATTAATAAATTCTTGGTTATCTAGTCTTTTATCAATACCACTAACTTTTTCCTCTAGGGTTTTAATTTCCCCAGATAGTTCTGCTTGCCCAATTTCCAGTTTATTTAGTCTACCATCAATAGTTTCTAGTTTTTTGTTGACTTCAGCAAACTGTCGCTCCATTTTTTGATTGACTTCAGTAAACTGTCGCTCCATTTTTTGGTTGACTTCGGTAAACTGTCGCTCCATTTTTTGGTTGACTTCAGCAAATTGCTTCTCTATCTTTTGATCAAGACGAGATAATATTTCTTCCAGAGTATAAGTGAGAGTTGGTGGGTTAGTGGTCATATATTTTTATTTTGGTGATAAATAAATGTTTGATACATGATCAGGTACTTTTATAGTATTACACATCTTATTTGTAGAATGTGCTAGTTAGGACAGGAATCGGGAAGTTAAACGCAGATAAACGCAGATAAACGCAGATCAGTTTGTACCTGAGTGGACTAAGAAATGGGGTAGAATACCCTTTGATACAACATGAGATTTATTAACGGATTCTACCACAACAATGAAAATATCCTAAACTTGTAAAACAAGAGTAAAACAAGAGACAATACAACCCAATACTGGTTAAATATTCTATTATCTATTGTGGAGGTTTTTTTCCGGGATTGATATCTGCTGGAGACACAGTTAAATTGAGATTAAAGGGTAAATTTTCTGCATTTTTAGCATTCCAAGATAGTTTTCCTGAGAGTTGGTAATTACCAGGTGTCAAGGTTTTTCCTTGGGGGGGATAGGATATTTGAATATACCGTTCACCTTTGGCAATAATAGTAGTTTCTTCTACTTTACCAGAATTAACTGTTTTGCCATCTTGACTTAAATTCCACTCAGTTTTAGCGCGGGTTGTGGCTTCACCTGTATTATTAACTAATAATCTAATCTGCTTTTTCTCTCCATCGTAAAATGCCTTTTCTACTCCCACTTTGGGAACAAAATCACCATTAATCACATATATTGTTGCTGCTATATTGACAGCAACAGAAACCTGATTTGCTTGAGTAGAACTATTATCCTGAAGTTCTTCCACAGAGAACATAGCTCTATATTCTCCCTGGGGTAAACTAGGAAGTAACCTAGCATTAAAACGAATTGAACGTTGTTGTCCTGGTGCAATGACTAATTCACGGGGAGAAAAGGTTAAATAGGGTGTTAAGTCATTGGGACTAGATTGTAAAACTTGCAGTCCTTCCTGATTATAAGTGAAGGGTGACAAGGAAACTCTAGCTCGATAGGGTTTATTAGAATTATTAGAAATGTTAATCACTCCCCTAGCTTGTCCTGATTCTGCTTTGCGTTGAATTGTTAAAGGAGAAACAGATAATTGACCGTAGGCTACCATAGGGGTAAAACCGAGGGTAAACCAACAGAGTAAGGGCAGAATTTTCGCAATTTTTCTTTTCATATTTTCCATGATTGAAACTGAGTTTTATAGACAATTAGGGTCTTCAAATTTTACCAGTGGGAAACAAACCAAATAGTTTGACTACTCCACTAATTAAGGCTATAATCACTGCTACTAGAACTCCACGATTAATAAATTCTTGGTTATCTAGTCTTTTATCAATACCAATAACTTTTTCCTCTAGGGTTTTAATTTCCCCAGTTAGTTTCTCGTCTAAGGTTTTAATTTCCCCTGATAGTTTCTTATCTAAGGTTTTAATTTCCCCTGATAGTTCTGCCTGGCCAATTTCCAGTTTATTTAGTCTACTATCAATAGTTTCTAGTTTTTGGTTTACTTCAGCAAACTTTTGATTTACTTCAGTAAACTTTTGGTTTACTTCAACAAACTTTTGATTGACTTCGGCAAATTGTCGATCCATTTTTTGGTTAACTTCGGTAAATTGCCGATCTATTTTTTGATTGACTTCGGTAAATTGCTTCTCGATCTTTTGATCCAGACGAGACAAGATTTCTTCCAGGGTATAAGTGAGAGTTGGTGGGTTGGTTGTCATATATTTTAGTGATAGTTATTTTAGAAACTATAAAAGCAGCGTCTGCCATTTTACTATTTTACCCTACCCTCACCCTTTCACAAAGGTAGGTTTTCTACATTGTCGTCAGGGTAAGACTTGGAAGACAGGGAGGGAAAGTAGACAAGGAAGTTATGCCTCTTATGAAAAAATACCCTTTTAAGAGCTATTAAAAGCAATTGATTGAGAAAAAGGAGGTGGGAATGGGAATAAGCCATAATGTTTTCAAATTCGAGTTCTTTGTGCATGATTTGTGAAGTGTAAATGTGGATTAATCGAGAGTTAGAAATTCTCTAGGAGTTAAATAAATTTTCGTCTTCATTTTTTAAAGAAGTTTTCTTTATTTCTTGAATGAGTTTTTGTTGTTCTTTTTTGGGAAGTTGTAAAACAAGATTAAGGATTTGCTCAAAGGTTAAGGGGAGTTGATAAGTTTGTTGTGTCATGATTGTTTCTGGGGTGAGGGTATAGCAGGCTTACATCTATTTTACCTGTGACGGCATTGGTAATGAGGGAGGTGCGATATTCTTTTAATAGTTCTATGGCTTTTTTGATTTTAGCTTTTTGTTGGTTAATTTTGGTTGTTTTATAGTTGAGAAATGGGGACTTTTTACCCCACCCTAACTGTGAAAGCTACGGGACTATTTTACCAACAAAATACCCGACTTCTTGAAGAAGTCAGGTATCTGAGGCAATTTTACCGCTACCTAGCTTAAACAGTCACAAAGCTACTAGTAGATAAAGTACCCTTATATCCCGTGATGTCCACAATGGCATCACTGGTAGCACTAAAACCAGCAGTGCTATCATTAATAGCTACATAGCTCTTTGAGCCTATGGTAAATAATGCAGCCGCATTAGCACCAAAGTTAGTAGTAGTTAATACGTTACCAATGGCAGTGGCATTGAGTCCGGTAACTCCACTCACAGTATTAAACACAGACCGGGCAGTGCTAACTACAAAACGGTCAGTCTCTGTACTATTGTTAAAATCCTTGATGGTATCAATTCCAGCTAACAAGGAATGGGTTAAGTTAGTATAAACAAACCTATCATTACCTAACCCTCCCGTTAAGGTATCTGTACCTAAACCACCAGTTAAGGTATCATTCCCCCCAGAGGCTCTGATAATATCATTACCAGCACCACCGTCGAGAACGTTATCTTTGGTATTATCTGTAATGGTATTATTCAAGCCATTACCTGTACCATTAATACTGCCGGCTATTTCTTGTAAAGCCAGGTCTTCTACGTTGTCGGTGAGTGTGTAACTGATACTGGTGAAAACCTTATCTGTACCTTCATTGGCAAGTTCTATCACAATGTCACCAGCATTATCTACCCAGTACGAATCATTACCAGTTCCCCCGGTCATGGTATCAGCACCAAGACCACCCATCAAAGTATCATTACCAGCATTACCAACAAGGCTATCAGCACCCGCGCGGCCATCGAGAAGATTATTACCACTGTTACCAAAAAGGGCATTATTGAGGCTGTTTCCAGTGCCGTTAATGTTCCCGCTTCCTGTTAAAGTTAGGTCTATTTGGCTGGAGTTTAATATGTAGCTGAGGGCAGATTGAAAATCATCATTAACGTTGGTGACGGTAATGGCTACGGCTTTGGTGGTGTTTAATATACCATCACTAGCGATAACGTTGATGTCATAAACGTTATTTGCACCGCTATCACTAGGTAATTCAAAGTTAGGAGCGGTTTTGAAGGTGACAATGCCGTTGTTGATGTCAAAAAGGTTAGCATCATTACCGGATAAACTATAGGTGAGGGTTGTACTTGCATCCAGGTTAGTAGTGACGGTATAAACTGTTGCTGTACTGTTTTCGGCGAAGGTGGCGGTAGTAGTGCTGGTTATAACTGGAGCTAAGTCCCAATCAATGATATCATGAACTCCGGTCGCCGTACCTTGAGCAGAACTAAAGCCAAAAAAAGCATTAGAGCTATTCAGTATAGTAGGTAAGTCAAGAGTGTAAGTTAATACGCTTGTGCTTGGTCGTTGATTGGTTTCAGATAAACGAACTTCCAAAAGATTACTTAAGCCATTATAATCAATCCAGACATTCCAAATATTGCCATTATTCATGCGAGTGGCAACAGCTGTTTGAGCTACAGAGTTAAGACTCCCATTTAAGTCAAGTCCGACATGATTGCCGTTAATATCACCGAGTCTTGTCGATTGATAAGTGGAAAATTCTACTGCGATACTGTTTGTAATTCCGCCATAGCCAAGATCATCACCAGTGCCTCCGATAGAAGTTTTATTTGTTTGTATTACAAAAGCTAATCCATTACCTCCCGGTCCGTCTGAATCTGAAATGCCTGCAGAATTACTAATTTGAAACCTAAAATAGGTGCTAAAAGATGTGTCATTTGACAAAGTAATTGCACTGTTTAGCAAAGCATTGCCAGCCTGCATAGTAGCGTCAGTTAAGCGCAAGATAGGTGAAGCACCAGTTCCAATTTTGGCAGACCCATTGAAGGTAAAATTTGATTGGTTGATAGTTGGCATAATTTTGTGCTTGTGTGTTTGTTATCAGAGGTTGTCTTTTGATTGTGGTGTGAGAATTTGTGATCCTGGTTGTTTATGGTCAAATTACTCAGGTGAGAGACCAACTTTGACTCTAATTCTGTAAATCCCTACGGGCAGTGTATTGTCGCCATTACCTTGTAAAGACAACTTGACTCCATAGTTGTTAGCGGTGATAGGACCTGGTTGTAATGCTCCGGGTGTATTTAAATTAGTAGTGCCAGCACTGGGGGAAATATTACCAGTAGCGACCTCAGTATTGCTGGAGTCTTCTACTTTGGCGGTGATGACATCAATATTACTGAATTCTTTGGTTGTAAAGTCACTGCCATTATTTTCAATACCAGTAACGGCAAATTTTACGCCAGTATTGCAGGTAACGTTGATGTTACCCACGGTGTCAGTTTCTAATCTGAGGGGGTTGAGGGTGCCGTCAATGATGTTTGTTAAGGTTCCGGCTGTGATGCTGTTGACGGCGCAAGTTGCGGGAATAACACCGAAAAAATCAACATCAGCAGTTTGGGCTTGGGCTTGGGAATTGAGGGCTATACTGCTTAAAGCGGTGATAACAGTGAAGAAGGTAAGACGACCTAGATTCATTTTTTTTATGACTAAGGGTAGATGAGGTAATTTGATCTGTACATTAATAAGACGTTTGAGATACCCAATTTGTGATTTATCCCACATTCCGCACCCTGAACTGTCACAGATCAAAAAAGCAGAGATAGTAGTACATAATAACTAACGATCAATTAAAGAGAAATAAGCTTAATGAGAATACATATCATTAAAAGGGGGGTGGTG
>NZ_BJCF01000078.1 GCF_005402965.1 Dolichospermum planctonicum
TGTTCCTGACCACAGCCATTTCAGTTAATTCCGCATCTGCCGCAGATGACATAATAACTGAAAACCAGAACAGTGAATTAAGCACCGATAAAACTGCAAAAGCTAATTCTGTAACCGATACCAAACAAGTAGTCGCCGCCGCAGAATTAGAAAAAACAGTGGCATCTGTTCCTGAGCAAAACCAACCACAGCTAATTGCACAAACTGGAGAAGGTAATCCAGATGATGTTAATAAAATCCGCCAGGATTTACTAATTGAACCCCTGATTAAGCTCAAAGTAGCACCAGCTCCTAAGCCCACCTACCCACCTGGACTCAGTTTTGCTGGGCCGAGTGCCTTCGGGGCTAACATGAGTGACGCATTTGTAGGATTATCAGGAACGACCGCTGGTAAAACGAGAAATGTGATCGACGGTAGTACTAGTCTCGGTTTTGGTTTAGGAGATTCCCAGAAACTAGTTGGTCTGGAATTCGCTTACAGCAACAATAGTATCAGAAAATTTGGAGTTAATGGCAGCTTTGACCTCAAAGCTCACCGCATTGTCTATGCTAAAGGAACCAATCAAGTTGGTGTAGCTGCTGGCTGGAATACCTTTGCCAATTATGGTACTGACCCTACCGGACCTTCCAGTGCCTATGGTGTGGTGACAAGTTACTCCCTTTTGAAGCCTAATGACTCTGTGAATAAAATGCCCGTCTCCTTCTCGGCTGGGGTTGGGGGTGGCAGCTTCCGCCAAGGTAATGCCAGTACTGGTGTATTTGGTGGAGTCGGTGTGCAAGTTCATCCCCAAGTCGGTGTGGGTCTAGGTTGGAGTGGAGTTGGTTTAAACCTTGGTGCTTCCCTAGTTCCTGTACCAACCATACCTTTAACCATTACACTCCAAGGTGTGGATCTCACAGATAATAGCACGGGCGGCACGATATTTGCCTTTAGCATTGGTTATGGTTTCAATTTCTTGCCTAAATAAACACTTCCATATCTAGAATATTTAGAATTTAAAGAATCATCATGTTGAAAATCAGAAATCTCATTTTTGCTCTCGGTCTGAGTCCATTAACATTAGCCGTCTGGCAATTACCCAGCCAAGCTGGAGGTAATGCACCTGGCTCTGGGAGTGGCAATAATAATTTGCAAGGTTCAACAATTACCCCTTTCTCAGTGCCGCCAGCAGCACTGCCAACAGGAGGAGGAGCAGCTGCAGGAGGAGGAACACCAGCAACAGAAGCAGCAGCAGCAGGAGCACCAGGAGCAGCAACGACAACAACAACAACAACGATAGGAGGAGAGACAGTAACAACAACAGCCGTAACAACACAAGCAACAACAACGGCGGGAACTCCTGTCACCATTCCTATAATACCGGGTGTTAAAATTACCATTACAGCTGGTATTTCCACGGACGGAAAGCTGTCCTTGGCTACAACTACAGGTGGTGACACAACTGCAACAGTTGCACCTACAGCAGCGACCGTAGAATCAACTTCATCTAGCCTCACTGTCACAGATGGTGAAACGGGAAAGACTGTTGTGCTCATCCTTGCCGCACAAAACCAGGTTGAAATCAATCAGTTGGGTGCCGCTATTATTCAGAATTTTAACAGTATAACAGGTGGTACAACAGGTGGTACAACAGGTGGTACAACAGGAAGTGTTGATGCTGCTGACATTGCTACGCTATTGACAGGTGGTGCTGGTGCACAACAGGCTGCGACTAACGTAACAAACAGCTTCATTGCTGGGGGTATTACCCTGGAACGAGCAACAGCACTAGTCACAGCCCTAACTGGTTTGTTTGCTTCTTCTAAAGGTTCCTTGCCAAATCAGCCCCTAGCCCTAGCAACATCAGGACAGCTAGTAGCCAGCACCAAACCTTTTAAACCGGTTACTATCATTGCTCAAGGCAGCGCTGGCATAAGTGTCAATATCAATAAGCTAAACGACGCTATTGTTGCCTACAACTCGATTATCCTGCAAAGTCAACCGCAAGCTGTTAAGAATCTCTCTCGCAATGGCGGTTTCGTCGGCATTGGTGGCATACTCAAACAATTGAAAACTGTGATCAAATAACCTTTAATTACGCAGACGCAACTCTGAACAATACCTGGGAGTTGCTGAATTGTGGTAGGTGACAAAGCTGGCTATGCCGACCTAAAAAACCTAAAAAATGCTAACAAAGTCCAGGTTTTTATAGTCCGTACTCTGTAGGACGGTAAATCTGAACGGTTCTTGACTCAGGTATGACTTATGCAAGTGGCACAAAAAAATATAATTTTTTTGAATTTTTTGGTTTTTAGTCAGGGCTAAAGCCCTGATAATCACCTCTTGTACCCGTAATCTTTTGTATCTGCCTCTGGCACTGATGAACTCCTTCCCAGACTCCATCTGGGAAGGAGAATTTGCGGCAAAGCCGCAAATACAGTAAACACAGTAGAAGTTCCCGCTGCTATTCCCTGGCTCTTTTGGGAAACGAGGGAAAAGAGGCGAAAAGAGGGGAAAAATTTATATAAAATTTATATGTTAACTTTGATAAAATTTTAGTATTTATAGTGTATTATGTAATAAATAAAAGATGTATTCCTCAAGTCAGGGAGTAATTAATGAGAAACAAGTTTGGATTAGGAACCTCTTTTTTGGTGACAACTTTAGCTATATCTAGTTTACTGGGTGTCACCTTTGCAGCACAAGCCCAATTACCGCCAGTTTCATCAGTAATTTATGTTGACCCTGTTAATGGTTTAGATCCTGATCAAGCTGGAATATCAGCAAAGCCGTATAAAACCATTACTTATGCTATGAGTCGGGCTGAAACGGGTACAGTTATTCAATTAGCTCCCGGTAATTATAGCAGCGAATCATTCCCGATCAAACTCAAACGAGGGGTAACATTACGGGGTGATGAATCCAGCAAAGGTGAGAGGGTAGTTATTTCTGGTGGTGGTGATTATATCAGTAGCATTTTTGCTAAACAGAATATTACTATCCTGGCAGATCAAGATACCACAATTGAAGGTTTAACCGTCACCAACACCAATGAAAGGGGTACAGGTGTATGGGTAGAATCAACTAACCCAACTATCAAAAACAGTACCTTTATTAACAATGCTAGAGAAGGAGTTTTTGTTACAGGTACAGGAAATCCTAAAATTGAAAATAACCGATTTGTGCGAAATAGTGCCAACGGGATTTCCCTAACCAAATCAAGCCAGGGGGAAATTCGTAATAATTTATTTCAGAATAACGGCTTTGGTTTAGCCATTGGTAATGATTCCACAACCACCCTAACAGAAAAT
The DNA here is from genome assembly GCF_005402965.1 of Dolichospermum planctonicum. GTDB lineage: Bacteria > Cyanobacteriota > Cyanobacteriia > Cyanobacteriales > Nostocaceae > Dolichospermum > Dolichospermum planctonicum. The sequence continues at coordinate 3,292 of NZ_BJCF01000078.1, forward strand.
CAAATTATTCAAAACAAGGACGGTATAGTGATTTCTGAATCTGCTAAACCTTTAGTGCGTAAAAACACAATTCAGAATAACAAACGTGATGGTATTGTTCTCATTCATGATGCTTTACCTGATTTGGGGACTAGTAATAACCCAGGTGGCAATGTCATTGCTAATAATGGTCGTTATAACTTCCACAATGCTACGAAAAACAACACCATGTTTGATGTCACAACGACAGAAACACCTGATTCTTCACAAACCGCTGATTTATCCGCCGGTGATCCTAACATAGCACTGCTAAAAAAATGGGAACTAACACCTATGGACTGTAACTCTGGTAGTGAAGTAGTCACCATCATCATGAGTCGCAGACGATACTGCATTACGCCCCATCCTGACTTAACAGCTAAACGTTACCAATATAATCAGGCTACTGGTAACCTTAAAGCTTTAGCAGATTCTCCTACATCTACTTCGTCTCGTCCAGGAGAGGGTTTATAGGTTTCTGTATCAAAGTGACATTTAATAGTTACAGAAAAGCAAAGTCTTAGATTATCTCTTCCAATTTTTTTAATATTTACGAGGTCTTATGAAACATCAATTGAAAACAGCGATCATAGTAGCAACTTTAGCCTTATCCAGTATTTTCGCTTTGGGGTCTACAGTTCAAGCTTTCCCAAAAGTAGATAATACTATAGATGATAGTGCTGATTCAGATCTAGATCCCTCCGAGGAAGCTTATACAGGAACTAAATTTAGCTGTGTATCTGATGAAAATGGTAACGTGGCCACCATTGGTCAGCGACCTGGTGGAGAACCCATTCCCGTAATTATTTGGACTTCAGACAGTTCCAAATATTTTGGTCAGAAAGTTAGTCCTCAAAGCCGTTGCCAAATCGTGACAGAAAGATTTAATCAGGCTGTAATTAATAGTGGTGGTAGCCTCAAAGATGTTGTCTTGACCAGCGGTACGGTAGGAAATAAAACCGTCATTTGCGTACTTTCCATCAACGATACTGGTTGTGATGGTGGCAATACTCTGTTTACTTTAAACCCGAAAAATGCCAAGAGACCAGACCAAGTTCTTACCCAAATAGCTCGAATCAGTCGTCAAGGTTCTAGTGCTGGCGTAATTCGGGAAACCGGGGGTCGTGTCCAGGTCAAATTGACTGCTTTGCTAAAAGGGAAAAGTGCTGCTCGAATTAAACCAGCTACTGGTGGTTTATAATAAGTAAGAGGATGTTTGGAAAGTATTAAGTTTAATTGCTTCAAAACAATAAAACAATTAGCTCCTGCAAAGCTAATTCTCCGACTGTAGTTTCCCCCATCGCCCTAACCTTATTTGACGAAGAAAGGGAAAAGGAAAAACCTTGGTTTTGGGAATGGGGGTTTCAAAACCTCTCCCCCCATAGAAAAGGTTTCCCGGAGGCCTTATGCAGTCAACTTGATGGGTGAACTTGACAACTTTCAAAATATTCTCTCACATCCTTAACTGGAAACCCTAAAAGTCTCATTTCTTCTTCTTTTTAACATTTAGAGGTCTTATGAAATATCAATTGAAAACAGCGATTGTAGTTGCTACTTTAGCCTTGTCTAGCATTGTTGGTTTGGGTTCTACAGTTCAAGCTTTACCACCTGTAGATAATAAAGTGGATACTAGTAGTAATAATTCAAATGTAGACCCATCGGAGGAAGCCAACACAGGAACTAAATTTAGCTGTGTATCCCAGGGTAAGGGTAACGTGGCTACCGTTGGTCAGCGCCCCGGTGGACAGCCTATTCCCGTCATTATCTGGACTTCTCAAACTTCAAAATACTTTGGTGATAAATTTAATCCTCAAAAGCGTTGCCAAATCGTCACCAAGAAATTAGGTGAGGCTGTAGCTAACAGTGGTGGTAGCCTCAAAGATGTTGTGTTGATGACCGGTCGAGTCAACAAAAGCAGTGTGATTTGTGTAATTTCCGCAAATGACACTGGTTGTGATGGTCGCAATACTCTGTTTACTCTCAAACCAGAAAACGCCAAAAAAGCAGACCAAGTTCTTGCCCAAATCATGCAAATTAGTCGTGAAGGTAGTAGCGCCGGTGTAGTTCGGGAAACAGAAGGTCGTGTGCAGATCAAATTGGAAGATGTGCTAAAAAGTAACCGTGGTCTGTCTATTGGCCAAGGCGCGAAAAAACCTGCTGTTAGAGATGATTCACGTGGCTTGTAATTATTAACTCAAGTTGCTAGTTATCTGAGTTAATCCAGGAAAAAAGTCATTTGTAATTAGTAGTTAAGGAAGAGATGAAGTTTTGATCTCTTCCCTAATTGCTAACATATAATTTCTTATAATTTGTAGGCATGATTTAATCCCCATTTTTTGTTTAATAATCATGTTTTCTCCCATAGCTCGCAGATTCTTTTTACTATTTATTACAACGTTTTCTGTGATTCAGTTGTATGCCCATTCCCACCCGGTAGTTTTGGGTGCTACGTCTTCTATAAATTTTGATATTACCGCCGCCGAAATTGCCAATCAAGTAACTGTCAGAATTTTCACTAAATTTGGTTCTGGCTCAGGGGTAGTTATTAAACATGAAGGGCAAACTTATACAGTATTAACAAATAATCATGTAGTTACTGATAGTCCTGAAGATGGTTATGAAATTTTGACTGCTGATGGTAACATTTATCCAGCAGAGCAAGTTAATTGTGTTAATACAAAAAAATTGGACTTAGCACTGGTGAAATTTACTAGTCCAGAGGATTATCAAGTGGTAACATTGCCAAAGTCAAAAGCTATTTCTGAGGGTGAAACAGTATACGCCTCTGGTTTTCCCGCTTGGCATTTTGTCTTCAAGGGTAAGAAGATCACTAAAATGGAAGAAACCCGCCATTGGGGAGTTAAAGCCTTTCAACTCAAAACTGGAACTATTAAAATGCAGCTGGACAAAACTCTCCCTGGTGGTTATCAATTAGGCAGCACTAATGATGTTTTTCAAGGCATGAGTGGAGGACCTGCCTTAAATCAGCAGGGTGAACTAATTGGGATTAATGGGCTATTAAAGTATCCTTTTCAAGGTATTGATGCTTTTACCTTTACCGATGGTACCATACCAAAAAAAGAAGATTATTTGCAAATGGAATCTCTTAGTTGGGCTATTCCTATTGACAATGTTCTTGATTTTCTCAAAGAACAAGAAATGGTTAACCAAGATCAAACATAATTACCAAGATATACAAAAAAACTCAGGATATGAATTTATATTTTACCAGGGTAAATTATACCATCTTGACTACGGCAGTAATCGCAACTATTGTAATTTCTCTACCAACGTCTGCTGCTGATACTGTTAGTACCCAAAAGATTGCTCAAATTGCTAAAAATACCTCAGTCCAAATTAATGCAGAGGGTGATCTTACTCCTGGAGGTTCAGGTGTAATTATTGCTAAACAAGGTAATATTTACACTGTCCTCACGGCTAATCATGTGGTATGTGATGATTTAGGACGGGCAGGAAAAATTACCTGCGCTACAGATATTACCTATTCTGTACGCACAAACACGGGCAAAGATTACCCTGTTAAAGATGTTAAAGTTTTACAAAAAACTAAAAATGACGCGGATTTAGCTATAGCTACTTTTGTCGCTACAGAAGATTATCCCATTGCTACCTTAGGAAACTCTGACCAAATGGTAGAGGGCGCTGATGTCTTTGTGGGTGGGTTTCCAGCGGTGTTTGGTAAAGTTGGATCTGCCAGAGACTTTGCTTTTACTACCGGAATGGTTGTTTCTCGCGCTAGTAAAGCTATTAATGGCTATGGTTTGATTTATGATGCCAAAACTATAACTGGTAATAGTGGCGGTCCGGTGTTTGATATTGCTGGTAGGGTTGTGGCAATTCACGGGTTAGCTGATACTTCAGCTAAGAATAAAACGGAAACCGGAGCAGTGGTGACACAAAAAACGGGATTTAATGCCGGGATTCCTATTAATACTTTTTTAGCTACAAATGAGCCAATTATTCAAAACACCCCCATGAAGAAGGATGATAGTCCTACGAATAAACCTGCTAATAATTTAAATAATCCTCAGTCAGCAAGAGACTTTTATGGTAGGGGTATTACTAAACTAGATCAATATAATTATCGGGAAGCTGCGGAAGATTTTACTCAAGCAATTAAGCTAGACCCTAAATATATAGAAGCATACTTCAAAAGAGGATATTCATATACCTGGGTCAGCAAACATCAAGAAGCCCTGACGGATTTTAACCAAGCTATTGTTCTTGATCCTAACTACTTAGATGCCTACCTCAACCGGGGTTGGAGTCAGCTATTCTTACAAAATGATCAAGCAGCCCTTGAGGATTTTAACCGCGCAATTCGTCTCAACCCTAACTATGCCGATGCCTATGCCCATCAAGGTATGGCTTATATTAAAATGGGAAAATATCAAGCGGCTTTGGAATCTTCTAAACAGGCTATTCGTCTCGAACCTCGCAACAGTTATGGGTACACTATTCAGGCAGATGTGCTTAATAACTTAAAAGACTATCCAGGAGCTATAAAAGTGTCAACTCTAGCTATTCTGATTGATCCTGATGATTTTAATGCTTACATTAATCGCGCCATAGCTTACACTTTAACTAGTGATTTTCAAAATGCACTTTCAGATTACCAAAAGGCCTCGGAAATATTTGCAAGACGTTATATTAAAAATCCTGTTTCTCTACCAGAACCACAGCCAAAACCAAGTTCTAATTCTCCAGCAGAACCACAGCCAAAACCAAGTTCTAATTCTTCTAGTGACCCAAATGTGGATATAATTAAAAGTTGGCAAGTAATTAATGTCCCCTGTAACTCTGGGGGAAAAGTAGTATCAATCGTGATTGATGGTAAAAAATATTGTGTACTTCCTCATCCCAGTTTAATGTCTAGGGGGTATCAATATAATCGGGATACAGGTAAGTTAGAACCTGTTGATGCCAATTTAGAGCTAATTAAAAGTTGGGAATTAACTGATGTCTCCTGTAACTCTGGGGAAAAAGTAGTATCAATTGTGATTGATGGTAAAAAATATTGTGTACTTCCTCATCCCAGTTTCATGTCTAAAAGTTATCGTTATAATCGACGTACGGGTAAGTTAGAACCTGTTAGTCCCGATTGAGAGCTAATTAACAAGATAGCCGTTGCGAATCCAAACTATTGCCTACCGCTATATTTTTCTAGAAGTGTCTCTACACTGGCATTATGATTTAAGAAGGAAAATAAATGCCTGTAGAGCAGTTTTCCATCTTTATCTAACACAAACTGCGCTGGTAAAGGCGCTCCTAATGCTTGTCCAGTCTTATAAGTACGAAATGTGTGGCAACTAGGATCACTCAATAATGGCATTTTTAAACCCAAATCTTTGACGATGATTTGACTTTGCTTTTTGTCAGTGCTAGTAATTAATAGAATTTCAATTCCCCGATTTTGGAAATGTTCATAATTTTCATTTATGGCTTGAATATGGGGATAACAAAAGGGGCAATATTGCTTTTCTGTGAAAATTCTGGTAAATGCCAGTATTACAGGTTGTTTACCTCGGAAATCAGAGAGTTTGATGACAGTGTTGTTAGTAATATCTGATAATTTAAAATCAGGTGTTCCTACACCCAATCTAAAATTATCTAAGGCTGGTATAGGTAAAAAGTTATGGAAAAATCTCTCATTAAATAAGCCAGTAAAATCAGTTGCAGTCAGCATAAAGAGTAATTTGTAAGTAATTTGTAAGTAATTTCTAAGTAATTTCTAAGTAATTTGTAAGTAATTTGTAAGTAATTTGTAAGCACTAATTCCTAATCCCCAGTTATCTAACCAGTTATCTAAATAGTAGAGAAGTAGATTTTAGACTTGACGGGATCAGGATTCATCGTTTTATCTCCTGGTTGCCAATCAATAGGACAAACTTCATCTGGGTGAGATTGCACGTGCTGAATTGCCTGTAAGATTCTCAAAGTTTCGTCTATACTGCGACCAAAAGCCATGTTGTTGATGGTAGCGTGTTGAAGTATACCATCTTTGTCAATGATGAACAAACCACGTAAAGCAACACCGGAGGAGGGGTCGAGAACGTTGTAAGCGGCGCTAATTTCTTTTTTAATGTCAGAAACCAGGGGATAATTTAAGTCACCAACACCACCGGATTTACGATCTGTTTGCATCCAAGCGAGGTGAGAAAATGCACTATCAACGGAAATACCGAAAACTTTCGTATTCAGGTTGCTAAATTCCGCATAGCGATCGCTAAAAGCAGTAACTTCAGTAGGACAAACAAAGGTAAAATCCAGGGGGTAGAAAAACAGAACAACATATTTACCGCGATAATCAGATAATTTAATTGGTTTAAACTCTTGATCTACTACAGCTGTTGCTGTAAAATCGGGAGCTAGTTGACCAACGCGGAGGCATCCCTCTATTCCGTAGGTGAACATCATTAACCTAACTCTCCTTCTTGGTACTTATATCTATTTTGCAGCCTGGGCATATTAGTTAAATGAAAATTACTTATCTACACAGTTATCATCTAATTATATATTATTTTGTTATTATGAGATAATAGATCATAGTCCCAACGCTGACGGCAAACATAATAACATAATTAAGTAAGCGCAAAAGAAGTAAATATTAACACTAGTAATACTGAAAAATAGCCGAGATTCCTCAACTTTAGAAAACAGGGAACCGGTAAAACAGAAACGAAAACAGAAACTTAGAATATCATGATTTTTCCTGTTGAAATTAGCCGCAGTGGAAATTATTAATTAGGAATTAGGATAGATACAGGCAATGACAAAATAGTCTAAAATATAAAAAAATAATTCACAAGACACAAATTCGGGAATTAATCAATTTTGGCATGAGGGGCATTATGTCCATTAACCTCACTATTGATACTTCACTGATACTTCACACTTGATCATGAAGATAAGTCCTAAATTCTCTGTTGATAAAACTTCTATTCAACCTTAACCAATCTCAATAAACGATAACATTATGTCTTACGTATCCGTCCTCAAAAACATACCGGAAATATTGAGCCAACCCACTGGAATAGCGGCTATAGCTTCCCTTGGTATCCATGGTGCCATTGCCTTAATTGTGCCATTAATGCCAGTTAACTCTAGTAATTCTGCGAAGATTGACCCATCGAAAGCAGTTCCGCTCATGGAATTGAGCGCAGCTGATCAAAAGCGATTACCGCAACCTCCCAAAATATCCCAGCTTCCATTACAGCAACCCCAACTACCACTACAGCAGCAACTACCGGGCGCTAGTTTGGGGAACTTAACAACTATCTATCCCCCTTTGCAACCAGAATCCTTTAATCCACCATTATCAGTTATTCCTAGCTCACCTATTCCTAGCTCACCAACCAACTATAACATCTCTTCTCTGCCTAGTAGACAAGCTATCTTGGGACTGATTCGCAGCAATTCACAGCGAGAAATACCTAGATTAGAAGCCAGATATACTCCCTCAGCGTCTCCTGATGTCAATAATCTCAGCGAGAGAATCCCAGAAACCGAACCCTTAGCAATTAATAGGCTACCAGAACTCAAGCAGAATAATGAAATACCTGGAGAACCACTGAATAATCCATCTCCTGCACAGTATGATATTGGCAGTAGAACGTCAACAGAAATTTCACCAACACAAGCAGTGAAATCAGAAAATAATGTGATTAAAATTCCTCAAGAACAGGAAAAAATAGCTTTAACAGACAATTCTCTAAGTAAATCACCAGAAATACTCACAACCGAGTCTGAATTTAAAAGTAAGGGAACTGAGCAATTGGTGGCTAAACTGCAATCTTATCGCGCTTTCAGACAAAACATTCAACAGGAATATCCGAATGTCAAAGAAAAAGGTGTAATTCGTGAAACCATCCCTAGTGATACAGCAGAGATGGAAAGTACAGTTTCGGGAGCAGCATTCATAGGTTCAGATGGCAAGGTTTTAGATATTAAATTCCAAGAGACCAGTATATCGCCTCAGTTACAATCTAAAGTAAGAGCATATTTCAAGGATAATCCACCTCAAGCCGATAAGCAACTGATTAGCTCTTATCCCTTCCAATTCAAGTTCCAAAATAATCTCAATGCTTCTGGAGTAAGTTCTAAGATTCAACCTTCTGCAACTCCCAATCCAGAAAAAGTATCTACAACTCAAACACAACCCGTACTAACTCCCAATCCAGAAAAAGTATCTACAACTCAAACACAACCCGTACTAACTCCCAATCCAGAAAAAGTATCTACAACTCAAACACAACCCGTACTAACTCCCAATCCAGAAAAAGTATCTACACCCCCGGATACTAAGAAGACCCTTGAGACTGCCACCGTAAATACTCTTAATCCTGTAACTTTACCGACACATAAAGATAATTCCCTTGCGGGCAATACTGAGTCTCATAAAAAACTAATCCAAAAGTTACGCCAAATCAAAGAAGAAAGAAAAAATCCTCAATAATCATTTGTCAAAGGGTAAGAGGGAGGAAAACCTGAGCAATTACCAGCCCCGACAGATATGATATAAGTTAATGAAAAATGGACTGGATTACTCTACTGCGATCGCTACAGTCTGACTTTCTCAACAGGTTAAAATCTGGTTGTCTACTTCATTGCGAAGTTGAAGGTCAACATAGTGAATTAACTATTATTTCTGGTGATAGATTAAAGACATTACGGGAATTTTGTTGGTTAATGACGGAAAAATATAAACGCACCTCCCCAGTCCGTGATGTTTTTATTAAAAACCTGAAAGGTAAATTAGGAGAAGAAGTTGTTAAAGAAAGATTAGCCATACTCTCTAATCTCGAAATAACGTAGTATACTGGGGTTAATCGTATTTAACCGAAAGATGAAATACCTAACCCCAGAACAAGTTTACAAACAATTTGGCTACCACCCTAAGACGACGGCAGAA
>NZ_BJCF01000079.1 GCF_005402965.1 Dolichospermum planctonicum
CCACCCCCCTTTTAATGATATGTATTCTCATTAAGCTTATTTCTCTTTAATTGATCGTTAGTTATTATGTACTACTATCTCTGCTTTTTTGATCTGTGACAGTTCAGGGTGCGGAATGTGGGATAAAAAAATCTTTTGATAAAATCAACCATAAATGTATAAATAATTTCTGATTTTTTGAGGCTATTTATCTTTCTAAAACTTGCCATCGAGACATCAGACCAACCATAGGGATCAAGAATAAATAAAGAATGTCCCTTTCTGTTCTCAGATTGAAAAACACAATAATCTACTTTATTCTCAAATTTATCATTTATAAACTCACATTCTAATATCAAATCAGCAAATTCAGTTTTGACAGTATGCTGGTTTCCATCTGATAAATCTTCTAATTCTGCTTGAGACATAGCAATATTTTTTAAACATTCTAAATGTTCTTTTTTCTTATCTATAAAAATAAATTTAACATTTAAAGGATAAGTTCTTCCTGATTTTAAATACCCTTCTTCAACAGAATTAATCAAACGAATGGGTGAACCAAACCAAATATTATCTGACTCCCTATCATTGTAAATACCCCCACCACAAAAACCATCAATGATAGTAAAATTTCTAACTCCTCCATACTGCCCAGTTCCATAAAGTGTATAAATTAAATCAGATACATACTGTTACATACTGTTCTGTAAGTAGATGTTTAGTTTTTGTGTGCTGTTCTACAAAAGGAATTTCTTTGCCATCAGCAGACCACTTAGTATCAGAATTACTCATAATTGATTATCCTTTTTTATAGTTTGGTAATAATTATACAAATTTAACTAGCTGGTGTGTATCAAACTAGAACGATTCACATTTTACTGTTTTATACTCTCCGTGCCTGGAGCGTCCCTGCGTGAAGAAAACTCTTATTCAACTCAAACCGCCAACTTCACATCCCCAAACGGTAAGGTAATAAAAGCCATATTTAGTAAAAATAAACAAAATAGATGACATCCATAGAATCCCACAAAAAAGCCAAAGCCCTCAAACCCGGAAGCGTGCGCCCTGCCAAAGAACTCTGTAGTGAATGCGGACTATGCGACACTTACTACATCCACTACGTCAAAGAAGCGTGCGCCTTCATTACCCAAAGAATAGACGAACTAGAAATCACCACCCATAACCGTCCCCGCAACCTAGAAGACGAAAACGAACTCTACTTTGGAGTTCATCAAGAAATGATGTCCGCCAGAAAACAACAACCCATCGAAGGCGCGCAATGGACAGGAATAGTAAGCAGCATAGCCATAGAAATGCTCAATCGTGGTTTAGTTGAAGGCGTAGTTTGTGTCCAAAACAGCAAAGAAGACCGCTTTCAACCCATGCCCATAATAGCCCGCACTCCAGAAGAAATACTAGCCGCCAAAGTCAATAAACCCACATTATCCCCCAACCTGTCCGTATTAGAACAGATAGAAAAATCGGGAATGAAACGGTTATTAGTCATTGGAGTAGGTTGTCAAATCCAAGCATTACGCGCCGTCGAGAAAAAACTCGGCCTAGAAAAACTCTACGTACTCGGAACACCCTGCGTAGATAACGTTACCCGCGCTGGGCTGCAAAAATTCCTAGAAACCACCAGCCGTTCCCCGCAAACAGTCGTCAGCTACGAATTTATGCAAGACTTCCGAGTCCACTTCAAACACCAAGACGGTTCAGAAGAGACAGTACCCTTCTTTGGCTTAAAAACAAACGTGCTTAAAGATATCTTCGCCCCATCATGTATGAGTTGCTTTGATTACGTCAACTCCCTGGCCGATATAGTCGTTGGGTATATGGGCGCACCTTACAAATGGCAATGGATAGTAGTCAGAAACGATACAGGCAAAGAAATGTTAGAACTAGTTAAAGACCAATTGGATACCCAACCGGTCATATCCCAAGGAAACCGCAAACCAGCAGTACAGCAAAGCATACCAGCTTATGATCAAGCAGTTACCTTACCCATGTGGGCTGCGAAACTAATGGGAGTCGTCATAGATAAAATCGGACCCAAAGGACTGGAATATGCGAGATTTTCTATAGATTCCCACTTTGCGAGAAATTATTTGTATGTAAAGCGGAATCATGGAGAGAAATTAGCAGCGCACGTACCGGAGTTTGCGAAGCGGATAGTGGGACAGTATAAGTTACCGAAATAAGGTTTCGCGCAAAGACGCAAAGGAGCTAAGGCGCAAAGGGAAGAAGAAGGAGGTGTATATGACTGAGAATGAAATTGCGACTCAGATTGTTGATGCTGCATACAAGATTCATACTAGGTTAGGACCAGGGTTGTTTGAATCTGTGTATGAGACTGTTTTGGCGTATGAGTTGGAGAGTAGAGGTTTACAGGTAGTAAGACAACAACCAATACCAGTAGTTTATGAAGGTATTCATTTAGAGGAAGGGTTTCAGGCAGATATGATAGTTGAAAATAAGGTAATTATTGAACTCAAATCCCTAGAAACCATCCACCCTGTACATAAAAAACAGCTAATTACATATCTTACCCTCGCCAATAAACGCCTTGGCCTACTCATTAACTTTGGTGAAGTCCTAATTAAAAACGGCATCACACGAATAGCCAACAAACTTTAAACTCTTCCTTTGCTCCTTAGCGACTTTGCGCGAAACTCTTCTTAAACCTCCCCAACTGCCTCAATAGCCGCTTGTAAAGCAATAGATACATGAGTCCAATGTGTACCGCCTTGGCAATAAACCACATAAGGTTCTCGCAATGGTCCATCTGCTGATAGTTCCAAGGTACTCCCTTCGATAAATGTCCCTCCAGCCATGACTACTTGGCTTTCGTAGCCTGGCATATCGTCGGGTATGGGGTTGAGATAAGACCCGATGGGTGAATGCTGCTGTATGGCTTTACAGAAGGCGATTAGTTTTTTGGCTGAACCAAGTTTAATGGCCTGAATTACGTCTCCTCTGGGTGCTAATGGTGGGGGGTTGACTGGATAACCCAGTTTGTCAAATACATAACCCGTCAGGTATGTTCCTTTCATGGCTTCCCCTACCATCTGCGGCGCTAAAAATAATCCTTGGAATAAGAGACGGTTTTGATCAAAGGTCGCCCCCCCTTGGCTACCAATTCCAGGGGCTGTCAGTCTACAAGCTGCTGCTTCTACTAGTTCGCTCCGTCCAGCTATGTAACCACCAGCACTCACGACTGTACCTCCAGGATTCTTGATCAATGACCCGGCTATGAGGTCGGCACCAATATGGGTTGGTTCTTGGGTTTCTATAAATTCGCCGTAGCAGTTGTCTACAAAGCAAATGGTATGGGGATTTTGCTGTTTGACTATGTAAACAATTTTTTCTATGTCAGCAATAGAAAGACTTGGCCGCCATGAATATCCACAGGAACGTTGAATCAATACTAACTTTGTGTTGTCGGTAATGCTAGTGGTTAAGTTTTGCCAATCTATTTTTCCTTGATCAGTTAGTTCTAATTGGCGGTATTTTATGCCAAAATCAAGAAGAGAGCCTTGGCCTTGTCCTCTCAAGCCAATCACCTCTTCCAATGTATCGTAGGGAGAACCGACTACTGCTAACATTTCATCCCCAGGACGAAGTACACCATAAAGCGCACAAGCGATCGCATGAGTTCCCGAAACAAACTGCACTCGCACCACCGCAGCTTCAGCACTCATTACTTGAGCAAAAACTTGATCTAAGGTTTCTCGTCCTAAATCGTCGTGTCCGTAGCCACTCACGCCCGCAAAATGGTGCGCTCCCACTCGATGATCACGAAAGGCATCTAATACTCTTTTCAGATTATGCTTGACCTGAGCGTCAATAGCGGAAAAAATTTCTAATAGCGCCTGTTCTGCTTCCCGCAGCTGTTCAAAGCTGTTCATCATTTCCTCATTGAAAAAAATAAAATAGATATGCGGATTTTAGGATCGCGCAGACTAGGCTGAACAATTTCTATTCAGGTTACTGCATGACAATTGCTACTTCTAAACATCACATTAACTGGGTTAATACCCTATTTTTCGTTGCATTACACGTCGGCGCTCTATTTGCCCTAGTTCCTAGCAATTTTAGCTGGAATGCAGTTGGTGTTGCTTTATTGCTTTACTGGGTGACTGGGGGTTTAGGTATTACTTTGGGATATCACCGTCTTGTCACTCACCGCAGTTTTCAAACGCCTAAGTGGCTAGAGTATCTCCTGGTAATTTTTGGGACACTATCCTGTGAAGGTGGTCCCATTGAATGGGTGGGAACACACCGCATTCACCACTTACATTCTGATACTGAATCTGATCCCCATGATTCAAATCAAGGTTTCTGGTGGAGTCATATGGGTTGGATGATTCATTTCGCCCCCGCTCACGATCAAGTTCCTCGCTTCACTAAAGACATTATTGATGACCCAGTTTATCAGTTTTTACAGAAATATTTCATTTTCTTACAAATTGCTTTGGGCTTGGTCCTATACTTCTTAGGTGGCTGGCCAATGGTGGTCTGGGGAATTTTTGTCCGCATTATCTGGGTTTATCACTGTACCTGGTTAGTAAATAGTGCTACTCATAAGTTTGGCTACCGCACTTATGACTCCGGGGACAAATCAACTAACTGTTGGTGGGTTGCTATCCTCGTCTTTGGCGAAGGTTGGCACAATAATCACCACGCTTTTCAATACTCTGCCCGTCATGGTTTAGAATGGTGGGAAATTGATCTGACTTGGATGACCATTCAGTTATTACAATTACTCGGTCTAGCTACAAATGTGAAGCTGGCAACCAAAAAAGCATAATACAGATTTTATGCCCAAAGTCAATAGTTTTATAGTCATTTTGGCTTGAGACTATTGGCTTTTTGCGTGCAACTGCGGCAATTTTTAATGGGAAATTTTTAATTTCTCAATCACTATCCTAAATGATTGTTAAGTTGCTATAATCTCAGAAATTAATGTTACAAAACTTTGCAGCAAGTTACTTTTCTTAGTAATCTTGTGTGGCATTCTGTTGTTTTTCAGGTATTCATGACTACATCAATCATTAAAAGTCAGGAAATAGCGGTCTCCACAGACCTTGGTAAAGACCAAATCAAACTCAAACATATTATCAAAAGTCTCCCCAAGGAATGTTTTCAGAAAAATAGCCGCAAAGCATGGACAACTGTAATTCTCAGCTTATCTATGGCTGCACTAGGCTATTACTTTTTAGCCGTTTCCCCCTGGTTTCTTTTACCCCTAGCTTGGATTTTTACAGGAACTGCTTTAACAGGTTTTTTTGTTATTGGTCATGATTGTGGTCATCGTTCCTTTGCGAAACGTCGCTGGGTAAATGATTTAGTCGGACATTTCTTCATGATGTTCTTAATTTACCCCTTTCACAGTTGGCGGATTAAACATAATCATCACCATAAACATACTAACAAGCTAGATGAAGATAACGCTTGGCATCCCATTAGAACGGAAATTTTTACAAATTGGTCTAAAAATAGACAGTCCGCTTTCGAGTTGTTCCTGCGTCAACGTCTTTGGTGGGTGGGTTCTATTGGACATTGGGCTGTTGTCCATTTTGATTGGCGCAATTTCCAGAAAAAAGACCAGGCTAGTGTTAAACTTTCTGTGGCTGTGGTAGCTTTATTTGCGGCTGTTGTTTTCCCAACTTTAATTATTACAACTGGTGTTTGGGGATTTATTAAATTTTGGTTTATTCCCTGGATGGTTTACCATTTTTGGATGAGTACCTTTACTATTGTTCACCACACCCTTCCCGATGTTCCTTTTAGCACTGCTGACAAATGGAATGAAGCCTTAGCACAGCTATTTGGCACAATTCATTGTGATTATCCTCGCTGGGTAGAAATTCTTTGCCACGATATTAATGTTCATGTTCCCCATCATATTTCTACTGCGATCCCTTCCTATAATTTACGGTTGGCTTACAGCAGTATCAAGGAAAATTGGATCCCTTATCTCCATGAAGAATATAAGTTCTCCTGGGATTTGATGAAGGAAATCACTAATCAATGTCAACTATATAAAACTGATATTGGTTATGTCACTTTTGATGAATATCGTGCAGAAAGATCATAAAATATTAATGTTGGGTATGAAATCTGACGTATGAATTAATTACTTCTGGTTTCATCACCAATTTTTTCAGCCAATATTCCCAAGTCTAACTTCCAGAGGTAACTAAATATAACCTCTGGATTAATTTCTAATTTACAATCAATCAACTAACCTAGTGCAATTAGATACAATCCAGTTCAATCAAAAACCTAGTCCCGAATCTTTTGAAGGTCAAGAAAAATTACCGTTTACTCTTCAAGATTTAAAAGCTGCTATTCCCGCTGAATGTTTTCAGCCTAATGTGACTAAATCACTCTATTATTTCTTTCGTGATGTTCTAATTATTGGGCTGCTATATGCAGTGGCTAATTACCTAGATTCTTGGTATTTTTGGCCGGTTTTCTGGTTAATGCAAGGAACTATGTTTTGGGCTTTATTTGTAGTTGGACATGACTGCGGACACCAATCTTTTTCTAAGCATAAATGGTTGAATGATTTGGTTGGTCATCTCTCCCATACTCCCATTCTCGTTCCTTATCATGGTTGGAGAATTAGCCACAGAACTCACCACAAAAATACAGGCAGCTTGGAAAATGATGAAAGCTGGTATCCTGTCTCTGAATCAGAGTACAATGAGATGCCCGTAGCGCAAAAAATAGGGCGTTTTTATGTGTTCTTATTGGCTTATCCAGTGTATCTGTTTAAGCGTTCACCCGGTAAAGAAGGTTCTCACTTTTCTCCTAGCAGTCCACTGTTTAAACCCTCGGAAAAATGGGACGTGATTACTAGTACCACGCTTTGGATTAGTATGGTAGCTTTACTAGGTTTTTTGACCTATCAATATGGTTGGATGTGGTTGTTAAAATATTATGCTGGACCTTACATTGTCTTTATCATTTGGCTAGATTTGGTGACTTTTTTACACCATACTGAACCGGGAATTCCTTGGTATCGTGGGGAAGAATGGACTTTTCTGAAAGGGGCAATTTCTAGTGTTGACAGAGATTATGGTGTTTTTAACCACATTCATCATGATATCGGTACTCATGTTGCCCATCACATTTTCTTAAATATGCCTCACTACAATTTGTTGAAAGCTACTAAAGCAATTAAACCAATTATGGGTGAGTATTTTCACGAATCAAAAGAACCAATTTGGAAGTCTTTATGGAATTCTGCTATTGGTTGTCATTTTGTTCCCGATACAGGAAGTAAGGTTTACTACACTTCTAAAAATCAGAATGTCAAGTAAAATCAGTTAAGTCCAGACTCCAGCCGCGAATAAAGGTCTGAATTAAAGGTTTCAGAAATCAGTCCGGTTACTTCAATCTTAGTGACCGGACTGTAATTATACTGAGCTATAACCGCTCATAACCTCCTGTTGAAGTAGAAAGTAAAGTCTAGTTTTGTCTAGGATTTATATAGCAGAAAAGGGCTACGAATTGACATACTCACCGACCTGAAGGTGCGATGATTCTTGACACTTCACTGGAACACGCCACAAGTGGTCTTATCGTCCCTCCATGTCCGTTTAAAGTCTCCCAATGCCCTATGGCGACTATAACCAAATTTTAACATAAAGCCGTCCTAAAAGCGATGCACTGAGCTTGCCGAAGTGGACGGGGCTTGTATCCCAGATTTTTGGTCATGGGGGTGGGGAAACCACAAGACGAAACCCCAGGAGGTCGTCCCCATAGACCCGCTCAATACCGCCACGATTCGCCGACCTACAGTCCCGAGTAGAGTTGAACCACGAACCGCCACGCATAACCTTTATATCACCGCTTTGATTAATCCAAGCAATACCATCTTCAGGCGCATTTGTATAATTATCATGCCAATCGTCTTGACACCATTCCCAGACATTTCCGTGCATATCGTACAAACCAAAGGTGTTAGGGGGAAAATTTCCTACATCTGTAGTTTGTTCTCGATATTGTCCTTTTGGTGCAGATGCGTAGACATGATTACCATTATAGTTTACCAATTCTGGGGTAATACTTTCACCAAAATAAAATGGTGTGGTTGTTCCCGCACGACACGCATACTCCCATTCGGCTTCACTGGGTAATCTGTAGTTTTTTCTTGTCCTTTGGCTTAACTTTTGACAGAATGTAACTGCATTATTCCAACTGACCCTTTCAACTGGGCGTTTATTGCCTTTAAAGTAAGCAGGGTTAGTTCCCATGATAGCTTGATATTGTTCCTGTGTCACTTGATATTTCCCTATGCAAAAACTGGGAACTGTAACTTGATGTTGGGGACTTTCGTTATCACTTCTTTTCGCTTCATTTGCCGGTGAACCCATCAAAAATCTTCCTTCTGGTATTTTTACCATTTCTAAGAAAACACCGTTTCCCAGGTCTTCTGTGAAGTATTTTGCCGTTGCGTTGCGTCGGTTGGTGATGTTTCCCCTTGGGTCTGTGGTGACAACTTCAAATTTAAAGGTTTTCAGGTTGCTCAAAGATGTGGTATTTTCTGGAGTTGGGTTTGGAGATGTTGTAGGTTCTGGGGTTGAACTATTTATAGAAGTTGTAGTTTTTGGTGTTGTTGGTTTATGATCTTGATTTTTAAATAGATTCTTAAATATATTTTTTCCTGCTACTGCTATGGTAAATGTTCCAATTATCAAACCCGTTTTTATAAAAACCCGCCGAGGAAATTTATTTTTTTGTGGTTGAGGTTTTATTTGAGGTTGTTGTAAAGCTTTTTCTATAGCTGCTAACCGCTGAGATATCTGCTTAATATTTTGCGGACGATCTTTATATAAACGCTGCATCATATCATCTAATAAATCTGCTAACATAGGTGATATTTGCTGTGCATGACTACGCCAATTTAGGGTCTCATTATCAAAATCATATATTGCGGGATCAAGTGGTTTTTTACCTGTAAGCAAATAAACAAATGTCCGTCCTAAGGCAAAAAAATCAGATTGGGGTACAGCGTTATTATTAATTTGTTCTGGGGGTGTGTAACCGGCTGAAACTATTGCTGTAACTTGTCCACTTTGATTAACTACTGTTTCTGTAACTTGTCTAACTGTGCCAAAATCAATTAATACTGGTTGAGCATTTTCAGCCCTCAGCATAATGTTAGATGGCTTGATATCTCGATGAAAAAAGTTTTGATTATGGACTTGTTCTAAAATAATAACCAAATCTTTCAGTAAGTATATTGCTAAGGTTTGCTTAATGCCATCCTTACGGTTTTGCATATAGTTTTCTAAGTCTATTCCCTCAATGTTTTCCATGACAAAACAATGAATTGGGTTTCTGCTTTCGTGGGGAAAATAGACAAAGTAAGCATCTGGTTCTACTTTGGGAATACCGGGATGATTTAGTTGACTTAAAACGGCGGCTTCTTGTTTAAATAATTCTATTGCTTTTGGTTGATTATTAGTCAGGACTTTGAGAACTTTGGTTTGATTCTTACCGATTTCATTAATCTGATAGGTAACACCAAAGCCACCACGTCCTAACTCGATGATAGCCCGATAACGTCCTTGGAGTATCAATTCTGAACCACAGGCTTGACAAAAAAGGATATTGTCTGGATTTTCGGGCTTTAGGCAGTTAGGATTGATGCACAGGCTCATAATCTTGGTAGGTAGCATACTTGTACTTATATGATATCCTACCTTGATTTACGGAAAAATGGGTAAATATTGTCAGATATTTTCCCTAAAAGCGTCCATTCCCTTGAATAATATGCTTCACTGTTGTTAACGTTTCTAAACTAATAAATCCCCTTCTATGTCCTTTTTGATTGGACATTCCTAAAAATACAGCTTCTCCTCGTGAGGAATGACGGGAAAAACGAGGGGAAGCATTAATATAGGTGGAGGCACTATTTACTCCTAATGCAAATTGGCGGCTTTCTTGATAGGATTCGGTGACAATGCTATCAGCATGACTACTACTATATTGGTTAATCCAAGCGATCGCACTTTCTAAACTATCTACCAATTTAAAGGTCACTGTTTTTGTTAAATAAGGTGTCCCCCATTCTTCATCTTTGACTAGTTGCAACTGCGGAAAAGCCGCAACTAATTCTGCATCTCCTTTAAGTTCAAAACCTTTTTCTTTTAAGCTACTCCATAGCACTGATAAGGAAGATGGTAAAGCTTGACGATGAATTAAAACTTTTTCAATGGCATTTACTGGATCTGGTTCGCTTTCATGGCTATCTATAATCATCCAACGTACCATTTCTAAGCTACTATTGACAGACCAATACAGGTAACAATTACCCATGGCTGACTTGAGAACTGGACAAGTTGCCTGTCTAACTACTTGTTGAATTAAACTAGTACGCCCATAAGGAATCACTAAACTCAAATACTGGTCTTGAGTAACTAAATCTCGCACAGATGCGCCATGTTCAGCAGTAATTAATTCTACACACCCTGCTGGTAAACCAACTTTGGTAATGGCTGTTTGTAGTGCATTAGCGATCGCTTTATTAGAATGACTAGCTTCTGTACTCCCTTTGAGAATAATACTATTACCAGTTTTCAGACAAAAACCAGCCGCAATTGCCCCTAAATCTGGGAAAGCTTCATAAATAAAAGCAATCACCCCTAAAGGCATTAACTGAGTATAACTTTGGGAGTCTTCCTGCTGATAATCAGTGGTTCGGACTCGTCGCAAAGGATCAGATAATTCCCCCAACCGTTGCAGAATCTTAACTGCATTCTCCAACCTGGAGGGGGTTAGTCTCAACCAGTCCAAAATTAATTCTGGAACTGCCATTTCTCGACTTGCTTCTAAATCCAAGGTATTAGCTTCGAGAATTTCATCAAAATCCCGTTCGATGGCTTGTGCCATTGCTAACACAGCCCGACTCCTATCCGTCCCCTTGGTAATTCCCAATTTCAGAGAAGCTTGAAAAGCGCGTTCAGCGCCTGTCATGGGTTCGGGGTAATCATCAATCCCACATTCCGCACCCCAAACTGTCACAGAGGTAAATTACGTAGAGAAAAAATTAAAGAGAGCATCAAAACAAACATATAAAGTGAAAAAAGGCATTTGAGAAACAGTAAATCACCAAAAACGT
>NZ_BJCF01000080.1 GCF_005402965.1 Dolichospermum planctonicum
TTTCTGTAGGAGGTGCGCCACTAGAGATATTAAAAGAGTATATTAAAAATCAAGAAAAGCCGTCCTAGAAGCGATGCACTGAGCTTGTCGAAGTGGACGGGGCTTGTATCCCATTATTTTCGGTCAATAGTGTTCATGAAGATGTAACTATGCTAATGGGTCTATTTGATTGATCATTCAGGAAACTTAAAGAGTACAAAAGAGCATAAAATTTGCTCTAGAGATGAGCTAAAATGCCGCATAGGTGACATAATCGCCCAGGTAGGATAGGGATAACACGAGGGTGATTTGCCTATTTTAGTTATACATTGCTACTTTAATCACTTTCCGCGCTTTCATATCCATAAATACCTGTTCTAAATCCTGTAAAGGTCTTTGTTCACTAATTAGTAAGTCAAAAGAAATTGTCCCACTAGCAATCAGTGATAGGGCGGATTTTACATATTCTGGAGTATTATGAAATACTCCTTTGATGGTAATTTCACTATAATGAACTTGTTCCGTATTCAGGGTAATTGTGGTATCCTTGGGACAGCCGCCAAATAGATTGACAGTTGCACCAGGGCGGGCGCAGGCGATCGCTTTTTCCCAAACACTCGGTATACCAGTGGCTTCTATAACCACATCTGCGCCCCATCCCTCCGTTAATTCCCTGACTGTGTTAGTCATATCTGTGACTTGATGATAATTAAAAGTCCGGGCTGCACCTAACTTTTCACCGATTTCTAAGCGTTTATCATTACCACCCCACAGAATTACTTCAGTATATTCCGAGAGAACTGCTACAAACATTAAGCCGATCGCACCATCACCTAAAACCACTACTCGGTCATGGGGTTTGACCTGGGAACGGCTGATACCATGTAATACACAAGCCAGCGGTTCGGTCATGGCGGCTAATACGGAAGGTACTTGGTCGGGTATTTGTAATAGATTATGCTGGACAATGGGCGCGGGGATCTGCATATACTCCGCAAATGTACCGTTATTCCAGGTCAAATTGGGGCATAAAGAATACTCTTGACGTTGACAAAAAAAACATTTCATGCAGGGGGCTGAATTATTTGCTACTACGCGATCTCCCACCCGCCACTTAGTTACCCCAGCACCGACAGCCACAATGCGCCCCGCCCCTTCATGGCCAAACAAGGTCGGGGGTGTTAACATTTTAGCATGGCCACCGCGTCGCCATACTTTCAAATCTGTACCGCAGGTGGTGGCTGCTTCGACTTGAATTACTACCTCCCCCGCTGCGGGAGTGGGTTCGGGAACTTGTTCTAGACGGAAATTTTCCTGTCCGTAGAGTAATGCTGCTAACATAGAAGTTGGGAGAAATTAGGAGAAAAGAAAAATTTAAGAACTCAAAGCAGTTTGAGGTAAAATTTCTTGATGATGGGGTTCTAAATGTGATATTGTATCAGATACAATATTGATATTCAAGACTGGTACTTCTTGTTTACAGGAGAGACAAAACCAATAAACTCCATGGTAACGAACATGACGCAAAACTGAACCACCACAACAGGGACAAGTGTTAACTATAATACTCATACTAAATACTCCTTTGCAAAAATCACGACAAGTCAGTAGTATTATGGTTGAAATATCTATTTATCTCACTTAAAAGAAAGTAAGATCTTCAGAGAATTAGCGCTGAAAACTATCAACGAATGCTAAATTAACGGTATTTTATGGTTTTTTCCCAAAAAGATCCAAAAAGATATTTATCAAAACGAAAAATTTATGAAAACATTATTAACCTACAAGTTAGTATAGACTTGGTTCATCTATCGCGGGGATCATATTACAAATATGAACTTGTTTCATCTATGGCCAAGATCATCAATAACTAAATTTTTATGGGACAATTACTTTACACTTGACTTTTATTTTGCATTTACTTTGATGACTAAACCATGAAAATTGCTACTTGGAATGTAAATTCTGTACGGACACGGTTGGAACAGGTGATTAATTGGTTAAGCGAAAATCCGGTTGATGTTTTATGTTTACAAGAAACTAAGGTTATAGATCAGGATTTTCCCCGTCTCGATTTTGAAAAATTAGGTTATTATTTATATATATCAGGACAAAAATCCTATAATGGAGTTGCTTTGATTAGTCGTCAGTCTTTAACAGATGTCAGTACGGGTTTTACGGCTATTTTACCAGGTTTGGATGCGGAATGGGACACACAAAAAAGAGTAATTACAGGTGTGTTTTCAGGAATCAGAATTGTTAATCTTTATGTTCCTAATGGTTCATCTATAGGTAGCGAAAAGTATGAGTATAAGTTGGGTTGGTTAAAATTACTCAAGGAGTATTTACAGGTATTACTATTAACAAATTCTCCTATTTCTATCTGTGGTGATTTTAATATTGCTTTGGAAAATATAGATATTAATGATAAAGTAAAAATAGATAATCACATTATGGCTTCTGTACCGGAGCGTCAAGCTTTACGAGATATTCTGAGTTTAGGTTTCGCAGATGCTTTTCGTAAATTTAATCATCAAGGAGAAAACTATACTTGGTGGGATTATCGCACCGCTGCGTTTAAGCGAAATCTGGGTTGGCGTATAGACCATCATTATCTGACCCTGGATTTGTATGAACGCGCTCAAAGTTGTATTATTGATGTTGAACCACGAAAGTTAAATCAACCCAGTGACCATACACCAGTTATTGTCGAATTTTAATTTTATCCTATTTATTTATCTCCCTAATAAGAAACCTCGGAAAAAATAAACCGTGTTTGTTAGTATCTGTTCTATCCATGAGATGAACATATCTAACCAGTGTAAAATTTGTTCTAGTGGGTGCTTTTCGTAGCCTAAGGAGGTCGCAGAAATATCAATCCAGTCGGGTTTAAAATTAAATCCTTGGCTGGTTTGATTGTTTTTTTCCTCCCATCCCTGATTTTCAGATTCAGGCGCTTTTTGGGCTATTTTCTCCCGGTTATGCAATAATCTCGAATTTGTTGGCTTTAGGGGATTAAAACCACTATGATCTGATATATTGGTACTGGGATTACCAAATAGATCGTCCCATGTCAACCAAGCATCTCCATTATTTAGCGGTAAACTGTTTTGGAGGTCTGATTTAATTTCTACTTTTTCAGCAGTAGCATTTGATTCAATTTGATAAATATTTCTTCCTCCTAAGAAGTAATTTATCGCTGCGGTCATTAAATTAGTAATATCCGCTTTTTCGGTTTTTGAATCATCATTGTTAACTACTAGGTTATCAAGAATTTTTTGACCGCTTTTTTCTATGGGGACTAAAGCT
Organism: Dolichospermum planctonicum; assembly: GCF_005402965.1. GTDB lineage: Bacteria > Cyanobacteriota > Cyanobacteriia > Cyanobacteriales > Nostocaceae > Dolichospermum > Dolichospermum planctonicum. Next base: position 3,289 of record NZ_BJCF01000080.1, read on the forward strand.
GTAATTTCCCAATTAGCAACTAATTTATCTAGAAAACTAAAAAGTTGAGTTGGTTTTTTATCAGTTAGTTTATTTAGTAGTAAATCAATTTCTGGTAATATTTCTTTTTCCGAAAGAGGGGTTAATTGTAAAGAATACTCGTAACGATTAATTTCTCTATTAATTCTATCCTTTAATTGGGAGTTTTCCTGGGTTGTGAAAATATCGAAAATGCGATTATCAGTACCAACTAACACCAAATTACCAGTTTTTAACTCCGTAGCAATTCCCTGGACTTTGGGTATATGCTGTTGGAGAAGATTTTTCGGGGTTGAGGAACTTTCTCCAGGGAAAAATCTCCCCCACAAAGATCCTATAAAAGTTAAAGGAGTTAAAGGATTTGTTTTTGGGGAAATCTCTAAATTACTACCCCCAGCAGGAAGATTTTTAACTGTATCTAATATATGTTGAATTGGTGCGTCTGTTGCTGGAGGAATTGTGGACTGTATTTTTTTTTCCGCCCATTCTTTTTGTGGCAATAGCTGGTAAAGTGGATAAAGTAGAGAACCTACACCCACCTGAGTCGCAACTTGTAGATTTTTGAAGATGTTTTCCCATGTTTGGGTCAACCGTTGAGTCTGCTGGTAGACAAAATTAAACAGTTTACTTTGATAGCGATTTGAAGAACTCGAAGACATAGTTATAATGTTGAAGTTGTAGCGTTGGATGATCTTCAGTTTAAGAATCAAAAATTCTTAATTATCAACCTGATTATTTTACTGGATTATTTTACTGGATTATTTTACTGGATTATTTTACTGGATTATTTTACTGGAAATATGACTCTTCCTTTACCATCATTAAATACCAAATCTATATCCACGGCTATTGAAAATTTACGTGCTTGTTGTCAGGTTGATATCCAGTCAAACTGGAAATATCACGAAACTGACGCAGTAGTTACTGATTTTATGCCATTTAGTATAACTGATTGGCAACCAGTTGCAGTTAATGAAAAAGGCCATATTTCCTGGAAAGGCGGAAAACAGGTATTATGGTTAGGACAAAATTTCTCTATTCCCCACAGTTTACATGATTTCCCTTTAAGCGGTCTGTGTTTGCGATTGGCTTTGGTTTGGTGGGCTGAAAATGTAGAGGTATACGTTAATGGTGAGTTAGCATTAGTAGGTGATTTATTTGATGCTTCACCACGGGTTTTAATTAGTCCTCAGGTAAGTCCTGGAGAAAATTTTACCATAATTTTGCGGTTAGTTAGTCCGGGACATTGTGATGGGGCTTTGATGCGATCGCTGGCAATTTATGAGACGATGATCTATAATGATTATGACGCTGGTTTTATCGCTGATGAATTGGCCATTGCGGAAATTCTTCTAGAAAACTTCGCACCCGAAAAATTACCAGCTTTATCAGCAGCAGTTGAAAGAGTTACAAATCTCAAAAACACCGAAAACCAAGACTGGAAAACCTATTTACTGAATTTACGACCAACTTATTTGGGTTTATGTGATTTTATCTGTGAACAAAAACCGGAAATTCATTTATTGGGTCATGCACATTTAGATCTAGCATGGTTATGGGTGGTCGCGGAAACTTGGAAAGCAGCACAAAATACTTTTGAGTCAGTTTTAAAACTTCAACAGGATTTTCCCGAATTGATTTTCTGTCATACTACACCAGCTTTGTACGCTTGGGTAGAAGAAAATCGTCCTGACCTATTTCGAGAAATTCAAAATCAAGTTGAAAAGGGAAAATGGGAAATTTTGGGAGGTTTTTGGGTAGAACCAGATTTGAATTTAATCGCTGGGGAGTCTATAGTTCGTCAGTTATTATATGGCCAGCGGTATTTTCTCCACAAGTTTGGAAAAATATCCCCTGTGGTTTGGGTGCTTGATACTTTCGGTTTTTGTGCGACTTTACCCCAATTTCTCGCAAATGCGGGAATTGAGTTCTTTGTTACTCAAAAACTTCGCTGGAATGATACAACTAAATTTAATTATGACTTATTTTGGTGGCGATCGCCTGATGGTAGTCAAATATTAAGTTTTATGTCTCCACCCATGGGCGAAACCGTTGAACCTGTTAGGATGGCCAAGTATGCTTGTGAGTGGAAAACCCAAACAGGTTTACAAACTAGTCTTTGGCTTCCTGGTGTTGGTGATCATGGTGGAGGTCCGACTCGTGATATGTTAGAAGTTGCGAGACGTTGGGAACATTCTCCGATTTTCCCCAAGTTGAAATTTACAACTGCTCAAAAATATCTCCAGGAAATAAAATCTCAAAGTCAAAATTTACCAAGTCAAAATTTACCAAGTCAAAATTTACCAAGTCAAAATTTACCAACGTGGGAAAACGAACTTTATTTAGAATTTCACCGGGGATGTTATACTACTCACGGAGACCAAAAACGCTGGAATCGCAAATCTGAACATCTATTATATAGTGCTGAGTTGTTCGCAACTTTAGCAAATATCCTCTGCGGTACAAAATTCCCCCACACAGAAATAGAAACCGCTTGGAAAAAAGTTTTATTTAACCAGTTTCACGACATTTTACCTGGTTCTTCCATTACCCAAGTTTACCAAGACGCTTTACCAGCATGGGAAGCAGTGGAAAAAGTGGGGAAAAATATCTTAGCAGAGTCATTAATAGATATAGCATCCCAAATTAGTTTACCACAACCACCTTATAGTAATGCCATCCCCATCATCATTTTCAACCCTCTCAACTGGGAACGTCGGGAAGTTGTCAGCGTTGACTTATCGAAAATCATCACAGCAGACCAAGAAGAATATGAAAATTATGGAGAGAATTATGGAATTTTCGATATTCAAGGAAAAGAAATTTCCTCCCAACCTTGGGAAAACTCAACTTTATTATTCCTCCCAACAGTTCCATCTCTAGGTTACAGCATTTTCTGGCTGTCTCGAACTTCCCCCACACAACCCCAAATATTTCCGAAAAATTGGATTTTAGAAAATGAATATCTACAAATCCAGGTTAACCCAGAAACTGGAGACTTGGATAGCGTCTTTGATAAAACCCAACAACGAGAAATTTTAAATGGTGCGGGAAACCAACTCCAAGCTTTTAGCGACAGCGGCCAATATTGGGACGCTTGGAATATTGACCCTGATTATAACACCAAACCTCTACCGCCAACAAAATTAAAATCAATTCAGTGGCAAGAATATGGAGAAATTCAACAACGCTTGCGGGTAGTGCGTCAATTGGGAAAATCGGAATTTTGTCAAGATTACATTTTACAGCTTGGTTCACCACTTTTGAAAATAGCTAATACTGTAAATTGGCTAGAAAATCAGGTATTAGTAAAAACAGCCTTTCCCCTCAATTTCGCAGCGGAATTTGTCACTTATGAAATCCCCTGCGGTGTTATCCGTCGTCCCACAAATCCCCAAACCCCCGCAGATAAAGCAAAATGGGAAGTACCCGCTTTACGGTGGTCAGATATAACCGCAGATACGCAAACCGGAAAATACGGGGTTAGTCTTCTTAATGACTGTAAATATGGTTACGATGCTCAACCTCATCAACTGCGGTTAACTCTGCTGAGAAGTTCCCAATGGCCAGACAAGCAAGCTGATATAGGTATACATCAATTTACTTATGGCTTGTATTCTCATTTAGGGAGTTGGGAAGAAGGGGATACAGTTAAACGAGGTTATGAATTAAATGTACCCTTGGAAATATTAGTAAATCCGCTAAAGCGTAAATTTCACACAAATGCTGATGAAAGTCAAAGTTTTTTAGAACTATCAGCGGATAATTTAATTGTTATGGCATTTAAACCCAGTGAAGATCAACCTGAAAAATACATTCTTCGCTGTTATGAATGTCATGGAAAAACAGCAGAGTTATTTTTGCGAAGTGATTTTCTCACCTTAGGTCAACCATTAGACTTACTAGAACAGTATATCAAGTCTGAGGAAGTATGTCAAGGGGCTGTGAATATTCAACCTGGGAAAATTATGACTTTTGAGGTTGTCGTCAACATATAGATTGGGTTTATCTAGATATACTGCATAGATCTTAATATAAAATTAGAGCAAAAGATTAATCTCAACAAACAGACTCCATGCGTATTTCTCTCAACTGGTTACAAGAACTCGTAGAAATTAAACTGACTCCAGAAGAACTGGCGGAAACCTTGACAATGGCCGGGTTTGAAGTGGAAGATATAGAAGATCGTCGCACTTGGGCCGCAGGGGTAGTTGTGGGGAAAGTCCTGGAACGTCAACCACACCCTAACGCAGATAAATTAAGCGTTTGTACAGTAGATATTGGTGCTGCGGAAACTGTGAATATCGTTTGTGGTGCTGGGAATGTCCGCGCAGATATCTATGTCCCTGTGGCCACTACAGGAACTTATTTACCTAATATTGATTTAAAAATCAAACCCGCAAAACTGCGCGGTGTTCCCTCCCATGGGATGATATGTTCTTTGAAAGAGTTGGGTTTACCCACGGATATTGACGGTATTCATATCTTTAGTGAAGAAAATCTGGTTTTAGGTAGTGACGTGCGTCCCCTGTTGGGTTTGGAAGATGTGATTTTAGATGTCACTGCTACCGCTAACCGTGCTGACGCTTTATCTATGGTGGGTATTGCGCGGGAAGTAGCAGCTTTAACTGGAGGAAAATTATCAATTCCCGAAATTGCGAAAGTAGAAAATACTCAAACTGCAAAAAACCTGACTTTGAAAATTTCCGAAACCCAAGCTTGTCCTGCTTATATTGGTACGGTTGTTGAAAACATCAAAATTGCACCCTCTCCTGAATGGTTACAACAACGGTTACGGTCTGCGGGAGTGAGACCAATTAATAATGTGGTTGATATCACTAATTACGTTTTATTAGAAAGAGGACAACCTCTTCACGCTTTCGACAAACACCGTTTACAATCTCTCTCTGGTGGAGAACAATTAACAATGGGGGTGCGGTTTGCACAAACGGGAGAAACTTTAAAAACTTTAGATGGAAATAATCGCAATTTATCACCCCAAAATTTATTAATTACTGCTAATAATCAACCAGTGGCTTTAGCAGGTGTTATGGGTGGTGAAGCAACGGAAGTTTATGAAGGTACACAAAGTTTAGTTTTAGAAGCAGCGTTATTTGATTCTGTAGCCATTCGTCGTTCTTCTCGCAGTGTGGGGTTAAGAAGTGAAGCCTCTGGAAGATACGAAAGGGGCGTAAATCGGGCTGAATTAGAAATAGCTTGTCACCGGGCTTTATCCTTAATTCAAGAATTAGCAGCTGGGGTAATTGTTCAACAACAAATTTCTGATTATCGTCCAGATATTTCTACCTGGTCTCATTCTATTTACCTGCGTTTGGATAAAGTTAATCAAGTATTAGGTCCAATTGAATTAGGACAAGAAACAGGAGAATTACAACCAGAAGATGTAGAAAAAATTCTCACCGCTTTAGGATGTGAATTGGTAAAAATTGACGAACGGAATTGGACAGTTACAGTACCTCCCTATCGTTATCGAGATTTAGAACGGGAAATTGATTTAATTGAAGAAATTGCCCGGTTATATGGTTATGATAAATTCTGTGATACCTTACCAGGAAAATCCGAAGCTGGTTATCTATCTTTAGATCAAGAATTAATTCGCAGGTTACGCGGTTATTTACGGGCTGAGGGTTTGACGGAATTAATGCAATATTCTTTGGTGAAACCAGGGGAAGATAAACAGATTGTTTTAAGTAACCCTTTATTTGCGGAATATTCAGCTTTACGCACTGATTTAATCTCTGGTTTAATTACCGCTTTCCAATACAATTTAGAACAGGGAAATGGGGCGTTAAATGGTTTTGAAATTGGGCGGATTTTCTGGAGTGAAGAAGAGGGTTTACAAGAAGCAGAAGTGCTGGCCGGAATTATCGGTGGTGATATAACTAGCGGTAAATGGTCAAGGGGTGGTAAGGAAAAGGCCATGACCTGGTTTGAAGCTAAAGGTATTTTAGAAAGTGTCTTTAAACAACTTAAATTAGCGGTAGAATTTCAACCAGAAAATCGAGATTCTCGTTTACACCCCGGACGCACAGCTTCATTGTGGATAAAAGGTAATCGTCTGGGAACATTTGGACAAATTCACCCCCAATTACGCCGCGAAAAAGATTTACCAGAGGCAGTTTATGTGTTTCAATTAGATTTAGATGCTTTGTTGGATGCTTGGGATGATGATGATTTATTAATTCCTAAATTTAGTTCCTATTCTACTTATCCAGCAAGTGATAGAGATTTGGCCTTCTTCGCACCAATAAAAGTGACAGTTTCCGAACTGGAAAAAGTCATTAATAAAGCGGGGAAAGGGTTGTTAAATTCTGTGGAATTGTTTGATGAGTATCGCGGTGACAATGTACCCGCAGGACAACGCAGTTTAGCTTTTCGTTTAGTATATCGTGCCAGCGATCGCACGCTGACAGAAAATGAAATTGAACCAGTTCATAATCACGTGCGTTCTGCTTTGGTAGAGAAGTTTGGTGTCAATTTGAGAAGTTAATCACAGCGGTTTTTGTTTCCCGCTGAAATATTAATCTTTTCAGTTCCCGACTTCTATGATTAATTTGATTAATTTGATTAATTTATCATTTATTGACACAATTAAAAAGAAGTCGGGTATCTTTTAACTCCCGATAAGCATTTAAAGCCGCATTTTTCACTTCTTCTGCCACAATGGGAAAGGTACTCAATATATGACTAAATTCTGTTTCTGTTAATCCATATAAATGGGCAATTATTCCATCTAATTCCGCGCGGATTTTCCCCCTTTCTCTCTCGTCTGTAACTCCGTTTTCATGACTTGTTAATCCTACTTCTCTCGCTAGTTCATCATATTCTGCTGTGGTACAGATTAGTTTGGCTGCACGTTCTACTATTTCGTTAAAATATGGGTCTTTTTCTGTTAATCTAGGTACGGGTAATTGATAAACGTAGAAAAAATTAACTGTACTTGAAACTTTTGTTCTGAGTAACCAATCTAATACAAAACTATTAAAAAATGAACATACTAAAAGTTGACTTTTATAATCTATAATTTTATTGCCAGAATCATCAAAAATTTTTACATTTGGTAATTTATTTCCATGAAATGAACAAGTATCAACAGTTGCAATCATTGTTCTAATATCTGTATTTCTTGCAATATCCCTAAACCCTAATCTATAACACTGATAATCTAAAATTTGCCCCTTATCAACACCATTTTTACCTAAGACTGCTTTTCTTCCTTCCTCCTCCTCTACCCAGTACCGAGGTTCAGCAAACTTGTGGGTAAATTGATGAATCATTTTCCCCTCATATAAAGGTAATCTTCTCTTTCCCGGTTCAGTTTTAAACAAATGACTATCATTAGTCATATCAAATTCACGAGTTAACTTTAAATTCCACTTATCCTGAATTTCCTCCCCCAACAACGGAAAGCGACTCATTTTTTCCGCAATGAAAATATCTAAATCAGATTTAAACTCCATTACCGAAATAGAATCAGGAGATAACCGTTTAATTAAATCCACAGAAATATGAATACAATCATCATCAGGAAAACTATTTAATTCTCCCACATCATGACGCATAAACCTAGCAGGAAAAGATAAAGTTTTATTACCATTTTCAAAAGTCAAAACCACAAACTTAAAGCGACTATCAACATTTTCAAAAATAGCCTTTCTATTTTCAAAACAGAATAACCCAGTGATCTTAGTTTGCGAAAACAACATTTCCCGTAAT
>NZ_BJCF01000081.1 GCF_005402965.1 Dolichospermum planctonicum
CTTGAGTATTAATAAAGTGATTAGAACTGTAATATGTGTTCTTTAAAAAGTCAGCAATCAGGTTTTTATGAAATTCCTCTGATTCAGATTCGTTAATTTTTGCAATTAGGTTTTTTAGATGTTTTTTGAAAGTTTCAATATCATTTCTAAAAGGATTGATTTTGAGCAAGGCTTTATTTAATGATTCTCTGGGTTGTGTTTTATTTCCTATCATTAGTTTTAATCGTGATTTTTATCAGCAATGAGTATTGTAACTCATGATTTGCAACTATAATTACTCATACAGCGGGCAAAAATAACTAACCACTTGATCATGATTGAAACCCTATTCAAAGCTTATACTCCCCTATTTACTTGGATAGGGTTAGGTCTAATATTATCTCGATTTAGCTCCGATAAATTTGCCAAGTGGTTAGGACAGTCACTATACTGGGTAGGAGTGCCACTACAATTGTTAGTATTAGCACGTCATACTAATGCGGTAAATGGCGAATTAATACCATTTATAGGATTAGTAGTGTTACTACTAAGTTTAGTTTTAGCACTGTTGACTTGGTGGTTTTGGCAATTGTTTAATCAAATCAAGGCAGAGCAGAAAGGCGTAGAAGTATCTACATCTTTTAAAAAAGCGAGTTTAGGAAGTTTTATTTTGGCAACAATTTTAGGAAATACGGGTTTTGTTGGAATAACACTAACACAAGTGCTAACAGGACCAGAAAATAATGATTGGGCGGTATTATTTAGCGTCACAAATAATGTTGTTGGTACTTATGGAATTGCTGTCTTAATTGCCAGTTATTTTGGACAGAGAGCCACTGAAAATCATTGGTGGATACAATTACGAGATATAGCTACTGTTCCTAGTCTGTGGACGTTTTTCATTGGGTTAAATACCCAATTTGTGCAATTACCCGCAGTGATTGAGTCAGGTTTAGATCAGGCTGTGTGGGTGGTAATTGCTCTCGCTTTGTTGCTAGTTGGTTTGCGACTAGGAACAATAAAAGAATATCAAAATCTGGATATTGCCATTATAGCAAGTATTTTGAAAGTTTTGATTATTCCTTTATTAGTAGGATTAGGTGCGACTTATGCGGGTATGATTGGGGAACAGCGTCTAGTTTTGGTACTTATGTCAGGGACACCCACGGGACTTTCTGTACTGATTTTAGCGGAAGTTTACGACTTGGATCGGAATTTATTAGCCAGCAGCATTGCTTTAACCTTTATTGGTTTATTTTTAGTGCTACCTCTGTGGTTAATTTGGTTTGGCTAAATCTATAATTCAATATGATTCAGCGTAGTCTGGGTTGAGAAAACCCAATATAGGTGGTTAATTAACGGTTGGCTTTGACTGCTAAACCTCTCCCCGTTCACAGGAAGAACCTTAAATACTGTTGTTATCCTGTTTTTATTCTGTTTTTATTCTGTTTTTATTCTGTTAATCTTTTAATTTTGATTCTGACAATGAGCAACCGTGTTAAGATACTCTTGGGCATAATTACTGCCATTCCCATGGCTTTAGGCTTACCCGCAAAGGCTTTAGAAGTACAGATCATGCCTAAAAATCCCCAATTGGGAGATACAATTTCAGTATTAATTGAGGCGGATGATCAGAAAAGTCTTAGTAATCCTACGGTGACAGTTGGCGAAAAAAACTATCCAGCTTTTGAAATTGCACCCCGTCAATACCGTTCCTTTATTCCCACAACTCCCTTAGAAAAAGCTGGAGTGAGAACGATTAAAGTTTTCGAGGAGGGACAGGAACAAAAACTATCCGTACAAGTGCGCGATCGCAAATTCCCAGTCCAACGCATCACTTTACCACCGGGTAAAGCTGGGGTTGGGGCGACCGAGTATGAACTCAAGCGAGTAGCCGAATTTAAAGCCCTCCAGACACCGGAAAAATACTGGAACGGTGTTTTTCTCACCCCCAACGCAGGGAGAACATCCACTAGATATGGTGTCCGTCGCTACTACAATGGTGTATTTGCGAATGATTACTACCATCGTGGACAGGATTACGCGGGAGCGGCAGGATCATCTGTCACAGCCCCTGCTGCGGGAAGAGTTGCTTTAGTGGGGACAGTATCCCAAGGCTTCCGGGTTCATGGTAACGTCATCGGCATTGATCATGGTCAGGGAGTAGTCAGTATTTTCATGCACCTGAGTCGTATAAATGTTCAAGAAGGTGATTTTGTCAAAGCTGGTCAAAAAATTGGTGCAGTAGGTTCAACTGGTGCATCTACTGGACCACACTTACACTGGGGTTTGTATGTAAACGGACAATCAATTGATCCATTACCGTGGAAATCCCAGGAAATTAAATGAACCTAATTCAATCACGGACTAATACAGGTGTATTTAAAGAAACTTGGCTATACAACATCCGTACATCAGGATTACGCATTCTCAGACAACCATGAGAAACAGCTGCTCCCACTAAATCAACATCTGGTGTACCATGAAAGCCAATTTCATTGCGGCCATCTGACCAAAAACCAATCCATCTATCCCCCAAAGGACTATTAGTACCACCGTCAAAGATAGCTCCTGTAATGGGATGTCGCCAAATGGGATGATGTTCCTTGTGGATAACTTGAAAATTGCCGGTGGGTGTTTCCCAACCCTTTTTACCAATAGCGATAGGGTAACTAGCTATTACCTCATCATATCGAGAGACATAAACACGGCGATCGCTTAAATCTACTACAACTTGGGTAGTGTCCGCCGCTGATACTGGTGGGCTTGTATTGTTAATTGTACCTGTAATACTAGCCAAACTTGACTGGGGTTGTTTCTGATCAGAATCTAAGTTAATTGTCCCAGCTTTTTGGGGAGAGGTAGGTACGGAAGCCGCAATTGCACTTTCCCCAGTCACCAGTGAATCCTGCGGATAGACCCCTGTAGACCTGGAATAATTTAACTCCCCTGCTCCTGTTTTTCTTGTCGTTTGCAAGTGGACAGCTAGAGATAAAATTGCTGTACCAAAACAGAGAAACATGACCATACTCGCTAGAGATTCATTTCTTGCCATTGCTATCGCCTATTATTTCTCCCTGACATCTCCTGGGAACTAGTAACTGATGTGAATTTTACCAATTACCAATTACCAATTACCCATTACCCATTACCAATTACCCTATTTCCGTCTTTCAATTATAAACCCGTCACCCTTGGGGAACTTTTAATTAATTATCCAGTCAAATCGGGAAGAGTGATTTGATTTAAAGCCAATCCGATCCATGAGTCAATCCATTAGTGTATCCTGGTCAACAGTTGGTGCCACCTACCCAGCAGCATCGGTGCAAGTTGACAAACTCTCAAACCACGATCTTATTTTACGCTGTCAAGTCGGATTGCGTCCAGACCGTGCTGCCTTTGCAGAACTGCTACGCCGTCATCAAACCCAAGTTGATCGAGTTTTATATCATTTAGCCCCTGATTGGTCTGACAGAGCCGATTTAGCCCAAGAAGTTTGGATTCGTGTCTATAGAAATATTGGCCGATTACAAGAACCTACCAAGTTCCGGGGTTGGTTAAGTCGTATTGCCACTAATTTGTTTTATGATGAATTACGTAAACGTAAACGGGTGGCTAGTCCCCTCTCGCTAGATGCTCCCCGGAGTCTAGAAGATGGTGAAATGGATTGGGAAATTGCCGGTGATACACCAAGTCCAGATGAGCAAATGACTACTAGAGAATTTTATGAGCAGTTGCGAGAAGCGATCGCGGATTTACCTGAAGCTTTTCGGACTACTATTATCCTGAGAGAAATAGAAGGCCTCTCTTATGAAGAAATTGCCGAAGTTACCGGAGTTTCTCTAGGAACTGTGAAATCTAGAATAGCCAGAGCCAGATCTAGATTACAAACTCAATTACAAAGCTATCTAGATATATAATCTACATCATGTTTCCTCAATTCTCTGACAGAATTTAAGAAGTATTAACGACTGTCAGCGAAAATATATATTTTCTGCTACTGAGCAGCAAAAACGAATCAATGAGTAATATGGATATGCAAAAACGCGACTGTTTTGAGTTATTAAGTGCTTATCTGGATGGCGAAGTAACAGCTACTGAACGGAGGCAAGTCGAAGAGTGGTTATCAACGGATGCCTCCGTCAAGTGCTTATACAAGAGACTATTAAACCTTAGACAAGGGTTACAAAACATACCTGTTCCCCCAACTAATCAGTCATCGGAAACCACAATTGAGCAAGTATTGAAGCGTGTTAACCGACCCTATGACTTGGCCTGGATGTTTGCTGGGGCGGCCTTAGCAGCTTGTATTCTGGGTACAGTTTCCAGTTTATTCCCCGGTAACTCATCCAGAATACTACAGGTGGCAGAAACGACAGAATTAACACCGACCATGACACAGCCAGCAACCTCTGATTCTTCTCTAATGGTAGCTTTAAACAAACCAGTCATGGAAATTCCGAAAACAGCAATAGCCCCCAAATAAAAGCTAGTTAATAACCTCAATTAAATAAATAATTTATATAAATAAACTATAAATAAACCACAACTGCTCCACCAGCCATCAAGTGGTATACTTAATTTTGGGCTTTTTCCTGTTTGTAATCATTTTTACTCCCACTAATACTCTATTTTACTGCCAATTCCATAAATTTGACAATATTGGCATAAGTTTACCTTAGAGTATGCTAAAACAGTGATCACTACTAAAATAGCCATTAAGACGACGCAAACAGGACATAATGGCACTGTGGAGGTAAATATGACCAATGATCGCACAATTCAGGTTACTTTTGCTGTTGATTACCCAGAATTAGACGATAACAGACGACAAAAAATAGCCGTTAATCTACTGCGGGAATTGCGAGATTTAGATGAAGTGGAGAAAGCATATCTTAGCGAAGATATGTACCCAGAACCAGGAAGCAAACCAGGATTTGCCACTTTAATCGGATTTATTACAGCTAAAGTCAATATACAAAATATTAAAGGTTTTTTCAGCTTTTTGAGCGATCGCTTGGGAGATAAACCCATAAAAGTTAGTGTCAAGGTCGGTGATAAAGAAGTCATTATCGAGGCTAAAAGCCGTCAAGAACTGCTAGAAAGCGAAAAAATAGCAAAAGACCTATTAGCTGCAATGGGTGGTGACAATGGCTAAAAAAATAGCACTGCTGATTGGAGTTAGCGAGTATGGTGAAAATATCCCACCCCTATCATCTGCGCTCAATGATGTAGAGGCTATGGAACGAGTTTTAAAAAATCCGAACTTAGGAAACTTTACACAGGTAGAAAAACTACTCAACCCTAATTCAGAAGTTATGAGAATAGCAATTCTCAATCTGTTTAAAAATGCAGAAAAAGAGGACTTATTATTATTCTTTTTTTCTGGACATGGGATGATTAATGACGATAATCATCTCTATTTAGCAACTTGCAATACGGCTAAAGATAATTTTGAAGCTACCGCTGTAGATGGAAATTTTATTCAAGCGCAGTCGAGAAATTGTTATTCTAAACGACAAGTTTTAATTTTAGATGCTTGTTACAGTGGTGCTTTTGCTAATGGTTGGCACACAAAAAGTATTGGTGTAGATATCAAAAAACAATTAGGTGCAGAAGGACGAGTTGTGATGACATCTTCTGGTGCAACTCAAACTTCTTTTACACAAGAAGGTGCAACACTTTCACTCTATACTCAATATTTAGTTGAGGGAATTGAGACAGGTGCAGCAGATAATGATAGTGATGGTAAAATTCATATTCAAGAACTACACGCTTACGCTAAAGCAAAAGTCCAAGCTGTAAAACCTAATATGAAACCAGATATTATTCTGGATAAGGAAGGATATGATATTTTATTGGCTTATACTCCTAAAAATCCAGAAGTAGAGTATCGTAAATTAGTTGAAAAATATACTCAAAATGGTGAACTAAAAAAAGTTGCTATTTTAGTTCTAACAGAAAAACGGAAAACTTTGGGAATTACAGATGCAGTAGCCAAGGAAATAGAAAGAGAAGTTTTAGAACCTTTTCGGAGACGGTTAGTAAATTTAAAAAGTTACCAACAATATTTTGCAGAAGAAGTCGAGCAGAAATATCCTTTAAATGAACAAACTTTGAAGATATTAAAAGATTATCGCCAAGATGTTTTAGGTTTGAGAGATGAAGATGTAGCATCTATTGAGTTAGAAATTACATCTGGTAAAGAAGCAGAATATCAAAAACAGCGAGAAGCAGAAGCAGAAAAAAACAAATTTGGTTATCAGTTAAAAACTTTTGAGTTTGAAACCGCTGAGATAAGTTTAAAAAGTCAATTACTGGGTCTTGTAAGAAAACCGGAAATTAAATATATTCCTAAAAGTGGGAAGTATTTTACGGAAGACATAGGAAATGGTGTATTTCTAGAAATGGTAAATATTCCCGGAGGAACTTTCATAATGGGTTCTCCAGAAAATGAGGAAGGTTACGACAAATCTCAAAGTCCACAACATCAAGTTACAGTTTATGGGTTTTTCATGGGTAAATATCCAATCACACAAAAACAATGGCGAATTGTAGCGGCTTTACCCAAAGTAAACATTAATTTAGAACCTGAACCATCACAGTTTCAAGGTGAGAATTTACCTGTTGAGGGTCTATCATGGTATGAAGCCCAAGAATTTTGTGCCAGACTCTCGCAAAAAACAAATAAAGCCTATCGCTTACCTAGTGAAGCAGAATGGGAATATGCCTGTCGTGGAGGAACAACCACAGCATTCTATTTTGGGAAAACAATTTCCCCAGAATTAGCCAATTATGATAGTAAATATCAGGGAAAAACCACAGAAGTTGGAAAATTTCCCGCCAACCCTTTCGGTTTATATGATATGTGTGGCAATGTATGGGAATGGTGCGAAGACGGGTGGCATGAAGATTATATAAACGCCCCTGATGATGGTAGTGTGTGGCTAAATAATAGCAATAATAGACGAGTGCTGCGCGGAGGATCTTGGTTCATTCCTTCTGAAAATTGCCATTCCTCTTTTCGTTTTTATGCAGATGCCGGTTTTTGCGGTTGTAACCTGTTTGGTTTTCGTGTTGTATGGGGTGAATAATGAAAATATTGGCACTAATACCCAAAAATTTTAACCTCAGCAAGAAACTAACTACCCTCATGCTTGCAGTTTTTCTGGTAGGGATTATTTTTAGCGGTGTGGTTTATTATAAGATTCTGCATCGAAATGCCGAAAATGAAGTACAGACACAAGCTAATTTACTGATTTCAACTGTGGACGCTATTCGGAAATATAACGCGGAGAGAGTGACTCCTTTATTAGAAAAGCAATCAGAAGAGAAAATGTTAATAGAAGCAATTCCTTCTGTTGCTATGGTCAAGGTATTTGATATTTTTACCAATGCTATTCAAGATAAGTATGGTGAATATCGTTATAGAAATGCGATGATTAACCCGACAAATATCAAGGATAAAGCTGACGAAAATGAGATCAAGATTATCGAGAAATTAAGCCAACAATATAAACCAAAGGGGAAAAATATAGCTGAAGGTTATCTCACCATGAATGGGGAAAACAAGCGCTATTTTTATACAGCCCGTCCTATCATAATTGAAAAGTCTCAAACTAGTTGCTTGAGTTGTCATACCAGTTTGGAAACATCTCCTCAATCATTACAGGCTTTATATAAACAAGGTGTATATACTGGTAATAACGGATTTGGCTGGGAATTGGATAAAGTTATCGGCACTAAAATTATTTACGTCCCTGCTGATAAAGTTGATAAAATTGCCAAGCAAAATTTTCTGATCATTCTAGGAACTTTTATGGCGATTTTTGCTATATCCATATCGTTAGTCAATCTCTGGCTGAAACAACATATTGTTAGACCTCTTAATCAAATCACTCAAGTTGCAGAGGCCGTGAGTTTAGGCGACATGGATGCTAATTTTGAGAATGAATACAAGGATGAAATAGGTCGTCTAGCGGACGCATTCAGGCGTGTAAAAACGACCTTAGAAATTGCCATAAAAAGGCCGCGTTCCTAAATTGAGGTATCAACTTCGCTGAAATTAATTCTCAAAACTCTTACTTTTGCACTTCTGCGTGAGAAAAAATTATATCTAAATTATGCCACAATAGCGAGATTAGGTAACAGCATTAGGAGTTTTAATTGTGGAGTCCCCCCAAAAAACATCATACCAACCAGCCGCAATTGAGGAAAAATGGCAAAAAACATGGTTAGAACTTGGCTTAGACAAAACGCCTCAAGACCAAAATAAGCCAAAATTCTACGCGCTTTCCATGTTCCCTTATCCCTCCGGTAGCTTGCACATGGGTCACGTCCGTAACTACACAATTACAGATGTAATCGCTCGCCTCAAACGGATGCAAGGGTATCGTGTATTACATCCAATGGGTTGGGATGCCTTCGGACTACCCGCAGAGAACGCCGCCATTGATAGAGGTGTACCCCCTGCCAAATGGACATATCAAAATATTGCCCAAATGCGGCAACAATTACAACGTCTGGGTTTATCCTTAGATTGGGAATGTGAAGTTGCTACCTGTTCTCCTGATTACTACAAGTGGACACAGTGGATTTTTCTGCAATTTTTAGAAGCTGGTTTAGCTTATCAAAGAGAAGCGGCAGTTAATTGGGATCCCATTGATCAAACTGTATTAGCAAACGAACAAGTTGATAATGAAGGACGTTCTTGGCGTAGTGGAGCAATAGTAGAACGTAAATTATTGCGTCAATGGTTTTTCAAAATTACCGACTACGCAGAAGAATTATTAAATGATTTAGATAAACTCACAGGTTGGCCAGAACGAGTTAAATTAATGCAAGCCAACTGGATAGGAAAATCCACTGGTGCTTATTTAGAATTTCCGATTGTCGGCTTAGATGAAAAAATCGCCGTTTATACCACCCGTCCCGACACCGTTTATGGCGTGAGTTACGTCGTTTTAGCCCCAGAACACCCCTTAACTCAAGTGGTGACAACTTCAGACCAAAAAGCAGCGGTGGCAGCCTTTATCAAGGAAGTCAGCAACCAAAGTGAGTTAGAACGGACTGCGGAAGACAAACCTAAACGGGGTATTCCTACGGGTGGTCAAGTTATTAACCCCTTTACCGGGGAAGAAGTACCGATTTGGATTGCAGATTATGTACTCTATGAATATGGTACAGGTGCGGTAATGGGTGTACCAGCCCATGATGTGCGAGATTTCAAATTTGCCAAAGAACAGAATTTAGCAATTAAAGTGGTGATTGTCCCGGAAATTGGTGCAGAGGAAACTTTAAAATCAGCCTATACAGAAGCGGGCATTTTAGTTAATTCTGGTGACTTCAATGGGATGAATTCTATAGATGCAAAAAAGGCCATTATTGAATTTGCCGAACAACAAAACTTTGGTAAATTAAGAGTACAATATCGCCTCAGAGATTGGTTGATTTCTCGACAACGTTATTGGGGCGCACCTATCCCTGTGATTCATTGTCCCGAATGTGGAATTGTCCCCGTACCAGAAAAAGATTTACCTGTACAATTACCAGAAGAAATTGCATTAAGTGGCCGTGGTGGTTCACCTTTAGCACAATTAGAAAGTTGGGTAAATGTCACCTGTCCAACTTGCGGTACTCCTGGGAAACGGGAAACCGATACAATGGATACTTTTATTGATTCTTCTTGGTATTTCTTGCGTTATTCTGATGCCAAAAATGAAGAAAAGATTTTTGATTCTGGTAAAGTAAATGATTGGATGCCAGTAGATCAATATGTAGGGGGAATTGAACACGCAATTTTACATTTATTGTATTCGCGTTTCTTCACTAAAGTATTGAGAGATAGAGGTTTATTTAACTTTGATGAACCATTTCAAAAGTTATTAACTCAGGGCATGGTACAGGGTTTAACTTACATGAACCCGAAAAAAGGTGGTAAGGATAAATGGATTCCTTCGCATTTAGTTGATGCTAATAATCCTGTAGATCCGCAAACTGGCGAACCTTTACAAAAGCTATATGCTACCATGTCCAAATCAAAAGGTAATGGTGTTGCGCCGGAAGATGTGATTAATAAATATGGCATTGATACGGCGCGAATGTTCATTTTATTTAAAGCACCTCCAGAGAAAGATTTAGAATGGGATGAGGCTGATGTTGAGGGACAATTTCGCTTTTTAAATCGGGTTTGGCGGTTGGTTACAGATTACGCATCTGCGGGAGTTTGTCAGCAAAAAGCAGAAGTTGATAAGTTAAATAAAGCGGAAAAAGATTTACGTCGCTTCATTCATATTGCTATTCAAGCAATTACCGAAGATGTGCAGGATGAATATCAATTTAATACGGCTATTTCGGAATTGATGAAGTTAAGTAATGCGTTAACTGATGCTGATTGTCATAATTCCCCAGTTTATGGGGAAGGGATGCAAACTTTGGTGATTATGTTAGCGCCTTTTGCACCACATATTGGTGATGAATTATGGCAATTACTAGGGCATAAAAATTCTGTCCATACCCAACCTTGGCCAAGTTTTGATCCTGCGGCTTTGATAGTTGATGAAATTACTTTGGTAATTCAAATTATGGGTAAAACTCGCGGTTCTATTCAAGTTCCTGCAAAAGCTGATCAAGCAGAGTTGGAAAAATATGCGCGGGAGTCGGAGGTGGCACAGCGTTATCTTGAAGGAAAGGAAGTTAAAAAGGTGATTGTTGTTCCTGGTAAGTTGGTGAATTTCGTTTTGGGTTAGGTTTTTGGTTTGTAGGTTGGGTAGAACGAAGTGAAACCCAACTGAGGTACACCTTATGCGGGCAAGATGCCCGCACCACAAGAGTTTTATCATTACTGTACTTCATAATACCGGAAACTACTGAGGTACACCTTATGCGGGCAAGATGCCCGCACCACAAGAGTTTTATCATTACTGTACTTCATAATACCGGAAACTACTGAGGTACACCTTATGCGGGCAAGATGCCCGCACCACAAGAGTTTT
>NZ_BJCF01000082.1 GCF_005402965.1 Dolichospermum planctonicum
CACCCCCCTTTTAATGATATGTATTCTCATTAAGCTTATTTCTCTTTAATTGATCGTTAGTTATTATGTACTACTATCTCTGCTTTTTTGATCTGTGACAGTTCAGGGTGCGGAATGTGGGTTATATGGCTAACGCCACGCTACGCTATCAGCAAGCCCTAAGTAGGTGAAGACAATAAAACAAATCTCTGTAAAGAAGAGTAAAATCTCCCAAAACTTCAATTTTTGAGGATTTTTCAGTTATTAAGACAATGACGGACTTTTTGCATCAATAAGCTGAATTGGGGTATGATAAAATCATACCCGAAATCAGCAACGCCTTATTTATTAGCGATCGCTATAGGAATCGCACCTTTCCCCTATCATACCCAAAATCAGCAACGCCATTTCATGAAACGTCTCTACAATGTGGTTTACCTCAAGGATACCAGAAGCTACGCTAGGGCAGTGGTAAAGTTATTGATTGTCAGAGTGCCAGCTAAACCTGTCACCTCAATGATGGCATCAGTAGTGGCACTAAATCCGGCGGTAGCGTCGTTAATAGCGACAAAGCTGCGACTACCAAAGGTAAATTGAGCAGCAGAGTTAGCTGTAAACACAGCAGTAGTTAACCTAGCTGCAATTCCGGTTGTATCAAGTGTTGCCACAGTTCCGGCATTAGAGAATCCGCTGCGGGCAGTGGAAACAAGGAATAAATCATTATGCCAGAAGTAATTAACAGTATTGAAGTCAGTAATCACATCAAAGTTACTGAAAACAGAATCAGCTAAAGTGCGGTAGTCAAAACGGTCCACTCCTAACCCTCCAGTTAGAGTATCTTTTCCAACTCCTCCGGTTAGGGTGTTGTTAGCACCGTTACCAGTAATGATGTTATTAGCACTGTTTCCTGTACCGTTAATTGCTGCTGTTCCTGTGAGAGTCAGGTTTTCAACGTTAGTTAGGGTAGCAATAGTGAAAGTGACACTAGATTGAATAGTATCTGTACCCTCATTGGCATTTTCCGTAATGGTGTCAGTGGTGCTATTAGCAAAATAGATATCGTTGCCTGTACCACCAATTAATGCATCACTGCCGTCACCACCATCAAGGGTATCATTACCAGCATTACCAATCATCACATTATTAGCATTATTACCAATGATGACGTTATTACCCGCGTTACCCGTACCGTTAATTGCAGTTGTTCCTGTTAGAGTCAGATTTTCAACGTTAGTTAAAGCAGCAATAGAGTAAGTAACACTAGATTGAATGGTATCTGTACCTGCGTTGGCATTTTCGGTAATGGTGTCAGTGGTGCTATTAACAATGTAGATATCATCGCCTGTACCACCACTTAAGGTATCATTGCCTGCACCACCATCAAGGGTGTTATTAGCACCGTTACCAGTAATGATGTTATTACCTGCGTTACCTGTACCGTTAATTGCTGCTGTTCCTGTCAGGGTCAGGTTTTCAATGTTAGCAGCAATAGAGTAGGTGACACTAGATTGAATGGTATCTGTACCTCCATTGGCATTTTCCGTAATGATGTCGGTGGTGCTATCAACAATGTAGATATCATCGCCTGCACCACCAATTAAGGTATCATTGCCTGCACCACCGTTAAGGGTATTATTATCACTGTTACCAGTGATGACGTTATTACCTGCGTTACCCGTACCGTTAATTGCTGCTGTTCCTGTTAGGGTCAGGTTTTCGACGTTGGTAGCAATGCTGAAGGTGACGCTAGATTGAATGGTATCTGTACCTTCGTTGGCATTTTCCGTAATGATATCGGTGGTGCTATCAACAATGTAGATATCGTTACCTGTACCACCAATTAAGGTATCATTGCCTCCACCTCCATTAAGGGTGTTATTAGCACCGTTACCAGTAATGATGTTATTACCCGCATTACCCGTACCGTTAATCGCTGTTGTTCCCGACAGGGTCAGGTTTTCAACGTTAGCAGCAATAGAGTAAGTAACACTAGATTGAATGGTATCTGTACCCTCGTTAGCATTTTCCGTAATGGTGTCAGTGGTGCTATTAACAATGTAGATATCGTTGCCAGTACCACCAATTAAGGTATCAATACCCGTACCCCCATTAAGGGTGTCATTGCCAGTACCACCATTAATGGTGTTATTAGCACTGTTACCAATAATTGCATTATTACCCGCGTTACCCGTACCGTTAATCGCTGTTGTTCCTGTTAAAGTCAGGTTTTCGACGTTAGTTAGGGCAGCAATAGTAAAAGTGACGCTAGATTGAATGGTATCTGTACCTGCGTTGCCATTTTCGGTAATGATATCAGTGGTACTATCTACAACGTAAATATCATCACCTGTACCACCAATTAATCTATCATTGCCTCCACCTCCATCAAGGGTGTTATTATCACTGTTACCAGTAATGACATTGTTAACAGCGTTACCAGTAGCGTTAATCGCTGTTGTTCCTGTTAGAGTCAGGTTTTCGACGTTGGTAGCAATGCTGAAGGTGACGCTAGATTGAATGGTATCTGTACCTTCGTTGGCATTTTCCGTAATGATATCGGTGGTCCTATCAACAATGTAGATATCGTTACCTGTACCACCAATTAAGGTATCATTGCCTCCACCTCCATCAAGGGTGTTATTAGCACCGTTACCAGTAATGATGTTATTACCCGCATTACCCGTACCGTTAATCGCTGTTGTTCCCGACAGGGTCAGGTTTTCAACGTTAGTTAGGGTAGCAATAGTGAAAGTGACGCTAGATTGAATAGTATCTGTACCCTCATTGGCATTTTCCGTAATGGTGTCAGTGGTGCTATTAACAAGATAGATATCGTTGCCTGTACCACCAATTAATGCATCACTGCCGTTACCACCATCAAGGGTATCATTACCAGCATTACCAATAATCACATTATTAGCACTGTTACCAATAATGACATTATTACCCGCATTACCGGTAGCGTTAATCGTTGTTGTTCCTGTGAGAGTCAGGTTTTCGACGTTGGTAGCAATAGTAAAAGTGACGCTAGATTGAATGGTATCTGTACCTCCATTGGCATTTTCCGTAATGATATCAGTGATACTATCAACAATGTAGATATCATCGACTGCACCACCAATTAAGGTATCATTGCCTGCACCACCGTTAAGGGTGTTATTATCACTGTTACCAGTGATGACGTTATTACCCGCGTTACCCGTACCATTAATCGCTGTTGTTCCTGTTAAAGTCAAGTTTTCGACGTTGATTAGGGCAGCAATAGTAAAAGTGATGCTAGATTGAATGGTATCTGTACCTTCGTTGGCATTTTCCGTAATGATGTCAGTGACACTATCAAGAATGTAAATATCGTTACCTGTACCACCAATTAAGGTATCATTGCCTGCATCTCCATCAAGGGTGTTATTAGCACTGTTACCAGTAATGACGTTATTACCTGCGTTACCCGTACCGTTAATTGCAGTTGTTCCTGTTAAAGTCAGGTTTTCAACGTTAGCAGCAAGAGTAAAAGTGACACTAGATTGAATGGTATCTGTACCTTCTCCCACATTTTCCGTAATGATATCAGTGGTGTTATCAACAATGTAGATATCATCATCTGTACCACCAATTAATGCATCACCTCCCTCACCACCATTCAGGGTGTCGTTACCTGTGCTACCAATTAGGGTATCGTTACCAGCATTACCAGAGAGTTGGTTGTTTTGAGTATCACCAATAATGGTGTCATTTTGACTTGTGCCTTGAACATGATTAAAATTGGTGACTGTGAGTGTTTCTACACCATTGATAGTCAATTGTTGTGTTTGTAAATTGACGTTGATAGAAGCTGCATTCCCCGCAGTAGATAAATCAATGGTATTATTAACCGCACTGGCATCAGCAATAATTGTCTCTACTTGAATCAGTTGATCATTTCCCAGTCCACCACCTTTAGTGATGATTTGTGTTGGTGATAAAGTTATGCTTTGACCAAGTTGGCTATAGTCTGCTGTGTCATTACCTTCACCACCATTGAGGGTGTCATTACCTGTTCCGCCAAAAATGGTGTCATTACCAGCATTACCAGAGAGTTGGTTGTCTTGAGTATCACCAATAATGGTGTCATTTTGACTTGTTCCTTGAACATGATCAAAATTGGTGACTGTGAGTGTTTCTACACCATTGATAGTCAATTGTTGTATTTGTAAATTGACGTTGATAGAAGCTGCATTCCCAGCAGTAGACCCATCAATGGTATTATTAACCGCACTGGCATCAGCAATAATTGTCTCTACTTGAATCAGTTGATCATTTCCCAGTCCACCACCTTTAGTGATGATTTGTGTCGGTGATAAAGTGATGCTTTGACCAAGTTGGCTATAGTCTGCTGTGTCACTACCTTCACCACCATTGAGGGTGTCGTTACCTGCTCCACCAAAGATGGTATCATTACCAGCATTACCAGAGAGTTGGTTGTTTTGGGTATCACCAATAATGGTGTCATCTTGACTTGTTCCTTGAACATGATCAAAATTGGTGACTGTGAATGTTCCGACACCATTGATAGTCAATTGTTGGGTTTGTAAATTGACGTTGATAGCGGCTGCATTTCCCGCAGTAGACCCATCAATGGTATTATTAACCGCACTGGCATCAGCAATAATTGTCTCTACTTGAATCAGTTGATCATTTCCCAGTCCACCACCTTTAGTGATGATTTCTGTTGGTGATAAAGTTATGCTTTGACCAAGTTGGCTGTAGTCGGCTGTGTCATTACCATCGTCACCGGAAATAGTATCATTACCCGCTCCACCAAAGATGGTATCGTTACCAGCATTACCAGCAATAGTATCATTACCAGCATTACCAGAGAGTTGGTTGTCTTGAGTATCACCAGTAATGGAGTCATCTTGACTTGTTCCTTGAACATGATCAAAATTTGTGACAGTGAGTGTTTCTACACCATTGATAGTCAATTGTTGTGTTTGCAAATTGACGTTGATAGCGGCTGTATTTCCCGCAGTAGATACATCAATGGTATTATTAACTGCACTGGCATCAGCAATAATTGTCTCTACTTGAATCAGTTGATCATTTCCCAGTCCACCACCTTTAGTGATGATTTGTGTTGGTGATAAAGTTATGCTTTGACCAAGTTGGCTATAGTCTGCTGTGTCATTACCTTCACCACCATTCAGGGTGTCGTTACCTGTTCCGCCAAAAATGGTATCATGACCCGCATTACCAGAGAGTTGGTTGTTTTGAGTATCACCAATAATGGTGTCATCTTGACTTGTTCCTTGAACATGATCAAAATTGGTGACTGTGAATGTTCCGACACCATTGATAGTCAATTGTTGGGTTTGTAAATTGACGTTGATAAAAGCTGCATTTCCCGCATTAGACACATCAATGGTATTATTAACCGCACTGGCATCAGCAATAATTGTCTCTACTTGAATCAATTGATCATTGACTGGAATCAGTTGATCATCTTCTAGCACACCACGTTTAGTAATAATTCCAGTTGCTGATAAAGTGATGCTTTGACCAAGTTGGCTGTAATCTGCTGTGTCATTACCTTCACCACCATTCAGGGTGTCGTTACCTGTACTACCAATCAAGGTATCGTTACCAGCATTACCAGAGAGTTGGTTATCTGCTACATTACCAGTGAGGGTATTATTAAGTTTGTTACCTATACCATTAATGATATCTGTGCCAACGAGAATTAAGTTTTCCAGGTTTGCCTTTAATGTCCAAGTTACGGAAGATTGAATCGTATCTATACCGCTATTTAAAAATTCATAAATGATGTCACCCAGATTATCTACGACATAAGTGTCATTGCCTTTACCGCCAATTAAAGCGTCTGTTCCTGCACCCCCGTTCAGGTAATCATCTCCATTATCACCACTTAAAGCATCATCTTCATTACCACTTTGAATCCAATCATTACCAGTGGTGCCGTTAAATATCACCTCACCTGTAAAGTTGCTGAAATCAAAATGTTCAAATCCTGTTACTTTTGTTCCATCAATGTCTAATTGATTAGTGATATCACTGGCATCTATATTTATGGTATCCTCAGCACTTCCCCCGGTGATGATTAGGGTATCTGTACCATCACCACCATTAATAGTGTCATTTTGTTGGAGGTCAGCAAAGACGGTACTAACAGTATTATCTCCATCCCCTGCATCAATGATATCTTGTTGCGGTGTTGTCGTGAAAGTTGTCATAATAGATTTGCCCCTAATTAATTTGATAAAATACGGTCACTAAGGTATTAAGTCACTGGTTACTGAAAAACACTAATTGATTTCAAATGTGACTATACTAATGTGACTATAATATAGCACTTTAAGTCACCAATTGGGACAGATTTGAGTTGATTTTTCAATTTATCCCTTTAATTATTAAACCCTAACCGTTACGTAATATGCCGTATTGCTAACAGGTTATACCACTGAAGTCTATCTATTTGTTAATGTTAACTTAAGATAAGTATAATTTTGCGTTATTCAGAGACAAGTATAATTTTCATCATGATCATTATATTGTTGTGATTGAATAGGAATTTATACATTTTTACTACTGGGATTCATCCATATTTCTAACTGACTAAAAAATTGGGAGGAAATCAAAGTTAAACACAAGTAAATTACAGCCACAGCCGCATAAATTTCCAAAGCGCGATAGTTGTCAGAAACAATTAATTGTCCTTTTCTAAATAATTCCTCAAACCCAATGACTGCGACTAAACTCGTATCTTTTAATAAACTTATAAATTCATTTCCTAAAGGTGGAATCATGCGCCGAAATGCTTGGGGAAAAATTACATAAGTCATCGTTTGTAGAGGATTTAAACCTAATGATTTAGCTGCTTCTGTTTGTCCATTTTCAATTGATTCGATTCCCCCGCGCACAATTTCTGCAATGTAAGCTGCACTATTCAAACTTAACGCAACTACTCCAGCTATAAAGCGATTTAAAGTCAAATTAAAACCGATTTCTTGAAAAATCGCCGGTAAACCAAAGTAAATCATAAATATTTGTACTAATAACGGTGTACCTCGAAAAAAGTCTATATAAGCCCTAGCTAAAAACCGCAAAGGTTTAATTGTAGAAAGACGAATTATCCCCATCAAAGAACCGCTAATTAAACCAAATAACCCGGAAATAAATGCTAATTGCAATGTTATTAATGCACCATTTAATAGAGTTGGTAAAGATTGCCAAAATACAATAAAAGAATTAATTTTATTTGGATTCTGATTCGCATCAGGTAATCTTTTTGGTTTATCTCATCCTTTATTAGTTGCAAAAATCATTCCCCAAGTGGGTTTATTGAGTTTGTTAGATTGGATGTTACATTATGTAAATTTAATTGTGTATACTAGGTTGTTTACTTTAAGTCCAATGTTAGAAATATTAGTTAATAATCTACCACAAGAAAAACAATATTATTGGCATCAGTTAATAGATAAATGGCGGTTTGGTTCTGGTAGTGATTATCATGAATAAGTAGGTGAACACGATCAAACAAATCTCTGTAAAGAACAGTAAAATCTCCCAAAAATTCAATTTTTGAGGATTTTTCAGTTATTAAGACAATGACGGATTTTCTGTATCTCCGTTGTCGCTAAACTTAAATACATTTGCTGTAATTCTCTGGATAAATCAGGATTTTTGATCAAATGTTCTATCCGGCTTTCAACAGTAGAAATCAAGGTATCTAAATTGTCATTAGTAACTATGTTTTGTTTCCCTATCTCCTTTAAACTAGGCTGTATAGATAGTTCTCTAACATTATTTTGTTTCTGCAAATATTTAGCTTTTTCTGTTTCTAATTGAGCTACAGTTAATTGTAAGGTTTCTATGACTCCATACATCTCCAATGGGTCAAATATCCGCAATAAACTGGTTTGAGTGACGATAGCTAACTTTGCGCCCCAATCCCAGGATACAACCAATCGCTGCACTCGTCGCTTTTGCATTTCTTGATGGGCAGACCATAGGGAATCTTCTGGACTCAGTAAAAATAACGGTGTACTCATCACTGTTTTTGCTTGAATTTCAGGCAAATTTAAGCCCAATGCTTGAAATTGTACTATGTCTCTTTCTGTAACAATTCCTACTGGTCTCCCAGCGGATTCAGCATCATTCCCAGAACCACTTTTCGTTATCACCACGCAACTAACTTGATGTTCTGCCATCATCTGCGCCAAGCTGAGTACGGAGGCTGTGGGTGCTGCATGAATTACCTGGTTTGTCATGACTTCTGATACCCGTCGCATTTTCAGTAAATTGGTGGGGCGCAAAACTTGTCTAATACTCTCTGGGGAAACAATTCCTACTACTCGTGTATCTTCATTGACTATCACTAAATGGCGAATCCGATACCGCCGAAATAAAAACAGTGCCGCAAAAATATCCCGAAATGAAGTTTCCACTAAGGTTATTACTGGATGTATCATGACATCAGCTATTTTCACTCCAGTAAAATCTCTACCCATGGCGGTAAGTCTAACAACATCTCTTTCTGTGAAAATGCCCAGTAATTTGTTTCTTTCTATGACTAAAATACAACTTGACCGCGTACCTTGCATGGAACTAAAACCCATTTCTGAATCAAAATCAGGTAAGAAACAACTATTACCTCGCGTCTGATTCATTAAATTGACAACATCAATTAGGGAAGTATTCGGTGTAACAACCAGTGGACGCTTATCTATCGCATCTTCTAAGCAAGGAACGCCAATGAGTGGGTCATCAATTTCCATATTTGACAATAGCCGATGAAGTTAATTTATAAAGTTTTGTAAAGTTTTTTGTGATATACATATTATTTTCTATAAATTTCAGGTACAATACGAGGGATGTAAAGGATGAAAGGGGGGAAACAGTTTCTATATAAAGGATTGAATTATCAAAAGGTAAATATGGGCTAAAATTCGGGGTTATCTATCTCAGTAGGGGTAAAAAAGACATTTTTACTTTGTGGTTCTAAATTAGAGCCAATATGTACATCAGTCTTCGTCCATACCGGAAATTCTTTGTATTTTACCATAGAGCCTGTCTAAAACCCTTTTAACTGATACAGGTTGCCATTGACTCCCCCGCTTGGTTTGATATCCTTGCTGGTTAAGCCAAGCGGCGATTTGTGGAAGTGATTTTCCTGACTTGTGGTGACGGCGAATTAATTCAATAATCTGTTGTTCAGATGGATCTTCCACTAATTCACCATTAACAGACTGTTGACCAAAAGCAGGTGAACCATAGCCGGCATAGCCGCCACTGGCTGCTTTCGCTTTTCTGGCTTGGTCTAGCTTGTCTCTGATGTAAGAGTCTTTTGATTTTTCAGTTGCCATTGTTTTTAGAAAAAAATCATTTCTATTCTATGGGGATTATATCTCAAATATTGGTCTTTGCCAGTTGATGAGTGAGAGTTTTGTTTACGTCTTTCTATCTTTGCATTTACTTTATCAATGCTAGTATTAATTTTTGCATAGCTATTGAGATCTGTTCTGTCCGTCTGATCTGCGGTTGAAAATAGGGGGTGTTTAAATGCGATTGATTTTCTTGGGAGTACCAGGTGCTGGGAAAAGTACACAAGCGGCTGCAATATCAAGCCAATGGCAAATTCCCCATATATCTATTGATGATATATTCCATCAGGCGATCGCCAAAGAGACTTATTTGGGCTTAAAAGTCAAGCCCTATGTAGAAAAAGGTGATTTAATTCCAGATGATTTAATCCTTGATATTATCCGCAAACGCTTAAGTCATTCCTCTGCCCAAAGGGGTTGGGTTCTGGATGGATTTCCTAGTAATTTGTCCCAGGTGAAACTTCTTGATCAACTACTATTAGAAATCCTACCTCAAGGCAGATCTGTATTACCAGAAAAGCTTTACAACCAAGTTTTTAGCTTTTATGTCCCCATTGATGTTTTGGTACAAAGGTTACTGGAACGGGGTCGTTCAGACGATAATTATCAAGTTATTTACAGACGAATAGAAGTCTATCAAGAGCATTCTGCTCCCCTAATTCAGCATTATCGCCAACAAGGTTTTTTAACTGTGATTAATGGCGATCGTTCAGTGGAAGTAATAACTCAATTTTTGCAAGATGCTGTTTCTAAACCTCGGTTAATAATAGACAAAAAAACTTTAAATATTAGGAAGAAATCAATCAAGGAAGGAAAACAGATTTTATCTGCATAACCCAAAAATCAAGTAAAAGTCGTGAGTATTTTATGCGAAACAAAAGAAACATCAAAAGATTGAACTTTCTATGGCATCAGGGTTACTGTAATTCTGGTGTTCGCTTGACCTCAATCAATAATTTAACTCATGAACATTCTATTTTACAGCAGTTTCCGAAGTTATGAGGTACAGTTAGTAATAATAAAGATAATACTGTCATGAAAGCATATTCAGTGGATCTCCGAGAAAAAATAGTTGCAGCCCATATTGAGGAAAAAATATCAA
>NZ_BJCF01000083.1 GCF_005402965.1 Dolichospermum planctonicum
CCCAAGCCTTTAAAGAGCCGAACTCATTCCACAAGTCAGAGCGCAGTTGTCCTAAACGCAAAGCAATTAAATCAAGTTCGTTAGATTTCCAAGTATTTAGTTTTTTAGTCCCTAAAATGGCGATTCTCGTAACGGTTAATTGATTCTTTACTTTGAGTTTCATGAACTTGGTTTGCTACGTCTTTTACTATTATATTCCTATTGACTCGTATTCGCTACTATTTGTTTCATGAATATTTTGCTCTTCGGCTATTTTTTTCTTGTAAGCCCGAAGAAAGTAAAGTTTGGAGGAAAAGCAGTGCATGATAGCCATAAAATCCTGCATTAACTCTTCGTGCGGTGATAGCTTGGCATTGTTCACCACAACAATTTTGCAGCCGTGAAGGTTGCAAAACCACTCAACGAATTCAAAACCAAATCTGCATAACCTGTCCTTGTGTCCCACCACAATTTCAGAGATTTGATTTTCCGCAACTTGAGTCATTAATTTAAGAAAGTTTTTCCGCTTCCAGTTGATGCCACTAGCAACATCCTTGACGACTCGACATCCTGGGTAAGTTTTACCTAAAAATTCTATTTGTGTGTCAAGGTCTAACAACTGGGTTTTTGTGCTGACACGGGCGTAAAGAACCCGTTCTTTATCCGTTGGAACTGTTTTGATAAAGGCTGACTCTGGATATCTCCGGTGTCCCCCAGGGAAATACATTCTATTTTCCCTAAGTCAGCCCATTCTGCCGTCGTCTTAGGGTGGTAGCCAAATTGTTTGTAAACTTGTTCTGGGGTTAGGTATTTCATCTTTCGGTTAAATACGATTAACCCCAGTATACTACGTTATTTCGAGATTAGAGAGTATGGCAGCGGTAATTAATTAATTAATTAATTAATAAATAAATTACCGCTACTTTGCTTAACTATTCTCTACCAGTATGTGAACCTAATTTGTGATTGCTAGGAGTGGGAGAAGCTTCACCGTGGGCTGTTCTTAACTTGGGTTTAGGACTACCGCCACCGTTACTACGTCTTTCATCGTTACCTTTACCCTCTTTTGACCAAGAAGAACGGCCTCTACCGCCTCCAGAACCACGTAAGCCACCACCACGTTCGCTTTCCCGTTCTGAACCATCACCGACATCTATACGGCGTTTGTTAATTCTGGGTTTGGGAGTTGGGCTTTCTTCTACAGGTAAATCCACTCCTGATAGTAACCAAGCGGGACGGGTTTGATCATAAGCGATTTGTAAAGCAGCCGCAGCGATCGCATGAGCATCGTATTCTGCAATCATTTCACTGATAATGGGCAAGAATGAAGCTAACCGTTCACCTGTTAGAGCTTCAGCTACTTGTCCTCTTAACTTCTGAATATGTTGAGCTTCAATCTGCGCTTTAGTAGGAATAGACAGAATTTGCCAAGTTTGGCGGTTATGGCGTTCAAAAGCCTGTTGTTTACGGCGTTCAAAAGCCTGAACCAAAGAAATGGCTGTTCCTTCTTTTCCAGCGCGACCGGTACGACCAATGCGGTGAACATAGGTTTCCACACTATCAGGTAAATCAAAGTTAATCACATGAGAAAGTTGATCAACATCTAAACCCCTAGCTGCAATATCAGTAGCTACTACCCAACGCACTTGACGGTTACGGAAGCGAATTAATAGACGTTCCCGCGCTTGCTGGGACAAATCACCATGATATTCATCCACACTATGACCAGCAGATTGCAATTGACTGGTTAATTCTGCGGCTGTGCGACGGGTGCGAACAAAGATTAAAGCTGTTTCTGGGTCTTCCATTTCCAGAATTGGTTGTAAGGCCTTGGCTTTTGTCCAGTGACGGGGAATAATGTAAGCTACTTGATTGATTTTATTTGGTGCGGCCTTGGGTTGTTCAACGGTGACAGTTACCGGTGAGTTCAAAAATTTATTTACCAACATCCGAATTGATGGTGGCATTGTTGCAGAAAATAAGGCTGTTTGTCTTTCTTCTGGTGCTTGGGAAAGAATTCTTTCCACATCATCAATGAAGCCCATGCTTAACATTTCATCAGCTTCATCTAACACAAACCACCGTACTTGATCTAACTTCAAGCTACCACGATCTAATAAATCTATCACCCGTCCTGGTGTACCGACAACGATTTGCGCCCCCCGTCTGAGTTGCATAATTTGCCGGTCAATTGATTGACCACCATAAATGGCTGCTGCTTTCAAGTAACTATTACCAATAAATTGGGAAATAGCCGCATGAACTTGAATGGCTAACTCACGAGTTGGGGTTAAAACTATTGCTTGTACAGCTTTTTGATCAGGATCTAGCCGTTCTAAAATTGGTAGGGAAAAAGCTGCGGTTTTACCTGTTCCTGTTTGGGATTGACCGACTACATCCCGACCATTTAATAATTGAGGAATTGCTTGGGTTTGGATATTAGTAGGTGCAGAAAAACCCATGTTTTCTAACAGTTCAGCACGTTCTTGGGAAATGCCTAATTCTTGAAATGATAAGTTCATTAACTCTCCTAGATTTTATTGTGAATTTTTGATTTGTAAACCGATACTTATTTGTAAATTAAGTCTTATGCAACAGTAGATAGAGAACGAGATAATAATCTATCGCTATTGACAACTTGACCATAAAGGTCATAGGCATCGGCGCTTTGAATCGCTACTTTGACGATAGTTCCTAGCCTAGCCTCTCCTTTCACATAGACTTGACCATCAACTTCGGGAGAAAATCTACCAGAACGACCAATTAGTTCGCTCGTTTCAGGATTTTCTTGCTCAATTAGGACATCAACAATTTTGCCGATTTCCTGTTGATTTTTCTGCAAAGAAATTGGCTGTTGTAATGCCATTAGTTGATCATGGCGTGCTGCCATTATTTCTGCTGGAATTTGATTAGGTAGACTGTAGGCTGGAGTTCCTTCTTCCGGTGAAAAAGTAAATACACCAACATGATCAAATTTATGCCGTTGTGTAAACTCTAATAAATGTTGAAAATGCTCCTCGGTTTCTCCCGGAAAACCAACTATAAATGTGGTTCTTAGCACTGCTGATGGTAGGGACATTTTAATCCTTTCCATAATCCCATCATTGACCTGTCCTTGCCAAGGACGATTCATAGCCCGGAGAATTTCTGGGTGGGAATGTTGCAGGGGTAAATCTAAATATGGTAAACAGTTGGGGGTTTCTTCGATGGCCGCCATTACATCTGGTGTTAATCCGGTGGGATAGGCGTAGTGCATTCTCACCCAAGGTATATCTACTTTCCCTAAAGCCCGCAGCAGTTCGGCTAATTTGGGTTTTCCGTAAATATCTAGGCCGTAATTGGTGGTGATTTGAGAAATGAGAATTATTTCTTTCACACCTTGATCTGCCAGTTGTTGGGCTTCGGCTACTATTGATTCAATGGTACGCGATCGCTGGTTTCCTCGCAAATGGGGAATAATGCAAAATGCACACCGATAATCACAGCCTTCAGCCACTCGCAGGTAAGCTACTCCTTCGGTTGTTGTCCGATAACGCGGTGTGGTTTCATCTGCGATATAAGTAGGTTCGGCGGTAATTTCTTTAACTCTCTCTCCTTGCTCTACTCGCTCGATCACATCCACAATTTTGTGATAATCTCCTGTCCCCACTACCGCCACCGCTTCTGGCAATTCTTCCAATAATTGTTCTTGAAAGTGTTGGGCCATGCAGCCTGTAATGACGATTTTCTTATTAGCCTCCGCTAGTTCTACTAGGGTTTTTACTGATTCCTGTCGTGCTGCTTCAATAAAACTACAGGTATTAACAATTACGTAATCTGCTAATTCTTCGTTGCTATCTACACTATAGCCTGCGTTTACTAGCAGCCCTAACATATGTTCTGTATCAATGCGATTTTTCTCGCAGCCCAGGTGAGAAATGGCAACTGTTGGCTTTTCACCCATCATGTTCAATAAATGTTCCGTTTTTCCTTGCTAATTAACATTCAAATTGGGTCGGGATATATAGATAAATAACTCCTACCCAACTACCCGTTACTAATTACCAGATTTCACCTGCATCATTAGCAACTTTAATTAGTAAATACAATCCCTCAACCTCTTCTATTTTACAGATGAGGCCATATCATGATCCTTCTACTAATTTGTTTCCCAGGGTAATCTTGAGCATCTTTGGGTAAGTCTGACACTCGTAATATTTTTTAACAATTCGCTTATTGGTATTTTAAATTACCGCAGCGTGGGCTTTGTTAATTTACCCATTGGGAAGCCGACCCGGAGGTCTGTTTTGAGAAGCCGCTACCCAACCGGGAAATCGCACTGGCGACCACGCCCATCAAGCAGTAATGCTACTCCGGCATTTACAATTAAATGACGGGAAGCTGCCTTGCATCTTGTGAGTGGCAAACTTCTCTTCTAATCAGATTTTATCTTAACATATCTTAGGGAAGGTTGAAAGTTAATTTCCATCTTGAGGAGGAGGTTACAACCTGACCATGAAAAAACCGCTTAGGACTCACACAGCAGGGAACAGGGAACAGAAAAACCGGCGTTGCATAATGTCGGTATGAGTTATGTTTCGCGCCAAGGCGCAAAGAGTAAGAGTTTGAGAATGTGCGAAGTAAATTAAAAACGTGGACTTATATCAGTTATTTAAAACCCGAACCCCAATTATTGGCGTAGTGCATTTGCTACCCTTACCTACTTCAGCCCGTTGGGGAGGTAGTCTCAAAGCAGTGATTGACCGCGCTGAACAAGAAGCCACAGCCCTTGCTAGTGGAGGGGTTGATGGGATTATCGTTGAGAATTTTTTCGATGCCCCATTTACTAAAAATCAAGTTGACCCGGCTGTTGTCAGTGCCATGACTGTGGTTGTACAACGTATACAGAACTTGGTTACTGTGCCTGTGGGATTAAATGTGTTACGCAATGATGGCAGAAGTGCGATCGCTGTTGCTAGTTGTGTTAATGCACAATTTGTTCGTATTAATGTACTTACAGGTATAATGGCAACTGACCAAGGACTAATTGAAGGGGAAGCTCATCAATTACTACGGTATCGTCGAGAATTAGGATCTGACGTGAAAATTTTTGCTGATGTTTTAGTAAAACACGCCCGTCCGTTGAGTTCTCCTCATCTCACTGTTGTTGTGAAAGACACTATTGAAAGGGGTTTGGCTGATGCGGTAATTTTATCTGGTTGGGCTACTGGTAGTCCTCCTGAGCAAGAGGATTTAGAACTAGCTAGTGCTGCGGCGGATGGAACTCCCGTTTTTATTGGTAGTGGCGCAAGTTGGGAAAATGTTAGCACTCTCCTACAAGCAGCAGATGGGGTAATTGTTTCTAGTTCTCTCAAACGTCATGGTCAAATTCAGCAACCCATAGACCCCATTCGCGTCAGTCAATTTGTGGAAGCCGCCCGCAGACCTCTATTGTCTGAACTATGATGCTTTTGATTTGCTTGATTTAGATGATTTCTAAACTAATTACCAATTACCAATTACCAATCACTAATATTATGATTCGTCGTCGTTCTACTCCTAGTATTTATAAATGGTCGCGTCCAGCCATTGGAGCGATCTCCGGTTTTGGTATCCTGAATACAGGTTATCTCACTTTTGAAAAGCTGACCGGCAGCGCCCCGGTTTGCACTACACCAGAAAATGTTAAGAGTTGTGTAGATGTCCTTTCTAGTCCTTGGGCTACAGTTTTTGGTCAACCATTACCTGTATTTGGTTTATTGGCATACATGGGTATGTTTATATTCGCTTTAGCTCCTTTGGCATTGAACTCAGGGGAAAATAACAAAAGTCAGAAACAACTAGAAAATGTGACTTGGTGGTTGCTGTTTATAGGAGCGATCGCTATGTCGGTTTTTAGTGGATACTTAATGTATGTACTAGCATTTGAACTGAAAGCTATTTGTCTTTACTGTATCGCTTCCGCCTTATTTGCATTAATCATGTTAGTGTTAACCGTCATGGGTAGGGATTGGGAAGATAGCGGACAACTTTTATTTACCGCTTTAATTGTAACGATTGTGACGCTAATTGGGACTTTAGGAATTTATTCTCAAATCAGCCCATCAGGTAATATTACTGAATCAACTGATGGAAAACCTACAGCAATCACCTTTACCCCAAAACAATACCCAAATCCTGAATTTGGCTGGGAAATTACTACTAAATCTGGAGAAGCGGAAATAGCCCTAGCCCAACATCTGGTTAAATCTGGTGCTAAGGAATATGTAGCCTATTGGTGTCCCCACTGTCATGAACAAAAGTTACTTTTCGGGAAAGAAGCTTATCAAATCATTAATGATAATTCTAAGGTAGAGTGCGCTGGTGATAGTCCCAATGGTAAACCAGAATTATGTAAAGCCGCAAAAATTCAAAGTTTCCCAACTTGGATTATTAATGGTAAAAGCTATAGTGGAGTACAAAGTCTAGAAGAATTAGCAAATATCACAGGTTATACAGGTCCGAAAAACTTTAAATATTTCCGTTAAAAATTAGTAAGACTTACGCAATTGTGACAAAAAATTATTATGTTTTGTTTGTAGTCAGGGCTTTAGCCCTGATGATTGTTCCCATAGCCTCTAGAAGATAGGACTAAAGTCCTAACTACGATCTCATTTATTAGACCAGTTGCGTAAGTTATCATTGGAAATGATAGCGTTTCCCAGTCTAATAAAGTACAAAATTATCTCCGTTTATCTGCGTCCATCTGCGTACCCTTCGGGAAGCAAGCTACAATTATTACTGCTTGTACCTCACTTGAATGGGAATGGCGATAAGGTAATCAGGTGAATATATATTTATCTTTAATTTCACCAATTACCAATTACCCATTACCCATTACCCATTCTTGATTTTTCACCAGAGTATGCACTTGCCAATTAGGATCAGTTTGGGGGTAATCTAAACGATAATGTCCACCACGGCTTTCGGTTCTAAAAACAGCACTTTTGAGAATTAATTCGGCCACATCTAATAAATTACGAGTTTCTGCCCAAAGCCGCAATTCCTTTTCAATTTTCGGTTGTTGAAAATTAACTGATTGTCCAGGCTGTAAACTTAATAATAATTGACTTAAAGGTAAAGCTGCAAAGTCTTTTTGCCAAGATTTGATTTGAGAAATGGCAGTTTCTAAACTTGATTTTTCTCGACAAATACCCGCACTTTGCCAAACTATACGGGGTAAATTTTGGCGAATTTCTGCTAATTGTCTTTGTTGATTTTCCCAATCAATTGCAGACGGGTTAACTGCAAAATTTCCATTTTTAATAAAGTTAACAGATTTCTGTTTTTGAATTATCAATTTTTCATGATCAACATTAGCCATTTGCGCCCCAAAGACAATACATTCTAAAAGAGAATTACTGGCTAAACGATTTGCACCATGTACCCCCGTACTAGCGGTTTCCCCAACAGCATATAAACCGGGAATATTGGTCGAATTAGTCACATCTGTGATAATACCACCCATCCAATAATGGGCGGCGGGAGAAACGGGAATGGGTTGATTAAAGACATCAATACCCCAACGTTGACAAACGGCGATGATATTGGGGAAACGATGACGAATTTTCTCAGGGGGAATAGGACGCATATCTAACCAAACATGGGCTGTAGCCGGGTCAGAGGCGGTATTTTGTAAATGACTAAAAATTGCTCGACTCACCACGTCTCGCGGCGCTAATTCCCCAGATGGGTGGTAATCAAAAGCAAAACGTCGCCCGGTATCATCCACCAGGTGCGCCCCTTCACCGCGTACGGCTTCACTAATAAGAAAACGTCCCGGTTTACTCAAGGCTGTAGGATGAAACTGCACAAATTCTAAATCCCTAAGAATCGCTCCCGCCCGCCAAGCAATGGCCACACCATCACCTGTACTTACTTCTGGGTTAGTAGTTTGGGCAAATACTTGACCACCGCCACCCGTAGCTAAAATTACTTCTCCGGCTCTCACCCAGGTAATTTTACCTTGATAAAATAGGCTAATTCCCAAACATTGACCTGTTTGGGGTTCTATCCACAAACTCAAAGCCAAAGCTTGCTGAATTACTTTGATATTCTGACGACGCAGAACTTGATTTTTCAGGGTAGTTGTAACTTCCCTACCAGTGGTATCAGCCGCATGGAGAACACGAGGACGAGAATGGGCTGCTTCTAAGGTTAAGGCTAAGTTACTTTCATGACGATCAAAAGCGACTCCTAAATTAACCAGGGATTGAATACAACTGGGAGCTTGTTCAGCTAAGAATTTTACAGCAGCTAGATCACATAAACCCGCTCCGGCTTTTAATGTGTCTTCAATATGCAGTTTTGGCGAATCTTCTGGGGCGACGGCTGCGGCTATACCACCCTGCGCCCAATCACTAGCGGATAGGGAAACTGTTTCTTTAGTAATTAGGCCGACTTGTAAGGATGCTGGTAAACATAGGGCTGTATATAGTCCCGCTGCACCAGCACCGACTACTAAAACATCAAATTGGTTAGGAATATCTATATCAGACAAGGTGGGGTAATGGGTAATAGGTAATGGGTAATGGGTAATGGGTAATGGGTAATGGGTAATGGGTAATAGAGAAATTTATTAGACTTTTTGCCTATTGCCCCTACCAATCACCAATTACCAATTACCAACTAAGGTTATCTGTAGATACCGTTGTTAATGCGATCATCACCTTCGTTGAAGTTAGGCTCAAATTCTGTCACGGTGAAATTATCCAAATTGGCTTGCAAAAGTGCTTTTTGTTTATCGCTCAATTTTGCCAAATTTAATACATCCTCTACTTTGTTGTAAGGAGCATTTTTGATAATTTTCTTAGCCAAGGTGGGATATAGTCCTGGATACTTTTGGAAAGCAGCGATATTGGTATTATTCAAATCAATTTTTTTACCAAAGTCCGTTCCCAGTTTCTGATCTGCTTTGTTTTGGCGAGCAAGTGCTAAAACTGGAACTTGATTTCCTGCAAAGCTATTGAAACTAACAGCTTGGGCTGTCTGAGTAGTTCCCAGCATTCCCCAACAACCTAGCAACAATGTAAATACAGTGAATAAACGCACCAATCCTTTCACGATTTTTTACCTCTTTCTATCAAACAGCAATTAAATTGTTGATTATTTGCAGCCACAAGCCATAAACCGTAGGGCATAAGCCAGAATTTTCAGGTTGTTAGAGCAGTTTCTATTCTAACTTGATCCTGATTTTCTCATGGTTTAGCTTCTTCGTTTTAGCTTGGGATCTTGCACAACAGTCATCAAGAACTAATATACAGCGTATCAATATCCACAATATTCACTACTATTTGGTTTACTTTGACTTTTGCCAAAAATTCTTCCTCATAGCACTTACGCGCCTATTTTTGGGTGTTTTCCCCATTGATGGGAATTTCACGCTAGAACCGCTGCTATTAAGAATAGACTGTCTACTAGAATTGTACTCAAAATTGCCCCTCCAAAGGCATACCAATGGCATTGTTTATTCAGTAAAGAGACTGTTCCCACTGTCATCAGTATCAGGGCAAGAATGACCGCCCAGCCCTCTCCCCAGGGTGTTTCGACTTGTTCTAAGGCATTTTGTAAGATTTGTGAAGCTCCTGCGGGATCTATTCTCATAATTTGTCGCCAATAGGGCATCAAATCTACTAAATAAAAATAAATATCGGTTAAAACTGTCCCCAGCAAAGAACCTAAATAGAACCAATTGCCGATTTTACCCCAATTTTTCGCTAAACACCACAAAGCAAAGGGTAATCCTAGTGATTCTATGGGTATATGCCAGATTGGTTCATATCTTAACCAACCCCAATAAATTGCCCCTGTCAACCAAGTCCAGCTAAACCCAAAGAGTAAATCTCCCCATAAATAGGTTCTTGAACTTGACATTAATCTCATACTGAACCAAAGTAAAAAGCCTGTTAAAAATACACTTAGCGCAGGAAATGATCTTACTAATGGTGCTTCCACAAACACTGGTACTGATACTAAAAATACCGACGCTGCAAATACTAACCAATTTTGTCGGGAAGATATCAAGTTTGCTAAAGAGGTTTTTTTAATGCCATCACCAATATCTAACGTAGGGTTAGTAGCTGTATAGGAAAAGAATGTATGATTAATCAAAGTTTCTAATATTTGTTACTAAACTTTACTTATCCCACAATATCATAATTGATAATCCCCCCTGGGGGCATCTTGATTATACACGAAATTTATTTATAGGACTATGCACTCAATAATTTCACGAGTTTTGGTAATTTCAGCCGGGGGGCTTGACAGTGTTTTGAGTTTCGGGTATGATGATGTTATTGGTGGAAAATAGTGCGTCCATATATATAGAGTTTTGAATTACTAAGATT
>NZ_BJCF01000084.1 GCF_005402965.1 Dolichospermum planctonicum
TCAAAACTACTTGCTGTATCTATGGGAAAAAATACAGTATCCCTTGTTCAGCGTCTAATGTCACCA
Source organism: Dolichospermum planctonicum (assembly GCF_005402965.1). Taxonomy (GTDB): domain Bacteria; phylum Cyanobacteriota; class Cyanobacteriia; order Cyanobacteriales; family Nostocaceae; genus Dolichospermum; species Dolichospermum planctonicum. The sequence goes on from NZ_BJCF01000084.1 coordinate 67, forward strand.
TCATTCCCACAGGTAAAGCAGCATTGGGGCTATCATGACCAAAGGGGAGATGAGAAACTATGGGGATACCCAAATCACCCAAACAATCCCGCAATACTTCCTCTATAGTAAAACTAGGTACATTGGCTGCGGCTTCACACTTTGTAAATCCTCCCAAGGCAATACCGCGAACTTTAGACAGAATACCACTTAATCGCCATTGAGTCAACATTCTATCTATCCGATAGGGTGCTTCTGTTACATCTTCTAAGGCTAAGATTACACCCTCAAAGTCAGGTAAAATCGGTGTTGCTAAAAGATGGGTTGCTACTGTCAAATTACCAGGAAGCAAGATTCCCGTACTTGTACCACCACCCCAACCTTTACCCTTTAAAGGTACGAGGGGACGACCTTCTACTATGTCCATTAGCCTCTGTATTGACCATTCTGGCTCATTAGCTAGGGTGGTGAGGACGGGACCATGGACACTGACAATATCGGCGTTGTAGAGACTCCACAGCAAGGCTGTGATGTCAGAAAAGCCGATTAACCATTTAGGGGGAATGATATTTTTTTCTGGCCAATTCCAATCTTCTAAAATCCGGGTACAGCCAAAACCACCTCTCGCGCAGAGGATACCCCGACATTCTGGATCTTCCCATGCTGTGGTTAGTTGCTGACGACGGTGGAGATCTGTACCAGCGAGATAACCATGTTTATCATCTATGTTGGCTGAAATTTCAACCCGATAACCACGCGCTTTCCAAATTTCCACACTTTGATGAAACGCTTCCATTTCTCGTAATGCACCACTAGGAGCAATCACGCGCAGCAAATCACCTGGTTTGAGATATGGAGGTAAGATAAGGAGTGACATCGGTAGAAAATGTAAGTAATAGTTATATTTTTGTTATATTTTTGGTAGTTATCGGTGATTTAGCTCTGTTTAAGGGACTTTTTTCGAGGATAGTTCTAAAACTAATGATTCCTCTGGGGTATTTGTTTCTGTGATAGTAATTGTCTGATTTTTGACTCCAATATTCTCCCGTTGGTTGATTAAATAAATACTGATTAAGGTGAGAAAAACACCTAACCATTGGATAATTGTCAAGACCTCTGAGAGGAAAATATAACCGAATATTAAGGCAAAAATCGGTGTCAAAAAGGTCAGAGAACTTAAACTGGTGAGATTTCCACTGGAAGCAAAATAGAAAAATAAACCATAAGCGATCGCACTACCAAATACAGTAGCATAACTTAAGGCTATCCAATCTGATAGTACAAGATTTTGCCATTGTTGAGCTTCTAATACCGAAGACATTCCCCACAAAGGCAAGCCTCCGATAATCATGTGCCATCCTGTAGCCATGACTGGATCTGCATATCGGCACACAAACCGAATCAACACCGTTCCCACAGCCATTGATAAAGCAGCCAGTAACATTAATAACTCACCACTATTAAATAAATCTTGCCAATTAGCTGGGTTAATTGTCACTCCTGAATCAAAAAGATGAAAAATCCATTCTTCTGGTAAACCAATGAGACTAATTCCTGTGATTCCCAAACCTAACCCCAACCATCCCCATAAACCAATATGTTCTTGAAATAACCAGAGGGACAGTAAAGCTACTGCTAGAGGTTGGGAGTCTATCATGACCGAACCTAAACCAGCATTGGTTCTGACTAAACCCTCTGCTAAAAATCCTTGAAATAAAGTACCATCAACTAAAGCAAATATAATAATCCATAACCATGCTAACCAACTTTTAGGTACAGGTTTACCCATGAATGCTGCTACCATGAGAATTAGTACCCCCGCAGGTATTAACCTGACTCCAGCCATAAATAAGGGTGTAGTGTGGGGAATTACACCTTTCATGGCCACCATGGCTGTACCCCAAAGGAAAAAAGGAGCGATTAATAGTAGATACGTTAGGGGATTTTTAGATCCACTGAGTTGCACTTGCATGAGATGATCGTGGTTTTTAGTAAATAGATGAATATACTACTTTAGCTTTACTTTACCTGATTTTGGGGTTTTTTGAATTGCCTGGATATTTCGCGGTTAGATATTAGGAGTATAAGATAAATGATCACAATTAAACCCAGGGTTGAAGATAGTTTTGGAATTACACTAGCACCATTGTCTGTAGAGGAAATCTATAGTCAGGTGGATAGTCCTGCTCATGGTGCAGTGGTAATCATGAGTGGTATGGTTCGTAATCAAACTGACGGTAAGTCTGTGGTGGCTTTGGAATATCAAGCTTATGAACCAATGGCTTTACAGGTATTCTATCAAATTGCTGATCATATTCGCCATCAATGGCCTGATATCGGTCGGGTGGCAATATATCATCGCATTGGCAGATTGTCAATTGGGGAAATTAGTGTACTTGTAGCTATAGGTTGTCCCCACCGTGGACAAGCTTTTGCGGCTTGTGAATATGCTATTGATACGTTAAAACACAACGCACCTATTTGGAAAAAGGAACATTATTACAAGATTGGAGAAGATGGTTCAAGAGTAGTAGATTCATCTTGGATTTCTATAAATAATTGTCAGCATTAAGTAGGAGGGAACAAGTAACAGGTAACAGGTAACAGGTAACAGGGAACAGGTAACAGGGAACAGGTAACAGGTAACAGGTAACAGGTAACAGGTAACAGGTAACAGGTAACAGGTAACAGGTAACAGGGAACAGGTAACAGGTAACAGGTAACAGGGAACAGGGGTTCTAGAGTTTTCATGTTCATTCACTGCTTAATATTTCTTAACATAAATATCTTGACAAAATTGACATCAAGTGAGATATAATCTCAACAGAGATGATAAGAAAACTCACCTAATAGAAAGCTTAGAAAGCTCAAAAGCTGACTAAGTTGGGATTTCGGGGTTATAGCGCAGTTGGTAGCGCACCTCAATGGCATTGAGGGGGTCAGCGGTTCGAATCCGCTTAGCTCCATGGCATAATCAAAATAAAATAAACTCTAGATACTCCATGACTATGACCTTAGGACATTATGACTTTAGGACATGAGGACCTGATTACCTGGGTTTTCCTAGTGTAGTAATGTAAATGACTGCTTCGTCAGCAGGAATACCCAAGACATCGTTAACCTGGTCATCAAAAAAGCCAGCGATACCACTGACACCTAAGTTTAAGCGGACTGCTGCTAAATTCAATCTTTGTCCTAAAATACCTGCATCTGTGTGTAAATAACGGTAAACTCGATCACCATACTGAGCGATCGCACTTTTGAGGTCGGCAGTATGAAATAATACTGCTCCTGCATCTCTACCTAATTCCTGTCCCAAGCAGAGAAAATGTAACTCCCGACGGAAATTTTTAAAGCGAATTTGCCGTAATTCTTGGGCTTTAGGTGCATAATAATAACAACCTGGATCTAAGCCTTGAACTCCAGAAACCACCACAAAAGTTTCTATTAAATTCAAGTCAAAATAATCAGGGTCAGGATCTAAATTTTGGTCAACATAATTTTGTGGTTGATAAGTGAAATCAAGTAAAGCTTTTAGTTGATCAAAACTTAAATTATCGCCAGTATAAGCACGAGTAGAACGTCGTTTATAGATAGTATTTGCTAATTCTGATAAATTTTCCCCCCAAAAAATTGGCGCAGTTCTAGTAGGAATTTTATCACAGAAAGGAAAATTATATTTATCCTCTAAAGACCTTTCTTCTTTGACAGTTGGTAACTTTAAATTACTGCTAGTAGTCTGTGTGATTTCAGTGCGTAAATGAAAATATTTTAGTAGTTCACCGTCAGGAATAGATGGATAATTAGTTTCAGTGGTAGAAGGTAAAGCAGTGCTGGCTTTAGGTAAATTTTGGCGAATATCTAACAAATCTGCCAAAGCTAAAACAGCGGTCGTTCCTTCTTGTTCATGATCAATATAAAGTAGATCATTAACCGCTTTATCCACAAAACCGCCTATTAAATAAGAGCGATAATTTGCCAGATTACAAGCTAATTGAATATTACCTAAAAGATGCCCAGTATCGAGACAAATTCGGCGGTAGGCTCTATCTTCATAACGCCAAACAGAACGATAAAAAACCGCAGTAGTAATAATAGCTAATTGAGTGGTTTCTAGGGAAGAATGCCAAAAACAAGCCTCTTGTAAATTTTGCCAAACATCACTTTCCCAGAAGTGCATTAAAGAATGAGTTCGACATTGATAATTATAAAGTCCTGGTGGTAACAAAGGTGTACCGCGAGAAACTAAATATACTTCAGCCGGATATAAACCCCCTGCACTGGGAGCAGCACGTAAATATACTGCACTACCCATAGAAGGCATTTTTGCCGTCAGTCCATAACTGTGAAATAATAGGTGAGAGAGCCTGTACCACCATTGAGCATCTTGATCATGGGCGAATATTTCTGTATTTTCTTGTAGATAGGGTTTTAAGTCAATATCAGCACCGATTTTGTACTCTTTGAAAGGTACTGGTTGTTTAGCCCAGTCTAAATTATAATTTTTAGCAGCTAGAGTTTGGGGATCATACTTAGTCCGTTCGTGATAATGTTGGGCTATGGATTGATGTATTTCTGGCATAATAAATAATTGTAATTTAATATCCTTGTATTCCTACCATTGACGTTGACATTTATTAGCTCCATGATTTGCTGTAAATCAATTAAAAATTAAAACCTGAAAATTGATTTTTTCTGCTAAAATTTCTAACCACCAGTCCTGGAGAACATTGAGCAAATGATACCTATACGTAAAACTCTCTCAACATCTGATATTCAACTTTCTTACCTAGAATGGAATCAAGGTCAAGAACCATTAATATTGTTACATGGTATGGCTGATCATGCTTTAGTTTGGTCAAGTTTGGGAGACTATTTAAAATCAGATTACCATATAGTCGCGCCGGATATGCGTGGTCATGGTGAGAGCAGCAAGCCAGAAAAAGATTACACCTTTAAAAGTGCAATTTCCGATTTAGAGGCATTAATGGATAAAATGCGGTGGCCTGCGGCTCATATTGTCAGCCATTCCTGGACCGGGAAATTAGCCGCCATTTGGGCTAGAGAAAACCCAGCCAGATTAAAAAGTATCACATTAGTAGACCCCATTTTTATTTGGAAAATGCCCAGTTTTCTGAAAATCATATTTCCCCTTTTATACCGTGTTTTACCCTTCCTCAAAAGCATGGGCCCCTTTACCAGTTACGAAGCAGCCGAACAAACAATTAAACAACTCAGTCAATATCAAAATTGGAGTTCTTTGCAACAGCAAGTTTTTCAAGCTGCAATTGTACAAAAACCCGACGGTACTTGGGGTAGTAAATTTACTATAGCAGCCCGTGATGGCATTTTTGATGCAGTCATGGAAGTACCAGGTTTTATTCACCCAGTTGACACACCTGCCCTCTTTATACAACCAGAAAAAGGTGTCAACCGCCAAAATTGGCAAATTCAACCTTACAAAACCAACCTCAAAAATTTACTTATTCGTCAAGTCCCCGGAAATCATTGGCCATTCTTAACTAACCCAACAGAATTTAATCAAACAGTTGCCAGTTTTTTAGCAGCACAAAAATGAGATAATTACAGATAATTCGCAATGTCTCATTACCCATTACCCATTACCCATTACCCATTACCCATTACCAATTACCAATTACTTATTATGAGTCTTTGTATTAATCCAGTTTGTCCTCAACCCAACCACCCAGATAATGACGAAAACCGCTTTTGTCAAAGTTGTGGTTCTCAATTAGAATTAATCGGACGTTATCGAGTTTTACGTTTATTAAGTGACCAAACTGGATTTGGTAAAATTTACGAAGCTTATCAACAAGATAGGCCAAAAATTCTCAAAGTCCTCAAACAAGAATTAACTAATGATCCTAAAGCAGTCTCATTATTTCAACAAGAATTTAATGTATTAAAACAATTAAATCATCCTGGTATTCCCGCAGCAGAAGATTACTTTCCCTATCAAACCAGAAATAATCTTATACTCCATTGTCTGATTATGGAAAAAATTGCCGGACCTAATTTAGAAGAGTGGTTAAAGCAACAACAAAACCGCCCCATTTCTCAAGTTCAAGCCATAGCCTGGTTAAAACAATTATTAGAAATAATAGCGTTAGTACATAATCAACAATATCTCCATAGAGATATTAAACCATCAAATATCATGATTCGTCCTGATGGACAATTAGTATTAATTGACTTTGGTACAGCTAGAGAAATTACCAAAACCTATTTAGCTAGTGGGGGAATGACAGCAATTTCATCATCAGGTTATAGCCCTTTAGAACAAATGCGTGGACAAGCCATACCCCCATCAGATTTTTTTGCATTAGGACGGACATTTGTATTTTTATTAACGGGATATCAACCTGGAGAATTATATGATCCTAACTTAGATATTTTAAAATGGCGACATCATGCAAATCACATTTCTCCATTATTATTAGATTTGATTGATTGGTTAATGTCCACCCAAGTAAATCAACGCCCTAGGAATACTCAAGAAATTTATCAAAGATTAGCAGAAATTGAGGATCAACTCTCACAAAATACATCTGCAACCGTGAATATTAGCCGAACAGAAAAAACAGCCATAATTAATCAAACAACTACTAATAATACTCTTATTCCCCCACAAGAACCACCGGAAAAATTACCATTATTGTCCTGGTTTACAGCTTTAGTAGTTTCCTTATTACTACTGTGGTGGGTAGCCTTAGGATTTAAAGACAATAAATTTGTAGCCTTACCTGCTGACTATGGACAAGCACCAGTTAAAAAAGGCAAAGTTGATTATTTTCCCTATGAAGAAGGGAAAGATAGTCAAGGGAGAGTTGCCGAGTTTAATATTGCGGTTTTATCAGTAGAATATAAATGGCAATTAGGCAGCACCTACCAAATTAAATATAATGACCAAACTATAACAATTGATTCCTTAAAATCTAATTTAGAACAAGAAGGAATCCAGACAATTATGGAAAATCCCAGCGAGATTATTTCCGTGGGAACAGCCTCCTGTGAAGGTAATATTATCGCAGAACAAAGTCGCGCCTTAGAACGTTCTCAACAAATTCAATTATTAGTAAAAAAGATATTTAGTAATATACCCAGTATTAAAGGTTATCGCTTATTAAATTTGGGACAATTTCAGAGAAAAGACTGTCAAGCTAACCAAGACTCAACAGCCTATCAACGCAGTATTATTATTATTGGGGTGAAAAAACAAGCCGCAGGTGTAATATTAGATGAAGCCTTAAGAGATAGATTAGAGAAAAAACCATTTGCTGATTTTAAATTAGAAGATTATTCTCTAGGTTCACCAGATAAATTTAAAACCATACCCAGTAATTTAGGTGCTACGCCACGGGGATAGGTGATAGGTGATAGGTGATAGGTGCTACGCCACGGGGATAGGTGATAGGTGATAGGTGATAGGTGAGTAGGGTGTGTTAGCGACAGCGTAACGCACCATAATATATTTAATTGTATAGTATAGATATAATAACGAAATATGAACCAATAAACCTCAAACCCTGATAAACCAAAAGCCAGGTAGGGTGTGTTAGCGACTATTAACGCACCATAATCTATATTAGATATAATTAAATATATACTAACATAAATATTAATGACTGAATAAACCTCAAAACCTGATAAATTAAGACCGTATTAAGCCCCCATACCAGAATAGCGTTTTAAACCCTTACGCCATAAAAAACGATTAGCGCCCAAAAATACAAGAAACCAACCAATAATTGACAAAAATCCCCTGGTTAAATTTACAGGTAGTCCCACCAAAATACTGGCTGGGAAATTAATCATGTAGGGAAAAGGTGTTAACATAACTATGTTTCTGATATTTTCGGGAAAGACATCTAAAGGTGCTATTAAACCCGATAAAAATAGAAAAAACAACATCCATAAATTTTCTAAAGCTGCTGCTCTTTCGGTCCAAAATGCAACCATAGCAACGGTATATTGAATGATAAATCTTAAAGCAAAAGCCATAATTGCTGCTAAGATAAATAAGCATAAATTACCTATATCAGGAAACCAAAAGGCTTGGGGATAGAGAACAAAAAAGAATGTGGATAAAAGTAATACAAAAGGCATACGAGCGACTCTTTCACCTAAATGATTACTAATATGATGCCAAATTGGATCTAAAGGCTGTAATAATCTTAGAGAAAGTTTACCTTCTAATATTTCTTTTTCAAAGTCATAAATTACCCAAACTACACTAATTTGTTTAGTCAGGAAAACAGCGAAGAAATACCGAGCAAAATCCACAGGTTGAAAACCAAATTTACCACTTTCGGCTGCTTGTACCCAAACACCCATCATAATCATTGGTAGAGAACCTGCTAGAACCCATAGGATTAATTCTGAGCGATATTCCAGCATATAAGCATAGTAAACTGACAGTAAAGTTAAGGCTTTTTTAATCGCTTTTTTCATGGGTGACAGGTGACAGGAGACAGGTGACAGGGGACAGAGGACAGGGGACAGGGGACAGGGGACAGAGGACAGGTGACAGAGGACAGGGGACAGGTGACAGAGGACAGGGGACAGGTGACAGAGGACAGAGGACAGGGGACAGGGGACAGGGGACAGGGGACAGGGGACAGGGGACAGTTCCCTCCCTTTGGTAAGGGGAGGGTTAGGGTGGGGTTTTCAAATAAATCCTTTTTGAAAAACTCGGCCAATTACCTCTTCTACTGGTGGTTCTGTAACTGTTAAATCTACCACTGCTAAATCAGCTAAAATCCGGGATACAGTCTGAGTTAATGCTTCTTGTTGAACAATAAATCTTACTGCTCTTTCTTCGACCATTTGTACATCACCATAGGACATAAGTTGTGCTAATGGTAATACTTGAGCTAATTCGACATAAATTTCTCGATAGGGAGCAAAACTTTCTAATAATCCCTCTAAACTACCATCATACATTAATTTTCCTTCGTGAATTAATAATACTCGTGGACACAAAGCTGTAATATCAGCCATATAATGACTGGTTAATAATACAGTTGCTTGATAAAGTTGATTATATTCCTTTAAAAAGTGACGGACTCCTACCTGAGCATTAACATCTAACCCTAAAGTGGGTTCGTCTAAAAATAAGATTTGGGGACGGTGTAAAAGTGCGGCTAATATTTCGGCTTTCATTCTTTCCCCTAATGATAATTTTCGCACTGGTTGAGTTAGTTTACCTTCTAAACCCAACATTTCTGTTAATTCCCCAACGCGACGCTGAAATTCTTTATCAGGAATATTATAAACTGCGGCGTTAATTTTGAGAGAATCTAAAGCGGGTAAATCCCAGATTAATTGCTGTTTTTGTCCCATGACTAAGGTGATTTTTTGGAGAAATGTTTCCTGACGACGAAAGGGAACAAAACCACCGACCTTAACTACACCACTAGAAGGATGAATTAATCCTGTTAGCATTTTTAAAGTCGTAGTTTTCCCTGCACCATTGGGACCTAAAAAACCGACAATTTCCCCAGGTTCAATAGTAAAGGAAACATCTTGAACGGCTTTAATTAAACGATAATTACGACGAAAAAAGTGGGTAATTGTTCCTCTTATTCCTGGATTTTTAATTGCTACTGGATAGGATTTATTCAGATTTTCTGCAACAATAATTGACATAGGGGAATAGGGAATAGGGAATAGGGAATAATATTAATTATTGCATATCATTGGCGAATAAACTAGCTGATCCTGATTTTCCCGTGACAAATAATGATTTAGTCGTAGTTGTTGGGTTGAGTTTCATCCTGTAAATCCTCAAATCCTGGTTATCCTGATTCAAGACAAGAAAACCCAAACCAAAACCGAAAACTTAAAAATCACATCCTGTAAATCCTCAAATCCTGGTTATCCTGATTCAAGACAATAAAACCCAAACCAAAACCGAAAACTTAAAAATCACATCCTGTAAATCCTCAAATCCTGGTTATCCTGATTCAAGACAATAAAACCCAAACCAAAACCGAAAACTTAAAAATCACATCCTGTAAATCC
>NZ_BJCF01000085.1 GCF_005402965.1 Dolichospermum planctonicum
CACCACCCCCCTTTTAATGATATGTATTCTCATTAAGCTTATTTCTCTTTAATTGATCGTTAGTTATTATGTACTACTATCTCTGCTTTTTTGATCTGTGACAGTTCAGGGTGCGGAATGTGGGATTTAACTAAATTTACAAAAAGTAAGGGCAAGGTAATTCTACCCTTACTATGTATTATATGCCTTATGTGAGTAATATGTGACTTCACAACTCTTGCTGTTTTATTAGGTTTCCAGAGTTGCCCAAAACGATGATTTTGGCAATTATCAACGGAATTACAAGGTTTTTTTCCACTTAATTCACATAAGCTCTATTATTGATTATTTGACTGTATTCTGGTATGGTTAGTAATAAATCTTACCACCGCCCCATTTTGTACCAACAACTTTTGGTTCTAAGAGAATATGTCCAGCAATTGCTTTCAAGTCTTCCTCCGTCAGATTTCGCATGACTTTGAAAGTATCCGCACTCTTGATACTGGGGTGGAGTTCAGAAATCTCTATTTCACCATCATAGGTGGTGGGATTTTTCATATAGTCCACCAATCCTTCGATATTATTGCGGTTGGGTAAGGCACCTGCTAAAGCTTCTGGTTCAAGTCCCACGTTTTGATTAGTTTTAGTAACTCCACCCGCATGACATTGAGCGCAAGCGTAATTAAATAATCGTTTCCCTTCTTTGACTTGTTCTAAACTGAGGACAACGGTATCGCCCTGGGCATTTAATGGTACTGTGCGGATAGCTTCATCTAGTTCTACCGCTGTTGCACTACCGACAAGCATCTGCAATGTCAGCAACATAGTAACCACAACAACCCCAATTAGTCTTCTAAACATATTTCCCCTTCAAGATTTTGATCATTAACACAAGTTTTGATAGCGATACTAAATTTCTATACTGTTCATGACTGATGGGTGATTTGTCTTTGCTAATAGCTATTAGCATTAATTATTGTTGGCAAAATTTTGGCATTACCGAAAATAGTTGAGACATAATTACCTTCATACCTTCTAACTCCAGTGGAGTCCGATGCTATTTATAGGTAATTAAGAGTTGGTTAGACAAAAAACAATCCTTCTACAGAATGACTGTATTAGGCTGTTATCTCTGCTATTAATAGCTTTGGACAACCCATAACATTTGTGAACTTATCATAGAAATTGAGTCACTGTAATACCAATATCATGTTAGGAGTCCAATTTGTTGCCAAAACTTGAGACTCTCATAATCTGATTGCTGCAAATAACCTCAGCCAAGATTGGCGTGAGTCTATTATACTTAATAATCCACAAGGATACTGACTAAGTTGTTGCCCAGACCAGATTACCACCCCACAAAATTTATCCGGTAACAAAGCTAAAATTGTTATTTTTGTTGTTGTTGTGAAATAGAAAGGGTATAGTTATAATTTTGTTTCGATAATTCACCGACATACACTGAGTATTTTCCCTTAGTCCAGTAACCAGAGAGTTTTGGTTTACTTTTCAGATCATCATTACTAAGTACACAGAACCGCCCTCCTGGACCATCAATCAATAGCGTTGCCTGTCCTTCACTCTCTACTCTTAACTGTAGATATGGTACTGAATCTGTCATCTCAATCACTTGACTAGGTGTAGTGGAAATATACCCGCAATCAGTGTTAACTGTTCCCCCGGACATACCAGTTAAAATTATTGGGTCTATCTGGAGAGGATTTTTAATTTCAGTAATTGGGGGTTTGGCAAAACTAGCCTCATTAAGCAATAAACTTATTGCTAACCCCAAGGGAACAATTGTCAATGGTCTCAAAGTCTTCATGTTATTTCTACACCCCTTTAGGTTGATAACGTAATTTGTCAATGAACTTACCCAAAACAGAGCAGAAGTAGGGTAATTCATGAGCTACCCCACCTATATAATAACGTTTATAGCTACGCCACCTGGGCTATCAGCCACATTTTGCATAAATCCTATACTCTTAGTTAGACTAAAGTTAGTAGCTAGTTAGTGATTTGCCAAACTGAGAACCTGTGTAGTATTAGAGGATGTTTAGTCGGAGTACGGGAAATATTGGAAAGCTTACGTTAGGCTAGATAAAACTGCAAAATAACGGATTATTTCATCCGTGTAAATCCTGATCAAATTTCCTGATGTTAAAACTGCAACATCTTCAAAAGACTAATACAGGGTGGTCATTGGATCAACGAGATCCAAAGTTCATCGAGTCTATGATGCCCATATTGGGCTTGTTATATAACTTCTACTTTCGAGTCCAAACCAGTGGCTGGGAAAATGTCCCAGATGAAAAAATTCTCGTTGTCGGTTCTCATAATGGCGGACTTGCATCTCCAGATACATCAATGATGTTATATGACTGGTTTCGTCGCTTTGGTGTGGAAAGACAGATTTATGGTTTAATGCACCCCAAAGTTTGGGATGTATTTCCACCAGCGGCAGAAATGGCAATGAAAGCGGGTGCAATCAGAGCGCATCCCAAAATGGCTTATACGGCTTTGCGGTCTGGTGCTAGTGTCCTAGTCTATCCTGGAGGCGCTGAGGATGTGTTTCGACCCCATGCAATGCGAGATAAAATTTACTTTGCTCAACGTCAGGGGTTTATTAAGTTAGCTCTGCGGGAAAATGTCCCTATTGTGCCAGCGATTTCCTGGGGTTCACATGACACCCTGATTGTCGTGGCTGATATATATGATATCATGCGACAGTTCCATAACATGGGGATACCTTGGTTGTTTGGGGTTGATCCTTTAGTTTTCCCTATTTACCTGGGATTACCTTGGGGACTGGCTTTTGGTCCATTACCTAATATTCCTTTACCCATATCTATCTATACTAGGGTTTGTCCCCCGATTGTGTTCCCACGCTATGGAAAAGAAGCCGCAAGCGATCGCACCTATGTTAATGAATGTTACGAGTTAGTTAGAAGCAAAATGCAGCAGGAGTTAGATACTTTAATCCAACAAGCTACTCATTAACAGTACCCTGGCGACTAGAAACCGCCAGGTTATTTTAATTAATAACAGATTCATAATGGGTAATTACACTCTGTTACCTGAGACTTGACGCTTAAAAGTCGAAACTTGAGGAAATTGCACCTTAATTGTTCGGTTGTACCACTTTGACTTCTTCACACCAAAGTCTATAATCCCATGATTATAAGGTGCAAAGATATCCCTAGCCACCCTTAGCTACTGTAGCAATTCTGCAATCAAGGGACAAAAACCTGTGTACAAATGGATTTTGCCAAGTCTCAAGGAAGTTTTATCTTCAAGTCAGTCTCCTATGGCTGACTGTTCCACGGCTAAGGCCGAACATCAATGGCGTGTCAGTCTCGCGGCCACAGAAAACCTGCTGTTGGGTTTTTTCCAGTCCCTGGCTACGACTTTACCCCATACTACCCCAGGTTTGGTATTAGCCGCACCAGCGCCTTTATTTAGTCACCCACAATTAACACAACATTTACAAACAATAACTTTTACAGCAAAACCTTTTAACCCTTTGGCTTTGATGCCGTTCATCATCCCCTCAGAAATCCCCCAGAATCTAAATATTATTAATAATATTAATATTATTAATAATATAGAAACTATTTCTCCTGATAGTCCCACTTTCCAAGAATCTATTTTACCTTTATTACCGGCTGATCCCCTGGCAGCAGAGCAGTTTTGTTTAGTATTCACAGATAAATTTAGATTAGTGCTGGTTTTGTCCGAACTTGAATCTGGTCAGAAAGAATTTTTATTTTCCTTTGAACCAGAAATAGTACAACAGGCTTGGCAATCTTTAGGTTCTAGGGTAGTTTTAACTAATCCAGAATTGTTTGCTGATTTAGATACTAAAGTCCAAAACTATCCTTTAGTTGCACCAGAGTATCACACTATCATTCAATTTAGTAAATTATTACTCCAGGAATTAACTATCTCAGAAAGTAATCCACAAGTTACCCATACTTTATCACCTGTTCCTTCACCTACTCCACCGCCAAAACATCCATCTCGTCCTGATGTAGAATTACTACAAGCTTTCGCCCATGAGGTCCGCACTCCGTTAACAACAATTCGGATGATGACACGGTTGCTATTAAAACGCCAGGATTTACCCCTCAATGTTATCAGTCGGTTAGAAGTTATTGATCATGAATGTACTGATCAAATTGACCGGATGGAGTTATTATTTAAGGCAGCCGAATTAGAAAACTTATCCCAACAACCCCTAGGCTCAAAATTTTCCCAGGCCGCCCATGCTCAACTAACACCGATGTGTTTAGATCAAGTATTAGAGCAAAGTATTCCCCGTTGGCAACAAGCAGCAACTCGCCGTAATTTAACTTTAAATGTGGTCTTACCTAAGCAACTGCCAACGGTGGTTAGTAATCCTGCTATGCTAGACAGGGTACTCACAGGTTTAATGGAGAATTTTACCCGCAGTTTACCTCCCGGTAGTTGTATTCAAGTCCAAGTAATGACCGCTGGTGATCAACTAAAATTACAATTGTCACCTCAGTTTAATTGTCAAGATCCCCAAAGCTCCATGACAACACCACCAATTCGTAAATCTTTAGGTCAATTATTAATGTTCCAACCAGAAACAGGAGCAATCACTTTAAATATAGCTGCAACTAAGCATTTATTTCAAGCAATTGGTGGCAAGTTGATTGTCCGTCAACGTCCTCAAAATGGCGAAGTGTTGACGATTTTCTTACCTGTAGGAAGTTAGACAATTCTGAATTTTGTCATCAGCGATTCATGTTTTTTGGTCAGTAAATGGCATCAGCAACACCAAAATTTGTCAACTAATCTGAGAGGTTGTTAATCATGATTCGGTATCCAATGGTAAAACAAACATTATTAAAACAAACATTATACAGTTAATCAAATTTTAGCAACTTTTCCCCTACACGCTGCTCACAAATAAATAAACATTCCCACTCTCAACTTTATGCCAAATTTAGTTAAAAGTAAATCCCACCAACGACTAAAACGCCAGCTACTCATCGTTATGTTAGTAATTTTTGCCTCAAGTGTGGCTATGGGCTTGGTATGGGGATTTTTGGTTACCAGTACCCACAGTGCAAATCCTCTAAACTCTTACTTTGCGCCCTTGCGCGAAACATAATTTCTCACGGCAAAATGTTACGATTAGGCAGCTTCAATATTAAAATAATAATTAAAACCACTCATTGTATATAAGTGATCAGTTTTTTAATTCGGTTTTTGAGTAAATTCTCATTTTCCACCCACCCATAAGCAAAGCGGCTGGGTTAGATTAAACGTCTATAATCATATAGCCAAAGCTTGAATCTCCATCCTTCTTGATTTAATTCTATAAACTGCCATGCTAAAACTCTTGTTGGGCGATCCCAACGCTCGTAAACTTAAAAAATACCAACCTGACATTACAGAAATTAACCTCTTAGAGGAAGATATTAAGCCGCTTTCTGATGAACAGTTAAAGGCTAAAACCGTCGAGTTTAAACAACGGCTGTCTAAGGGTGAAACCCTAGATGATATTTTGCCAGAAGCTTTTGCTGTGGTTCGGGAATCAGGACGGCGTGTTTTGGGATTGCGCCACTTTGATGTTCAATTACAAGGTGGTATTATTCTGCATAATGGGCAAATTGCGGAAATGAAAACCGGTGAGGGAAAAACCTTGGTAGCGACTTTACCGAGTTACTTAAATGCCTTGACTGGTAAGGGTGTCCACGTAATCACTGTTAACGATTATCTAGCCCGTCGGGACGCGGAATGGATGGGTCAAGTACATCGGTTCTTGGGTTTGAGTGTGGGGCTAATTCAGTCTACAATGACCCCCAGTGAACGCAAGAAAAATTATGATTGTGACATTACTTATGTAACCAACAGCGAAATCGGTTTTGATTACCTGCGGGATAATATGGCTACCTCCATGTCCGAGGTGGTACAACGGCCATTTAATTTCTGCGTCATTGACGAGGTAGATTCAATTTTAGTTGATGAAGCCCGGACACCCCTGATTATTTCTGGTCAGGTGGAAAGACCTACGGAAAAATATTTACAAGCTGCGGAAATTTCTTTTACTCTCAAAAAAGATGAACATTACGAAGTTAATGAAAAGGATCGTAATGTTCTTTTGACAGATGAGGGTTTTGCTGAAGCAGAAAATCAACTAGGTGTGACAGATTTATTTGACCCAGAAGACCCTTGGGCGCATTTTATCTTCAATGCCATTAAAGCTAAGGAATTGTTCCTCAAAGATGTCAATTATATTGTCCGCAATGATGAAGTTGTGATTGTAGATGAATTTACGGGGCGGGTATTGCCCGGTAGGCGTTGGAGTGATGGATTACACCAGGCAATCGAGGCCAAAGAACGGGTAGAAATTCAGCCAGAAACCCAAACTCTAGCGACCATTACCTATCAAAACCTGTTTTTGCTGTATCCCAAGTTGGGGGGAATGACGGGAACTGCAAAAACCGAAGAAGTGGAATTTGAAAAGATTTATAAACGAGAAGTTACAATTATCCCCACAAATCAGCCCAGAAGACGAGAAGATTTATCTGATATGGTGTTTAAAACCGAATCAGGGAAATGGAGAGCGATCGCTAAAGAATGTGCCGAAATGCACGAAAATGGTAGACCTGTGTTAGTGGGGACAACTAGTGTCGAAAAATCTGAACTCCTCAGCCGACTCCTCAAAGAAATGGAAATTCCCCATGAGTTACTGAACGCTAGACCAGAAAACGTAGAACGAGAAGCGGAAATTATCGCCCAAGCTGGACGCAGCGGGGCTGTAACTATAGCTACTAATATGGCGGGACGAGGTACAGATATCATTCTCGGCGGTAACTCTGAGTATATGGCCAGGTTGAAACTGCGGGAATACTTTATGCCTCGCATTGTCAGACCAGAAGATGATGATAATTTTGGTATCCAAAGGGCTTCTGGACTACCTATAGGTGGTAGCGGTGGTGGACAGGGTTTTGTACCGGGAAAAAAGGTGAAAACTTGGCGGGCTTCTCCAGAAATTTTTCCCACCCAATTAACAAAGGAAACAGAACAGCTTTTAAAAGCGGCGGTAGAGGCGGCTGTCAAGGCTTACGGCGAACGTAGTTTACCGGAGTTGGAAGCAGAAGATAAAGTGGCTGTAGCGGCGGAAAAAGCCCCTACGGATGATGTGGTAATTCAAAAATTGCGGGCGGCTTACCAACAGGTTAAACGTGAATATGAAGAATTTACCAGCAGTGAACATGATCAAGTGGTAGAACGAGGCGGTTTGCACGTCATTGGTACAGAGCGCCACGAATCACGACGGATTGATAATCAATTACGCGGACGGGCAGGAAGACAAGGCGACCCCGGAACTACAAGATTTTTCCTCAGTTTAGAGGATAACCTATTACGCATCTTTGGGGGCGATCGCGTTGCTGGATTGATGAATGCATTTCAAGTCGAAGAAGATATGCCTATTGAATCGGGTATGTTGACTCGCAGCTTAGAAGGCGCGCAGAAAAAGGTAGAAACCTATTACTACGATATCCGTAAACAGGTATTTGAGTATGACGAGGTCATGAATAACCAACGTCGGGCTATTTATGCGGAACGTCGTCGGGTCTTGGAAGGCGAAGATTTGAAGGAACAGGTGATCAAATACGCTGCAAAAACCATGGACGACATCGTTGATTATTACATTAACCCTGATTTACCTTCGGAAGAATGGGAATTGGAGAAGTTGGTGAATAAGGTAAAAGAGTTTGTTTACTTGCTGGCTGATATGCAGTCTAGCCAGTTGGAAGATATGGGAATTTTGGAAATTAAAGCTTTCCTCCATGAACAAGCGCGAATTGCTTATGATCTCAAAGAAGCGCAAATTGACCAGATTCAACCAGGATTAATGCGCCAAGCGGAACGTTTTTTTATTCTTCAGCGCATTGATACTTTGTGGCGGGAACATCTGCAACAAATGGATGCTTTGCGTGAGTCCGTTGGCTTGCGTGGTTACGGGCAAAAAGATCCGCTAATTGAGTACAAGAGCGAGGGTTATGAGTTGTTCTTGGATATGATGGTGAATATCCGCCGTGATGTGGTTTATTCTCTGTTTATGTTCCAGCCTCAAGCACAGCCTACTGTACAGGCTTGGTGAGATGGTTTAAGGGTTTTTTCTGGGTACGGGCGCAGAGGCACTACAGAGCCGTTTTCTGCGTCTTTTGTTTTATGGTCAGCAGGGGAGAAATGAACCACGAAGGAGCGAAGAGCGCGAAGGAAAGGGGGTTTAAGGAGAGGTATTTTGCGTCAGTCGTGATAGCGGGAATTATCTAAAATTTTTCTGGGACTTCCACTACAGATGATTAACTGATATGATATCGCCTGGAAGGGAGCAAGTCAAAAAGGCATTTATCGCAAAATTACTGATAGCTAATTATGGTTGTTGTAGCAATTCTCGCGGCAGGAAAAGGAACAAGAATGAAATCTAATCTGCCTAAGGTTTTACATTCTTTGGGTGGAAAATCTTTGGTGGAACGCGTTATTGAAAGTGCTGAACCCCTTTCACCTTCACGCAAATTAGTGATTGTTGGTTATCAGTCTCAGGAAGTAAAAACGGCTATTGATTCAATTCATGGCGTGGAGTTTGTGGAACAAACTGTACAATTAGGTACGGGTCATGCTATCCAACAATTACTTCCCTATTTACAAGATTATACTGGGGATTTATTAATTTTAAATGGTGATGTCCCTTTGTTGCGAACTGAAACTCTGAAAGCTCTCTTACAAACTCACCAAGAAAATCATAATTCCTGTACTATTCTGACTGCACAATTGGCAAATCCTCAAGGTTATGGTAGGGTTTTTCGTAATAGTGAAGGTATTGTCCAAAAAATAATTGAGGATAAAGATTGCACTCCTATTCAAAGAGAAAATGATCGGGTAAATGCTGGTATTTACTGCTTTCGTTGGCCAGATTTGGCTAAGATGTTACCACATTTACAAGCTAATAATGCCCAAAAAGAATATTACCTCACTGACGCTGTAACTCAGGTGGGTAAGGTAATGGCGGTAGATGTTCAAGATTACCAAGAAATTTTGGGAATTAACGATAGATTACAATTAGCGACGGCTAATGATATTTTCCAAAGACGCATTCAGGCAAAATGGTTATTAGCAGGTGTGACATTAATTAACCCTGCTAGTATTACTATTGATGAAACTGTGGAATTACAGCCAGATGTGATTATTGAACCTCAAACCCATTTGCGTGGGAAGACGGTAATTAAGTCTGGTAGTCGCATTGGACCGGGGAGTTTAATTGAAAATAGCAACTTGGGTGAAAATGTCACTGTCCTATATTCTGTAGTCACGGATAGTATTATTCAGAATAATACCCGCATTGGACCCTATGCCCATTTACGCGGTCATGCTAATGTGGGTGTAGGTTGTAGAATTGGTAACTTTGTCGAGTTGAAAAACACTCAATTGGGCGATCGCACTAATGTGTCACATCTCTCATATTTAGGTGATACGACCGCCGGAACTCAGGTAAATGTCGGTGCGGGGACAATTACTGCTAATTATGACGGTGTGAATAAGCATAGAACAATTATTGGCGATCGTACCAAAACCGGTTCTAATAGTGTTCTAGTTGCACCTATTACTATCGGGAATGATGTCTACATCGCCGCAGGTTCAACGGTGACAGAAGATGTGGCCGATGATGCCTTGGTAATTGCACGTAGTCGTCAGGTAGTCAAACCAGGTTGGAAAATGAAAACTCAAGATTGACATTTTATCAGAAAACGCCGTAATACCCCATCCCTCTACAGGGTGGGGATGTAAGGCGGGTAAAAATTAAACACCCTCCAAGGGATATTAAGCGCAGCTTAATCGAGAGAGAGGGTAGTTTCATTTTTACCAATCTTAGGGATTGACTAATTCCCTAAAGTAGACTATACTGAAAACAGGTCGAATTAGTAATAAAAAAATGATTGTTTTTGAATTTAAAGCCAAAGGCACAAAGCAGCAATATCAAAAAATTAATGAAGCTATACGGATAACCCAATTCATCCGTAATAAGTGCTTGCGCTTTTGGATGGACAATCAAAATGTTA
>NZ_BJCF01000086.1 GCF_005402965.1 Dolichospermum planctonicum
GTTTTATCATTACTGTACTTCATAATACCGGAAACTACTGAGGTACACCTTATGCGGGCAAGATGCCCGCACCACAAGAGTTTTATCATTACTGTACTTCATAATACCGGAAACTACTGAGGTACACTTTATGCGGGCAAGATGCCCGCACCACAAGAGTTTTATCATTACTGTACTTCATAATACCGGAAACTACTGTATAGTCGGCTTGAGCCGACTTTTGCTATTAGACTGGGAATTTATTCCCAGATGAATGATTGCTTGATCATATTGATCATATTGATGTTGGGTAACATAGGTTAACCCAACCTCGACAGTAAATCACTCTTTATCGGAAGAATCTGGATCAATTCAATTCTGATACTTACAGCATTTCCCGGTGTTATGAGGTACATATCTAGCGGGCAAGATGCCCGCACCACAAGAGTTTCATGATTTAACTTTGTACCTCATCAGAGCGGAAAACGCTGTATCTCTTTGAATTACTCCCCTTGAGCATTAATAATTCTCATGGCTTCAAGTTTCCAAACTTCTAGTTCTGGTAATTGTCCACGAAATTTTTTTTCTTCCTGCTCATAGGCATAAAATTCTAGGAAAGTTTGCCATGATTCTCTGGAACTTTGATGATCTCCCTCTGCTGCTTGCACTTGTGCTAGTAAGCAATAAGCTGGAGTATAATTGCTTTCTAATTTCAAACAGATCAGTAAATTTTGTTTTGCTTTGTCAAAACAATTTTCCTGAAAATATGCCCAGCCAAGGTTTTTATACAATGTAACTTCTATGCTTTTATCTCTAACCTTGGGCAAAATTGATTCAATGATCTTCACCGCTGCTGCACTATTTCCTTGCAGAATTTGCAACCTAGCTAAATTATTCGCAGCAGCATCAGCAGCACGATTTTGATATTTACTCGCAATCTGATAGTGGTAACAAGCACCATCTAAATTCTCTAACTTTTCATAAGCTGCTCCTAAATTATAATGAGCCGCTCCATAGTTTGGGTTAAATTCAACTGCTAATTCTAAATAGGATGCTGCAATTGTAAAGTCGTTATTTAGGTAATTTTTATGCCCTATTTCATTTAGAGCTTTCGCAATTTGTTTCCTTTCTTGTTCATGAAACTTGATGCGATTTAGTATCTGTTGCAAATCCTCTGATATGGGCTGATTAAAGGATAACAAATGCAGGATATATTC
Organism: Dolichospermum planctonicum; assembly: GCF_005402965.1. Lineage (GTDB taxonomy): Bacteria > Cyanobacteriota > Cyanobacteriia > Cyanobacteriales > Nostocaceae > Dolichospermum > Dolichospermum planctonicum. The sequence continues at coordinate 1,197 of NZ_BJCF01000086.1, forward strand.
AGTAATATTTGATTCATTTTCATCCGTCATTATTGTTAATTCTTTTGTCGAGCCAGTTTTACTTTCACTCAGTAATTCCGGTTTGTATTTGGCAAATAATGTCACCAACTCTGACCGTTTATAGCGACGGCTATCAGAAGGCTCATTATTCAGTCCAAATTCCAGACATATTCTTTCAACATATTTTCTTACGGACGATTCTCCAATCTTCATAGATTGAGCTATATCCGCATCTGTTTCGCCCGCTAGTATCTTCCTTAATACGTTTTTGCGTCGTTCTGTGAGATTGTCAAATACGCGCTCAAACTCTTGTTCATTCATTCTTGGTTTAAATTGCATCAGTTTCATATTCACTGCTGTGACTATTTTATTTCAGGGTTAGGTTGTTGATTATGAGTCATAATTATGACTCGGATGAGAATGAAATCTACGTAAGTGTCAGAGAAATATAAATTTCTGGTTTGGGGTTGACACTTACAAGAAAATATGTCAGATTTATGATTATATTGTATATCACAAAATAAAATAAATTAAATTTTGTGACATACATGGGGGGGGAAAATGTTTCTATCACGAAAGTCAGTCAGATTCAAGATTCAGTAGAAGTTTTACTAGTATCGCAGATCAACTGGCTTTTGCATAGTCTCTAGCTTGAGATAATTTTCGTGTTTCAAATTGAAAATCAAGGTTGCCTACATCATGAATAAACACAAGTGCTTTTTAGGGTTAGCTATATTAGCTACTTTAGTCACGACTCCTGCTCAAGCGGAGTCAGTTTCTAGGAAAGCGGCCGACTTAATGGCTCAAAATTCTAACTCGACTGATTCAGTAGATCAAAACACTAATAATACTCAACCAGTCAACACCCCAGCATCCACATATAAGAGTAGTGATACTGATTCTAAGCTGTCTGCAAGTAACTATTTCGTAGCAGTTAATACATCGCTTGCTATAGAAAAAAATACTGTTTTTATTCCTCAGAATAGAACTATATCTCAGGATTAATCGGAGCTAGAGCCAAGGATGAATAACTACAGAAGCTGCTAATTTTTTCGATTCTTTTAGAATATATCCTAGTCGGATTATTAATGATAATTAGAGTGAGTATTGTCCTAGAATATCCTCATCAAAAATTAAGCAGACTTTACTCCTAAGTCCTGTAGAGAACTGTCGAAGAAATGTCTTGAGAAGCTGTTTTAAAATCCAAAGTATACATAAACCTCTCTTTACACTAGCATCTTTGATACCATTACCCACTCTATTCTTTCAATATTAAGCCCGTTGTTTAATTGTTAATAAAGATACAGGTAATGAATGGCTTGCTACGGTGATGGTGTATTTTATACCTTACTAAGTTGAAATTTGCTGTATATTTAAAAATCAAAATTCTGATAGTTAACAAAAATTCAAAAAAATAAGAGCAAAAAAATAGTCATGTTAATCAAAAAATAGTTTATGTATTGGGAACTTGGATTTGGATACTCTTAGTAAAGAAGCCGTTATTGATAAATGGCGGGAAAATCCTCAAAAACCATTGCATCGTTTGACAAACAGGAGCAAAATCATGAATCAAAATTTTACTGGGTATAATCCATCCATTAGCAAAAAGATCAAGACCGAGCAAATAGAACAAATAATTAAAGCGATTATAAGCGGAAAATATTCTTGGGCTTGTGTTTTGGTTTTACAATTTGCTGGCTACAACCCTACAGACTATATGCCCTATCGTACATATATCAGATTACTTAAAGATAACCGCTTGCTCGGTAATTCCCAGAAAAATCAGCCACCGGTGGAAAAAGTTGACAGGTTTGATGTCAAATCCTTGACTTTTTTTCAGACAAGAAAAGGGAAAGGTGAAATTTTACAAAAATAATTTATCACCCTCGTCCAGATTTTATTATCTATCCAATCACAATTTATCATCCTCAAATGCAAGCAATTATCAAAGAAATTGTGTGGCATAAAAAACTGGAAGTTGTACAAATGCAACAAGATATGTCTTGGGCTTCCTTGCAACGTCAGTTAACTGCTGCTCCTACTGTGCGGGACTTTTTGACTGCTTTACAGCAGAGTGTTTATAAACCTAGTTTAATTGCAGAAGTGAGAAAAGTATCCCTTTATCAAGGTGTAATTAGACAAGATTTTGAACCAGTTACTATTGCTCAAGCTTATAAACGTGGAGGAGCATCTTGTATATCTGTTGTTACTGATCAAAAGTTTTTTCAAGGTGGTTTTGATCATTTGCGTGCTATCAGATATCGGGTAGCATTACCTTTACTCTGCAAAGATTTTATCATTGATCCTTGCCAAATTTATTTAGCGCGTTCTGCTGGTGCAGATGCGGTATTATTAATGGCTGCTATTCTTGCGGATAAAGACCTAAAAAACTTTTTACGAGTAATTCACTACTTAGGAATGAATGCTGTAATCCAAGTTCATAATTTAACTGATTTGGATAGAGTTCTCGAATTGGAAGATATACGGATAGTTTCCATTAATAATCAGAATTTAAGTGATTCAACCATCAATATTCACACCACTCAGGAACTATTAGCAGCGAGGAAATCCCAACTGCAAAAGTTAGGAATTTTAGTGATTAGTGAATCAGGAATAGAAACCCCTGATGATTTATCTTTAGTTGCTGAAGCTGGAGTGCAAACAGTAATTATGGGAGAATCTTTATTGAAAGAAAGTGATTTAGAAGTAGCTGTCAGAAATCTACTCCAATCTAAATTTCCCATTCATCATTAGGGTTTGCTAAGAGGTTGTTTTCAAAGCGGTCTAGGGGCGATGATAAATCGCTAATACACAAACTAAGTCCACTTGCGTGGACTATAACAAAGCTTTCCACCAATCACAATTACTAAGATACCATTCTACAGTTAAACGTAAACCTTGAGTAATGGTGACAGATGGATTCCAACCCAATTCTGTTTTTAACTTATTAGCATTAATAGCATATCTTCGATCATGTCCAGGTCTATCCTTAACAAAAGTAATTAATTTTTCCGCTGGATAGACTGGTAAATCTGGTGCTAACTCATTCATAATTTGACATAAATTTTGCACAAGGCTGATATTTTCAACTTCATTATTACCCCCAATATTGTAGTTTTCTCCTGGTTTTCCTTGATGAAGTACCAGATCTAAAGCTTGACAATGATCACCAACATATAACCAATCGCGGACATTTTTTCCATCCCCATAAACAGGTAATTTTTTACCAGTTAGAATATTAATACACATCAAAGGAATTAACTTTTCTGGAAATTGAAAAGCACCATAATTATTAGAGCAATTGGTGATAATTGTGGGTAATTTATAGGTATGATAATAAGCACGAACTAAATGATCACTTCCAGCTTTTGAAGCTGAATATGGACTATTGGGACTATAAGCTGTAGTTTCTGAAAATGCTGGTTCATCTGGGGTGAGACTACCATAAACTTCATCGGTAGAAACATGAAGAAATAGATAATTATGAGGTTGTGTTTTTGCTTCCCAATGTTGACGAAAAGCTTCCAAAAGAGTAAAAGTTCCCAGCACATTAGTTTGGACAAATGCAGCAGGTCCGGTAATTGAACGATCAACGTGAGATTCAGCCGCAAAATGAGCTATAGTATCTATATTTTCCTCTAAAAGTAGTTTTTCAACTAAAGAGCGATCGCATATATCTCCCTGGACAAAGCGGAAATTGTCTTTTGATGCAACCGAGGTCAAATTAGAGAGATTTCCAGCGTAGGTAAGAGCATCTAATACCACTAATCTATCATTTGGATAAGCTTGACACCAATGATGGACAAAATTCGTACCAATAAACCCAGCACCCCCAGTAACCAACAATCGTTTATTCATAAAATTTCCTAATTCCCTTATAAATACTTGCTTTTGACTTTAGCAAAAATTCTCTCTACAAATAATTTTGCTAATTGGATTTTTGTTAAATCTGGAATTTTAGTCGAGTAATTATTTTTATGATCAAAGAAATCATTGATTTCTGCTAAAATTACCTGTAAACGTTGAATAATATTGTCCTTTCTATATTCTGCTAAAACAGTTTCCGATAAAGTTGGTAATGTTGTTGCTTCTAGAACCTGTAAAATCTTGGCTAGATCATATTCTAAAGCATAACCAGCGATTTTATAACAATTAAAGCCCGGATCTAAATAATCAGATAATCCCCCATTGACACTAGAAAAGACGTGACAACCACAAGCTAAGGCTTCCATTGGTTGTAAACCAAATCCTTCACTAACTCCTTGTAATTGCCAATATTCCGCAGAATCATAAAGGTAAATTTTAGCACGATTAAATAAAACTGGTAAATTTTCCACATAACTATCAACAACCAAGACATCACATTTTTTTTTCAAAGCGGGAATTAACGACTTAATTAAATATTGAGAAGACTTCCGAGTTTGGACTAAAACATCAATATCTCGACTTTGATCTAAATTAGTAAATTCCTCACTAATTTGATTTGGTAAATAATAAATCAGAGAATTTGGTGATTTTTGTCCCCAATAACCCAGGGTATTTCTACTAACCGTAATGATCGGAATATTCGCTGGTAGATTCATCTTATAACCGGCACTATGAGCATGATAAATCACATTATACCTTTGCAACTTAGCAGCCAATTTAGCCACATCAAATCCCCAGCTAATCACAAAAATGACATCATCTAAATTTTTGAAAATTTTCTCCTCTAATAAATCATCTAAAAACAACTTACCAGATTCTTTCTGACGATAAGTAACCACTTCAGCAGAGCAAAATTGTCGAACCAAATTAACCGTTTTCAACTCTGCCCAAAGACCACCACAAGCAAAATTACCATCTGTTCCTGGAAGCAAAAAATAAAGCTTTCTCATAATACTAAATATCTAATTTTACATTTTATAAATAAGAGTGTAAGTCAAGAATTTTCTTCTTTCTTCCTTCTTGCTTCGTGTTCTTCATTCCTTCGTGGTTCATTAACTCCTAACTCCTAACTCTTAACTCCTATTCCTCCCAAGATACCTTAACAAAATGACCTTCCTTCCCCCAAAAATCACGAGCAATAGTGATATTTTCAACAGCTAAATTAAAAGGAATAGAAGTTGTAATATAACGCTGAGTAAGCATTCCCATATCTGGTGCAAGTTCCGTTGCTGCTGTTGCTGCTAAACCTAAACCAATAAGCTGTTCAATTGGTCGAAATGGTAGTAGAAAAGGTACAGATGCCGCCAAGACTAAATTTAAAAGCATAGTTACAGATAGATTTGTGCCGCAGCGGGGATGTACAGCTAAATCCCATTCTCCACTGATAAGACGATGTTGAGCTAATGTTACTGCGCGTCGTAAATCACTAATATTCACATCACCATAGAGAAAAAATCCCTGTTCGGTAGACAAGCCACCTAATAATTGATCATCTAATTGTACATTAGTAGTTATTCCTAATCGAGAATAGGAGTTTTTAGTTTCTCCTAATACCCAAACAGTAGCGTGTTCTAAAGCGTGAACTTGACGTAAAAGCAGGATTTCCTTCAACCCAGGGACAAAATATAGCTGTTGGAGTAAATCAGTATCTTGACTGGGGTGAGGTGGGAGAAAATCAAAGCTAAAGGTAGAAGATTTGCCAAAATCAGAAGTATTCATCATCGAGTAATCTGAGTTTTTTTTTAGGACATTGACGGGACTGAATCCCACTTTGCAAAGGTGATAATCTATTGTAGATTCTGCCCGCCAATGTTATATTTAACTATCTCTACTTACTTATTTAATAGCTAACAATTCCACATCAAAAAGTAAAGTAGAGTGGGGGGGAATTACGTTACCAGCACCTCGCGCACCATAACCTAATTCTGAAGGGATGATTAATTGACGACGGCCACCTACTTTCATGGTGCTTAGTCCTTCGTCCCAACCTTTAATTACCTGTCCTATACCGATTTTAAAGCTAAAGGGTTGATTGCGATCGCGTGAGCTATCAAATTTAGTCCCATCTTCTAAAGTGCCAGTATAGTGAACTACAACGGTTTGTCCTGGTTGGGGAGTTGCACCAGTTCCCTCTTCTAGTTCAACATATTTTAGCCCAGAAGGGGTAGTAACAGCATTGGCTGGGGACATAGTATTTTTCGCTCCTGGAGTATTGTTTTCTTGAATGATAGTGGTGGTTGGTTGTGTTGAAGGCGATGCATTACCGATTGCAGCATTTTTTTGACCGCTAATTTGAGTAAATACTAAAACGCCAACACATACCAGCATGAACACCACGCTGAGGAAAATTCCTTTCAAAATCAGCCCTCTCTGTTTTAATTACTGGTAATCAGATTACCGACAGAACACAAATTAGTGTAAATCACAAAGGACATTTTAGCGCCACAGTTTATTTTCCAAGTCCCGAACTTGACGCTCTAACCTGTCAATTCTACCCCGTAGTTCGTCCACTTCTGACTGACGCGCAACTCCCAAATCCTGCATCACATTTCGCACTTGTCGTTGCATTTGCTCATCCCAACCGCCTTGTTCGGACTTTAACTGATGAACAAGATCATCCATGACGGCCTTAGCTTGATCAGGATTGAGTTTACCATCCTTTACCAGTTCATCACTAACTTGCTTAAGTTTATCTGCAACTAAAGAAGTTGTGCCAATACCCAACATCATTAGCTGTTCCAACCAATTGTTACTATCCATACTCCCTTCCTCTGACTTATTGCTAAATGAACTAACGGTTTGGAATTAACCAGGCCATGCTAAAAGCTTAGTAATTCTAGCCTACACATTTATTTTCGCAAATTTAGCAGCAGCAGCAATTAGGAGGATAAATACACAAGTCTCATTTTTAATTTTCTGTCCACCCGTGCATTGGTGCTACAGCTTTAGTTACTAACTCAATCATATCTGGGGGAGCTTCCGAAAGCATAACACTAGGATAAACAGCAGTTCCCCAATGAGGATGTACAAGGACATGGCATTTATTTTCAATTGCGGGATATTTTAGTAAGGCTTGTGCTGCTGCTGTATCATCATGGGGAAATAAACCGGAATGAGATAGTAATGGATAACCTGTGCGGGGATCTATCAAGTCCGTTAAATATCCGCGATCGCGCAAATTAAATGCTACATCGCAACCAAACCGCATAAATTTTTCCCGCAGTTTTTCTTTTTCTTTCTCCGTTTCTGCGGTCATTTCCTCCAGAGGATATCGTGATTGTTGCAAGACAAGCACCACCCACAAAAACTGTTGTTGTTTCCAGTCTGGTAATATCTGTTCACAGTTGGCACAGATATATGGACTGGGAGTATGAATCGAAATCTCTACAGCTTGTCCTGTTTTGCCAACTAAATGAATAGGACAGCTAGGTTGGGAAATACAAACTTTTGGAGAATACACCACATTAATTTGGGTTTATAAAAGTTTTTTAATTTATCTTTGCTAAAAATGATAACTCCTAAATCTACAGATAAATCATCTATTTTTGCGAATAAGTAGAAGACGACAATTATTTATTTTCCTATTTCTCTGATTTCTCAGTTTGAACCCACATTCCGCACCCCAAACTGTCACAGAGGTAAATTACGTAGAGAAAAAATTAAAGAGAGCATCAAAACAAACATATAAAGTGAAAAAAGGCATTTGAGAAACAGTAAATCACCAAAAACGT
>NZ_BJCF01000087.1 GCF_005402965.1 Dolichospermum planctonicum
TTGACAGGAAACAAAACGCAAAAAAACCGCGAAAAATTTTATTTTCAGGTGTTGACAAAGGATTTGAAATATGTTATCATCATCTTGATAAGGAAGAACTATCTGAAATTAGGTGACAGGTGACAGGTGACAGGGAACAGGGAATAGCTTTTTGAGTAGGGTGTGTTAGCTGTATTCGTAACGCACCATTGGTAAAAACTTTGTGTGTAACATAGCGATAGCGAAGCGCTGCTGCAAGCAGTTCGCTACATCATAGCTATATAATATAGTAACCCACCATATTAAATCATTGACATCATCAGAAAATCCCCCTCCTCATCCTGTACATCCTTTAATCAGTTGACAGTTGACAGTTGACAGTTGACAGGAAACAAAACGCAAAAAAACCGCGAAAAATTTTATTTTCAGGTGTTGACAAAGGATTTGAAATATGTTATCATCATCTTGATAAGGAAGAACTATCTGAAATTAGGTGACAGGTGACAGGGAACAGGGAATAGCTTTTTGAGTAGGGTGTGTTAGCGATTAGGTAAAAACCTTGTGTGTAGGATAGCGATAGCGAAGCGCTGCTGCAAGCAGTTCGCTATATAATATAGTAAGTTCAGCTTGTGCGGGCAAGATGCCCGCACCACAAGAGTTTTATTTTATTATTAATATCTGTACTTGAGGTAAAGGCTTTGGAGGTAGGATAGCGATAGGGAAGCGCTGCTGCAAGCAGTTCGCTATATAATAGCGTAACGCACCATTTTAAATCTTTTTATTTTTTCAATATGTCTATCAAAGTTGGAGATACCGCACCTAATTTTAACCTACCTGCCCAAAATGGCAAAAATGTCAGCCTGGGAGATTTTCGTGGTCAAAAATCCGTTGTCCTCTATTTTTATCCCAAGGATGATACACCAGGATGTACTATAGAGTCTTGCGCTTTTAGAGATCAATATGAAGTGTTTCAAGCTGCGGGTGCTGAAGTTATCGGTGTGAGTGGTGACTCTAGCAACTCTCACAAAAACTTTGCCAATAAATACAATTTACCTTTTACACTTTTAAGTGATCAAGGTGATAAAGTACGAAAACAATACGGTGCAACCACCGCTTTTGGTCTCATTCCTGGACGAGTCACATACCTGATTGACAAAAATGGTATTGTTCAATATGTATTTGATTCCATGTTCAACTTTAAAGGCCACGTTGAAGAAGCATTAAAAACTCTCCAACAGTTGCCAGCTTGAGATACTTTACAACAATCTCCTTTGCATAAACAACATGGCGGAGACGTTTCATGAAACGTCTCTACCCATGAATAATTTAATCAGACTCTATTTAGAGTGCGACTTTTCTGCAACCCCAATATTGGCGTTAGCTGATTTGCCATTTCTGCCGTTAGCATGACCGTTATTGCGAGGTTGAATTACCCCATAACCGCCGTGGTTACGTTCATAAATAACATTAATCTCGCCTGTTTCCGCATTATGGAACATATAAAAGTCATGTCCCACCATTTGCAGTTGTTCCTGGGCTTCTCCCACTGTCATGGGAGGCATGGAGAAGTATTTGGTGCGAACCACCTCTTGGGGTAATTCTGGGGTGCGATCGCCTATTAAATCCGCTGCAACGCTCTCTGGCGCTACTGCTTCGTTAGTTGATATAGGTTGGGTTTTATGATCCTGTCTTTTTTCTTTATATTTCCGCAATTGCCGGGCAATTTTGTCTGCAACTAGGTCAATACTTGCGTATAAGCTTTCGCTGCTTTCTTCCGCCCGGATAATGCTACCATTAGCATAAATAGTTACTTCCGCCGCTTGTTTTGTACTAATGCGGGGATTGCGAGCCACGCTCAAATGGACATCCACTTCATTGGTGATGTTCTGAAAGTGATTAACCGCCTTTTCAATTTTTTGATGCACATATTCCCGGATTGCATCAGTGATTTCAATGTTTTTACCGTGGATGACAAGTTTCATGTAAACTCTCCCGCTCAATATTATATGTGATGTTTTTGGGTAGGAATAGAGATTGCGCTAATGTCTATCACTGCTACCGACACAAGTAACCTATTTTTAAAACACTGCTCTTTGGTGTTTCCCAGGTTTGTCGCATCTTCAAGTTTGCGCTATTCATCGTTTTAATTTTAGTTTTTATCCTTTACGACGACTCCCAACCGGTTGTTAAGCATTGGGCTGTTCAACCACAACTATGGAATTAGGCAATTTAAAATATGGTTTTTTAACCGCCCCCTTCTGTGCAACTTTAAAAACACAGGAGTACGTACTTCCGTCCCCGTCTCTTGGTCTTGTTCCCTATTGTAGAGAAAATGTGACCAATTTGGGAGGTTCGATCCTGATTGATGCAAATCAATTCTGGGAACATCATCAGTCAGCGTCATTGGTTTCTCTTGTCTAGGCTTGATACTTCTGGCAAATTCCTCCCAACACCATTGAGGTTATATATTCAAACTAGCACTTTATTGGTTGTAAAGTATTTTTCCTTGACGTTACTTTAAAATCCTTTGCATACCTTGACATTTGTTCTGGATATTTTTGTCAAGTGAGTGCTATATATGTCCAGTGAGGCGGTTAATCTTTTTATTTCTCCTGTTCCCTGATGATTGATAATACTCAATTTCCACCGTACCGTTGTTTACTATATAATCCTGGTTTAATACCATACATAACCGCTCATCAGTGGCAGCGATCGCTAGTTACTGAGCGCATTCACAACCCAGAATTAGATGATGTACTGATTTTACTGGAACATCCCCCTGTTTATACTTTGGGGACCGGATCAAACCCAGAATTTATTAAATTTAATCTTGACAAATGTAACTATGATGTGCATCGCATTGAAAGAGGTGGTGAGGTTACCTATCATTGTCCGGGACAATTAGTCGCTTATCCAATTTTAAACTTACGCCGTTATCGTCAAGATTTGCATTGGTACTTACGCCAACTAGAGGAAGTATTAATTCGCGTTTTAGCACATTATGATTTGCCTGGGGAACGTATCGCTGGTTTTACTGGTGTTTGGTTAGAAGGATACAAAGTTGCTGCTATAGGTATTAAAGTTAGTAAATGGATTACTATGCACGGTTTTTCCTTAAATGTTTGTCCCGACATGACAGGATTTAATCACATTGTCCCCTGTGGGATTGTGGATAAACCAGTCCGTAGTTTAGCCGCATGGATTCCTGATCTTACTTGTCATCAAGTGTCCTCTGTAGTCAGTCAGTGTTTTAGTGAAGTATTTAATGTCAAATTGGTTGCAGCTAAATCAGAAAAATTAGGGAATAGGGAATAGATAAAAGTCTTTTGCTGTATATTATTCAAGTCTATACTAATTTATTTAACGTGCAAATTATACTCTAGAGGAGAAAATGGTAAAATTTGATTTTGGTCGTTTATGTGTGCTGATGAGCTTAATTTGTGGTTTATTAGTTGGTTGTAGTGGAAACATACCTCGAAATCAAATTATCCGAGTAGCTACTGAACCTACATTTCCACCTTTTGAGTTTCAGGGTAAAGACGGAGAATTAGCAGGTTTTTCGATTGACTTAATGAAAGCTATAGCTACTGCGGCTCATTTCCAAGTAGAATTTCAGAGTTTACCTTTTGATGGCATTATTCCAGCACTGCAAGCTAAAACCGTAGACGGTGCTATTAGTTCCATGACTATCACCCCAGAAAGGGCGAAAACAGTGGCCTTTTCCCGTCCTTATTTTAAAGCAGGTTTAGCGATCGCTGTTCGCAGAGATAATCAAAATATTACAAATTTTCAAAGTCTGCAAAATCACAAAATTGCTGTCCAAATTGGCACAACTGGCGCAAAAAAAGCTGAAACTGTCACAGGTGCAGAAGTTCGCAGTTTTGACTCTGCACCCTTAGCCCTGCAAGAATTGCAAAATGGTAATGTTGATGCAGTTATTAATGATGCACCAGTGACTTTATATGCTATTAACACAGGTAATTTGCAAGGAATTAAAGTTATCCAACAACTACTAACTGAGGAATTTTACGGAATTGCAACAGCTAAAAACTCTCTTTATTTACCTTTGATTAATCAAGGTTTAAGTACAATTTTAGAAAACGGTAAATATCAACAAATTTATCAAAAATGGTTTAAATCCACACCGCCAATATTACCAGAAAGATTACCTGATGCAAATCAGAATCCAAATAAAATTAATTCTTTTATTATATTTTGGCAATCTTTACCAACTTTATTAACTGGTGCATTAGTAACATTGCAATTAGCATTCATTTCCGGTTTATTCGGTTTAACTAGCGGTTCTTTGATGGGGATAATTCGTCTTTCTACAATTAAACCTTTGGGGTTTTTAGCTAGGGCTTATATAGACTTTTTTCGAGGTACACCGTTATTAGTGCAGATATTTATGATTTACTTTGGTTTACCGGCGATTTTTCAAGAAATCGGTTTTAATTTGACTTTAAATCGCTTTATAGCTGGAGTAGTTGCGTTAAGTTTGAATAGTGCAGCTTACATTGCAGAAATTGTGCGCGGGGGAATTGAATCAATTGAAAATGGACAAACAGAAGCAGCTAAATCATTAGGTTTAAATCCTCTACAAACGATGACTTATGTAATTTTTCCCCAAGCATTTCGGCGCATGATTCCACCTTTAGGAAATGAATTTATTAGTTTATTAAAAGATACGAGTTTAGTCGCAGTCATTGGGTTTGAGGAATTATTTAGAAAAGGACAATTAATTGTTTCTGAAAACTATCGCGCTTTAGAAATTTATGGGGCTGTGGCTGTAATTTACCTGTGTTTAACTTTGATTTCCTCTCAATTTTTTAGTCAGTTAGAAATATGGATGAACCCCAACAGTAAAGAAGATCTAAAATAAGATAAAATAAGAGCCATGAGTTCTATTCGCTCAATCGTATTTTATAGCGTTTCCCAGTCTAATGAAGTACACAGCAATTTATTCCCTGTTCTCTGCTAGAAATTTGCCAATATCACCATTAAATAATTTCATGATAGCATTAACAACTATTTTAATTTTTAAAGGATTATTATCACATAAATCACATAATTCATATTTTTGTTGTTCTGTCCCCAATAATTGTTTTGATTGTATCAAAGAAAACGCTACTTCTAAAGAACCAAACAACTTCAAAGAACGTACTGAGGATTACCAATTTTTCAGTAAGCTGAATGCAGTAGGTTGATTTCGACTGGTGAAAATTAGACAGCTTTGATGATTAGTTTCCGCAATTATTTGGATAAAATAATTATACTGGCTATCATACTTCCTATTAAATGCGTATAAATATGTTTCTAAGTAATCCAAAATAATCAGACAACGATAAGCACGCAAATAATGAATAACTCGATTAATGTCGGGTTTAATTTCCTTGTGATGGGAAATAAAAGAAAGCATATCAGTGATCATCTCATCAAAGGATAAGATAGTAGGCACAGAACGCCAAAAAACGTAATCAAATTGATCTTGAATTTGTTTTGCTAGTTGGGTGGCTAAAGTTGTTTTTCCAACTCCACCCATACCGAATAATCCTAGTAAGCGACAACCATCTTGTAAAATTCATGACTGTAATTGTGTCAGTTCTTGGCTATATCCGTAAAATTCTGAAATATCAATTGCAGTTCCCCAGTCTAAGAATTGATTCGCATTTGCATTTGTTTTTTTTTGCGTATTTGTGCGTATGCAGTGGGGTTATATATTACTTCAGTATTGGTAGAAATTTCTTGCCAATCTAGATTTAATAGACGACACATTCGTTCAAAAGTATGATAAATAACAGGTTTACCGGTCAGGAAATTACTAATTGTAGATACGGATAATCCTGTATCACGAGCTAAAACTCTTTGATTAGGGTATCCGTTGTCTGTGACTGCTAATTTTACTTTGGCAATGCAGTCATGAAAAACTCTCAATGATCTTGGCATTGATTTTTGTTAAGTAGTTATTCACCTGATTAAATTCCACAGACTATGGTTCATTTATATGGTGGGATTCTGGTATTTTACGCAATTACCCATAACTTTAATTGTCTTTTTCCACGCTAATACATCAAGTAAGTAAATATCAACTATGTACTTTAGGGCTGATTTGTCATCTATCTTTAGATAGATACTTAAACCATATTGGTTTTTATTCGATTACAAAATTAGTACAAAACTATGTCGCGGGTATGATAATATTGAGAAAATAACCATTCACAATACACAGGGTTATCTCCATGCCAACTTCAACTTTCAGTAACACTAACTCCATCTCTATTCCAGACGGCGGGGCAAGTGATCCTTATCCTTCAATTATCAATGTTTCTGGAATCAGTGGTAGCTTGACTAAGCTAACAGTCACCCTGACCAACCTCAACCATGCCTGGACAAATGACATTGATGTGCTTTTAGTAAGTCCAACGGGCGCGAACAGCATCCTGATGTCTGATGTAGGGGGCAGTAGCGATTTAACCAACGTTACTTTGACTTTTGATGCCACTGCCACTTCTAGTCTTTCTGATTTTGATGCCATTAGCAGTGGTACTTATCGGCCAACTAATTTTGATTTTGATGGTTTTGATGACCCCGACTTTTTTGACTCTCCTGCCCCCGCAGGACCTTACAATACAGACTTTTCTGTTTTTAACGGTACTAACCCCAACGGTGAGTGGCGTCTCTACATCGTGGATGATGTTGATTTTGATTCGGGAAATGTTGCTGGTGGTTGGTCTCTCTCAATTGAAACCCTGGAAAGCATCATCAATGGTGATGATAGTAATAACACCCTTGAAGGTAATATACTTGATAACACTATTAATGGTCTTGGTGGCAATGACTCTCTCAATGGTCGTGCAGGTAACGACACCCTCAATGGTGGTGCGGGTACAGATACCCTAATCGGTGGTTTAGGCAACGATATCTATGTTGTAGATAGCGCCACTGATACCATTACCGAAAATGTCAATGAGGGTACAGATACCATTCAATCTAGTGTTACTTACACTATTGCGGCACTTGCTAACGTGGAAAACCTGACTCTGACAGGAACAGCAGCCATTAACGCTACTGGTAACGCAGCTAATAACGTCATTACTGGTAACGGTGCTAATAACAGCCTGAATGGTGGTGCGGGTACAGATACCTTAATTGGTGGTTTAGGCAACGATATCTATGTTGTAGATAGCGCCACTGATACTATTACCGAAAATGCCAACGCGGGTACAGATACCATTCAATCTAGTGTTACTTACACTATTGCTGCTAACGTGGAAAACCTGACATTAACAGGAACAGCAGCCATAAACGGTACAGGGAACGCAGGTAATAACGTCATCACTGGTAACGGTGCTAATAACAGCCTGAATGGTGGTGCGGGTAATGACACCCTTGATGGTGGTGCGGGTACAGATACCTTAATTGGTGGTTTAGGCAACGATATCTATGTTGTAGATAGCACCACTGATACCATTACTGAACTTACCAGCGGTGGTACAGATACCGTTCAATCTAGTGTTACTTACACTATTGCTGCTAACGTGGAAAACCTGACTTTAACAGGAACAGCAGCCATTAACGGTACAGGGAACGCAGGTAATAACGTCATCACAGGTAACAGTGGTAATAACACCCTTGACGGTGGTGCGGGTAACGATACCCTTGACGGTGGTGCGGGTACAGATACCTTAATTGGTGGTTTAGGTGATGATATCTATATTGTTGATATCGCTACTGATAGCATTACAGAACTAGCCAACGAGGGAACAGACACCATTCAATCCAGTTTCACCTACTCTATTGCTGCCAGGACGAACATCGAAAACCTGACTTTAACAGGAACAACAGCGATTAACGGTACGGGTAACGCAAGCAATAATATCATTAGGGGTAATAGTGGTGATAACACCCTCAATGGTGGTGCAGGTAATGACACCCTTGATGGTGGTGCAGGTACAGATACCCTAATTGGTGGTTTGGGTAACGACACCCTTGATGGTGGTGCAGGTATTGATGCCTTAATTGGTGGTACAGGCGACGATATTTACATTGTTGATAGTAACACTGACATTATTGCGGAAAATGCTGATGAAGGTACAGATACAATTCAATCCAGTGTCACCTCCTCTATTGCTAACAAGACCAACTTTGAAAACCTGACTCTCACAGGAACAGCAGCCATTAACGGTACGGGTAACGTAGCTAATAACCTCATCACGGGTAATAGTGGTAATAATACCATCAATGGTGGTGCAGGTAATGACACCCTTGATGGTGGTGCAGGTACAGATATCCTAATTGGTGGTTTGGGCAACGATATCTACATTGTTGATAGCACCACTGATACCATTACTGAAAATACCATCGGTGGCACAGATACCATTCAATCTAGTGTTACTTACACTATTACGGCTGCTAACGTGGAAAACCTGACATTAACAGGAACAGCAGCTATTAACGGTACAGGGAACGCAGCTAATAACGTCATTACTGGTAATAGTGCTAATAATACCCTCAATGGTGATGCTGGTAATGACACCCTTGATGGTGGTGCAGGTACAGATATCCTAATTGGTGGTTTGGGCAACGATATCTACATTGTTGATAGCACCA
>NZ_BJCF01000088.1 GCF_005402965.1 Dolichospermum planctonicum
AATGTACCTCACTCAACCTAAACTTACCCTATTATATAGCGAACTGCTTGCAGCAGCGCTTCGCTATCGCTATCCTACCTCCAAAGTCTTCACCTCAAGTACAGATATTAATAATAAAATAAAACTCCTGTGGTGCGGGCATCTTGCCCGCACAAAATGTACCTCACTCAACCTAAACTTACCCTATTATATAGCGAACTGCTTGCAGCAGCGCTTCGCTATCGTTATCCTACTCAAAAAGCTATTCCCTGTTCCCTGTCAGCTGTCACCTGTTACCTAATTTTAGATAGTTCTTCCTTATCAAGATAAGGATAACATATTTAAAATCCTTTGTCAACACCTAAAAAACAAATTTTTCGCGTCTTGTTCCCTGTTCCCTGTTCCCTATTCCCTATTCCCTGTCACCTGTCACCTGTCACCTGTCACCTGTCACCTGTCCCCGTGGCGTAGCACCTGTCACCTGATTAAAGTGATAATTGTAGGTTGGGTTAAGCGACAACGTAACCCAACAAAGTCCTAACAACAAAGTCCCTAAGTTATTGGGTTGAGAAAACCCAATAAAGCTATTAACTAAACAAGAAATTACCACCGAACAGGTTTAAACTCGCATTGGTGCTATTAAATCCAGATGTACCGGATAAGGTAACTAATAATTGACCAGTACCAAAACCAGCATTACCACTAATACCATCCCCAACTCGCACTAATGTAGAATTACCTGATGTAATCACATCAAAATTGGCAATACCTGTAAAGTTCAGTTTATCGCCACCGGCACCGCGCACAAATTGGTAAACTGTATCTGTACCATCACCAAGAACGTAATTAACGTTATCTACAGCATTATCGTTTAAACCTAAATACAGGCTATCGCTACCACCACCACCAATTAAAGTATCAGCACCCGCACCACCTGTGAGGGTATCATTTCCTAAACCACCAGTGAGAATGTTAGCTGCTGCGTTACCTGTAATGTTGTTATCCAGGTCATTACCAGTACCGTTAATAGCGGTTGTTCCTTGTAACGTTAGGTTTTCGGTATTGGGGGTGAGGGTATAGGTTACAGTTGTGAAAACGCTATCTGTTCCTTCATTCAGACTTTCTGTGATGATATCTGCTGTATTGTCCACATAATAGGAGTCATTACCAGCACCACCAATGAGGGTATCAGCACCCTCACCACCATTGAGGGTATCATTTCCTAAACCACCGGTGAGAATGTTAGCCGCTGCGTTACCTGTAATGTTGTTATTTAGTTCATTACCTGTACCATTAATAGCGGTTGTTCCCTGTAACGTCAGGTTTTCTAGGTTGGGGGTTAAGGTGTAAGTTACACTGATAAAAACGCTATCATTTCCTTGTCCTCCAAATTCTGTGATGGTGTCTTCTACATCTACATAGTAAGAATCATCACCAGCACCACCAATGAGGGTATCAGCACCTGCACTACCTGTGAGAACGTTAGCCGCTGCGTTACCTGTAATGATATTATTCAGTTCATTACCTGTACCGTTAATAGCGGTTGTTCCCTGTAACGTCAGGTTTTCTAGGTTGGGGGTTAAGGTGTAAGTTGCTGCGGTGCTAAAAACGATATCAGTTCCTTCATTCAGGTTTTCTGTGATGATATCTTCTGTCCTGTCCACATAATAGGAGTCATTACCAGCGCCACCAATGAGGGTATCAGCACCCGCACCACCATTGAGGGTATCAGCACCCTCACTACCTGTGAGAACGTTAGCCGCTGCGTTACCTGTAATGATATTATTCAGGTCATTACCTGTACCGTTAATAGCGGTTGTTCCTTGTAAAGTCAGGTTTTCGGTATTGGTGGTGAGGGTATAGGTTACAGTTGTGAAAACAATATCAGTTCCTTGATTTGCTAATTCTGTGATGATATCTGCTGTATTGTCCACATAATAGGAATCATTACCAGCGCCACCAATGAGGGTATCAGCGCCCGCACTACCATTAAGAGTGTTATTACCAGTGTTACCTGTAATGGTATTATTGAGGGTGTTACCTGTACCGTTAATAGCGGTTGTTCCCTGTAAGGTTAGGTTTTCTAAGTTGGCTCTTAATGTCCAAGTGATAGAAGATTCAACGGTATCTATTCCACTATTTAAACTTTCAGCAATGACATCTCCCACATTATCTACTACATAAGTGTCATTACCACTACCACCGATTAATAAATCTGCACCTGTTCCCCCGTTCAGAGTGTCATTACCGTCTCCACCACTTAAATCATCGTTTCCTGTACCACCTTTAATCCAATCATTACCCGCAGTACCTAAAAAGCTGACAGTACCTGTAAAGCCAGTTAAATCAAAGCGTTCAAATCCGAATACCGTTGTCCCTGGAATATCTAATTGATTGGTGGTATTACTGGCATCAATGGAGATAATATCATTATCTGTTCCGCCACTGATAATTAAGGTATCTGTGCCATTACCACCTTTGATGGTGTCGTTTTGTTGTAAATTAGCCAATATGCTGGTGATGGTGTCTTCTCCATAGTCAGCATCTATGATATCCTGTTGGGCTGTGGTGGTGAAACTTTCGTTATCGTTAAGGTCAGTGACTCCAATGGTTAATTGTCTTTCAAAGAATAACCCCCCTTGGTCTGTTGTCCTCAGTCGAAGGCTGTAACTGTTTTTGGTTTCAAAGTCAAATACAGCGTTGGTTTTAAGTTGATTTCCAGTAATGCTAAATAAACTATTATCTGTTGCACCGTCCCCGGTGACTAAACTATAGGTAAAGATGTTTCCTGTATCTGGGTCTGTGCTAATGAGATTACCAATTACTGTACCAATAACTTGGTTTTCGGCAACTGTGCTGGTGTCAATTAACAGGTTGGTAGGAGTTTCGTTAAGGTCAGTTACTCCAATAGTTAATTGTTTCTCGTAGGATAACCCCCATTGGTCTGTGGTTGTGACTTTAATGCTGTAACTATTTTTGGTTTCAAAGTCAAATACAGCGTTGGTTTTGAGTTGATTTCCAGTAATGGTGAAGAAACTATTATCAGTTGCACCGTCCCCGGTGACTAAACTATAGGTAAAGGTGTTATTAGCATCTTGGTCTGTGCTACTCAGATTACCAATTACTGTACCAATAACTTGGTTTTCGGCAACTGTGCTGGTGTCAATTAACAGGAATGTATCATAATTGCCCACTAATGTGGGTGCAAATACTCCCTGGTAGGTGTGGAGGGTGTGTGCATTGAAAACAATATTCGGCAAATAAGGTAGAGACGTTCCATGGAATGTCTCTGTAACGGGAATATTCACCTCTAACTGCCAATTTCCCCCTAATGCTGCATTGCCGGTTTTTGTGGTGGAGGCGCTAATGGTGGCGTTGGTAATTTGATGTAATTTGTGAATAAATTCTGCCCCAGCATCCCCAGCAGCGACGTTACAACCATATAGTAAAATATTCTGAGGTTGCCACTGTTGTAATTGTTGGGTGTAATTATGAATATTAGTTAAGTTTAATTGACTATTGCCTAAATATAAGCATCCAGGCGCACCGTGGGAAAGGATGTGAATGGTGGTGATGTGGGGATGTTGTTGTAAAATTTGGCTAACTTGCTCAATTCCGTCTTGCTCTGGGGAAATAATAACTGTTTTTACGCCTTCGATAATTCCTGCTTGGAGGGTGTGATAGTCGGAAAGGGAGGCATCAATAAAAACAATTGTTGTTGCGGTTTGACGGAGGAAAGAGTTATTAGACATAATTTTTTCCTTTACACCTGGTACTGTAGGTTTTTGTTATATGGGGTAGAAAATGAGCAACTTCACGTAATAAAACCTTGTCACAATATGATCGTAATTGATTAAAGTCAGAAGTACAACCGTATTTTTTAAATTTAATGTGTGTTAATTAGTGTCATATACATAATACTCTGGTAACATTCATGCTTTTACATTTGTCAGAATCAGGTGGTTATCGAGCGACTTGTACTGAGCTTGCCGAAGTAAGTCGAGATAATATCCAGGATGAAAGGATGTACAGGATGAAGATCTAAAATGATGCGTTACTATATTATATAGGTAGAATGTAGCAAACTGCTTGCAGCAGCGCTTCGCTATCGCTATGCTACACCCAAATTCTTCATCAATGGTGCATTACTAGTCGCTAACACACCCTACTATTTGGCTGTCACCTGTCCCCTGTCCCCTGTCCCCTGTCACCTGTCACCTGTCCCCTGTCCCCTGTCACCTGTCACCTGTCACCTATTCACTGTCCCCTGTCCCCTGTCCCCTGTCCCCTGTCACCTGTCACCTGTCACCTGTCCCCTGTCACCTGTCACCTGTCACCTATTCACTGTCACCTGTCCCCTGTCACCTGTCACCTATTCACTGTCACCTGTCACCTATTCACTGTCCCCTGTCCCCTGTCACCTATTCACTTAATTTCATGACCAACCCCCGCCAAGTAGCTTTTATTGCCCTCAAAGAAGTTCATAAAGGAGCTTATACTGATGTGGCTCTAGACCGGGTATTACAAAAGTTTAAGTTACCGGACAACGATCGCCGGTTAATGACAGAATTAGTTTATGGTAGTGTGAGAAGACAACGCACTTTAGATGCTATCATTGACCAACTTGCTACCAAGAAAAACCAACAACAACCAAAAGACCTCCGCACGATTTTACATCTGGGTTTTTATCAACTGCGGTATCAGGAAAGAATCCCTGTTTCTGCGGCCGTAAATACCACCGTTGAATTAGCCAAAGAAAATGGTTTTCCTGGTTTAACTGGTTTTGTGAATGGTTTATTACGTCAATATCTTCGACTTTTAGAAAAGTCTTTAGAACCTTTAATTTTACCAGAAAATCCCATAGAAAAATTGGGAATTTTACACAGTTTTCCCAATTGGATAATTGAAGTGTGGTTATCACAATTGGGTTTTGAAGAAACAGAAAAACTGTGTATCTGGATGAATCAAACCCCGACAATTGATTTAAGAATAAATATCCTGCGTAGTTCCTTAAAAGAGGTAAAATCAGCTTTTGAAGCTGCTGGTATTTTAGTTAAATCTATTCCTAATTTACCCCAAGCTTTACGATTAATTGGTAACAACGGACCAATTCAAAATTTACCCGGCTTCTGTGCAGGTTGGTGGACAGTCCAAGATAGTAGCGCCCAGTTAGTTGGTTATTTGCTTGACCCTAAACCTGGTGACGTGGTAATTGATGCTTGTGCAGCACCAGGGGGAAAAACTACCCATATTGCGGAATTAATAGGAGATGAGGGTAAAATCTGGGCTTGTGATCAAACAGCTTCTCGGTTACGCAAATTAAAGGAAAATGCCCAACGACTGCATTTACAATCTATTCATACTTATATAGGAGATAGCCGCAATTTACCGCAATTCTCTCAAACTGCTGACTGTGTATTACTTGATGCTCCTTGTTCCGGTTTGGGAACTATGCACAGACACGCTGATGCGCGTTGGCGACAAACCCCTAATTCAGTACAAGAACTTTGCCAATTACAGAAACAATTATTATCACATAATGCAACTTTTGTCAAGACTGGAGGCGTTTTAGTTTATGCAACTTGTACATTACACCCAGAGGAGAATGAGCAGGTCATTTCGGAATTTTTAGCAGTCAACCCCCATTGGCAAATAGAGCCGCACCCTTTTGAGTTATTCAATCATACTACTCCTGGTTGGTTGAAAGTCTGGCCTCACCAACAGGATATGGATGGTTTTTTCATGGTGCGCTTAAAAAAATCTAAGGATTCTCAGTGAATATCAACAGTGATTGTAAGATCTAATCAAAGCCGGAATCTACCAGAGGAGGCAGCAATGGTTAATAATTCCCATGTCAAAAACCTAGTAAAAATCCTGATTGGAGCAGCTTGGATTGATGGTAAAATCCAGCCGGAAGAACGGCAATATTTGCGGGAAATAGCGCAAGCTAAGGGTTTAGCTAGTGACCCTGAAATTAAGCCTTGGTTGTATGAATTAGTGCCAGTGAATCCGAAGGACTGTTATAAATGGGTGAAAGAATATTTAGGCGATCGCCCAACACAGGAAGATTATGAGAATTTAATTGAAGCGATAAGTGGCTTGATTTATAGTGATGGTGATATAGCCATTGAAGAAGCAAGACTCCTCACCCAATTGACAGAGTTAAGTAAGTCTAGTGGTGCTAACCAAGCAGCACACACTACACTGTTGAAGCAAATTCAAAAGCTCTACCGGCGTTGTGTTGACGTACAGAATTAGGTAATGGGTAATGGGTAATGGGTAATGGGTAATGGGTAATGGGTAATGGGTAAAATGATAAAACTCTTGTGGTGCGGGCATCTTGCCCGCAGTAGAGCTTACCGACCTGACCTTTAGCCCTGACTACAAACCAACAAAAAATTACAGCAGTTTCCAGCATTATAAAGTACAGATATTAATGATAAAACTCTTGTGGTGCGGGCATCTTGCCCGCAGTAGAGCTTACCGACCTGACCTTTAGCCCTGACTACAAACCAACAAAAAATTACAGCAGTTTCCAGCATTATAAAGTACAGATATTAAT
>NZ_BJCF01000089.1 GCF_005402965.1 Dolichospermum planctonicum
TTTCAGCCGGGGGGCTTGACAGTGTTTTGAGTTTCGGGTATGATGATGTTATTGGTGGAAAATAGTGCGTCCATATATATAGAGTTTTGAATTACTAAGATTATTATTTCCAAAATAAATCTCCGCAGTAGGGAAAATATTAACCGCAACTTCTGGAAATACAAGATTGATTAAATAACTTGGATATTTTGTTATAGGGATATAAGTTATTTCTATAGGATTTTGGGAAAAAAGATTTTTCTCAATAAACAGGGGTCTATTCTCATGATTATTGAGAATTTTGTCAATAATTTCA
Source organism: Dolichospermum planctonicum (assembly GCF_005402965.1). Lineage (GTDB taxonomy): Bacteria > Cyanobacteriota > Cyanobacteriia > Cyanobacteriales > Nostocaceae > Dolichospermum > Dolichospermum planctonicum. The sequence continues at coordinate 296 of NZ_BJCF01000089.1, forward strand.
CGAGTTTTGGTAATTTCAGCCGGGGGGCTTGACAGTGTTTTGAGTTTCGGGTATGATGATGTTATTGGTGGAAAATAGTGCGTCCATATATATAGAGTTTTGAATTACTAAGATTATTATTTCCAAAATAAATCTCCGCAACTCTGAATTTGTTTTATGAAAATTATTTAATAATAATGATGCGTTACTTTGGGTATTTAAACATGGGGATTTATGATCTTGGGTTTTCTGCTGTTAACTCAATCTACCTTTCTGATCAGATTTTGTCTAACAAGACTGACCACAACCAAGTAAAGTTGGATAGTTTGCTAGAATTACGCATTGATTTTAGGAGTCTGGTTAATGACAACAATCTTAGAAACAAGTAGTATAAATATAATTTTGCTACAAATATCACAAATAACATCACCTAGTGAAGCAGTCAGTAGTCAAGTTGATTTAGTTCAAGGAATCATACAGGCATTTATTCTAGGTATTGTCCAGGGAATTACAGAGTTTTTACCAATTAGTAGTACAGCACATTTAATAATTTTTACAAAAGTATTTGGTTGGAAAGAACTTGGTGATAAAGATTTTGTTGATGCTATTCAATTTGGTAGTGTAATTGCCATTTTATGGTATTTTTGGTCTGTGATTTCTAGTTTAGTTAAAGGTGCAATTAAAGCTTTTAAAAATAAAGACTGGGAAAGGGAAGATTGGAAAATTGTTGTGGGAATTGCTGCGGGGACAATTCCAGCTTTAACAATTGGTTTTGTTTTCAAAGATGTAATTCCAGAAAGTTCCTTAATTATTGCGATCATGTCAATTATTATGGCATTTTTACTGGGTTTAGCCGAAAAAATTGGGACTCGGAAACGGGGTTTTGATGCTTTGGAGATTCGAGATGGTATTTTGGTAGGGTTGGGACAAACTTTAGCTTTAGTTCCGGGAGTTTCCCGTTCTGGTTCAACCTTAACCACAAGCTTATTTTTAGGGTTAAAAAGGGAAGCAGCAGCGAAATTTTCATTTTTATTAGGATTTCCAACTTTGACAATTGCGACTTTGTACAAAAGTTTGAAAATCTTCAAAATGTTCCAAGCTCATGAGTTACCAGATAATATTGTGATTTTCTTAATTATTGGTATCATTTCTACCTTTATTTTCTCTTATTTATCAATTGCCTTTTTAATCAAATACTTACAAACTAAAAATACCTTGGTTTTTGTTTGGTATAGATTGGCTTTTGGTATTTCCATCTTATTAGCTATTGCCGCAGGTTGGCCGGGATAACTCTGTTAGAATATTTACGGTAGTTGGGAATTGGGTATTAAATTTTAGATTTTACTTGTCTTAAATTAATTCCTACTCCCCTACTATTAGAATAATATAGATTTAGTCAATTGACAACTGACAACTGACCACTGACCACTGACCACTGACTCATGACTACTATTCAACCTGCTAAAATTACTAAGGTGCTTCCTGACTCAATTGCTGACGAAATTGGCTTTGAGGTTGGTGATATGATTGTTAGTATTAATGGCATAAAACCCCGTGATTTAATTGATTATCAGTTTTTATGTGCTGAGGAAATTCTAGAATTAGAAGTTTTAGATACGACAGGGAAAACCCATCATGTAGAAATTGAAAAAGATTATGATGATGATTTAGGTGTAGAATTTGCCACAGCTTTATTTGATAGTTTAATTCAGTGTAATAACCGTTGTCCTTTTTGCTTTATTGATCAACAACCACCGGGTAAACGCACCAGCTTGTATTTAAAAGATGATGATTATAGATTAAGCTTTCTCTATGGTTCTTATCTGACTTTAACGAATTTAACCGCTAAAGAATGGCAAAGAATTGAACAAATGCGATTATCACCTCTATATGTTTCTGTACATTCCACAGAACCAGAGGTAAGAATTAAACTTTTAAAAAATCACCGCGCTGGTGAAATTTTATCACAAATTCGCTGGTTTCAAGAACGAAGATTACAAATTCATGCCCAAGTCGTTGTTTGTCCGGGTATAAATGACAGTGAACATCTCGAAAGGACATTAAAAGACCTCACATCTTTTTATACTGGAGAATTACCAACAGTAGCATCAGTAGCAGTTGTTCCCGTGGGTTTAACGCGGTTTCGTCCCCAAGAAGATGAATTAATCCCTGTAACGCGGGAAAAAGCGAGGGAGGTAATTTGTCAAGTTAAATTACTAGCTGCGGAATTTCGCCAAAAATATGCTTCTAGTGTGGTATGGTTAGCTGATGAATGGTTTTTAATTGCGGGGGAAGAATTACCTACGGAAGCTGAATATGAAGAGTACCCCCAAATTGATAATGGTGTGGGTTCAATTCGCTTATTTATTAAACAATTTACCCAAACTGCAAAAATACTATTACCACCGAAAATTACACACCGACGTAGATTAACTTGGGTCGTCGGTAATGCGGTGGAAACAGCATTTAAACCACTATTACAGCAATTAAACACTGTGGAGGGTTTAGAGGTAAATATGCAAGCTTTGTGTAGTGATTATTGGGGTCAAAGTATCAGTGTGACTGGTTTATTAACAGGACATGATTTACTTTTAAACCTCAAAGGACAAGATTTAGGAGAGGGAATTTTATTACCTAGTGTTATGCTTAAACACGGGGAACTAGTATTTCTAGATGATATGACGGTTGAAGAAGTATCTCAACAATTAAATGTCAGCATTTTCCCTGTGTCAGGAGTGGAGGAATTAATTAAAACTTGTATTCGTCGGTAATAAATTTGGACTTTTCAATAAAATTAATATCTGTATTTTGTGAATATCAGTAACTACTGTAGTTTGCAGGTCATTTTTGAATGAAACTTGTGCAAAACGGGTATCTTATCTGTCTAAATTGTCTAAAACGAATGCACAAATACCGACAACGTTATTTATTTTCCCATAAGTTAATCATAAAATAAACAAAAGATAGTTATTACTTACACAGGAGTTGAGATTTCTAGATTTACAATGAAATAAGTAAATTTAGGTGTAATAACTACTTTATGTTAAGAATCTTTTCAACCCACAGGCTTTTTGCATTTCTACTCACTGGTTTAATGATTACCTCCTGTGGTGGAGGTACATCAAGTAATACTTCTAGTGGAGGTGGAGGTACTAATAGTGGAGGTACTAATAGTGGAGGTACTAATAGTGGAGGTGGAGGTACTACCCCTCAAACTTTGACTGTTAGTGTTCCCTCATTAAATTATACACAAACCATTACTAAGAGTACAACCATTAATGATATTACAGCCGCAAGGAGGGATTTAGCTACGCAGTGTACTTCCCTAGCAATAAATTTAAACCCTTTTGGTTCTGTGGTTCAAGTTTGCAATGCAGAGGTTGAAGCAGCATATAATCAAGCAGTTGCTTTTATCAGGAATTAAAGTCGTAGGTTGGGTAGAGTGACAGCGAAACCCAACATTTCTAAAAATAACTTCAACCAAGTTTGCGAAAAACAAAAATAAGATTAATAAGCGCACCACAAAATTTTTATCACTAATATCTGTATATCAAAATATCGTCAACTGCTGTAACTACATAACCTGCAAAATGATAAATGAAAAAAATAAATATTTTTCCTGACATATCATTACTAGATCACTATTTAATCTCAGAAATTATCCCGATTTTACTATTTACCATTGTTATTGTTACTGTTGTTGCGGAATCAATTGGTATATCATTCGAGCAATGTAGTTTTCTCCTGACGGAACAAATATCTTTGGGTACTTTAATATATTTACACATTCTTAAACTACCTGAATTTATTGTTTTTGCTGTACCAATTGCTATTTTAATGACCACAATATTCGTTTATGATAAATTATCAAGTACCAGGGAAATTATTGCTTTACAAAGTTGTGGAATAAGTTTATATAAGTTAATATATCCAGCTATTAATCTCAGTCTTATTCTCTCATTAATCCTATTTATTGTTAATGAATTTATTGTTCCTGTCTCTAACTATCAAGCTGCTATTACTTTAGAAAAAGCGATGAATATAAATAGATGGTATATTAAAAATTATGACATTGTTTATAAGGAATTAGCTAACAGGAATCATGAACAAATATCAGATGAAAATAATTATCTTAAATACCTCTTTTACGCGGAAAGATTTAGCAATGGAAAAATGAAAGAAGTTACCTTATTAATTAGAGATACCCAAGGATTAAAGGTAATTATAAAATCTAAATTTGCTGAATGGAATCAAAGAGAAAAATATTGGTATTTCTATGACGGTATCAAGAGTATAATTAATCCAGATGGTTCTTATGGTCAGGGAATTAAATTTGATAAAATTCCTCTTGATCTTTCTCATATATCTTCACAATTTCAACTCGATAGGGAAAAATTAGATGACAGAGAAATGAATATATTGCAAATTTATCAACGATTGTTAGTTGCGAAAAAAGCCGGGGATATTCCGAATATAATCAAATTACAAGTTAATTTTCAAAAAAGATTTACCCTACCATCTTCCTGTGCTGTATTGGCTTTCTTGGGTGCAGGTATAGGAATTAATTTACAACCAAGAATTAAATATAATAGTTTGACAATTACTTTAGTAATTGTCTGGTTAATAAAAATATTTGAGGCGATTATTCATGCTTTGATTATATCAGAAAATATCTCAATTTATGTAATGTGGCTACCAAATATTTTGGCTACAGTTTTTGGCTTCTATATATTAATTAAAAAAATTTAGGTAATGGGTAATGGGTAATTGGTAATTGGTAATTGGTAATTGGTGATAAAATCCCGTTTTCATCCTGTTTATCCTTTAATCCTGGACATCCTGATTCTGACGTTGTGCCTAACTAAATAGGTGAACGGAAAAAAACCAACATAAGTAACGAAAAGTAAAGTTGCCCGAAACCGTTCGGCTGACGCTCACGGCGAAGCCTCTTTTCTGTTCCCAGTTAAGAGTTCCCTGTTCCCTTGTCATAACAACAATTTCTAACGCCAACCTACTTAGCAACTTACGTTATTAGGATCAATCCCCTGAGATCGCAAATAAGCTATTAGCCGTTCTTTTTCCTGACGTTCTTGTTCAGCCCGTTGGTGTTCCTGTTCAGCCCGTTGACGTTCCTGTTCAGCCCGTTGGTGTTCTTGTTCAGCCCGTTGGTGTTCCTGTTCAGCCCGTTGGTGTTCTTGTTCAGCCCGTTGACGTTCCTGTTGAATCAATTCTACAGCCCAAGGTAACAAATTACCTGTTTTATCCCACCATCGCAACCAATAGCCAGTACGACCTTCCTTTGCACCTCTCCATGTTCCTAAAAATAGTCCCATGGTATCAACCCAATGACGACCATTCTCATCTGGTTGCTTTAATTCATAACGTCCATTTTCCAATTGATAATATTCTAATAATCCCCCCTCTGGCTCAAAAATTATATAAGTGGTGATTTGTAAAATTTGTTCATAAAAAAACCATTTTCCCGGTGGATAGATACGTTTAACTGAATATTCCCCACCGTCTTGATCTGATAAAAACTCTATTACTATTGTCGGTATATCCCCTTCTAAGTTGGGTGTATAACTTTTCCTTTCTGGTAATATCTCTTTCACTGAAGGTATGTATACCCAATCTGGTGCTTTAGCCACAAATTGCCCATTTAATGTGGCACATAGCCCAAAATTGGCGGCAATTAACATCTGTGGTTGTATAAATCCACTGATTTCTAAACTTTCACGCAAAGCCCCCGCTAAAAGTGGTTGTCCTGTATTTTCCACTGGTTCGTCCTCTAACTGAAAATCATCGGGTAAGGCTTCCCAGGAGATTACCAGTCCAGTCTGTGATTTAATTTCACTGAGTAGGGTTGCCATAAGCGCCATAAAGGTTGATTTATTCTGATTTTATCAGATGATATGACTCTTTAAGAAGAATATTGATTAATTAAATATCTGTTGAATGCCAGTATTTTCCCTGTAGCGGGAGTAGAGGAATTAATCAAGACTTATTATATTCAACTATTCAATAGATGATTCATGGTCTGGTCATTTAATCTCAGAATAACGTAGTATAATTGGGTTAATCGCATTTAAACCCAAGATGAAATACCTAACTCCAGAACAAGTTTATAAACAATTCAGCTATCACTCCAAGACAATCGCTTGTGGGGGCTGACAAGGAAAAAATAGCCGAAAAACAAAATATTTATGAGCCAAATAGTAGCC
>NZ_BJCF01000090.1 GCF_005402965.1 Dolichospermum planctonicum
GAATTGATATTTTTTCCTCAATATGGGCTGCAACTATTTTTTCTCGGAGATCCACTGAATATGCTTTCATGACAGTATTATCTTTATTATTACTAACTGTACCTCATAACTTCGGAAACTGCTGTATCATAGAGAAATATCTATTTAGTTCATAGTTAAATCCAATAACTAAATTCCAGTTTTATACCAATTTAAGATTATATATATATATATATATATATACGAAGGATAATCTATGTGCGGAATTGCAGGTGTTATCAAACTAAATACCGACGATGGAAGTTTAGAAGCAAAAATCGAAAAGATGCAAACAGCACTAAAACATCGTGGTCCCGATGATGCAGGTATTTATATTTCAACTGACAAACAAGCAGCTTTAGCTCACACTCGACTTTCTATTCTTGATCTCAGTGCTGCTGGACATCAACCTATGTCCACCACTGACAACCGCTATCATATTACATTTAATGGAGAAATTTACAACTTTCAAGAATTACGAGAAAATCTTATTTCCCAAGGTGAAAAATTTCATTCTCAAACAGATACAGAAGTAATTCTCAAACTCTATCAAAGAATCGGTTCTGATTGTGTCCAACATTTACGAGGAATGTTTGCTTTTGCGATTTGGGATGATTTAGAAAAAACTTGTTTTTTAGCTCGTGACCCTTTAGGAATTAAACCACTTTACTATTACCAATTAGGTACAACTTTAGTATTTGCTTCCGAACTCAGAGCAGTTTTAGCATCTGGTTTACCTGCAATTAATATGAGTGTGGAAGGATTATATGGTTATTTAACAACCGGTTCAGTTCCCGAACCATACACTCTAATAGCTGACATTCATTGTTTATCCGCTGGTAATTGGCTATATTGGCACAATGGAAATACTACCAAAAAACAATATTGGCAAATAAATTTTACTCCTGAAGCAATTTCTCCTCCAGAAGCGCAAGAAATAGTTCGTAAAGCTTTATTAGATTCCATTCAACATCATTTTATCAGTGATGTACCCGTGGGAATTTTCCTCAGTGGTGGTATTGACTCCACAACCATTCTCGCTCTAGCAACCCAAACCCAACAATCACAATTATCTACCTATTCCATAGCTTTTGCTGAATCGGAATTCAATGAGGGAGAATTAGCTGAAAAAATCGCTAATCATTTTGGTGCAAAACACACAGAATATCAAGTTACATCATCCTTTGCTAAGAGCATATTACCCGATTTCCTCGCAGCAATTGATCAACCGAGTATTGATGGCTTTAATACATTTTGTGTCTCTAAAGTTGCCCATGACAATGGCATGAAAGTAGTATTATCAGGTTTAGGAGGAGATGAAATATTTGGTGGATACAAGTCTTTTCAAAAAGTTCCCCAAATGGTTGCATGGAGTAAAAATCTAAATAGATTACCTTTCCTCCGTACGGGTTTGGGTCTAGGATTAGAACGTTGGGGAAATTCACTAAAAATGCAAAGATTCGGTGAGTTTTTAAAACAACCCCCTAGTTTTGCTTCTGCTTATAATACTTTTCGCGGTATTTTTTCTCATCAAGAAGCTTGTCTAATTATTAATCAATTATCAATAAGCATCCCTATATTACCCCCCTTAGTCCCCCCTTATCAAGGGGGAGGGTTAGGGTGGGGGTCTACCCCAGAAGATGAAGTCAGCTTTTTAGAATTAAGTGGTTATATGCGTAATCAATTACTGCGAGATAGTGATATCATGAGCATGAATTGGGGTTTAGAATTGCGTGTTCCCTTTGTGGATAAAACTTTATTAGAAACTGTTGCACCAATTCCTAGTAATATTCGTTTAGCACAGGGGAAAAAACTGTTAACACAAGCAATTACAGAAATACCTGATTGGGTAATAAATAGACCGAAAAAAGGCTTTTCTTTTCCCTTTGAAAGTTGGATGAATAGTGAATTTGGCGATTATTTTCATAATGTCCATCAAAAGCTAAATATCCCACCAAATATACCCCTTAAACCTTGGTATCGTCGTTGGAGTTTAGCAATATTAAACCATTGGTGGGAGCAGATTAACTCATGAAAGTTCTCCATATAATTCCTTCAGTTGCGACTGTTCGCGGCGGTCCGAGTCAAGCCATTTTAGAAATGGTGAAAGCTTTAAGAAAAAATAATATTGATGCGGAAATTGTCACTACTAATGATAATGGAGAAGATATATTAGACGTACCTCTAAGAAAATTTATAAATTATCAACAAGTTCCTGTCCAGTTTTTTCCCCGATTTTCTCCTTCTATTCACGCTGTGAGAGAATTTGCTTTCTCCAGAGAATTAACAATATGGTTATGGCAAAATATCCGTAATTATGACTTGTTACATATTCATGCTATTTTCTCTTATAGTTCTACAATAGCAATGGCGATCGCCCGCTGTCAAAAAATTCCCTATATTGTTCGTCCTCTAGGACAATTATGTACATGGTCTTTACAGCAAAGTGCTAGAAAAAAGCAAATCTATCTGAAAATTATCGAAAAAGCTAATCTTAATCACAGTCAATCAATTCATTTTACCTCTGTTGCAGAACAACAAGAAGCTGCCCTATTAAATTTAACCTCCCCAAATTTTATCATCCCCCACGGACTTGCGATTCCCGATACAATTCCTCATGCTTATCAACGTCTACGACAACATTTTAATTTACCCATAGATGAACCAATTATCTTATTTTTATCTCGCTTACATCCTAAAAAAGGTTTAGACTACCTAATTCCAGCATTAGGTAGGTTATCTCATTACCGCTTCACATTCATTGTCGCCGGTAGTGGCGATTCAGATTATGAAACTGAGGTAAAAACTCTAGTGAAAATTCATGGAATTGAGAGAATAACATATTTTGCCGGATTTGTCAAGGGTGAAATCAAGGACTTATTAATACAAGGAGCAGATATATTTGCCCTAACTTCCCATTCCGAAAACTTTGGTATATCAGTTCTAGAATCCCTAGCTGCGGGTACTCCAGTTATAATTACCCCTGGTGTAGCACTCAGTGATATAGTCCAGCAACAACATCTGGGATATGTTACAGAACTTAATATTAATGATATTGCTACTACAATTGAAAACTTCTTAAATCATCCTCAAAAATCTCAAGAAATGGGCGATTCCTACGGAGCGCTTCGCTATCGCGCCCGGCAGTTTATATTAGATAATTATACATGGGATAAAATAGCGTTAAAAATGGTTTCCGTGTATGAAAATATCATTCAAGGTAATAAACATTTATAGACTCTACACCCAAATTCATACTTGGTTTCAGCAACGCCATTAAATGCAGTACAGCTGAAAAAGCGATCGCTCTGGGTTCTCAACTTTTGAAAAAAGGATTTGGAGCGATAGGGCGATTCCTAGGTCGCGCTTCGCTATCGCAGCTATAATACTATATTAGAGTAAACAATACTTAGGTGCTTTCATGAACACCATTAATGCTCTTTAGGAACAAGATTATTTTCTTTGGCTGGAAGAAACCTATAAATTACTAGAAAATAATCGCATTGAGGAATTAGATTTTTTACATTTAAAGAGTGATGTCCCTGTGAAATTTCTATAATAGAGTTTTTATTACCAATTACCTAGTATATGGAAGGAATTAAATATTAATGACTTAACTATTGAGTAGAGGGAGGCAAAAACAATGACTGTAGCTCTAGACAAAACCATAATCTATCCCGACAGTGATGGTCAGCCCATGGCAGATAACACCAAGCAATTTCGCTGGATTGTCCTGATTAAAGAAAATCTCGACTCCCTCTTTGCCAATGACGAGACCGTTTTTGTGGCAGGAGATCTGCTGTGGTATCCCGTTGAAGGTCGTCCCGATATTCGTGTCGCCCCCGATGTCCTCGTGGCCTTTGGCCGACCCAAAGGCGATCGGGGGTCATACCGGCAATGGCAAGAAGATAATATTGCCCCTCAAGTAGTGTTTGAGATTTTGTCTCCAGGCAATACCCTCAAAGAAATGAGCCGTAAATTGTTATTCTATAACCGCTATGATGTGGAAGAATACTACATATATAACCCAGACTCTAATGAGTTGATGGGTTTTACCAGAGCCGACGAAGAACTCATATCCATTGAAAACATGGATCATTGGCACAGTCCTCGTTTGGGTATTCGGTTTGAACTAACAGCGTCAACTCTAAATATTTATGATCATCAAGGCAATCTCTTCTTATCTCCGTTAGAACTACGCAAAAGCCTTGAACAGGAAAAAGCCAGGGCAGAGCAGGAAAAAGCCAGGGCTGATTGTTTAGCCGCCAAACTGAAAGAATTAGGTATAAATCCTGATACTCTAATACCATAGGAGCAATTCATTAATACTTTTGGTTTCGAGCAGTTTCAGAAGACATTGGCTGGGTATTTGCAGGATCATTAAACCAAATGATAAAATCAGGAAGGAAGCCAGGGAATTAATTCCCTGGCTAATAGCTGAAGTCGTTTTTAAGCGACTGGTTTGGGTAATATTGATATATGGCAACCCTGGCACATTAGTTGGTAGGGTGCGTTAGATATCAACAATCCGTTTATTTGCAAGATTTATGCAGTAGTAAAGCACCTTACAACAGATTTTTGGTGTGACGCTTGCGTAAGTCCTAAGATAGTTGAATTTTGGCAACGGCAATGAAACACAGGAGATAGTCATCATGTATCAAAGTGAAGCACCTCCGCACAAAAACCTGCCCATCATGTATGATTTACCCAGTGAGGATCTTAATGAATTAGACTCCACAATTCATCCGCGTCCACCCTGGGAAACCATGCCCACCATGTATGATTTACCTAGTGAAAATCCAGAGGAGCCAGGTTTGCCAGACGAATTTCATGACTTTCAACCGCAATTATTACGGGAAACCTGTCAGTCTCCCATTTATCCCAGGGAGGAAATGTTCATTGGTACAGATTTAAACTTATACTATGATGGTCGTCATTATTCATGGTATAAAAGACCAGATTGGTTTTTAGTCTTAGGTGTAGCTGCTTCCGAAAAACAGGAGGATATGCGCTGGAGTTATGTAATTTGGCAAGAAGGATTAGCTCCATTTTTAATAGTAGAATTATTATCACCAGGTACGGAAGCAGAAGATTTAGGACAAATATTAAGAAGTGCGAATAAACCGCCGACAAAATGGCAAGCTTATGAACAGTATTTGCGATAGCTTCGCTCGCCGTAGGCATCGCCCTACTATGTTATCTTTGATAGATATGAAAATCGCCTCCGAGTATTTCAATTACTGGGGACAAAATATCAAGCAGTGGAACTGGTAGAACCAAAATTCTGGTTTCCTGAATTGGAATTAGGGGTAGGAGTTTGGGCGGGAAAATATCAAGGTACAGCAGGTTTGTGGCTACGTTGGTATAATCAAGATGGTGATTGGATTCCTACTTTTGCTGAAAGCGCAGAACAGGAAAAACAACGAGCAGAACAGGAAAAACAACGAGCAGAACAGGAAAAACAACGAGCAGAACAGGAAAAACAACGAGCAGATAAATTAGCTGAAAAATTGCGGGCTTTGGGGGTGAATTTAGATGAAATTTAAAGAAAATTAACTGAAAAGAGTATTAGAATTAGCCAAGCAAACAGAAATAATTATAGCAAAAATCCAAGAGGCGATCGCTATTTTTAGTCAATGGTTAGAATCTCAGGTAAAAGACTTGTAAATTACCCGCTTTGGTCCTTGATGCTTTGGGGGGAAACAAGAATTTAGTCTTGGGATTTAATCTCAAAATAACGTAGTATACTGGGGTTAATCGTATTTAAACGCGAGATGAAATACCTAACCCCAGAACAAGTTTATAAACAATTCGGCTATCACCCCAAGACAACCGCTTGAGGGGGCTGACTTAGGGAAAAAATAGCCGAAGAACAAAATATTTATGAGCCAAATAAGTAGGTTGGTGTTAAAAATTGTCGTTATAGTGAGGGAACTCTTAACTCTTAACTGGGAACAGAAAAGAGGCTTCGCCGTGAGCGTCAGCCGAACGGTTTCGGGCAACTTTACTTTTCGTTACTTATGTCGTTTTTTTTCCGTTCACCTATTTAGTAGCCAATGTGATTTAATAGAAGTATAATAACAAGAGACGTACTGAGTCTAGACTATGAAACTCAAAGTTAAAAATCAGTTAACCGTTACCAGAATCGCTATTTTAGGGACTAAAAAACTAAATACGTGGAAATCTAACGAACTTGATTTAATTGCTTTGCGTTTAGGACAACTACGCTCTGACTTGTGGAATGAGTTCGGCTCGTTAAAGGCTTGGGGTATTTCTAAATTTGAAATAGACAAACAGCTACGCA
>NZ_BJCF01000091.1 GCF_005402965.1 Dolichospermum planctonicum
CCATTGGCGGTACAGCCACATTCAATAATGACTACACTCAAACCGGTGCAGCCACATTTACAGGGACTACAGGAACTATCACCTTTGCTGCGGGAAGTAGTACAGCCACTTTAACCATAGACCCCACATTAGATACCACCGTTGAAAGTAATGAAACTGTAGCTTTAACTTTAGCGACAGGAACAGGTTACACCGTTGGTACAGCTAGTGCTGTCACCGGAACTATTACTAATGATGATACTATCATTACCCTAGCAGTCAGTCCCGGTAGCGTTCTTGAAGATGGTGCAACCAACCTAGTTTACACCTTTACCCGTAGCGTAGTTACCCCCAATGCCGTAACCGTTAACTATACCATTGGCGGTACAGCCACATTCAATAATGACTACACTCAAACCGGTGCAGCCACATTTACAGGGACTACAGGAACTATCACCTTTGCTGCGGGAAGTAGTACAGCCACTTTAACCATAGACCCCACGGTAGATACCACCGTTGAAAGTAATGAAACTGTAGCTTTAACTCTGGCGGCAGGAACAGGTTACACCGTTGGTACAACCGCAGCAGTAACGGGAACTATTACCAATGATGATACTAGAATTGCTTTAACAGTATCACCAAGTAGCGTATTAGAAGACGGTACACCAAACCTAGTCTATACCTTCACCCGCACTGGTGTCACAACTAATGCCATAACTGTTAACTTTGGAGTAGCAGGTACAGCAGACAGTAGCGACTACATTCAAACGGGTGCAGCAACATTTACAGGGACTACAGGAACTATCACCTTTGCTGCGGGTGAAACTACGAAAACCTTAACCATAGACCCCACAGCAGACACCACTGACACAATTGATGAAACTGTAGATTTAACCCTACTTGCAGGAACAGGTTATAACAACATTGCCACACCAACAGCAGTAACAGGAACTATTACCAATGATGATACTAGCATTGCTTTAGCAGTATCACCAAGTAGCGTATTAGAAGATGGTACAACCAACCTAGTTTATACCTTCACCCGGACTGGTGTCACAACTAATGCCATAACTGTCAACTATGGAGTAACAGGTACAGCCACATTCAATAATGACTACACTCAAACCGGTGCAACCACATTTACAGGTACTGGTGGAACAATTACGTTTCTGGCTAATTCAGCCATAGCCACTTTAACCATAGACCCCACAGTAGATACCACTGGTGAAAGTGATGAAACTGTGGCTTTAACTCTGGCTACAGGAACAGGTTACACTGTTGGTACAAATACTGCTGTCACTGGAACTATTACCAATGATGATTTCCCCACCATTACCCTAGCAGTATCACCCAGTAGCGTCCAAGAAAATGGTACACCCAACCTAGTTTACACCTTCACCCGTACAGGAGTTACCACCAATGCTTTAACCGTTAACTATACCATTGGCGGTACAGCTGATAGTGCTGATTACACAGGTGCAACACCAGGAACAGGTAAAACCATCACCTTTGCTGCGGGAAATAGTACAGCCACTTTAATCATAGACCCCACAGCAGATACCACCGTGGAAAGTAATGAAACTGTAGCTTTAACTCTGGCTGCAGGAACTGGAGTTTACACCGTTGGTACAAATACTGCTGTCACTGGAACTATTACCAATGATGATACCATGATTGCTTTAGCAGTATCATCCAGTAGCGTATTAGAAAATGGTACACCCAACCTAGTTTACACCTTTACCCGGACTGGTGTCACAAACACAGCCGTAACCGTTAACTTTGGAGTAACAGGTACAGCCACATTCAGTAATGATTACACCCAAACGGGTGCAACCTCATTTACAGCCACCGGCGGAACTATCAACTTTGCTACGGGTGAAACTACGAAACAAATAACCATAGACCCCACAGCAGACACAATTGTTGAAAATGATGAAACCGTAGTTTTAACTCTGGCTACAGGAACAGGTTATAACAACATTGCCACACCAACAGCAGTAACGGGAACTATTACCAATGATGATACTAGCATTGCTTTAGCAGTATCATCCAGTAGCGTCCAAGAAGATGGTACACCCAACCTAGTTTACACCTTTACCCGGACTGGTGTCACAAACACAGCCATAACTGTTAACTTTGGAGTAACAGGTACAGCCACATTCAATAATGACTACACTCAAACGGGTGCAACCTCACTTACAGCCACCGGCGGAACTATCAACTTTGCTGCGGGTGAAACTACGAAACAAATAACCATAGACCCCACAGCAGACACAATTGCTGAAAATGATGAAACCGTAGCTTTAACCCTACTTGCAGGAACAGGTTACAACAACATTGCTACACCAGCAGCAGTGACAGGAACTATTCTTAATGATGAGTTCCCCATTATTGACCTTAGCAGTGACCAGACAATACTTGAAAGCGACACTAACCCCCAAAACGTCACTTACACTGTTACTCTTTCCACCAGTAGCAACCAAACTATTACCGTTAATTATGCTACTGCTGATGGTACAGCGACAGCAGGGTTAGACTACATCAGCACCAACGGAACTCTGACTTTTGCACCGGGTATCACCACTCAAACCATCAATATCCCCATTCTCGATGATAACCTTAATGAAGCAGATGAAGCCTTTACCCTCACCCTCACATCTCCCAATAATGTCAATCTGGGGACAAAAACAAGCGCCACCACAACCATAACTGATACCCTCACAAGTTCCGTGACAACTACCCTACCCGCAGGTGTAGAAAATCTCATCCTGACGGGAACAGCAGCCATTGACGGTACAGGAAATGACGGTAATAACATCCTCACTGGTAATAGTGCTGATAACACTCTGACTGCCAGCGCTGGCAATGATACCTTAAATGGTGGAGATGGTGTAGATACAGTTGATTATAGTCAACTTGAAACCAGTATTACCTTGCAAGCACAGGGAACAGTCAATAAAGGTGCTTTGGGAACAGATACCGTCCAAGCAGAAAAGTTTATTGGTAATCCTGATTCTGTTTTTGATAATGTCATTAATGCTGGAAGTAACTCTATTAACGCGGATTTAAGTACCAATAGTCTCACGGTCTTTGGCTTACCTGCGGGAGATGTCACTTTTACTGTAGAGAATTTCCAAGATGTCACTGGTTCTCAGGGCAATGATACCATTAAGGGCAATAATGATACCATTACTGGTAATAACCTGAATGGTAGTGGCGGTGATGATACCTTAATTGCCAGTGCTGGCAATGATACCTTAACTGGTGGGGATGGTGTAGATACAGTTGATTATCGTCAACTCGCAACCAGTATTACCTTGCAAGCACAGGGAACAGTCGATAAAGGCACTTTCGGAACAGATACGGTAGAAAAAGCAGAGGTGTTTATCGGTAATAGTGCTTTTGCTAATGTCATTAATGCTGGAAGTAACTCTATTAACGCGGATTTAAGTACCAATAGTCTCACGGTCTTTGGCTTACCTGCGGGAGATGTCACTTTTACTGTAGAGAATTTCCAAAATGTCACTGGTTCTCAGGGCAATGATACCATTAAGGGCAATAATGATACCATTACTGGTAATAACCTGAATGGTAGTGGCGGTGATGATACCTTAATTGCCAGTGTCGGCAATGATACTTTAACTGGTGGAGATGGTGTAGATACAGTTGATTATCGTCAACTCGCAACCAGTATTACCTTTCAAGGACAGGGAACAGTCAATAAAGACGATTTGGGAACAGATACGGTAGAAGCAGAGGTGATTATTGGTAATGATGATTTTACTAATGCCATTGATGCTGCAAGTAATACCGATAACTCTATTAACGCGGATTTAAGTGCCAATAGTCTCACGGTCTTTGGCTTACCTGCCGGGGATGTCACTTTTACTGTGGTGAATTTCCTCGATGTCACTGGTTCTCAAGTAAATGATATCATTACGGGTAATGACCTTGATAATACCCTCAATGGTGGTGCAGGTGATGATATCTTAATTGCTAGTCAGGGTAATGATGCTTTAATTGGTGGAGACGGAGTGGACATAGTTGATTATGGTCAACTCGCAACCAAGATTACCTTACAAGCACAGGGAACAGTCAATAAAGGCGCTTTGGGAACAGATACGGTAGAAGCAGAGGTGTTTATTGGTAATAGTGATTTTGCTAATGCCATTAATGCTGGAAGTAACTCTATTAACGCGGATTTAAGTACCAATAGTCTCACGGTCTTTGGCTTACCTGCTGGGGATGTCACTTTTACTGTGGTGAATTTCCAAGATGTCACTGGTTCTCAAGTAAATGATATCATTACGGGTAATGACCTTGATAATACCCTCAATGGTGGTGCAGGTGCAGATGTCCTCAGCGGTGGTACAGGTGATGACTCTTACTATGTGGATAATGCAGGAGATATCGTTAAAGAAAACGCCAATGAAGGAAATGATACTGTTTTCACTACCATTAGTTACACATTGGCAAGTAATTTAGAAAACCTCACCTTACTAGGAACATCTGCTATCAAGGCTACTGGTAACGGTCTGAATAATAGCCTCACAGGAAATAATGCAGCCAATACTATTGATGGTGGTATCGGTAATGATACCTTGAATGGTGGTAGAGGTAATGATATTCTCCTGGGAGGTGTCGGTGCTGATGATTTAACTGGTGGTATAGGGAATGACCTCATTTATTTAGGTGCTAACGATAACGCTGTAGATACCGTCCGCTATACAGCAGGTCATGGTACAGACACGATTTACCAATTTGTGCGCGGTGTCAATGGTGATAAAATTGATTTTTCAGGGATCACTAATATTGATGTCGTGACATCTGGTATTAATACACGATTTGCCGTGGGAGATGGTATTAGTGGTAATACTGGTTTTGGTACTGGTCAATTATTAGGAACATTATCTAGTACAAATGGTTTTACTAGTGATAGTGTGAATGTCAACCTGTTTGGAGGTAATTTCCTATTTAGTTAATAACTTTGTTGGGTTGAGAAAACCCAACAACTTCGGGACTTTATTGTTAGGACTTTGTTGGGTTACGCTGTGGCTTAACCCAACCTACAATTATCACAAACGCAAAAAAAACCGCGAAAAATTTGCTTTTTAGGTGTTGACAAAGGATTTGAAATATGTTAACCTTATCTTGATAAGGAAGAACTATCTTAAGGAGTGCGGAGTACAGAGTTAGAGAGTGGGGAGTATGAAGAAGAGGATGAAGAAGATAACCCCGCACCCCGCAATATAATATCTGTACTTGAGGTAAAGACTTTGTGTGTAGCATAGCGATAGCGAAGCGCTGCTGCAAGCAGTTCGCCATATAATAGCATAACGCACCATTTTAAATCATTGACATCATCAGAAAATCCCCATCTTCATCCTGTACATCCTTTCATCCTGGATATCCTGATTCTGACATTACCCCACAAAGCAACAATTAACGCAAAAAAAACCGCGAAAAATTTGCTTTTCAGGTGTTGACAAAGGATTTTAAAAATGTTATTATCATCTTGATAAGGAAGAACTATATTAAGGAGTGCGGAGTACAGAGTTAGAGAGTGGGGAGTATGAAGAAGAGGATGAAGAAGATAACCCCGCACCCCGCAATATAATATCTGTACTTGAGGTAAAGACTTTGTGTGTAGCATAGCGATAG
>NZ_BJCF01000092.1 GCF_005402965.1 Dolichospermum planctonicum
GGGTAACTTTGATGATAGCGCGGAAAATTGCGATTGATGATTTATGTTTGACTGAACCTGCTTTACCTTTGGATACTTTGGATCATAATATTGTTTGTCAAGATGCTTTGTTTAGTGAATGGGTCAAAGCTGATGCTATTATTGGAAATCCACCGTTTTTAGGTGGACATAGAATAAGGCAAAATTTAGGTGATGATTATGCTGAAAAAATTTTTAGCAAATTTCCAGAAGTCAAAGATAAGGTAGATTTTTGCAGTTATTGGTTACGGTTATCACATGAATATATTAATGCAAAAGGTAGAGTAGGTTTAGTTGGTACAAATACTATTAGTCAAGGAAATACTCGTAGAGCCGGACTAGATTATATTACTCAAAATAGTGGTATTATTCATAATGCTATTTCATCTCAAGTTTGGTCAGGTGATGCAAAAGTTCATGTTAGTATAGTTAATTGGTGCTATCAAAAACCACAAGTATGTTATTTGAATAATCAAACAGTTAGATCAATAAGTTCTTCTCTTCAATCAACTATAGATGTTTCTATAGCTATTCGACTTCAAAGCAATTTAGATTACTCATTTAAAGGAATTCAGCCTAGTGGCAAGGGTTTTATTGTAACTGAAACACAGGTAAATAAATGGATTCAAGTTGAATCAAAAAACAAAGTATTACTTAAATTATTATTATCTGGTGCAGATTTAACTGATAAACCTAATGGAATTCCTAGTCGTTGGATTATTGATTTTAATGATATGACACTAGAAGAAGCGAGTGATTATGAAATAATTTTCGCACACATTCAAAACACTGTTAAAATAGAAAGAGAAAACAATAGAAGAGAAGTAACTAAACTTAACTGGTGGCAATATGGTGAAAAGCGTCCGGGAATGAGAAAAGCAATTAAAAATATATCTTGTTATTTCGTTGTTCCAAGACATTCTAAATGGTTCATTTTTATTCCCGGAAAATCTGATTGGCTACCAGCAGACTCAACAACAGTTATAGCATCAGATGATTTTTATATCCTTGGTATTCTCACATCTAACGTACATCGTGTTTGGGTAAAAGCGCAAAGTTCAACTTTAGAAGATAGAACTCGTTACACTCACAACACTTGTTTTGAAACCTTCCCCTTTCCGCAAACAGTAGATATAAAAATAGTCCAACAAATTCGCACTAAAACAGAAGAACTACATGAATATCGTAGTCAACAAATGGAAACCAAACAATGGGGAATTACTACATTATATAATAAATTTTTCACCGAACCGAGTAGTCAACTTTATAAACTACATCAACAACTGGATAAACTGGTAATGTCAGCTTATCAATTCAACCCAGAAGATGATATTTTAGAAAGACTGCTGTTATTAAATTTAGAATTAGCTGAAAAAGAAAAACAGGGAATTAAAATTATTGGACCAGAAATACAAAATTAGTATGTAAATAGGTGAACGGAAAAAAACCGACATAAGTAACGAAAAGTAAAGTTACCCGAAACCTCTTTTCTGTTCCCAGTTAAGAGTTCCCTGTTCCCTCAGTATAACGACAATTTTTAACGCCAACCTACTTATCTTGTTATTATGTCTAAATTCAAATCACTAGAGTTATTTACGGGTGCTGGAGGTTTAGCAATGGGATGCACTCGCGCTGGCTTTGATCATCAAGCGCTTGTGGAGCGAGATAAACATAGTTGTCATACCATTCGTGAAAATCAGCAGCGAGGGATGCAACTTGTAAGCGACTGGTGTATCCATCAAATAGACGTAGCTGATTTTAACTACTCTAATATCAGAGGAGAAATAGACCTTTTAGCAGGTGGTCCACCTTGTCAACCTTTTTCCATTGGTGGTAACCATCATGGTTATTTAGATAAACGGGATATGTTTCCCGAATTTTTACGGGCTGTGCGGGAATTACGTCCCAAAGCTTTTTTAATTGAAAATGTCCGTGGTTTAGTGCGACCTAATTTTATTAATTATTTTGAGTATATTATTTTACAGTTAAATCATCCTGAATTGCAACCCCACACTGATGAATCTTGGGCTGATCATTTAGTCAGACTTGAGGAACATCAGCGTAGTAATATCAAGGATGAACTTAGTTATCGGGTAAAGTGGCAGTTATTAAATGCAGCTAATTATGGAGTTCCACAAAAACGTGAGCGAGTTTTTATTGTGGGTTTCCGTTCAGATTTACAAGCTAACTGGTCTTTTCCTGAACCAACCCATACAGAAGAGGCGCTGATTTGGGATCAATGGGTGACGGGTGAATACTGGGAACGTCACGGTATTGCTAACTTATACCGTCCAGAAATGCCCATAAAAATACGCAGTAGCTACCAACGGAAAGGGGCGAGTTTACTGGCTAGTATAACTTCTCCCTGGCAGACTGTTAGGGATGCAATAACTGACTTACCACCACCTGAAAACACTAATTTAGCAGCAGAAATTCCTAATCATATCTACATTCCCGGTGCTAAAAGCTATCCCGGTCATACAGGTAGTTCTTGGTATAAACCAGCCAAAACCCTGAAAGCAGGTGTGCATGGTGTTCCTGGTGGTGAGAATATGCTTGCTTTCCCTGATGGACAAGTCCGCTATTTTACGGTGCGTGAGGCTGCAAGATTGCAAACTTTCCCTGATGATTACTACTTCCCCGGTGCTTGGGGTGAGTCAATGCGTCAAATTGGTAATGCTGTACCTGTTACCCTGGCCTATACTATTGCTACTAGCATCCGCACCCATTTACAAGAAGTTCAATGTTGCGTGAAAATTAAAACATCTGTCTAGTTAAAATTGATCATGCCATTAGAAGTTTTTCAAGCACCTCCAACACTGCGTGAGCAATTAATTGAGTTTCAGACTAGACAGCATTGTTATCCTCTCGCTGAACTGGATGAACTTAAAGAAGAGTTAGCTGGTTATGTTGGTGTTTACTTACTTTATTACCGGGGAGAATTTCCCCTTTACTCAGCTATAACTTACGCAAATCAAAATTCTTGTTGTCTACCAATTTACATTGGTAAAGCGGAAAATTCAGGGAAGCGAACTGGACAAAGAACTATTACAGGGGGTTTAATTGGTCGTTTGAGAGAACATAGAAATTCTATTCGTCAAACTAACAATCTTGATGTTGCAGATTTTCACTTTACAGTGGTAGCAATGGCTGTGGATTTAGTTGCTTGGGGTGAATCGGTGCTGATTCGGCATTTTCAGCCTGTTTGGTGTAGTATTATTTCTGGTTTTGGCATTCATGCACCCGGTAAAGGAAGGGGTTTACAAATGCGATCGCTATGGGATGAAATACACTCAGGCAGATCCTTTGCTACAGCTTTACTGTCTAATCCCGTTACCATTTCTAGTTTACAGCCCCAGGTATATAAACACTGTCAAAATCTTTGTGTGCATTTGGGATGCCCGTGTTTAGGTGAAAATAGATATGAATAAATTACCACCAAAAACAGGTAAAAATAAAGAAAAGGATCTTTGTATAACCAATACAGTTTTTCATGGAAATCAACTTTAACGTTCCCTTATTGGCTACAGCCACAGAAACAGCAGATAGTTCCATGGTATTAGCGGCCGTACTATTGAGTTTAGTCGTGATTTACTTTGCCAGCAAGGTGGGGGGGGAATTATCCAACAAAATCGGTTTACCGGCGGTTTTAGGTGAACTTGTCGGGGGTGTGGTTATCGGTGTCTCTGTACTCCATTTGTTGATATTCCCTGAAGGTGGTACAGACGCTGCTAATTCTTTGATTATGTCCTTTTTGCAAATCACCGCTGGGTTAAGCCCAGAAGCGACACCACAGGTATTTGCAGCCCAGTCTGAGGTGATTTCGGTTTTATCAGAATTGGGTGTGATTATCCTCTTGTTTGAAATTGGCTTAGAGTCTAATCTCAAAGACCTTATGGCCGTGGGTATTCAGGCTTTTGTTGTGGCTACCGTGGGGGTGATAGTTCCCTTTGCTGCGGGAACTGTGGGGTTAATGACAATATTTGGTGTTAGTGCTATACCTGCTATTTTCGCTGGTGCGGCTTTAACTGCAACTAGTATTGGAATTACGTCTAAAGTGCTTTCGGAAATAGGTCGCTTAAATTCTAAGGAGGGACAGATTATCCTGGGTGCTGCGGTTATTGATGATGTTTTGGGAATTATCGTGCTGGCTGTGGTTGCTAGTTTAGCTAAAGATGGGGCGGTTGATGTCGGTAATGTGGTTTATTTAATTATTAGCGCCAGTGCTTTTTTGATTGGGGCGGTAGTTTTTGGTAATGTATTTAATAAATCCTTTGTGGCGATCGCTGATAAACTTAAAACTAGAGGGGAATTAGTCATCCCGGCCTTCATTTTTGCCATTATCATGTCTTACCTAGCCTCTGTCATCCATTTAGAGGCAATTCTGGGAGCTTTTGCTGCTGGTTTAGTTCTCGAAGAAACGGACAAACGCAAGGAATTACAAAAGCAAGTTATCCCCATTGCGGATATGCTAGTTCCAGTTTTCTTTGTGACTGTGGGAGCAAAAACTGATTTGGGAGTCTTAAACCCAGCTATTCCCACAAATCAAGAAGCCTTAATCATGGCAACTTTCCTGATTACTGTCGCCATTATTGGTAAAGTGGTGACAGGGCTAACAGTATTTGGTCAACCGGGAATTAATCGCTTGGCTATTGGTGTAGGAATGATTCCCAGGGGTGAAGTAGGTTTAGTATTTGCTGGTGTAGGTGCTGCTAGTGGTGTCCTTTCCAAACCACTAGGGGCGGCAATTATTATGATGGTGATTATTACCACATTTATCGCTCCTCCCCTGTTAAGAATCGTATTTCCAGAATCAAACACTACAGTCAATTTAGACAGTAAATCGGAAAAATTATTATAGCAGGAGTAAATTACCCACCACTTCCCTTTGGGTAAGTGGGGGCTTTTAAAGCCCAGAGTTTACCCGACTAAGTGTTAAATCACTACGATTTTCAGGTCATCTCACCTACAAATACGCAGCCAGTTTGTAGATCTGAGGTTAACAGTTAAACAGGCTTATTGGGTTAATCCAGTGCTGTTAGCGTAAAAAGCCTTTAAATCTTTGTCTAGGCTAACATTACCCGCAAGGAGGGACAATATGTCCAAAGTATTTGTTTTAGATACCAACTTCACGCCATTAAACCCAATTCATTCAGCGCAAGCTAGACAACTACTAAGAAGCAAAAAAGCAGCAATATTTAGACAGTTTCCGTTCACAATTATTCTCAAAAAATCGCGTCCTGACTCACCAGTATCGTCGCTAAAGCTAAAGATTGACCCTGGTGCAAAGTTCACGGGAATGGTATTAGTTAATGATTCAACTGGCGAAGTTGTATTTGCTGCTGAATTAAAACATAGAGGCTTTGCAATTAGAGATGCTTTAACTTCTAGAAGGCAATTAAGACGTTCTAGACGTGCAAGAAAAACTCGTTACAGACAACCAAGGTTTTTGAATAGAACCCGTCTAGAAGGATGGTTAGCACCGAGCCTACAAAGTCGAGTTGATAATATTAAAACTTGGGTTGAAAGATTGCGTAAACTTGCACCAATTCAGGCTATTAGTCAAGAATTAGTCAGGTTTGATATGCAGTTA
>NZ_BJCF01000093.1 GCF_005402965.1 Dolichospermum planctonicum
TTTGCAGTAGCGCCAATATGAGAAGAGCCATACCGCTGATTCTGCGTTTGCTGATGAACTAAGTCAACCTCAGCACTAACCTTGCGAGTCATTTCTTTGATTTGGTCATTGGTAAAATACTGACCAGCCGTTTGAGCTTGAGTAAGCATTTGGCGCATAATCTCGGAAACCTGCTGTTGCTTGGAAAGATTGGTGTTTTCCATAATAGACGCAACGCGAGCAGTAGACTCCTTCTGTTGATAAGCAAGCATCTCATTTTGTGCATATACCTGGTCTTTCGTATTCTGGCGTGAAGTCGCCGACTGAATGCCAGCAATCTCTTTTTGAGTCTCATTTTGCATCTCGGCAATCTCTTTCTGATTGTCCAGTTGCATTTTAGTAAGCTCTTTTTGATTCTCAAATCCGGCGTCAACCATACCAGCAGAGGAAGCATCAGCACCAGCACGCTCCCAAGCATTAAGCTCAGGAAATGCAGCAGCAAGATAATCACGAGTATCCTTTCCTTTATCAGCGGCAGACTTGCCACCAAGTCCAACCAAATCAAGCAACTTATCAGAAACGGCAGAAGTGCCAGCCTGCAACGTACCTTCAAGAAGTCCTTTACCAGCTTTAGCCATAGCACCAGAAACAAAACTAGGGACGGCCTCATCAGGGTTAGGAACATTAGAGCCTTGAATGGCAGATTTAATACCAGCATCACCCATGCCTACAGTATTGTTATCGGTAGCAAGCACATCACCTTGAATGCCACCGGAGGCGGCTTTTTGACCGCCTCCAAACAATTTAGACATGGCGCCACCAGCAAGAGCAGAAGCAATACCGCCAGCAATAGCACCAAACATAAATCACCTCACTTAAGTGGCTGGAGACAAATAATCTCTTTAATAACCTGATTCAGCGAAACCAATCCGCGGCATTTAGTAGCGGTAAAGTTAGACCAAACCATGAAACCAACATAAACATTATTGCCCGGCGTACGGGGAAGGACGTCAATAGTCACACAGTCCTTGACGGTATAATAACCACCATCATGGCGACCATCCAAAGGATAAACATCATAGGCAGTCGGGAGGGTAGTCGGAACCGAAGAAGACTCAAAGCGAACCAAACAGGCAAAAAATTTAGGGTCGGCATCAAAAGCAATATCAGCACCAACAGAAACAACCTGATTAGCGGCGTTGACAGATGTATCCATCTGAATGCAATGAAGAAAACCACCATTACCAGCATTAACCGTCAAACTATCAAAATATAACGTTGACGATGTAGCTTTAGGTGTCTGTAAAACAGGTGCCGAAGAAGCTGGAGTAACAGAAGTGAGAACCAGCTTATCAGAAAAAAAGTTTGAATTATGGCGAGAAATAAAAGTCTGAAACATGATTAAACTCCTAAGCAGAAAACCTACCGCGCTTCGCTTGGTCAACCCCTCAGCGGCAAAAATTAAAATTTTTACCGCTTCGGCGTTATAACCTCACACTCAATCTTTTATCACGAAGTCATGATTGAATCGCGAGTGGTCGGCAGATTGCGATAAACGGTCACATTAAATTTAACCTGACTATTCCACTGCAACAACTGAACGGACTGGAAACACTGGTCATAATCATGGTGGCGAATAAGTACGCGTTCTTGCAAATCACCAGAAGGCGGTTCCTGAATGAATGGGAAGCCTTCAAGAAGGTGATAAGCAGGAGAAACATACGAAGGCGCATAACGATACCACTGACCCTCAGCAATCTTAAACTTCTTAGACGAATCACCAGAACGGAAAACATCCTTCATAGAAATTTCACGCGGCGGCAAGTTGCCATACAAAACAGGGTCGCCAGCAATATCGGTATAAGTCAAAGCACCTTTAGCGTTAAGGTACTGAATCTCTTTAGTCGCAGTAGGCGGAAAACGAACAAGCGCAAGAGTAAACATAGTGCCATGCTCAGGAACAAAGAAACGCGGCACAGAATGTTTATAGGTCTGTTGAACACGACCAGAAAACTGGCCTAACGACGTTTGGTCAGTTCCATCAACATCATAGCCAGATGCCCAGAGATTAGAGCGCATGACAAGTAAAGGACGGTTGTCAGCGTCATAAGAGGTTTTACCTCCAAATGAAGAAATAACATCATGGTAACGCTGCATGAAGTAATCACGTTCTTGGTCAGTATGCAAATTAGCATAAGCAGCTTGCAGACCCATAATGTCAATAGATGTGGTAGAAGTCGTCATTTGGCGAGAAAGCTCAGTCTCAGGAGGAAGCGGAGCAGTCCAAATGTTTTTGAGATGGCAGCAACGGAAACCATAACGAGCATCATCTTGATTAAGCTCATTAGGGTTAGCCTCGGTACGGTCAGGCATCCACGGCGCTTTAAAATAGTTGTTATAGATATTCAAATAACCCTGAAACAAATGCTTAGGGATTTTATTGGTATCAGGGTTAATCGTGCCAAGAAAAGCGGCATGGTCAATATAACCAGTAGTGTTAACAGTCGGGAGAGGAGTGGCATTAACACCATCCTTCATGAACTTAATCCACTGTTCACCATAAACGTGACGATGAGGGACATAAAAAGTAAAAATGTCTACAGTAGAGTCAATAGCAAGGCCACGACGCAATGGAGAAAGACGGAGAGCGCCAACGGCGTCCATCTCGAAGGAGTCGCCAGCGATAACCGGAGTAGTTGAAATGGTAATAAGACGACCAATCTGACCAGCAAGGAAGCCAAGATGGGAAAGGTCATGCGGCATACGCTCGGCGCCAGTTTGAATATTAGACATAATTTATCCTCAAGTAAGGGGCCGAAGCCCCTGCAATTAAAATTGTTGACCACCTACATACCAAAGACGAGCGCCTTTACGCTTGCCTTTAGTACCTCGCAACGGCTGCGGACGACCAGGGCGAGCGCCAGAACGTTTTTTACCTTTAGACATTACATCACTCCTTCTGCACGTAATTTTTGACGCACGTTTTCTTCTGCGTCAGTAAGAACGTCAGTGTTTCCTGCGCGTACACGCAAGGTAAACGCGAACAATTCAGCGGCTTTAACCGGACGCTCGACGCCATTAATAATGTTTTCCGTAAATTCAGCGCCTTCCATGATGAGACAGGCCGTTTGAATGTTGACGGGATGAACATAATAAGCAATGACGGCAGCAATAAACTCAACAGGAGCAGGAAAGCGAGGGTATCCTACAAAGTCCAGCGTACCATAAACGCAAGCCTCAACGCAGCGACGAGCACGAGAGCGGTCAGTAGCAATCCAAACTTTGTTACTCGTCAGAAAATCGAAATCATCTTCGGTTAAATCCAAAACGGCAGAAGCCTGAATGAGCTTAATAGAGGCCAAAGCGGTCTGGAAACGTACGGATTGTTCAGTAACTTGACTCATGATTTCTTACCTATTAGTGGTTGAACAGCATCGGACTCAGATAGTAATCCACGCTCTTTTAAAATGTCAACAAGAGAATCTCTACCATGAACAAAATGTGACTCATATCTAAACCAGTCCTTGACGAACGTGCCAAGCATATTAAGCCACTTCTCCTCATCCAACGCGTCAGTTTTTGACAGAATCGTTAGTTGATGGCGAAAGGTCGCAAAGTAAGAGCTTCTCGAGCTGCGCAAGGATAGGTCGAATTTTCTCATTTTCCGCCAGCAGTCCACTTCGATTTAATTCGTAAACAAGCAGTAGTAATTCCTGCTTTATCAAGATAATTTTTCGACTCATCAGAAATATCCGAAAGTGTTAACTTCTGCGTCATGGAAGCGATAAAACTCTGCAGGTTGGATACGCCAATCATTTTTATCGAAGCGCGCATAAATTTGAGCAGATTTGTCGTCACAGGTTGCGCCGCCAAAACGTCGGCTACAGTAACTTTTCCCAGCCTCAATCTCATCTCTCTTTTTGCGTTCTGCTTCAATATCTGGTTGAACGGCGTCGCGTCGTAACCCAGCTTGGTAAGTTGGATTAAGCACTCCGTGGACAGATTTGTCATTGTGAGCATTTTCATCCCGAAGTTGCGGCTCATTCTGATTCTGAACAGCTTCTTGGGAAGTAGCGACAGCTTGGTTTTTAGTGAGTTGTTCCATTCTTTAGCTCCTAGACCTTTAGCAGCAAGGTCCATATCTGACTTTTTGTTAACGTATTTAGCCACATAGAAACCAACAGCCATATAACTGGTAGCTTTAAGCGGCTCACCTTTAGCATCAACAGGCCACAACCAACCAGAACGTGAAAAAGCGTCCTGCGTGTAGCGAACTGCGATGGGCATACTGTAACCATAAGGCCACGTATTTTGCAAGCTATTTAACTGGCGGCGATTGCGTACCCGACGACCAAAATTAGGGTCAACGCTACCTGTAGGAAGTGTCCGCATAAAGTGCACCGCATGGAAATGAAGACGGCCATTAGCTGTACCATACTCAGGCACACAAAAATACTGATAGCAGTCGGCGTGTGAATCATTAGCCTTGCGACCCTCGGCAGCAAGAACCATACGACCAATATCACGAAAATAGTCACGCAAAGCATTGGGATTATCATAAAACGCCTCTAATCGGTCGTCAGCCAACGTGAGAGTGTCAAAAACGATAAACCAACCATCAGCATGAGCCTGTCGCATTGCATTCATCAAACGCTGAATAGCAAAGCCTCTACGCGATTTCATAGTGGAGGCCTCCAGCAATCTTGAACACTCATCCTTAATACCTTTCTTTTTGGGGTAATTATACTCATCGCGAATATCCTTAAGAGGGCGTTCAGCAGCCAGCTTGCGGCAAAACTGCGTAACCGTCTTCTCGTTCTCTAAAAACCATTTTTCGTCCCCTTCGGGGCGGTGGTCTATAGTGTTATTAATATCAAGTTGGGGGAGCACATTGTAGCATTGTGCCAATTCATCCATTAACTTCTCAGTAACAGATACAAACTCATCACGAACGTCAGAAGCAGCCTTATGGCCGTCAACATACATATCACCATTATCGAACTCAACGCCCTGCATACGAAAAGACAGAATCTCTTCCAAGAGCTTGATGCGGTTATCCATCTGCTTATGGAAGCCAAGCATTGGGGATTGAGAAAGAGTAGAAATGCCACAAGCCTCAATAGCAGGTTTAAGAGCCTCGATACGCTCAAAGTCAAAATAATCAGCGTGACATTCAGAAGGGTAATAAGAACGAACCATAAAAAAGCCTCCAAGATTTGGAGGCATGAAAACATACAATTGGGAGGGTGTCAATCCTGACGGTTATTTCCTAGACAAATTAGAGCCAATACCATCAGCTTTACCGTCTTTCCAGAAATTGTTCCAAGTATCGGCAACAGCTTTATCAATACCATGAAAAATATCAACCACACCAGAAGCAGCATCAGTGACGACATTAGAAATATCCTTTGCAGTAGCGCCAATATGAGAAGAGCCATACCGCTGATTCTGCGTTTGCTGATGAACTAAGTCAACCTCAGCACTAACCTTGCGAGTCATTTCTTTGATTTGGTCATTGGTAAAATACTGACCAG
>NZ_BJCF01000094.1 GCF_005402965.1 Dolichospermum planctonicum
TTTTGGTGATTTACTGTTTCTCAAATGCCTTTTTTCACTTTATATGTTTGTTTTGATGCTCTCTTTAATTTTTTCTCTACGTAATTTACCTCTGTGACAGTTTGGGGTGCGGAATGTGGGATAAAAATTAGGGAATATAGTGAAAATAACAGCAAGAGATTTACCCTGGATTATCTCAGTAGTCAGACTGGCTTAGACTCTCATACCTTATGCAAAATTTTCAACTGCAATGTCAGAGTTGATAAAAAGTCTCTAGTCAAATGCTTCAAAGCATTTAATCTGGTGCTAGAGGCTGATGATTATCAATCATCTCTTCCCGTCCCATTAGTCAAACCAGAAACACACTCAACACAATTTATCCAACCTTTACAACCTGAAATTCAGCCTGATGGGGATTATAATTTAGCCCCCAAGGTCTCCGTTTTCTATGGACGCACCGCTGAACTGGCAACATTGAACCAATGGATTCAGGTCAATCGCTGTCAATTAATCATGCTATTAGGAATGGGTGGTATGGGTAAAACCAGCCTCATAGCCAAGTTAATAGCAGATTTCACCAACTCAGAATTTAAGTATGTCATCTGGCGATTCCTACGGAGCGCTTCGCTATCGCTTTATCACGCGCCAACAGTAGAAGAAACCTTAACTGATCTAATTCACATCGTCTCACACCAGCAAGCCGTTGATTTACCAAAATTTCCAGATCAATTAATATCAAAGTTAATGCAGTATCTCCATCAAACTCGTTGCTTGCTGGTTCTGGATAATCTAGAATCTATTCTGCAATGGGGAGGAGGGGGATATTATCGGCCAGGGTTTGAAGGTTATGGACAACTGATTCGCACAATTGGGGAGTCTACCCACAAAAGTTGTTTAATTATCATCAGTCGAGAACTACCAATCGCATTCAGTGTCCTAGAGAAAAAAGCTAATTCAATTAAATTACTGATCCTGAAAGGGTTGCTTCCTGAAGACGGACTCAAGATTTTCCAGTCAGAAGGCATTGACGAAACTCAAGCAGAATGGCAAATATTACATAATCACTATGGCGGAAATCCCCTGATACTGAAAATTGTTATCACCACTATTCATTTTCTATTTTCTGGCAAAATTGATCTTTTTTTAGCCCAGGGTATCACCGTCTTTGGCGATATTTACGATTTATTAGATCAACAATTTCAACGCTTATCAGATTTAGAAAAAACCGTGATCTATTCCTTAGCGATTCACCGCCAACCCCTATTCATGCCAGAATTACTAAACAAGATCATTCCTCCTGTCACTTCCCAAAAACTGTTAGGAACGCTAGAAAGCCTAAAATTGCGATCGCTCATTGAATGCAACTCTGATGGATTTACAGTGCAAAACGATCTGACAGAATATGTCACCAGTCAATTTGAATCATAGAGAACAGAAATTTCTATTTTTTTGACAAAATAACAAAATATATAATTGAATGGCATGGTCGGAAATATGGCGCGTAATTAATTAGTCGCATTTCGGCATACTCATTGACCACATACCGCTATATCATGCGATTAAATTCTCATTTCATCTTACATAAATTTATGACATTGGCAATTTCCATCAACAATAGTCACCGTCTAGGACTAGAACCCCTCGATATGCCCCACCGTCTATTACTAGGTCCGGGTCCTTCTAACACCCATCCAGAGGTACTACAGGCGATGAATACCACACCCGTAGGGCATTTAGATCCGGCTTTTTTAACCCTGATGGATGAGATTCAATCTCTGTTACGCTACCTATGGCAAACGGAAAACCCCCATACTATCGCTGTCAGTGGCACCGGTACTGCTGCAATGGAAGCCTCTCTAGCTAATTCTGTAGAACCGGGTGATGTGGTATTAATTGGTGTAGCTGGTTATTTCGGTAATCGTTTGGTAGATATGGCGGGCAGATATGGCGCAGATGTAAGAACTATTACTAAGCCTTGGGGGCAAGTTTTCAATTTGGAGGAAATTAGCACCGCAGTAGCTACCCATAAACCAGCAATTTTAGCTTTAGTTCATGCAGAGACTTCCACCGGCGCTCGTCAACCTTTGGAAGGTGTGGGTGAGTTGTGTCGTCAGTATGGTACGTTACTGTTAGTGGATACCGTGACTAGTTTAGGAGGTGTTCCCATCTTTTTGGATGAGTGGGGTGTTGATTTAGCTTATAGCTGTAGTCAAAAGGGTTTGGGTTGCTCTCCAGGTGCGTCACCATTTACTATGAGTGCGCGGGCAATGGAGAAGTTACACAAGCGTCAATCTCAAGTGGCAAACTGGTATTTAGATATGACATTGTTGGGGAAATATTGGGGTACTGACCGCACATATCACCATACTGCACCGATTAATTTATATTATGGTTTACGGGAAGCTCTGCGTTTAGTGGCAGAAGAAGGTTTAGCAAATTGCTGGCAACGTCATCAAAAGAACGTAGAATATCTTTGGGAAGGATTGGAAGATATGGGTTTAAAAATGCACGTTGAGAAGGAATACAGGCTACCAACTTTAACTACTGTCTGCATTCCTGAAGGCGTAAATGGTAAGTTGGTTGCACGCCAATTATTACTTGAGCATAATATTGAGATTGGTGGCGGTTTGGGTGAACTTGCTGGTAAAGTTTGGCGTGTGGGTTTAATGGGTTTTAATAGTCGTCCTGAAAGTGTGGATAAGTTAATAGCCGCCCTGGGAACCATGATATCTAACTAATTAGTGCGTTGGTATAGCAATTCCCTTGAGACTAGACATCTGGTGAAAATTAAATGTGCGGTTTCTAGAACCATTGTAGAGATTTGACCTGACTAGGTTTATCTCTCTACAATTTTTACCTCCAGATGTCTATTGTCAACTGTACTGCATTAACAGTAATTCTTCTTTGCGCCTCTACGCCAGATCAAAAACCGTGGTTCATTTACCCGAAAATCGCTGTATGTTACCAATGCTGACAAAAAATTAGTCAATTAAACAAAATCAGGATGCAAATTTTGATTTTTCGTGTTAAATGGTGAGTATTAACGAAATTTGTTAACTGAGGATGATATCTAAACAGGTGTCAATCTTAAATCTAGTGAGAAGTGAACATGAGTAATATTATTCTTGGTAAAAATTTTTTAGCCTTACCAGGTATTGCGGCTTTAGTAATTTTAGGTGGTGGGCATTCCGTAAATGCTCAAACAGTGTCTGAAAAAACACAATCATCTAATCAAGTAGCGCAAGCGGACATTGAAGCAGCTATACCCAATCAAAATCAAACTCCTGGTAGCTATATCGGTATTGGTACTAACATTGGTATAACAGGCGGCTCTTCAGCCTTGAGTGATGGTAATTTCAGCTTCATGAGTAAAATTCGTTTTACCAAATCTCTATCAGCTAGACCGTCAGTTATACTAGGAACAGATACAACATTTCTTGTTCCTATCACCTACGACTTTTCTGTTAAACCAGCAGATCCACTGACCACCCCTGTAACTATAGTTCCGTACATTGGAGTAGGTGCAGTCATTCAAACTGGTGATAAATCTGAAACTGCTGTTTTAGTCACTGGTGGTGTTGACATACCTCTCAATCAAAAATTTACCGCCACCGCCGCCATAAACACTGGATTTTTTGATACAGTTGATGTCGGTATTTTACTGGGAGTTGGTTATAACTTCAAAGGATTTTAGGAGATAGGTTGCTTTTTATTCATATTTAAACGAATTAAGCAATTTGCAAGGAAGTTTAACTTCCTTGCAATACTTTTATCAGAAAACGCCGTAATACCCCATCCCTCTACAGGGTGGGGATGTAAGGCGGGTAAAAATTAAACACCCTTCAAGCGATATTAAGCGCAGCTTAATCATGAGAGAGGGTAGTTTCATTTTTACCAATCTTAGAGGTTGGTGAATTTCCTAAAGAATGTTAGACTCAAAATAGGTCGGGATTGGGAATAGAAGATGATTGTTTTTGAATTTAAAGCCAAAGGCACAAAGCAGCAATATCAAAAAATTAATGAAGCTATACGGATAACCCAATTCATCCGTAATAAGTGCTTGCGCTTTTGGATGGACAATCAAAATGTTA
>NZ_BJCF01000095.1 GCF_005402965.1 Dolichospermum planctonicum
GCACGGTTGTTAGTGTAAATTGTGCGTATACGTCACAACTTGACTCCAGATTTGCTACCTTAACGGGTAGTAGAAATGGTGACAAGTTTACCGGACACGATGGGGTCGTAATGCACTCAGATACTAATGCTGCTGACAATATTCTAGCAAGAATGAGTGATGTTGAAATCACTCGATACATGAAACATTCCGATGTGAAGAAGATCTTGTTAGAAAGAAGTCAGAAGTTTCGGGATTCCTTGATGGAGACCGAAGCGATAACGGGCAAGGATAAGCCCCAGACTCTAGAACCTGAAGTCAGGTCAATCAGAGAGCGAACTATCAGCAATTGACACTGTTTGACCAAGGTTTAACTACGTTAGTTGTGTATCCCCTTAAAAACCCTACCATCATCAGACAAATAAAACCTGAAGCCGGAAAAAATCCTCATCAACCTCCTAACTCTGTGTCCTCTGTGCCTCTGTGGTTAGATCATAAATTACCTTTTACCCAAGAGACACAGAACCCAGAGGAAAAAAACTCAATGCTGATAATTACCCAAGTTTTGCTAAGACATCACTAGCGTGGGTAGAAGTGTTAACAGCAGCATCAACATCAATAATTTTGCCATTACCATCAATGATGTAAGTAACACGCTTGGCATAACCACCACCATCAACATCATAAGCTGTAATGATGCTTTTATCGGTATCAGCCAATAAAGGGAAATTTAGACTATACTTCTGGGTGAAAGCTTGATGACCAGCTTCATCATCAGCACTCACACCTAACACCACGATACCTTTGCTTATATATTCTGATTGAGCATCGCGGAAACTGCAAGCTTGTTTAGTGCAGCCTGGTGTGTCATCTTTGGGATAAAAGTAGAGAACCACTGTTTTACCAGCAAAATCAGACAATGAAACTGTGTTACCGTTAGTATCTTTAGTGGTAAATGCAGGTGCGTCTGTACCAACTGCTAGAGGCATAATTCACCTTATCCTGTTTAAGAAATATTCATGCAATCAAGATTTTACAATAATTTACAATATTTAAATAACCTATTTAAATAACCTGATTATCCAATATGTTCCTCCAGAAGTATTTATTTTCAAAGCCTTGACAAAAAGCCCAATTTAGAGTAATAAAAAATGTCTGCTGTGGATTCTCCAAACCTCAAACCCCTAGTTTATACTAAGGAAGCACTAAAAAGAGCCGAGCGATCGCTAATTTGTTCGCCCTTCAACCTGAATTTATTTGTCGCCATGACTAGTCAAAGCATCCAATTGGGTGCTATAGCAATGGATAAAGGAGTTAAGCAAAATTACACCAACCGCCCATTATCAGAATTAAGCTGTGAAAACGCCTTAGCCTGGTTAATTGATGTAGGCGTATTGCGACGAGAAGTTGATGGACAGGGAATTACAGACAGTTTTCGCCTAACGCCCCTTGGTCATCAATTAATCGGCAAGTTAAAAAATCACAATCTTCCTCATGCTACACTGAGCGATCGCTTGAATGATTTTATCACCCGTTGGTTACGCTTACCCTTTTAACTAACTTAACTGTGGTTAAAACTCTTGTATGGTAGGCATCCTGGCTACCATACTTATACAAGTTCAAAAAATAACAGTTTATTCACTGATACACTACTGAATCTAAACATACTAAATACTAGTTAAAAATGAAATCAATTATGGTAGTGGGAACAACATCCCACGCGGGAAAATCACTGATAACCACAGCTATTTGTCGGATTCTTTCCCGGCGCGGGTTGCGAGTAGCCCCTTTTAAAGGTCAAAATATGGCTTTAAATGCCTATGTTACCGCCAATGGAGGAGAAATTGGTTATGCCCAAGCGGTACAAGCCTGGGCTGCGGGAGTAGCACCCCTAGTAGAAATGAATCCAATTTTGCTCAAACCTCAAGGGAATATGACATCCCAAATCATTCTCAAAGGTAAATCCATAGGTACAGTCAGCGCCACAGACTACTATGAACAATATTTTGAACTCGGTTGGCAGACTGTTCAAGAATGTCTACAATACCTATCAACAGAGTTTGACTGCTTAGTTTGTGAGGGTGCGGGTAGTCCTGCAGAAATTAATCTCAAACATCGGGATTTAACTAATATGCGGGTTGCTAAACACTTAAATGCACCTACATTATTAGTAGTAGATATTGATAGAGGTGGAGCTTTTGCTCATGTGGTAGGAACATTAGAACTATTAGATCCAGACGAACGCGCCCTAATTAAAGGTGTAGTTATTAACAAATTTCGGGGACAAAGATCAATTCTCGAACCCGGAATTAAATGGTTAGAAGCACGGACAGGTATACCTGTTGTCGGTGTAGTTCCCTATTTAGAACAGGTTTTTCCCGCAGAAGACTCCCTAGATTTATTGGAACGCAAACCCGCAAAAGCTACAACTGAACTGAACATTGCAGTGGTTCGTTTACCCAGAATTGCCAATTTTACCGATTTTGACCCCCTAGAATCAGAACCATCAGTAACAGTAAAATACTTACATCCAAAGCAAGATTTAGGATATCCAGACGCAGTAATTATACCGGGGACAAAAACCACCATTGCTGATTTAATGGTCCTACAAAAAAGCGGTATGGCGCAAGCAATTCAAAATTACGCAGCTTCTGGTGGCACGGTTTTAGGCATTTGTGGCGGTTTCCAAATGCTAGGACAGACTATAGTAGACCCAGAAGGAATAGAAGGACCAGATGGTAAATATCCAGGGGTAAATTTATTACCAATTAAAACAGTAATTACAGGTCAAAAAATTACCCGTCAGCGTCAAGTTACCTCCAATTATCCCCAAGCGGGTTTACCTGTCATAGGCTTTGAAATTCACCAAGGACGTACACGCATAGAAAACCCCGGAGATCAAAAATCCTGTCAACCTCTATTTGATGATGTTAATTTAGGGTTAGTAGATAGTTGTCAATCAGTTTGGGGAACGTATCTGCATGGAATTTTTGATAATGGACCTTGGCGACGCGCTTGGTTAAATCGTCTTCGTCAACAACGGGGTTTAAAATCTTTACCCACAGGTGTAGCTAACTACAAAGAACAGCGAGAACAGCTTTTGGACTCTTTAGCGAATCACATCGAAGAACATTTAGATTTAACACCGTTTATATAAATCAAATAATCAGGGAACAGGTGATAGGTGATAGGTGATAGGGAACAGGTGACAGGTGATAGGGAACAGGTGACAGGTGCTACGCCACGGGGACAGGTGACGGGGAACAAAACGCAAAAAACCGCGAAAAATTTGCTTTTCAGGTGTTGACAGAGGATTTTAAATATGTTATCGTGGTCTTGATAAGGAAGAACTATCCTAAATTATTTATAGTAGGGTGTGTTAGCAACAGCGTAACGCACCATTGGTAAAAACTTTAGGTGTAACATAGCGATAGCGAAGCGCTGCTGCAAGCAGTTCGCTACATCATAACTATATAATATAGTAACGCACCATATTAAATCAGGGAACAGGGAACTCTTAACTGGGAACAGGTGATAGGTGACAGCTTTTTGAGTAGGGTGTGTTAGCTGTATTCGTAACGCACCATTGGTAAAAACTTTGTGTGTAACATAGCGATAGCGAAGCGCTGCTGCAAGCAGTTCGCTACATCATAGCTATATAATATAGTAA
>NZ_BJCF01000096.1 GCF_005402965.1 Dolichospermum planctonicum
GTAATGTCAATATTAATGGTAATGGTGTTAATGCAGAAGGATTGAGAGCGGGAATTTTATCACCGGGAAGTCGGGTACAATTGGGTGGTTTAACTCAGACGGGAACTGTTAATTTCAACGAAAATTTCTACTCAACCTTTCCTCAAGGTGTGACTAGGGGAAATGTCAGTTTAAGTAATGGTGCTGAAATCAATGTCCGTGCTGCTGGTGGTGGTAGTATTACCATAAATTCCCGAAATTTGAATGTAAATGGGGATAGTAGGGTGCGTGGGGGGATACAAAAGAATTTAGGTTCAGCAAATGCTCAAGCAGGGAATATTGAGATTAATAATATTGAGCAAGTCACCCTAGATAATGCCGCTATTGCTAATATTGTAGACGAGTTTGGTAAGGGGAATGCTGGGGATATTAATATCCACAGTTCATCTTTAATCTTGAAAAATGGTGGTACGATTAATACTAGTGTCTTTGCTGCCTCTAGTGAAGGGAATGCGGGTAACGTCACTATTGATACTGCCAATTTAACCCTGGAAAATGGTGCTAGTAGAATTAGTACCAATACCAGTGGTAAAGGTAATGCTGGGAATGTTGCAATTCAGGCTACCCAAGGGGTAAATGTCCAGGGGTGGCTATCTAGTGACGTAAAAGGTACAGCACAGGGGAATAGTGGAGGTATTACTATTGATACTGCCAATTTAACCCTGGAAAATGGTGGTTATATTAGTGCCGATACCTATGGTAAAGGTAATGCTGGGAATGTTGCAATTCAGGCTACCCAAGGGGTAAATGTCCGGGGGAGGCTATCTAGCGAGGTATTGAATACAGGAGAGGGGAATAGTGGGGGTATTAATATTGATACTTCAACTTTAACCCTGGAAAATGGTGGTTATATTAGTACCGATACCTATGGTAAAGGTGACGCGGGGAAAATCGAAATTAAGGCTACCCAAGGGGTAAATGTCCGGGGAAGTCTAAATAGTCCCGTAAACGATACAGCACAGGGAAATAGTGGGGGTATTACTATTGATACTGCAACTTTAACTCTGGAAAATGGTGGTTTTATTAGTGCCAGTACCTTTGGTAAAGGTGACGCTGGGAAAATCGAAATTAAGGCTACCCAAGGGGTAAATGTTGGGGGAGAGCTAAGTAGTCAAGTAACCAATACAGCACAGGGGAATAGTGGGGGTATTACTATTGATACTTCAACTTTAACTCTGGAAAATGGTGGTTTTATTAGTGCCAGTACCTTTGGTAAAGGTGACGCTGGGAAAATCGAAATTAAGGCTACCCAAGGGGTAAATGTCCGGGGAGCGCTAGATAGTCAAGTAACCAATACAGCACAGGGGAATAGTGGGGGTATTAATATTGATACTTCAACTTTAACCTTGGAAAATGGTGGTTTTATTACTGCCAGTACCTTTGGTAAAGGTGACGCTGGGAAAATCGAAATTAAGGCTACCCAAGGGGTAAATGTCCGGGGAGGGCTAGATAGTGGGGTATTCGATACAGGAGAGGGAAATAGCGGGGGTATTAATATTGATACTTCAACTTTAACTCTGGAAAATGGTGGTTTGATTAATGCTAATACCAATGGTAAAGGTAATGCTGGGAATATCGCAATTAAGGCTACTCAAGGGGTAAATGTTGGGGGAAGGCTATCTAGTGACGTAAACGATACAGCACAGGGGAATAGTGGAGGTATTACTATTGATACTTCATCTTTGACTCTGGAAAATGGTGGTAAAATTACTGCCATTACCTTTGGTAAAGGTGACGCGGGGAAAATCGAAATTAAGGCTACCCAAGGGGTAAATGTCCGGGAAAACGCCTTGTTATCTAGTGGGGTATTCGATACAGGAGAGGGAAATAGTGGGGGTATTACTATTGATACTTCAACTTTAACTCTGGAAAATGGTGGTTTTATTAGTGCCAGTACCTTTGGTAAAGGTGACGCGGGGAAAATCGAAATTAAGGCTACCCAAGGGGTAAATGTCCGGGGAAGTCTAAATAGTGGGGTAGACGATACAGCACAGGGGAATAGTGGGGGTATTAATATTGATACTTCAACTTTAACTCTGGAAAATGGTGGTTTTATTACTGCCAGTACCCTTGGTAAAGGTGACGCGGGGAAAATCGAAATTAAGGCTACCCAAGGGGTAAATGTCCGGGGAAGGCTAGATAGTCAAGTAACCAATACAGCACAGGGGAATAGTGGGGGTATTAATATTGATACTTCAACTTTAACCTTGGAAAATGGTGGTGTTATTACTGCCAGTACCTTTGGTAAAGGTAATGCAGGAGATATTGACATTACAGCAAAAGATAGTGTAAAAATAGATGGTTCTAGCGGCATTCTGAGTGATGTAGAGTCAGGTGCCAAAGGTAATGCAGGAAACATTGACTTAAACGCAGGTTCTTTGTCTTTAACTAATGGTAGTGGGATAACGAGTTTTATTCGTGGTTATGAAAAACTTCCAGACGGGACAATTGTTAAACAACGAGGAGAAGGAAATGGCGGCAAGATCACTATCAAAGCTGGTGATATAAACATCAAGGGCGTTGACAGTGGCAATAATATTGGTTCTCAAATTAATACTGGTACTTCTGGTATAGGCAATGCAGGAGATATTGACATTACAGCAAGTAACATTACTATTGATGATCAAGGTTTTTTTGGTAGTTTAGTATATGAAGACGGTGCAGGAAAAGGCGGTAATATCACCATTACAACCTCTAATTTAACCTT
Organism: Dolichospermum planctonicum; assembly: GCF_005402965.1. Lineage (GTDB taxonomy): Bacteria > Cyanobacteriota > Cyanobacteriia > Cyanobacteriales > Nostocaceae > Dolichospermum > Dolichospermum planctonicum. The sequence goes on from NZ_BJCF01000096.1 coordinate 2,747, forward strand.
GGAAAATGGTGGTAAGATTATTACTGATACTAGTGCTAACGGTGATGCAGGAAACATTAAACTTGACATCACAGACAAGCTTAAATTAACCAATAGTACCATCTCCTCCGGGGCTACTTCAGACTCTACGGGAAAAGCAGGAAACATTAACATTGACCCCACACTGATAGAATTGGATGGTTCTCAAATCACTGTGAATAGTCAAGGATCAGGCGACGGTGGTAATATTACTCTAATAGGAAATAACCTAAATCTGAATAATTCTACCATCTCAGCCAGTACCAAAAGTGGTCAGGGCGGTAATATCACCCTGAATATTCCCGATACTATCCGTCAAAATAATAGCAAAATTGAAGCTAGTGCTGGGGAAAATGGTAATGGTGGTAATGTGACAATTAATACTAAATTTATCATTGGTAATAGTGGTGAAAATAGAATTAGTACCAATGCAAAGCAAGGTGCAGGTGGGAATATCAAGATTACTACTCAGGGAATATTTGGGTATAAAAATAATCAAATCAGCGCTAGTTCAGAAACGGGTGTGAATGGAGTTGTAGACACAAAGACTCCAGAAGTAGATCCTAGTCAAGGATTAATTGATTTACCTGAAAATTTACTTACTGCTGCTATTGTCACCAATTCTTGCCGTCAAGGACAAAATTCATTAATAGTTAAAGGTAGGGGGGGTTTAGCCT
>NZ_BJCF01000097.1 GCF_005402965.1 Dolichospermum planctonicum
TTACTTGAGGACTTGACAAGGCGAAAATTTTCGTTTACACTAATGTTAAGAGTAGAAATCTGTCCGCGCATATATATTAAACTTTTCAACTATTAACATCATTATTTTCATTCATCTGCCAAAAATCATCAGCGCCAGTTTATAAACTGCATCCTGTAAATCCTTAAATCCTGAACATCCTGATATGGCTAACGCCACGCTTCGCTATCAGACAAAATATTTTACTTGAGGACTTGACAAGGCGAAAATTTTCGTTTACACTAATGTTAAGAGTAGAAATCTGTCCGCGCATATATATTAAACTTTTCAACTATTAACATCATTATTTTCATTCATCTGCCAAAAATCCACCAAAATCCAGTACATTATTATCATCCTGAACATCTTTAAATTCTGAACATCCTGATTCTGATAATTAAACGCAGATGAACGCGAATGAACGCGGATGTTATACTAGTTTTTAATTCCTCTCCCAATCCTGTAAATCCTGATTCAGAGAATATGCAAGCCTGGACACCTAACACCCCACTACAGAACGGACAGTATACCATTAGGTTATGCACCCATAAGTAGATGAACGGAAAAAACCGACATAAGTAACGAACAGTAAAGTTGCCCAAAACCTCTTCCTAGTTAAGAGTTAAGAGTTAAGAGTTTCCTTGTCATAACGACAATTTTTAACGCCAACCTACTTAATGTGATAAATGAGAAGATTATTAAAAGTTGTTGGGTATCTGAAATTCTCAATTGTCAGAATCAGGATGTCCAGGATTAAAGGATGTACAGGATTGTGATATTATCATTACCTAAACTATCCTGAAAACCAACATAAATCATGTCATGTTCGATGAAATATTACAAAGAATAAGAGAAAAAATTACATCACTTCAATATGTAATGACACTTCATGTAGAAGAAATGAACGATTAAAAATCACCAACTCCCCACCAAAAATCATTCAATAACATCCTGTAAATCCTAAAATCCTGGATATCCTGATTCTGACAATTAAATAAGCTTATTTATCTGGTGATTTTAACCATGTTTCTAAATCATTAATATCTGTAAAATCTAATAATGCTTCTCCTAGCTTTTCCAGTTGTTCTATATTCAAACTGTTAATATTTTGAATATAACTATCTCCTAACTTTCCAAACCGTTTAGATAATATCCTTAGCAGTAAGTTTGTTGCTTCATCTTTTTTACCTTCCTGTCTCCCCTCCTGTCTCCCCTCCTGTCTCCCCTCCTGTCTCCCCTCCTGTCTACCTTCCTGCTTTGCTTCTTGATAGACCCTTGTTTGCTTAATATCACTCACTAAAAACATTGCTTCTATCTCCTGACGGCTTAATTGTGAAAACTTGGACAATAAAACAGTCTCTAACAATTCTATAATACCTTGTTTTTCTCTGTCATTCTCAACTTCTGTCTTAGTTCTGGCCATGAGGGTTTTCACCAATTCCGGCGCTTGTGCTTCTTTACTGACAATTAACTCAATTAACCCCATACCAATTGAACCTGGTGGTAATTCATCTAAATAAATTCGTTTAATTCTTCCACTATTAATCAATTCTTGTTGATAAGCAGTTAATTCCCCCACATCTAAACTCCGTTTCCCAAATAAGGCTACTCCTTGCCAATCTTGTACGGGTTTAAATTGATTGAGATAAATGTTGATTTCCGCTATTAATTCCCAGTAAAAATCTGGTTTTGGTTGAAATTGCACTTCGACAAAATAGATGGGTTTTTCTACACTATCTGTCAGAAAAATTCCATCAAACCGAAATGCTTTTTCTTTCACTTCCACAGAAGTAAATTGATAATCTTTAGCATTTTCTGTAGGTTCTCCCAGAATTTCAAATAATAGAGTGTGAAAAGTGAGAAAGATTTGGTAGAATATCGTGTCTGTGTGCATTATTCCCGATTTTTATATTTCTGAATTACTGGTTTCTTTGTGAATTTAACCATCTTTCCAAGTCATTAATATCTGTAAAATCTAATAATGCTTCTCCCAGATTTTCCAGTTGTTCTATGTTTAAACTGTTGATATTTTCGATGTAAATATCTTTTAATTTTCCAAATCTTTTCGATAACTGACGTATCAATAAAATCATCTCACCATTCTGTCTCCCCTCCTGTCTCCCCTCCTGCTTTGCTTCTTGATAGACCCTTGTTTGCTTAATATCACTCACTAAAAACATTGCTTCTATCTCCTGACGGCTTAATTGTGAAAACTTGGACAATAAAACAGTCTCTAACAATTCTATAATACCTTGTTTTTCTCTGTCATTCTCAACTTCTGTCTTAGTTCTGTCCATGAGGGTTTTCACCAATTCCGGTGCTTGCGCTTCTTTACTGACAATTAACTCAATTAACCCCATACCAATTGAACCTGGTGGTAATTCATCTAAATAAATTCGTTTAATTCTTCCACTATTAATCAATTCTTGTTGATAAGCAGTTAATTCCCCCACATCTAAACTCCGTTTCCCAAATAAGGCTATCCCTTGCCAATCTTGTACGGGTTTAAATTGGTTGAGATAAATGTTGATTTCCGCTATTAATTCCCAGTAAAAATCTGGTTTTGGTTGAAATTGCACTTCGACAAAATAGATGGGTTTTTCTACACTATCTGTCAGAAAAATTCCATCAAACCGAAATGCTTTTTCTTTCACTTCCACAGAAGTAAATTGATAATCTTTAGCATTTTCTGTAGGTTCTCCCAGAATTTCAAATAATAGAGTGTGAAAAGTGAGAAAGATTTGGTAGAATATCGTGTCTGTGTGCATTATTTCCGATTTTTATGTTTCTTAATTACTTGGTTATCTGGTAATTTTAACCATCTTTCCCGGTTATACATCTAATTTAATTGCATCTTTATCCTGAGACATAAGATAACGTCTTGGTATTTTGGTTATATGGAAATAATAATATTAGTAATTAAAAACTCTATATATATGGGCGCACTATTTCCCACCAATAACATCATCATACCCGAAACTCAAAACACTGTCAAGCCCCTCGGCTGAAATTACCGAAACTCGTGAAATTATTGATAAAATTCTCAATAATCATGAGAATGAACCCCCCTTTATTGAGAAAGTTCTTTTTTGTCAAAGTCCCATACAAATAACTTATATCCCGATAAC
>NZ_BJCF01000098.1 GCF_005402965.1 Dolichospermum planctonicum
GCGGGCTAGAAGCCCACCCCACAAGTAAATTATGGCGGGCTAGAAGCCCACCCCACAAGTAAATTATGGCGGGCTAGAAGCCCACCCCACAAGTAAATTATGGCGGGCTAGAAGCCCACCCCACAAGTAAATTATGGCGGGCTAGAAGCCCACCCCACAAGATGAAAATTTTTTATTTTTATACGGTTTAAGTGCGGCTTCAATGGGGCGAATTTGAGAAATTATCGGATGCTATAATAGCGGTTTGAGTTATATTTCGCGCAAATACGCAAAGGCGAAAAGTATACGACTTTGAATTTGCACAAGTTTGTATTTTAGTTCATAAACTTGGAGATTCTCTCGACAGCGGTTACTAGAATTTCTGGTTCTTGCACTAATGCGAAGCGAACGTATCCTTCACCAGATTTACCAAAGCCGATACCTGGAGAAGCTGCTACACCTGTTTTTTTGACTAATTCGGTGCAAAATTCTCTGGAATTATGACTCCATTGTGTAGGTAATTTTGCCCAAATGTACATTGTGGCTTGTGGTGTGGGAACGTTCCAGCCTATGCTGTGTAAGGCTTTGATGAATGTGTCACGACGTTGACGAAAAATAGCTAAGGCTGATTTTACACCATTTTGCGGTCCGGTGAGGGCTGCGATCGCTCCGTTCAAAATTCCCAAATATTGGTTAAAATCAATGGTGGCTTTGATTTGTTTCAGGGATTGAATTAATTCTGGATTCCCAATTGCATAACCAATGCGGAAACCTCCCATATTATAAGACTTGGACAGGGTAAAAAATTCAATAGAGACGCTTTTTTCTGGGTCAGCTTGTAAAATTGAGGGGACTGGAGATTTTAGATTTTGGATTTTGGATTTTGGATTTTGGGTTTCTTCTGTGAAAACTAAATCTACATAGGGGAAATCGTGAACCAAAACAATGTTATGGTGTTGACAAAAGGCTACAGCTTCTTGAAAAAAGGATAAAGGGGCGATCGCACTGGTAGGATTATGAGGATAGCTTAAAACCATCAACCGCGACTGATTTAAAACAGTGACGGGAATATCACTAAACACTGGTAAAAAATTATTTTCTGGTTTTAATGGCATGGGATAAATCTGACCATTAGCCAAGTATACTCCACCAGCATGGGAAGGATAACCAGGATCTAATAATAGAGCAAAATCGCCGGGATTAAGTATGGCTAAGGGTAAATGGGCTGTTCCTTCTTGAGAACCAATTAGGGGTAAAACTTCAGTTTCTGGGTTAACTGGGATACCGAATTTCTGTTCATACCATTGGGCTGCGGCTTGACGAAAATTTTGAGTACCACGAAATAATAAATAACCATGGGTGCTAGGATCATGGACAGATTGAGCGATCGCTTCTAGGATATGATTCTCGGTAGGTAAATCTGAAGATCCCAAAGACAAATCAATTAATTCCTTTCCCGCAGCCACAGCTATGGTCTTGGCTGTGTCCATGTCCGCAAATACGTTAGATTTTAAAGGTTGTAACCTGGTTGCAAATTGCATTTTAATTATTTATCATTGGTTATTAGTTATGAGTATGTGATCAGAAACTCTATAGTTTTGATCACTGACTGACCACTAATTACTCTGTAAATGGTTATCTAAAAGACTGAGTAATTTATCTTTAGCAATTACTCCTTCGGTAGATTCTAATACTTCTTCTCCTTTCATTAACCTGAGAGCAGGAAGGCCTTCTACATGATATTGCTTGACAGCCACGGGATTAGGATCAGCTTCTATTTTAACAATTTTTAGGCGATCGCTATAAGTTGTTGCGGCTAAATTAATCAATGGTGACATTAAGCGACAAGGACCACACCAGGAAGCCCAAAAATATACTAATACAGGCTGTTCGGACTTTAAAACTTCTTTTTCAAACTCAGCATCAGTGATATTTATTACACTATTGCCCATAATAGTCTCCATAAAGTAGCATCAGTTAATCAAATTCGTTTACAAAATACTTTATCCCAATTTGAGGGTTAGTTGTTATCCTGTTTTGGACTTAGGCTTTACTCGGTCGAAGAATTTGCAGTTATAAAATGCTTACTATATCAGCTTTTTATCTGGTAATCTATCATAATCATTGGGAAAAATGAAGTAAAATCCCACAAATATGTGGGATTAACTGAATTAAATTATCTGCAAGAACTACAGTTTATCTAATTGTCTTTTAAGTTCTTCTAAGTCAGCATCAACTGGTTGAGTCGCTTTAGCCGTACTGGTTGGTTGTTCTGGGTTTAGTAGTCTTTGTTCGGGTGCTGGTGCTAGAGATGCTTTCAAAGCCGCTAATTCATTATCAATATCACTACCAGATTCCAATTTTGCAAATTGGCTTTCTAAATCTGAACTTATCAATTCTGCGGTAGACTGAGCGCGAGATTCTTGGAGTAATACTTTTTCTTCCATGCGCTCAAAAGCGGACATGGCGCTGCTGGTACTCATTCCGCTCACCATATTTCCCAATTGTTCTTGGGCTTTGGCTGCGGTAATTCGGGCTTTGAGCATTTCTTTCTTGGTTTTGGCTTCGGAAATTTTGCTCTCTAACTGAATTAAATTCTTTTTCAGACCTTCTACCTGAA
>NZ_BJCF01000099.1 GCF_005402965.1 Dolichospermum planctonicum
TAAAAACCTTATTTATCCCAGGAGTGCATTTTATGAAGTTCAATCGTAGTCAAGTTAAAAAATACCTGCAATTAGCTGATTTTACATCGCTTTTTATTGAAGAACTAGGTTGGGATTATGCTGATATTTCTCCTATTTATTTAAAGGTCAATGACGAAAATTATACGATAGAAGCTATTTGCCAAAAACGTGGTTTAATGGTTTATCATTGTTTACCAGAAAAGGGGATTTTACCCAATGCTCAAGTCAGAAAAAAGATTGATGTTGAAGTTACTAGTTATAGTCAAGAACATTTAATTATTTACACAGATAAAGGTCAACAAAAACAAATTTGGCAATGGGTCAAACGAGAGTCTGCAACTAAAACTAAAGCTAAAGAAACTACCTTTAATATTACTCAGTCGGGAGAGTTATTAAGTCAAAAGTTAGAAGCTTTATTTATTGATTTTGCTGAAGAAGAAAATCTCACTTTAACTGATGTTACTCAACGCACTGAAAAGGCTTTTGATATTGAAAAAGTTACCAAAGACTTTTTTAATAAATTCCAAGAAATACATCTAAAATTTGCTGCTGTTATTCAAGGGATAGAAAATCCAAAGGATGCTAATTGGTACGCTTCCGTGGTTTTAAATCGGTTGATGTTTATTTATTTTCTCCAGAAAAAGGGATTTTTAGATCATGGTAATCCTAATTATTTACAAGATAAGTTAAAAGTTAGTCAAACTCAGGGTAAGGACTTATATTATCAACAGTTTTTACAAACTTTGTTTTTTGATGGTTTTGGTAAAGCTGAAAAGTTCCGTAAACAGGAAACTGCGGCTTTAATTGGTAAAATTAAATATATTAATGGTGGTTTATTTTTACCCCATATTATTGAAGAGAAATATCGCGGCAAAATTAGAATTAATGATGCTGCTTTTCAGGATATATTTAACTTATTTTCTGGTTATACTTGGCATTTAAATGATACTCCAACCGGGAAGGATAATGAAATTAATCCTGATGTTTTGGGGTACATTTTTGAGAAGTATATTAACCAAAAAGAATTTGGCGCTTATTATACTAAACCGGAAATTACTAATTATCTTTGTGAACGGACTATTAATAAATTTATTAGTGGGAAAATTGGTAATATTGAAATATTTGATCATCTCAATAATCAATTATGTCAGCAATTGTTAGATGAGATTTTACCACAACTATCAATTTTAGACCCTGCTTGTGGTAGTGGAGCGTTTTTAGTTGCTGCTTTACAACATTTAATTAAGATTTATACCGCCATTTTTGAGTTTATTCAAGTTTCGGGAAATGCAGAAAATCAAGCCAGATTAAGGAAGATTAAACAAAATCATCCTTCCTTGGATTATTATATCAAAAAACGGGTAATTACTGATAATCTCTATGGTGTGGATATCATGGAGGAAGCGGTAGAAATTGCTAAGTTACGCTTGTTTTTAAGTTTGGTGGCTTCTGCGGAAACTGTTGATGATTTAGAACCTTTACCTAATGTTGATTTTAACATTATGTCCGGTAATTCTTTAATTGGTTTGATTCGGGTTGATGATCAACGTTTTGATTATATGGGAGAAACTAAACAAGGTAATATTTTACAGTCTTTAAATTCTCAAAATTATCAAGCTATTTTAAAGGAGAAAAATGAAAGTATTAGGAAGTATAAGGAACACGCTTTTATTATAGGAGAAGTTGAAGGAACTGATCAAGAAGATCGTTTAGGAAGATTAAAACGTAATATTAATGATGTTAACCGGGAATCTTTGGTTAAGTTAAATCAATTGTTATTAGATGAATTTGGGAATTTAAAGATTAAGTATGAGGAAGTGCAGTTAAAGGGTAAACCTGTTAAACGGGTTTTAAATATTGCGGATATGGAGGTTTTAAAACCTTTTCATTGGGGTTATCATTTTGATCAAATTATTGCTCAGGGTGGTTTTGATATTATTTTGGGTAATCCTCCTTGGGAGATTTTTAAACCACAAGCTAAGGAGTTTTTTGCGGAATATAGTGATTTAGTAACTAAGAATAAGATGGATATTAAGACTTTTGAGAAGGAACAAAAGCAGTTATTAGCAAATCCTGAAATTGCTACTGCTTGGTTAAGGTATCAAAGTCAATATCCTCATGTGAGTTTATATTTTAGAAGTGCGGAACAATATCTTAATCAGATTTCTGTGGTTAATGGGAAAAAACAGGGAACTGATATTAATTTATATAAGTTGTTTGTGGAACAATGTGTTAATTTACTTTCTGAAAATGGTGAATGTGGTTTGGTTATTCCTAGCGGTATTTATACTGATTTGGGTACTAAGCAATTACGGGAAATGTTGTTTTCGCAAACTAAGATCACTGGGTTATTCTGTTTTGAAAATAGAAAGGCTATTTTTGAAAATGTTGATAGTCGCTTTAAGTTTGTGGTTTTGACTTTTGAAAATGGTAAT
>NZ_BJCF01000100.1 GCF_005402965.1 Dolichospermum planctonicum
TTATGAAGATAGTGTTGATTTCAGCAACATAGAACAGTTTCAAATCACAGGAACAGAACTAAATGACACTATCTACACAGGAAATGGTAACGACACCATTAACGGTGGTGGGGGAGATGATACCATTAACGGTGGAGAGGGGAATGATAACATTAATGGTGGAGAGGGGATTGATACCCTAATTGATGACTTGAGCAGCAGCACCAGTAATTTAACATTCGATACGACAGGAAATACCATTGTCACCCCCACAGGACTGAATTATAGCAATATTGAAGCCTTTAGTATTACCACAGGTAGTGGTAATGACACTATTAAACTCAAAGAGAGTTATAGTGATAGCATTAATACAGGTAGCGGCAATGATACTATCAATACAGGGTTAGGACAAGACACAGTTAATGGGGGAACAGGAACAGACCTGTTGATTGTCAATTACTCCAGTAATTCCAGTGGGATTGAATCTGCAATTAGCAGCAATGGTACAGGGGGATTTAATGGCTATTTCTATGCTTATGAAGATAGTGTTGATTTCAGCAACATAGAACAGTTTCAAATCACAGGAACAGAACTAAATGACACTATCTACACAGGAAATGGTAACGACACCATTAACGGTGGTGGGGGAGATGATACCATTGATGGTGGAGAGGGGAATGATACTATTAATGGTGTTAATGGTACACTCCTGACTGCAGGATTAGGAGAAATTGATACTCTCACAGGCGGAACGGGAAGCGATCGCTTTATCTTAGGAAATACTACCAAGGCTTATTATGATGATGGCAATGCTCTAACTAATGGTAGTAACGACTATGCCGACATTACCGACTTCAACACCGGAGATATTATTCAACTGCAAGGAACAAGTAGTAATTACCTTCTAGCTGTTGTCGGTGCAGACACTCAAATATTAATCAATAAACCAAATACAGAACCTGATGAACTCATTGGTATAGTCCGAAATCAAACAGGTTTGAGTCTGACAGGAACTTATTTTAGCTACGTTTCCAATATTACTCTCCCCACCATTACCCTAGCAGTATCACCCAGTAGCGTCCAAGAAAATGGTGCAACCAACCTAACTTACACCTTTACCCGTAGCGTAGTTACCCCCAATGCCGTAACCGTTAACTATACCATTGGCGACACAGCCACATTCAATAATGATTACACCCAAACGGGTGCAACCACATTTACAGGGACTACGGGGACTATTACCTTTGCTGCGGGTGACACTGCAACTACGAAACAAATAACCATAGACCCCACAGCAGACACCACTGTGGAAAGTGATGAAACTGTAGCTTTAACTCTACTTGCGGGAACAGGTTACACCGTTGGTACACCAGCAGCAGTAACGGGAACTATTCTTAATGATGATACTAGCATTGCTTTAGCAGTATCACCCAGTAGCGTATTAGAAGATGGTCCAGCCAGCCTAGTATACACCTTCACCCGGACTGGTGTGACAAACACAGCCATAACTGTTAACTTTGGAGTAGCAGGTACAGCAGACAGTAGCGACTACACTCAAGCTGGTGCAACCACATTTACAGCCACCGGCGGAACTATCAACTTTGCTGCGGGTGAAACTACGAAAACCTTAACCATAGACCCCACGGTAGATACCACCGTGGAAAATGATGAAACTGTAGCCTTGACTATACTTGCGGGAACAGGTTACACCGTTGGTACACCAGCAGCAGTAACGGGAACTATTACCAATGATGATACTAGCATTGCTTTAGCAGTATCACCAAGTAGCGTATTAGAAGACGATACAACCAACCTAGTCTATACCTTCACCAGGACTGGTGTCACAAACACAGCTATAACTGTTAATTATGGAATAGGAGGTACAGCCACATTCAATAATGACTACACTCAAACCGGTGCAACCACATTTACAGCCACCGGCGGAACTATCACCTTTGCTGCGGGTGAAACTACGAAACAAATAATCATAGACCCCACAGCAGACACAATTGTTGAAAATGATGAAACTGTAGCTTTAACTCTGGCTACAGGAACAGGTTATAACATTCATACACCAGGATCAGTAACAGGAACTATTATGACTACCACGCCCACCATTACCCTAGCATTATTACCCAGTAGCGTCTTAGAAGATGGTCTAACCAACCTAGTTTACACCTTCACCCGTAGCGTAGTTACCACCACCGCCGTAACCGTCAACTATACCATTGGCGGTACAGCCACATTCAATAATGACTACACTCAAACCGGTGCAGCCACATTTACAGGGACTACAGGAACTATCACCTTTGCTGCGGGAAGTAGTACAGCCACTTTAACCATAG
>NZ_BJCF01000101.1 GCF_005402965.1 Dolichospermum planctonicum
CAACTACCACTGAAATAGTTGATAAAGTTATTTCTGTTGCTCTCGATTTGATGAATCCTCAACATTTAAAAAATTGGTTCACTAATTGTTGTTACTGTACCTCATAACACCGGGAAGTGCTGTAATAATAAAACTCTTGTGGTGCGGGCATCTTGCCTGCACCAGGTGTACCTCACTCAAAGCTACTTGCTGTAAGATACAGGACTTACGCAACTGGCACATTGGTAGGGTGCTTTGCTACTGCATACCAGCAAATAAACAGATTGTTGATATCTGACGCACCCTACAACAGATTTTTGGTATGACACTTGCGTAAGTCCTAAGATACAAAAATACCCCACCCTCCCCAAATCAGGAGAAGGTCAGGGGTGTACATCATAAACCTAAAATAGGCTGTAATAGCTTATTTTACCTATACCGTCAAGTTGACCTTAACAATAACATCATTAAAGTCCTTGTCACCACCACCCGTTAGGTCTTCAAAACCAAAGGTATTATCACCTAAAAGCCGCACATGATCAACACCATCTGAGTTAGCAGCGCCGAAGGTGAAGTAAATCCTGGAGTTGATATTGTCGTAATTATCGGGTGTACCACCATTAGTGATAATAAATGGCGCAAAGACAGAACCACCTTGAAGAGTCTTATTGTTAAAAGTCGCAGTTCCGTTGTTATTGACAGCCAAAGCAAGGTCAGAAACACGCCCCCTAACAGCGGCTTGAGCATAACCAGCTTGTTCTGGGAGGATATCAGCACTACCATCTCCATTGGTATCAATACCTCCATTCTCATCAGCGACTTTATAAAAACCAACGAAGTTGTTATAAGCGGCTTCTCGGTTGACAACAAAGTCAGCTTTTACCGGACCATTGATACCCCGCAAATCTAGTAATTCTCCTTGGGGTTTGTTTTGCAGACTTGTAACCTGGCTTATAACTGTATCAGTTGGGATAATATCAGTTGGGGTAATTGTTACCTGCAAATCTTCAAACCCAGCTGTATTACCAGAACCATCTTCCCAAGCCAGGGAGAAGCCATTTCCTAAAGTAGTAGTCCTAACATTAGAAGAAATATCAAAGAGGACATTAGTTTTGGGAGTGGTATTGTTGAGTACAGAATCCGTTGAACCATCCTTAACCAAATAGAATCTCAAATTATTATTAGAATTTAATTCTAACAACCTGCTGAGACTAGATTGATTAAATCCAGCGGGAGGATTACCAAGGAGAGAGAAAATTACCTGACCACGTTGTAACGCCTTCTCGGTATAACCTGCTGCATCGGGTGCAATACCATCTATTGTACCATTGGCATCATCAACAGTAAATACTCCTAGCTCACTATTGAGTTTAGAGTTGTATCCTGTTAATTTAACTTCCAGTCTTTCGTTACTGTCACCTTTTAAAACGAAAGTATTACCACTACTAGGTCTATTTAATGTGGGAGGTTCAGGAACGTTAGTTACACCAATGGTTAATTGTCTCTCAAAAGATAACCCATCTTGGTCTTCGGTTTTAACTCTAATGCTGTAACTTGTTTGGGTTTCAAAGTCAAATACAGTATTAGCTATGAGTTGATTATCAACAATACTAAATAAACTGTTTTCGGTGTCACCATCCCCTGTAACTAAACTATAAGTAAAGGTGTTTCCTGTATCTGGGTCTATGCTGATGAGATTACCAATTACACCATCTGTTTGACCTTCAGCAATTGCGGTGTTGTCAAGCAACAAATCAGTGGGTGCTTCGTTAATGTCGTTAACGTTAATATTTAATTGTTTCTCAAAAGATAACCCATCTTGGTCTTCAGTTTTGACTCTAATGCTGTAACTTGTTTGGGTTTCAAAGTCAAATACAGTATTAGCTATGAGTTGATTATCAACAATACTAAATAAACTGTTTTCGGTGTCACCATCCCCTGTAACTAAACTATAAGTAAAGGTGTTTCCTGTATCTGGGTCTATGCTGATGAGATTACCAATTACACCATCTGTTTGACCTTCAGCAATTGCGGTGTTGTCAAGCAACAAATCAGTGGGTGCTTCGTTAATGTCGTTAACGTTAATATTTAATTGTTTCTCAAAAGATAACCCATCTTGGTCTTCAGTTTTGACTCTAATGCTGTAACTTGTTTGGGTTTCAAAGTCAAATACAGTATTAGCTATGAGTTGAT
>NZ_BJCF01000102.1 GCF_005402965.1 Dolichospermum planctonicum
ACCACCCCCCTTTTAATGATATGTATTCTCATTAAGCTTATTTCTCTTTAATTGATCGTTAGTTATTATGTACTACTATCTCTGCTTTTTTGATCTGTGACAGTTCAGGGTGCGGAATGTGGGTTACATCTCATCAACTGGTGGCAGCTTTAGCCTAAACTATGAGATGTACAGCGTTCCTGACAAAGCGGAAATATTCGTCAATAATGTGCTAACAACCCGGACAAATGGTTTTGTCTCTGGTTCAGGCTCTTTAAATTTGAACTCAGTTACATTACAAACCGGGGATCAAGTGAAAGTGGTAATCACTGGAAATGATCCAGCAACCCGATGGGATTATAATGTTTATTATAGTGGAGGTATTGTCCCCACTACTTACACCGTTGGGACAACAGGAGCGGTAACGGGAACTATTGCTAATGATGATGCTACCATTACCCTGGCAGTATCACCAAGTAGTGTCTTAGAAGATGGTACAACCAACTTAGTTTACACCTTCACCAGAACTGGAATTACCACCAATGCCTTAACCGTCAACTATAGTATCACTGGTACAGCCGATAGCAGCGATTATACAGGAGCAACACCAGGAACAGGTAAAACCATTACCTTTGCTGCGGGTGCAAGTACAGCTACCTTAACCATTGACCCCACAGCAGATACAATTGTTGAAAGTGATGAAACTGTAGCTTTAACTTTAGTTGCGGGTACAGGTTACACCGTTGGGACAACAGCAGCGGTAACAGGAACTATTACTATTGCTAATGATAACGATAGCTTCACCACCACACCCCAAAAAGATATCATAGATGCTCAAGATGGAGACGACACCATCACCAGCATATTGGGCAATTTACAACAAAACGACACCATTAATGGTGGTAATGGCACAGACACCTTAATTATCACCGGAGGAACAGTTAATGATCTTATCTCCATAGATACCAGTAACACCACCAATCAATTAGATATTCCAGGGACAACAGTATTCGGATTTGAACGCTTTGATTTAACTACCTTTACAGGTACTATCAGCTTTGATGGTACTACTGGTAATGATTGGATTAAAGCAGGTACAGGAAACGATGATTTAACCAGTGGAGATGGTAATGACACTCTCAACGGGGGAGCGGGTGCAGATTTATTAATCGGTGGTAAAGGAAATGATACTTATGTGGTAGATAATGTGGGAGATGTCATTGCTGAAGGTTTAAATCAAGGTATTGATACCGTTGAATCTTCTATCACTTGGACATTAAAAGCCAACCTAGAAAACCTAACGTTACAGGGAACAACCGCTATTAACGGTATAGGTAATAACCTCAATAACAGCATTACAGGTAATACTGGTAATAACGTTCTTAATGGTGGTTTAGGAAATGATACCCTCATTGGTGATTTAGGAAATGATACCCTCATTGGTGATTTAGGAAATGACTCCTACTATGTGGACAATACAGCAGATAGGATTACAGAATTAGTAGGACAAGGAACAGATAGCGTTTTCAGCACCGCAGCAACTTATACTCTCAGCGCCAATGTAGAAAACCTAACGTTAGAGGGAACAACCGCTATTAACGGTACAGGTAACACCCTCAATAATATCATTACAGGTAATACAGCCGATAACGTTCTCACCGGTGGTACGGGTGCAGATACTTTAATTGGTGGTGCGGGTAATGACTCCTATTATGTGGACAATACAGCAGATAGCATTACAGAAAATGCTAATGAAGGAACAGATAGCGTTTTCACAACTGTAACCTATACCTTAACCACCAATACCGAAAACCTAACGTTACAGGGAACAACCGCTATTAACGGTACAGGTAATGAACTGAATAATATCATTACAGGTAACACAGCAAATAATCAACTCAATGGTGGTACGGGTGCTGATACCCTCATTGGTGGCGCTGGTAATGACTCCTATTATGTGGACAATACAGCAGATATCATCACAGAATTAGTAAGTCAAGGAACTGATATTGTTTTCACAACTGTAACCTATACCCTAA
>NZ_BJCF01000103.1 GCF_005402965.1 Dolichospermum planctonicum
AGGCTAAACCCCCCCTACCTTTAACTATTAATGAATTTTGTCCTTGACGGCAAGAATTGGTGACAATAGCAGCAGTAAGTAAATTTTCAGGTAAATCAATTAATCCTTGACTAGGATCTACTTCTGGTGTCTTTGTGTCTACAACTCCATTCACACCCGTTTCCGAACTAGCGCTGATTTGATTATCTTTATACCCGAATATTCCCTGGGTGGTAATCTTGATATTGCCACCTGCACCTTGCTTTGCATTGGTACTAATTCTATTTTCACCACTATTACCAATGATAAATTTAGTATTAATTGTCACATTACCACCATTACCATTTTCCCCCGCACTAGCTTCAATTTTGCTATTATTTTGACGGATAGTATCGGGAATATTCAGGGTGATATTACCGCCCTGACCACTTTTGGTACTGGCTGAGATGGTAGAATTATTCAGATTTAGGTTATCTCCTGTTAGGGTAATATTACCACCGTCGCCTGATCCTTGACTATTCACAGTGATTTGAGAACCATCCAATTCTATCAATGTGGGGTCAATGTTAATGTTTCCTGCTTTTCCCGTAGAATCTGAAGTAGCCCCGGAGGAGATGGTGCTATTGGTTAATTTAAGGTTGTCTGTGATTTTAAATGTAATGTCCCCCGCATTACCTTTGTTGCTAGTTGAAGTAACTATTTGTAGTCCATTAGACAGGTTTAAGTTATTAGATCTGATCTCTATTGTACCCGCACTACCAGTATTTAATGTTGATGCTTCGATTGTTCCCTTACCCTGAATATTAATCTTTTGAGGAGCAGTAATCTTGACATTTCCCCCTGAACCCTGGGCTGCTGTAGAGGCAGAAATAATAGTTTTGTCGCCAACGTTAATATTTAGGTTGGGGTTATTATATGTGGTAATATCTATATTACCACCTTTGCCTGAGCCACTGGTATTTGAGGTAATCCTACTGTAGTTGTTGTAGTCCCTATTATATCCAGCAATATTGATATTGTCAGCTTCAATCCTAATATTACCAGCATTACCCTTGTCCTCAGTATTAGCGCTGATATAACCACCTTCCAAATTTAGAGTAGGAGTGGTAATAGTGATCTTACCTGCTGTACCAGTACCGCCATATAATACGCTACTGGATATCGCCCCCCTGTTTGATATGTTTACTCCTTCACCTCCTATGGCTTCAATCCTAATATTACCAGCATTACCCTTGTACTCAGTATTAGCGCTGATATAACCACCTTCCAAATTTAGAGTAGGAGTGGTAATAGTGATGTTCCCAGCGTCCGCAACATTTTCTTCATCATAAAAGCTGTAAGTCTCACTGGATATTCTTCCTCCATTCTTGACTGTGACATCATTAGAAGCGTTGATTGTAATACTTCCGAGCTGACTTTTACCAATTGTGTTATTGTTATTACCACTAATACTATTAGAAGTGCCAGCAAAGACACTAGTATTAATCGTACTACCATTTTTCAAGGTTAAAGATGAACTGTGAATATTAATATCCCCAGCATTCCCCTTACTAAACTCGTCTACAATATTAGCAATAACCGCATTATCTAGGGTGACTTGCTCAATATTATTAATCTCAATATTCCCTGCTTGAGCATTTACTGAACCTAAATTCTTTTGTATCCCCCCACGCACCCTACTATTCTCATTCACATTCAAATTTCGGGAATTTATGGTAATACTACCACCACCAGCAGCACGGACATTGATTTCAGCACCATTACTTAAACTGACATTTCCCCTAGTCACACCTTGAGGAAAGGTTGAGTAAAAATTTTCGTTGAAATTAACAGTTCCCGTCTGAGTTAAACCACCCAATTGTACCCGACTTCCCGGTGATAAAATTCCCGCTCTCAATCCTTCTGCATTAACACCATTACCATTAATATTGACATTAC
>NZ_BJCF01000104.1 GCF_005402965.1 Dolichospermum planctonicum
AAATCCCACAATACCTCAAGAAAAACCCATTTGTAAAGATACTCCAAGATCAACGGTTAATCATTCCCCGGAGCTTGTTAAACCGGAAAAAGAGAACAACCCAACTCCCACAAAATCGGAAAAATCTGGTAGTCTAGTTAACATCGAAATTCCATCTCCCCAACATCAAACCCTCGAACAACCAACCAGTACAGCTACAGGATCAGCTATTTCCAAAATCACTGGTAATATTACTACTCCAAACACATCATCAGATGTAAAAAATCCCACAATACCTCAAGAAAAACCCATTTGTAAAGATACTCCAAGATCAACGGTTAATCATTCCCCGGAGCTTGTTAAACCGGAAAAAGAGAACAACCCAACTCCCACAAAATCGGAAAAATCTAGTAGTATAGTTAACACCACAATTCAATCTACCCAACATCAAACCCCCCTTCCCACTCCTATTCCCAAACAACCAGATAATTTAAAACCTAGTGAAGCACTGTTAATAGGACAAGAATCACAAAACCCCAAAACTTTCACAACCAGCAGTTTCCGTAACTTTGTGTTATCCCCTTTAGGTATCGGTTCAATGCTGTCGCTATTATTGACAACCCTGACCTTGGGTTATTTAGTCCTAAACTCCAAAAATTTGCCTTTCGATTTTAGCAACTTATTTAACAGTAATTCGCCACGTACCACGAAAAATACTGAATTAATAAACCATAATTCCCAATCTACTACTAAACCAAAAACCACACTTATACCCAAGTATCCTAATTTAGCGACTCAGGAATTTCGACAACTCAGAGATACCAAAGACATAGTAGATTTAACGCCAAAAGTCAAACCAACCCCAGAAATTACCAGCAACAATTCCCAAAATTAAGATACTATAGAAAGTGTGGCCTTGCTGATAGCAATCTTTGCGTCTTGGCAAAAAACATAATTTATATCGCCATTGTGCAGCATAATCCTGAAATTTCTGGCATTTCCACAAAAAACCAGTCTTATAGTCCCGTAAATGGTCAAGGGAAAACCAATATGGAAGTTATCAAACGTATTCTGAGGCTAATTCGTGCTGATTTTAATAGTCTAGTTAGCAATTCAGAAGATCCAGAAAAAATTCTGGAAAAAACTTTCATGGAAATGCAAGATAATTTGGTACAATTACGTCAGAGTGTAGCTCAAGCGATCGCCACGCAAAAGCGCACAGAACGCCAAGCAGCCGCAGCGGTGTCCCAAAGCGAAGAATGGTATCGTCGCGCTCAATTATCCCTCCAGCAGGGTAATGAATCTCTAGCACGGGAAGCCCTTACCAAACGTAAATTTTACCAAGAAACTGCCACAACCTTAATCAGCCAAATTGATCAGCAAAAAGATGTAGTGACCAAGTTGAAGCAGGATATGCGGACTCTAGAATTAAAATTGGCTGAGGTAAAAACCAAAAAAGATATGTATATCGCTCGCGCACGTTCGGCCGAAGCTTCCTATCGGCTTCAAGAAATGCTGAGTGGAGTTTCTCATCAATCTGGTTTAAGCGCATTAGAACGAATGGAAGAAAAAATTTTACAGATAGAAGCAAGATCAGAAGTTATTAATCAATTGGGTGGTAATGATCTGGAAAAAAAATTTGCATCCTTAGACTCTCATAATCATATTGATACAGAACTAGCAGCTATGAAAAATTATATTCTCAATCAAGGAGAAAATCCGCAGCCAGATCATAATTTACCCAATTTACCCAATTTACCCAAAACACCCGAACCATAAGTTGGAGGGGTTAATATAGCCGTATATACTTGAATCAGGTACGAAAATTAGGAAAACCGCTGATACAAACTTAATTTTACTCCTTTCCTTGTCTTCTTTCTCCTGACTTCTGACTCCTGAATTTTTCTCTGTAT
>NZ_BJCF01000105.1 GCF_005402965.1 Dolichospermum planctonicum
TAGCTCTTTCGACCGTTTTTACAACCACGGTCAGGTTATTTTTTTCTGACGCAGGGTACTTGTCGTATTCTGGCTTTCAAACTATAATATTTTCAAGGTTCGGTGCGCTGTTCGGCGTTGCCTCTCTCGGCTTCGCTGTTCGGCACTTATTCAATATATCTAATCTATTTGGGTTTGTCAACTACTTTTTCCATCTTTTTGGAAAAAATTTTTTCACTTTGTCTACAATCCTTGTGAGATAAGGGTTGCAGTCGTTAGAATTTTCTGGATTTTTGCTTGATCAAGCATCGCCGCCATACCCCGTCCCTTATCAGGGTGGTGAATTTGACATACTCACCGACCTGAAGGTGCGATGATTCTTGACACTTCACTGGAACACGCCACAAGTGGTCTTATCGTCCCTCCATGTCCGTTTAAAGTCTCCCAATGCCATAAGCCGACTATAACCAAATTTTTAACACAAAGCCGTCCTAGAAGGACGGGGCTTGGATCCCAGATTTTTGGTCAAGCAGTTGTGTTTTTGATTTGGCTGAGTTGATGGGGATTTTTTTGGGTAATTATTATGGAAGGGGTTAATCAACGCAATTGCTGATAGTGTTGAGTGGATATAGGAATTAGGGATGATATGAAGAGTTTGGCTGTACTACCACCGTTTTTGGTGCTGGATCAATTGTTGCAAGGTTGGTTGCTGGAGGATATTGGTAGGGGTGATCGTACTACTCAATCTCTATTATCCCAAAATCCCACCGACAAAGAAGCGAAGTGGATAGCGAAAGCACCGGGAATAATTGCTGGTTTACCGGTTGCAGCCAGGGTGTTTCAGCTTTTGAATCATCAGGTCAATTTTGCAAATATTACCGCTGAGGGGGCAAAATGTGAACCAGGACAGGTAATAGCGGAAATTGGTGGTTCTTTAGATGCTCTGTTAATGGGAGAAAGGGTGGCGTTGAATTTGACGATGCGATTAAGTGGAATCGCGAGTTTAACTAATGTATATGTGGAGAAAATAGCTGATTTACCTGCTCAATTGGTGGATACGCGCAAAACTACACCAGGGTTGAGAATTTTGGAAAAGTACGCGACTGCTTTAGGTGGTGCTATAAATCACCGAATGGGTTTGGATGATGCGGTGATGATTAAGGATAATCATATTATAGCGGCTGGGGGAATTGGGGA
Source organism: Dolichospermum planctonicum (assembly GCF_005402965.1). GTDB lineage: Bacteria > Cyanobacteriota > Cyanobacteriia > Cyanobacteriales > Nostocaceae > Dolichospermum > Dolichospermum planctonicum. Next base: position 1,177 of record NZ_BJCF01000105.1, read on the forward strand.
GGCTATTACCCGCGTTCGTTCTCACATTCCTTATCCTCTGACAATTGAGGTGGAAACGGAAACTTTGGCACAGGTGCAAGAAGCGTTAGAGTATAAGGCAGATATTATTATGTTGGATAATATGCCTTTAAAAATGATGAGTCAAGCTGTGTCGCTGATTCGTCATGAAGATAATCGAGTAAAAATTGAGGCTTCGGGAAATGTCAACTTAGAGACTATTCGCGCTGTAGCAGAAACTGGTGTTGATTATATTTCTACTAGTGCGCCTATTACTCAGTCTAGATGGTTGGATCTAAGTATGAGAATGGTTTAATCGGCTATTGTATCTATATTATAGATTTGGGCGGGCTAGAAGCCCACCCCACAAGTAAATTATGGCGGGCTAGAAGCCCACCCCACAAGTAAATTATGGCGGGCTAGAAGCCCACCCCACAAGTAAATTATGGCGGGCTAGAAGCCCACCCCACAA
>NZ_BJCF01000107.1 GCF_005402965.1 Dolichospermum planctonicum
CGGTACTGGTAACACTGCTAATAACACCATCACTGGTAACGGTGCTAATAACACCCTTGACGGTGGTGCAGGTACAGATACCTTAATTGGTGGTTTAGGCAACGATATCTACATTGTAGATAGCACCTCTGACACCATTACTGAACTTACCAACGCAGGTATAGATACCGTTCAATCTAGTGTTACTTTGACTCTTGCTGCTAACGTGGAAAACCTGACTTTAACAGGAACAGCAGCCATTAACGGTACAGGTAACACTGCTAATAACACCATCACTGGTAACGCAGGTAATAACACCCTAACCGGAGGAGTTGGAAAAGATACTCTGATTGGAGGGTTGGGAGTAGACCGTTTTGACTACCGCACTTTAGCTGATTCTGTTTTCAGTAACTTTGATGTCATTACCGGATTCAATGCTACTACTGGCAATGATTTATTCCTTGTTTCCACTGCCCGTAGCGGATTCTCTAATGCCGGATCTGTAGCAACACTTGATACAGCCGGAATTGCAGCTAGGTTAACTAATAGTGTGTTTACAGCTAACTCTGCGGCTCAATTTACCTTTGGTACTCGCAGCTTTGTCGCTATTAATGACGGTACCGCAGGATTTAATGCCACTACGGATGCTATCATTGAGGTTACAGGTTTAACTGGTACTTTAAGACTCAATAACTTTACCATAGTGTAGCTTCTGGTATCCTGGTATCCTTGATGTAAACCACATTGTAGAGACGTTTCATGAAACGTCTCTACATCATTTTTAGTTTCTGCTGATGACAGTTGACAGGGAACAGCCAACAAAACGCAAAAAACCGCGAAAAATTTGCTTTTTAGGTATTGACAAAGGATTTTAAAAATGTTATCCTGAACTTGATAAGGAAGAACTATCTTAAAGAGTGCGGAGTACAGAGTTAGAGAGTGGGGAGTATGAAGAAGAGGATGAAGAAGATAACCCCGCACCCCGCACCCCGCACCCCGCAATATAATATCTGTACTTGAGGTAAAGACTTTGAATGTAGGATAGCGATAGCGAAGCGCTGCTGCAAGCAGTTCGCTATATAAGGGAACAGTTGACAGTTGACAGTTGACAGTTGACAGTTGACAGTTGACAGTTGACAGTTGACAGTTGACAGTTGACAGTTGACAGTTGACAGGGAACAGCCAACAAAACGCAAAAAACCGCGAAAAATTTGCTTTTTAGGTATTGACAAAGGATTTTAAAAATGTTATCCTGAACTTGATAAGGAAGAACTATCTGAAATTTTAAAAGTAGGGTGTGTTAGCGACTAGTAACGCACCATGGGGAAAGACTTTATGTGAAACATAGCGATAGCGAAGCGCTGCTGCAAGCAGTTCGCTATATAAGGGAACAGTTGACAGTTGACAGTTGACAGTTGACAGTTGACAGTTGACAGTTGACAGTTGACAGTTGACAGTTGACAGTTGACAG
>NZ_BJCF01000108.1 GCF_005402965.1 Dolichospermum planctonicum
TTAGAATTAGCAATTACTTGGGTAAATAGAATCCTCTTTCTCAAACTATTAGAAGCACAATTAATTAAATATCATCAAAATGATTTAGCTTGGGGATTTTTGAATTTAAATAAGGTGCAAAATTATGATGATCTTAATAGTCTATTTTTTAGTGTATTAGCACGAAAACCAGAAGACAGAAACGAGGGTTTTAAAAACAAATTTGCTCATGTTCCTTATTTAAATAGTTCTTTATTTGAACCTACGGAAATGGAACAAGCAACAATTTTTATTAGTAATTTGAGAAATGAGAAATTAGAAATTTTTCCTGCTACTGTCTTAAAAGATAATAACGGGAAAAAACGATTTGGTGAAATTAACGCTTTAGAATATTTATTTGAATTTCTGGACGCTTATGATTTTAGTAGTGAAACTGGGGAAGAAATTCAAGAGGAGAATAAAAGATTAATTAATGCGTCTGTACTGGGTTTAATTTTCGAGAAAATTAATGGTTATCAAGACGGTTCTTTCTTTACTCCCGGTTTTATTACTATGTATATGTGTCGGGAAACAATTAGAAAAGCGGTTGTTCAGAAGTTTAATGAAGTTAAAGGTTGGAGTTGTGAAAATATTGATGATTTATATGATAGGATAGAGGATAAAAAAGATGCTAATACGATTATTAATAGTTTAAAAATATGTGATCCTGCGGTAGGTTCAGGACATTTTTTAGTTTCGGCTTTGAATGAAATTATCGCAATTAAAAGCGAATTGAAGGTTTTACTGGATAGGGAAGGTAAAAGATTGAAGGAATATCAGATTGAAGTTGTGAATGATGAGTTAATTGTGATTGATGAGGATGGTTTATTATTTGAGTATAATCCTAAAAGTCAAGAAAGTCAACGGGTGCAGGAAACTTTGTTTTATGAGAAACAAAGGATTATTGAAGGTTGTTTATTTGGGGTGGATATTAACTCTAATTCTGTGAAAATATGTCAGTTGCGGTTATGGGTTGAACTTTTGAAAAATGCTTATTATAAGACCTCACCCCTAAATAGGGGAGAGTTGGAGACTTTACCTAATATTGATATTAATATTAAATGTGGTAATTCTTTAATTAGTCGTTTTGCTTTAGATAGTGATTTGCGACCAGCTTTAAATAGAAGTAAATACAGTATGGAAAGTTATAGAAATGCTGTTAAAACTTACCGCAATGCTGAAAATAAGGAGCAAAAGCGGGAAATGAAAAAATTGATTGCTGATATTAAGGGTAATTTTAAAACAACTTTAGGATTAAGTGATGTCAATAAGACTAAGTTAAGAAGGTTAGAGGGTGAGGTTGAGAATTTGGAGAATCAAATTTTTTTGATTCCAGAAACTAAAGCTGAGAGAACGAAGCGGGAGAAAAAAAT
>NZ_BJCF01000109.1 GCF_005402965.1 Dolichospermum planctonicum
TTAGATTTGACTTGAGTAACTTTACTTTCGTTAATTTGGTGATATTTAAACTGTTTTGATAATTTTGATAATGCCTTCATAGCATCTGCTTCACAAGCAAATTCTTCTGGTGATAACTTTTTCAAATCCTGCACAGCTTTTGATTCTGCTTTGATAACTTTTTCTGTGAGTTTACGCAAGTCTGATTCTCTTCTTTCTTGACTTTGTACTACTAGCCATCTCTGTTCTATTCCTGCATAATTTTCGGTTTTTGATGCTAATTTATATCCGGGTATTGTACTATCAATAAATTCTGATTCTGGTATTGTTGATATTAATGATTTTGCTGCTTTGATGCTTAATGGTACTCGACATAACCACTGTAAATCTGACATCATTTTCAGGTTTGATTCTGTATATAATGCCGAGTCAGCAACCATGAGACTATTAACTTCTAATTGTTTGTGATATTCTATTGCTATTTTACCAAAACATGATGAGTCCGCTTGGTTTCCCGATGCTAGTTTTAAAAATATTGGTATGTCTCCATCTCCTGAACATATCATTTCTATGATGAACTGTTTTAAATCTGGTCTGTGGTCACGGGAATAACCATAAGTGATGGTTATTTCTTTTGGTGATTTTACTGCTATTTCTTCTAATTCTTGGTTATTTCCTATTTCTTGACTCTCAAATATTACTTCTGGTAAGCTAGTGTTATACTGTCCATGTACGTGCATTGATGATGAGTCTAGATGTGATGTTGATAGTGATACTCCAAATTTTTGGGCTGCTTTTAAGGCTATGATAAAAAATATTGTATCCAATCCTTTGATAAATAGTTTATCCATGACTCTGCCTAGTTTGTCGTCGTTGAGATATTCTGGTTTTACTCCTGTTCCTATTAGATGTTCACAAGCGATTGTTTCAAAATATTTAGGAAACATATATAACGGTTTGGAGACAAATCCTAACCCGTTTATTATCATGGCTTTTACTACTTGACCTGCATTTACTTTTTCGTCTTTTTCGACTCCTATTAATTCATTTATTATTTCTACTATTCCGATTGAATCTATGATTCCTGCTACTATCCCTAGATGGTCTATGTTCTGAATTTCTATTTCTTGGGGTTTTAATTTCACAACAGTTTCCTCTACTTGTCTATTATGATTCTCTCATTTCTTGCTTTCTGAATAATAAATTTTTTAATCATCTTGAATTCGGACTCCTTAGGAAACTTTACTTTCTCACACCACCCCCCTTTTAATGATATGTATTCTCATTAAGCTTATTTCTCTTTAATTGATCGTTAGTTATTATGTACTACTATCTCTGCTTTTTTGATCTGTGACAGTTCAGGGTGCGGAATGTGGG
>NZ_BJCF01000110.1 GCF_005402965.1 Dolichospermum planctonicum
AAGAGCCGGAAATATCCGAATGGGGCAACCCTAAATACTACCTGTTGAATATATAGACAGGAAAGAGCCAACCCAGCGAACTGAAACATCTTAGTAGCTGGAGGAAGAGAAATCAAAACAGAGATTCCCTCAGTAGTGGTGAGCGAAAGGGGAAGAGCCTAAACCAAAGGATTTATCTTTTGGGGTAGTGGGACAGCAATATCGAATCTGGAGACTAGACGAAACAGCTAAATACTGTACCAGAGGGGGTGAAAGTCCCGTAGTCGAAAGTCAAAGGATAGTAGCTGCATCCCGAGTAGTACGGAGCACGAGGAATTCCGTATGAATCAGCGAGGACCACCTCGTAAGGCTAAATACTACTGTGTGACCGATAGAGAACAAGTACCGCGAGGGAAAGGTGAAAAGAACCCCGGAAGGGGAGTGAAATAGAACATGAAACCATAAGCTTACAAGCAGTGGGAGTCCGATTAAACGGATGACCGCGTGCCTGTTGAAGAATGAGCCGGCGACTTATAGGCACTGGTAGGTTAAAGCGAGAATGCTGGAGCCAAAGGGAAACCGAGTCTGAAGAGGGCGAAAATCAGTGTTTATAGACCCGAACCCTGGTGATCTAACCATGTCCAGGATGAAGCTTGGGTAACACCAAGTGGAGGTCCGAACCGACTGATGTTGAAAAATCAGCGGATGAGGTGTGGTTAGGGGTGAAATACCAATCGAACCAGGAGCTAGCTGGTTCTCCCCGAAATGTGTTGAGGCGCAGCGGTTGTGATTAAATCTGGGGGGTAAAGCACTGTTTCGGTGCGGGCTGGGAGACCGGTACCAAATCGAGACAAACTCAGAATACCCAGAGAACACACAGCCAGTGAGACAGTGGGGGATAAGCTTCATTGTCAAGAGGGAAACAGCCCAGACCACCAGCTAAGGTCCCCAAATCATCACTAAGTGATAAAGGAGGTGAGAATGCCTAGACAACTAGGAGGTTTGCCTAGAAGCAGCCACCCTTGAAAGAGTGCGTAATAGCTCACTAGTCAAGCGTTCTTGCGCCGAAAATGAACGGGGCTAAGTGATGTACCGAAGCTGTGGGATTACTAATCATAATCGGTAGGGGAGCGTTCCGTAGTAGGGAGAAGCAGTAGCGGCAAGCAGCTGTGGACGAAACGGAAGTGAGAATGTCGGCTTGAGTAGCGCAAATGTATGTGAGAATCATACACCCCGAAACCCTAAGGGTTCCAGAGCCAGGTTCGTCCACTCTGGGTTAGTCGGGACCTAAGGCGAGGCCGAAAGGCGTAGTCGATGGACAAAGTGTCAATAGTCACTTACTGTTCTGTGGGAGCATAG
>NZ_BJCF01000111.1 GCF_005402965.1 Dolichospermum planctonicum
CCACCCCCCTTTTAATGATATGTATTCTCATTAAGCTTATTTCTCTTTAATTGATCGTTAGTTATTATGTACTACTATCTCTGCTTTTTTGATCTGTGACAGTTCAGGGTGCGGAATGTGGGTTGTATCTGCTTGTGGATCTGATTTTTTAGCGGTGAGAATTTGATTAACTATTTTAATCAGAGGAAATTGATCTTTTCTTGAAAGTGGATAAAAGGGTAATATTCCTAAATGAAATGCTTTTACCTCTGCTAAAGCTTCTCCCCTTTCTGGATTCATACTAGTGTAAACAAAATCAACTAATTTTGAGTTTAAGATACTTAGCAGATATTTAAGAGCAAAAATATCAGACTTTTCATCTTTTTTAAGAATAATATGAACGTTGTTCCGTATGATAAATCCAGAGGAAATCAAAGTTCCAATTATTTGATCACTAGTCTGTCTGAAAATTAGTTTTTCTTTGGCTTGAAATATTGATTCTTCCCTGGGTGCTGCGAGCCATTGACCATAGCTTATCCAGAAATTTTCATTCCATAAAATCACATATTTATGAAAATAACGTCCACCTATTAATGGCTGAAAATTATCATTTAATTTAGTTTCAGCAGTATAAGGTTTTTCATCTAATATTTTTTTGGTCTGTGGTGGATAACCTTTACCAACTTCGTAAGGTTTAACACCATTTTTGATTTCAAAGTAATCTTTTACTAAGAAAGAGCATGATTGAATTTTATCTAATAACAATATTTGCTTTTCATCAAGTGAAAAATTAAAAAATCGCTGTTTTAATAAAGTATTTTTTGATAGAACATTGACACGCTCAATTATATTTCTATTTCTCAGTTTTATATTTACATTATATTCTGCTAATTGATTTTTTTGGATAAAAATAATATCACAGTCTACCCTCGCTTCATCAAAGATTTTTGTTTTAAATTCATCTATACCCAAAAAATAAAACTCACTCATTAAACTTTGTCTAAACTGCTGTGCTACATCAAGTAATTTCCAAGTATTAGGTACTATATAACATAGGTATCCATGAGGTTTTAAAATATCCTTTAAACCTAATAAGCAGAATGTAAAATAGCTGTCTTTTAGGGAATTATTTATACCTAGATAATTATATTTATTAATCAATAAGACTAATTCTGATTTGGAAGGAAATAACCCATAAGGAGGATTTCCCATAACCACATCAAAACCAACAAAAACACCATCATTATTTAACACTTCAGGAAACTCAAAGCGCCATTCCAAAGCATTTTCATACATTCTACCATTTTCTATTTCCTCAATT
>NZ_BJCF01000113.1 GCF_005402965.1 Dolichospermum planctonicum
GTTAGGAGTTTTTTCTACAAAAAGATTTGTTTGTTTATTTTCTGTATTTGGGTAGATATAAAGAGGAAAAACATAAGTTGCTTCTCTACTTTTTAACGATACAGTACAATGTTCTGTGAGAATTTCTGAACAAAATATATGATAAAAACCAGGTTCAACTTGCTGACGACAGGAGAGTAACGCAATATTATTACCCTTTAGCAAATGTCCCATTAATTCTTTACGACTATCTCCCCTTTCAATAATCTTAGGATTATAATAAACCCAACGATTATCAAATGGTCTATAAGCATATACTAGTAGTTTTGATTCAATTTCATCTTGTTTAATATCTAACTTAGCTTTTTCTAAACTCCAATATTCTGTATCTTTGATATTGTATTTTTGTTTTAATTCTTCTAAATTAGTATTTATAGAAATATCATGAAAACGATTTATTAAAGTTTCTCTATCGTAGTCAACACATACATTATCCCTTCTAGTTTTCACACCAGCAGCATAAATAGGAAATATATCCGTAATACTTAACTCTCTTTTATATTCATCTTCATAATCAAGATTTTTCGGTGCAAAAAAGTAATTAGGTTCAGTAGGTTTTACTTCTATCCAATCAATATTATCTAAACTTGCAGATTCTAAAAACTTATATTTATCCTCGCGTCTTCCCCACAGATCATAATATAACACCTTAGCCATTTCCTTAACACCATCTCTGGATTTATAAGCAGTAGAACCATAATCAGGTTGATCTTTTTCCCGCACAGCAATTAAAATCGCTACACCCTGTTGAATATCAAACACATTTTGATCAATATTTCCCTCTGGAGTGGTTTCTTTTAATAAAGAATTACCATGTAAATCCATGATATATAATCTATCAAAATACTTTAACAATTCTTCCCTCATACCTCGATGAATTAAACCATTGAGATAGGAATGATTAGTAATAAAACCAATAATACCCGCATTTTGAGCATTATTTTCAATTTGATATTGAGCAAAACGAATAAATTTAATATAATCATCATCTAAAGGTTGAATATTCTTTTCTCCTTCCAGTCTGACTCTACCTTTATATAGTTCTAAAAGTTCCCCAATGTGGGTTAATTCGGTGATAGTTTTACCCGCT
>NZ_BJCF01000114.1 GCF_005402965.1 Dolichospermum planctonicum
AACTGGGACTCCATAACGCTTCTCTATGAGGTTTTTTATAGCCAGCTTGCCCATACCTACGACTAGATACCCCTTTCAAAGCATTTACTATTTGAGAAATAGATAGTTTTGGCGGATACTCAATAAGTGCATGAACGTGATTATCTTCACCATTGAACTCAAGCACTTGAAAATTCATTTTTTCAGCAACTTCTCGAAATGATTTTTCAATTAAATTAATACTTTCTCCAGTAAATACAGACCGACGATATTTAGTAACGCAGACCAAATGAGCCTTTAAGTCTGTAACGCTATGTCTTTCCCGTCTAAAAATCCTTGTCATTTTACTCAAACCAATATATAATTAATTTACGAACCAATTATAGCACTAATCATGAAAGCCAGATATCAGTATCGGTTCTATCCCACAATTCAACAACAACAAAGTTTAGCTCAGTTGTTTGGTTGCGTTCGTGTGGTTTGGAATGATGCTCTGGCTCTCTGTAAGCAGTCTGAGAAATTGCCAAGCAACAACGACTTACAAAAATTAGTTATTACTCAAGCAAAGAAAACTGCTGAACGAGAGTGGTTGTCCGAGGTTTCTAATATTCCTTTGCAACAATCAGTTGCAGATTTAGGCATTGCCTATAAAAACTTTTTCGATTCTCTTAAAGGTAAGCGAAAAGGTAAAAAAGTTGGTAGACCTAAGTTCAAAAAGAAGACAAATCAACAATTAGCACGGTTTAGAATTGGCGGTTTTTCAATTAAAGGAAATGAAGTTTACCTTGCTAAAATTGGAAATGTCAAACCAATCTGGTCTAGGGAATTACCATCTTCTCCCAGTTCCGTGACAGTTATCAAAGATGGCGCTAATCGCTATTTTCTCAGTTTTGTAGTAGAAGTTGAACCCGTTAATATTGATGCTAAAAACCAAAGTATCGGTATTGATTTAGGAATAAAAACTTTTGCTGTAATGAGTAATGGAGAAAAAGCCCAAAGTCCTGATTACTCAAAATTAGACAGGAAGATTCGTAAACTCCAGAAAAAACTAGC
>NZ_BJCF01000115.1 GCF_005402965.1 Dolichospermum planctonicum
AATTTACAACAAAACGACACCATCAAAGGTGGTAATGGCACAGACACCTTAATTATCAGCGGAGGAACAGCTAATGATCTTATCTCCATAGATACCAGTAACACCACCAATCAATTAAATATTCCAGGGACAACAGTATTCGGATTTGAACGCTTTGATTTAAGTGGCTTTACAGGTACAGTTAGTTTTGATGGTACTACTGGTAATGATTGGATTAAAGCAGGTACAGGAAACGATGATTTAAGTAGTGGAGACGGTAATGACACTCTGAACGGGGGAGCAGGTATAGACTTTTTAATCGGTGGTAAAGGAAATGATACTTATGTAGTAGATAATGTAGGAGATGTCATTATTGAATTTTTAAATGGTGGAATAGATACCGTTAAATCTTCTATCACTTGGACATTAAGAAACCACTTAGAAAACCTAACGTTACAGGGAACAACCGCTATTAACGGTACAGGTAATAACCTGAATAACAGCATTACAGGTAACGCAGCAGCTAACATTCTCACCGGTGGTTTAGGAAATGATACCCTCACAGGTAATGCGGGTGCTGATACTTTAATTGGTGGTCGTGGTAGCGATAGCCTGTATTTAGGTTTAAACGATAATGCTGTAGATAACGTTAATTACGTTCTTGGTCATGGTACAGATATAGTTTACCAATTTGTGCGCGGTGTCAGTGGCGATAAACTGAACTTTACAGGTATTGCCAGTTTTGATGTAATTACATCAGGTAATTCTACATTAGTGCGGGCTGGGGATGGTATTATTGGTAATACTGGTTTTGGTACTGGTCAATCATTAATGACTTTATCCGGTACATCTGGATTTAATAGCACCAATGCGAGTTTAAACCTGTTCGGAGGTACTTTCCTATTTAGTTAATAACTTTATTGGGTTTTCTCAACCCAATAACTTAGGGACTTTGTTGTTAGGACTTTGTTGGGTTACGTTGTCGCTTAACCCAACCTACAATTATCACTTTAATCAGGTGACAGGTGCTACGCCACGGGGA
>NZ_BJCF01000116.1 GCF_005402965.1 Dolichospermum planctonicum
TACAGCAGTTTCCGAAGTTATGAGGTACAGTTAGTAATAATAAAGATAATACTGTCATGAAAGCATATTCAGTGGATCTCCGAGAAAAAATAGTTGCAGCCCATATTGAGGAAAAAATATCAATTCGTCAAGTGGCAATCAGATTTGCAGTTAGTAAAAGTCTAGTACAAAAGCTGGTAAAGCAACAACAAAGCGATGGCAATCTACAACCATTAAAACCGGGTAAGCCAAGATTTAGTCATCTAGCAAATGCGGAATTAGAGTTAAGGAAACTGGTGTCAGAGAATCAGGATGCAACAATAGTGGAACTATGTGAATTATTTGCATTAAAGACAGGTAATTGGGTGAGTCGGACTGCAATGTGTCGCTCCTTACAAAAATTGGGATTAAATCGCAAAAAAAAACATTGCAAAGTAGCCAAGCAGGAACAGAAAGAGTCCAAAAATTAAGGACAGAATATTGGGAAAAGGTAAGGGATATAGATCCAGAAAACTTGGTATTTTTGGATGAAACAGGGGTAATACTGGGTTTAACCAGAACTCATGCACGTTCTCAGAAGGGAACAAGAGTATACGAAATGAAACCATTTTATCGTGGTACAAAAGTTACAGTAATTGGAGCAATCAGTATTAAAAAAGTAGTGGCATTAATGACAATGAATAACTCAATGGATAGCAAGGCATTTGAAGTATTTATTGAAAAGTTTTTAGTACCTCAATTATGGACGGGAGCAGTAGTAATTATGGATAACTTACCTGCACATAAACTAGCATCAATTAAACCAATGATTGAATCTGTAGGTGCGAAAGTTATTTGTTTATCTCCATACTCTCCTGATTTTAATCCCATTGAGTTATGGTGGTCACAACTCAAATCTTTTTTACGTACTTTTTCTCCAACTACCACTGAAATAGTTGATAAAGTTATTTCTGTTGCTCTCGATTTGATGAATCCTCAACATTTAAAAAATTGGTTCACTAATTGTTGTTACTGTACCTCATAACACCGGGAAGTGCTGTA
>NZ_BJCF01000117.1 GCF_005402965.1 Dolichospermum planctonicum
CCAAAGTTTAGGCGGAAATCTTGTCACTATTAACTCACTACAAGAGCAACAATGGTTAGTCACCACCTTTGGTGGTACTGAACAACTATGGATTGGCTTGACAGATAATGTAACAGAAGGCCAGTTCAATTGGGCAAGTGGTGAAACATCTACTTACCGTAACTGGTTTCCCGGTCAACCAGATAATGGCGGACCACAGGGTGAAGATTATGTGGTGATGAATTTCGGTGCTGCTGGTCAATGGAATGATTACCCCGACCCCACTACCCTTGTCCCTCCCACAGCTTTCAGAGGCATCATTGAAATCAAACAATCCGTCAATCCGACTCCGATCACTGGTACTGATGGTGATGACTCCCTTAATGGTACTGATGGCAATGACACCCTCGTTGGTTTTTCTGGCAATGACACCCTTGATGGTGGTGCTGGTCATGACATCCTAATTGGTGGTAAAGGCAACGATATCTATATTGTAGATAGCACCACTGATACCATTACCGAAAATGTCAACGAGGGTACAGATACCATTCGATCTAGTGTCACCTTAACTCTTGCTACCAACGTTGAAAACCTAACTCTGACAGGAACAGCAGCAATTAACGGTACAGGGAACGCACTTAATAACGTCATCACAGGTAACAGTGCTAATAACATCCTTGACGGTGGTTTAGGCAATGATATCTACATTGTTGATAATCCCAATGATACCATTATCGAAAGTGCCATCGCAGGTACAGATACCATTCAATCTAGTGTTACTTTGACTCTTGCTGCTAACGTGGAAAACCTGACTTTAACAGGAACAGCAGCTATTAACGGTACAGGGAACGCACTTAATAACGTCATCACAGGTAACGACGCTAATAACACCCTTGACGGTGGTTTAGGCAATGATGCTTTAATTGGTGGTTTAGGCAACGATACCTATATTGTTGATAATCTCAATGATACCATTATCGAAAATACCGACCCAGGTATAGACACC
>NZ_BJCF01000118.1 GCF_005402965.1 Dolichospermum planctonicum
TTTATGGAATTAGGTCAAAAAACTCCTATATTCCAAAACAACCAGGTGGAAGTGACGGAAAGGGCGGCTCGTCGTATGGGAGAGTTATTATTAGAGTTGGAAGCTAGGGGTATTGAAAAGTTAACAGCACAGCGGTTTGTTTTACAATGTGTGTTGGCTATGTTTGCGGAAGATAGACAATTGTTACCCCGTGATTTGTTTGTTTCTTGTGTTCAAGATTGTATGAATGGGTCAAGTTCCTATGATCTTTTAGGTGGTTTGTTTCGGGAAATGAATCAACTGGGGAAAACTCCTGCGGGACGTTATCAAGGTGTAGATTATTTTAATGGGGGTTTATTTTCTCGCATTGACCCCATTGAGTTAACTAGGGAAGAATTAAATTTTTTAGATGTTTCTGCGCGGGAGAATTGGAGTAAGGTCCGTCCGGCGATTTTTGGGAATTTATTTGAGGGAACGGTAGATAAGAAAGAACGTCACGCGAAGGGAATTCATTATACTTCTGAGGGAGATATTATGAAAATTGTCCGTCCCACAATTAGTCGTTATTGGGAGGATAAAATTGAGGAAGCAAGTACGGTTAAGGAATTGGGAAAATTGCAGATAGAATTACAAGGTTATCGGGTTTTGGACCCTGCTTGTGGTTCGGGGAATTTTCTTTATATAGCATATCAGCAATTGAAAAGAGTGGAAAGAATGCTTTTAGAAAAAATCCAGTCTTTGAATGGGTCTAAAAGTCAACAAATGGAAATGGGTTTGGTAACACCTTTACAGTTTTATGGTATGGATACAAATCCTTTTGCTGTGGAATTAGCGCGGGTAACTTTGATGATAGCGCGGAAAATTGCGATTGATGATTTATGTTTGACTGAACCTGCTTTACCTTTGGATACTTTGGATCATAATATTGTTTGTCAAGATGCTTTGTTTAGTGAATGGGTCAA
>NZ_BJCF01000119.1 GCF_005402965.1 Dolichospermum planctonicum
TCCAACTACCACTGAAATAGTTGATAAAGTTATTTCTGTTGCTCTCGATTTGATGAATCCTCAACATTTAAAAAATTGGTTCACTAATTGTTGTTACTGTACCTCATAACACCGGGAAGTGCTGTAAATACAAATTAAATGCAGTACAGTTGAGCAACGGCTACAGTTAGCGCTCCTCCTTTGTCTTGGAATCGAAAAATCTGTTTAGGAACTAATAAAGTTATTTCCGCAGATGTGATTTCTGAAGCTGCAAGAATTGCTGATGCCTCTGCTACGCTAGATGTCCCCAATAACTTAGTAATACTATGATTAGGATTAGGAACAAATACATTATTTAAAAATTCAGAACTAAAGGTTTTTAAAGGTAAATTTTCTAAATCACAAAATTCTACCAAACCAATTTCTGAAGCTTTTTTATCAATAGTTGCAATTCCAGCTATTTCATCATACACAAGTTGGTACTCTTGGAAAACCTTTTTAATAGCGGATTTAATTAACTCCTGGGAAATTCCTTGTTGACAACCAATTCCCACCCATAAACTTTTTTTATATGCCACATTATGCACTTCGTTTTGTAATAGGACTTACGCCAAATATCTCTCAAACCTCCTTTCCTTCCTGTTCTTTGCTCCTTCGTGGTTCATTGGAAGAAGATAAAAGGGGATAGGTAAATCTTTCAGATGTTAAATTAACTTTTTGACACAGATGGGGATAAGCTCACCACAGTCATCGCTAAAAAATTGTCGCTCAAAACAAAACCCCCACTAAATAAATAGAGAGGGTGATGTGGTTGTAAAAAATAAACCTGGCATCGAGCTATTTTGACATGGGGCTACCCCCAAACTATCGTCGCCGCAGCAGCGTTTCACCTCTGAGTTCGGGAAGGGATCAGTGTGGTTCCACCGCGCCATAGACACCAGGAAAG
>NZ_BJCF01000120.1 GCF_005402965.1 Dolichospermum planctonicum
ATCTAAGACAAAAGATTCTCCACAAGAAATATCTTACCAAATATCAGCTACAGTCTCCCAGGATGAAAGTAAAATTAATACGGAAATGCTGAGTGCAGGGCGTTTTATTATTGCTACGAACGTTTTAGATTCAAAGGAACTAAGTAATGATTCTATGCTAAGTGAATATAAAGCTCAACAATCATGTGAACGGGGGTTTGCTTTTCTCAAAGACCCATTATTTTTTGCCGACAGTATTTTCCTCAAAAGTCCTGAAAGAATAGAGTCGCTGGGAATGATTATGGGTTTATGTCTACTAGTTTATACTTTGGCTCAACGTCAAATTAGAAATGCTCTCTTCAATTCTAAATCAACAATTAAAAATCAATTAGGTAAAGCAACTAACCGCCCTACTTTGCGCTGGATTTTTCAATGCTTTGAGTGTATTCATTTAGTTGAATATAACAATGAAAAACACGTCTCTAATTGGACTCAAGATAGAGATTTTATCTTGAATCTTTTACCAGATGATTGTTTTCGTTACTATCAATTAGTCACCTAATTATTATCTCTATCAATTTAATTTCTCTTGTAAAGATGAGCTAATTTCTTTGATTTATAGCTCCATTTTACTAGGTCTATAATTTCGTTTTTTACTTTAATTGATTAGACTAACTTATGATTTGTCTCTTGAATCTCTGATTTTATTTATTTGTTGTCCTCTCCGGGTGGTGTGCATTCTTATTGCTTCTTATTGAGAATAGGTTTTGATGACGTTTTTGGTGATTTACTGTTTCTCAAATGCCTTTTTTCACTTTATATGTTTGTTTTGATGCTCTCTTTAATTTTTTCTCTACGTAATTTACCTCTGTGACAGTTTGGGGTGCGGAATGTGGG
>NZ_BJCF01000121.1 GCF_005402965.1 Dolichospermum planctonicum
AAATTTTCGTTGAAATTAACAGTTCCCGTCTGAGTTAAACCACCCAATTGTACCCGACTTCCCGGTGATAAAATTCCCGCTCTCAATCCTTCTGCATTAACACCATTACCATTAATATTGACATTACCACCAATTAGGGCTAGGGTTTTGCCTTCAGGAACTTTCAATCCCTGACCGTTATTAAATGCTAGGGTAGAACCAGCCAGATTAACATTAATATCCCCAGGATTATTGCGGAAACCTAACCCTAGAGGAATATTCACAGTTAACAACGGTGGCGCTGTGGGATTAGTGGTAGTAAATTGATAATTATCAAAAACAATTTTATCCGCAGTGGAAGCGACAAAAGAACCTTTGACATCTAACTGAGCATTTGGACCAAAACTAATACCATTGGGATTAATTAAAAACAGGTTAGCATTACCTAACACCCCTAAAGTTCCGAAAATATTTGACTGACTGCTGCCAGTAACCCTGGTTAAAATGTTGTTAATATCAGCAGGGTTACTAAAATAAACTCCCTTACCAGCATCTACATTAAAATTAGTGAAACTGTGAAATAAATTAGTACCACGGGTTGCTCCTCCCTCGATGATATCACTATTAAGTCCCTTAACAGTATCACTTCTAGTAGTAGAACCAACGGTATTATCCGGTGTCAGTTGCGCTTTAACTATCCCAGGATTAGCAGCGACAATCAAGCCAGTGATAATCTGTAATATTAATTGTTGAATTAAGGTTGTTCCACATAGGTTGAGCTTCATAATCTTGACTCCACAGAGAAGTGTAAACGGTTTTCTGATGATGTTTGGTCTTGAGAATTGATGTCAGTTAGAGTGTGTCCCCAATCAATACGGGCTTTGA
>NZ_BJCF01000122.1 GCF_005402965.1 Dolichospermum planctonicum
TCCTGAACCGCCGTCAATAGTATCGCTACCTGCACCACTATCAATGTAATCATCTTCAGAACCCCCATTTAAGATGTCATTACCATCATGACCATAAAGTTCGTCATTACCAGCTTCACCATTTAAGGTGTCATTGCCATTACCACCAAAGAGACCTAAGTTACCATAATAAAAGCCATCATCCCCAGCACCTCCAGACAAAACATCATCTCCATCTCCACCTTCAAGACGATCTCGTCCATGACCAGCATTCAGGGTATCATTACCGTCTTGTCCATAGAGAAGATCATCAGCACTGCCGAGAGCAATAAAATCATTACCACCTCCACCTTGAATGTTACTATTTAAACTGGTGGCAATAAAGTTCAGATTGTCAGCACCACTACCACTGAGCAGATTAACTCCTTCAATTGCTTTGAAGGTATCTCCTCCCCCAGATGCAACTACCTGAGTGTCGGTATAGGTGATGGTAATAGGAGTGATTTGAGCAGAGTAATCTAATTTGAGGGTATCATTTCCTGAACCGCCGTCAATAGTATCGCTACCTGCACCACTATCAATGTAATCATCTTCAGAACCCCCATTTAAGATGTCATTACCATCATGACCATAAAGTTCGTCATTACCAGCTTCACCATTTAAGGTGTCATTGCCATTACCACCAAAGAGACCTAAGTTACCATAATAAAAGCCATCATCCCCAGCACCTCCAGACAAAACATCATCTCCATCTCCACCTTCAAGACGATCTCGTCCATGACCAGCATTCAGGGTATCATTACCGTCTTGTCCATAGAGAAGATCATC
>NZ_BJCF01000123.1 GCF_005402965.1 Dolichospermum planctonicum
GCGAAGCGCTGCTGCAAGCAGTTCGCTATATTATATAGTAACGCACCATTTAAAATCATTGACATCATCAAAAAATCCCCCTCCTCATCCTGTACATCCTTTCATCCTGGATATCCTGATTCTGACATTACCCCACAAAGCAACAATTAACGCAAAAAAAACCGCGAAAAATTTGCTTTTCAGGTGTTGACAAAGGATTTTAAATATGTTATCCTTATCTTGATAAGGAAGAACTATCTTAAATTAGGTGACAGCTGACAGGGAACAGGGAATAGCTTTTTGAGTAGGGTGTGTTAGCGATTAGGTAAAGAATTTGTGTGTAGCATAGCGATAGCGAAGCGCTGCTGCAAGCAGTTCGCTATATAATACAGCAAGTTCAGCTTGAGTGAGGTACACCTTGTGCGGGCAAGATGCCCGCACCACAAGAGTTTTATTTTATTATTAATATCTGTACTTGAGGTGAAGACTTTGGGTGTAGCACAGCGATAGCGAAGCGCTGCTGCAAGCAGTTCGCTATATAATAGGGTAAGTTTAGGTTGAGTGAGGTACATTTTGTGCGGGCAAGATGCCCGCACCACAAGAGTTTTATTTTATTATTAATATCTGTACTTGAGGTAAAGGCTTTGGAGGTAGGATAGCGATAGCGAAGCGCTGCTGCAAGCAGTTCGCTATATTATATAGTAACGCACCATTTAAAATCATTGACATCATCAAAAAATCCCCCTCCTCATCCTGTACATCCTTTCATCCTGGATATCCTGATTCTGACAT
>NZ_BJCF01000124.1 GCF_005402965.1 Dolichospermum planctonicum
GTAACAAGGTAGCCGTACCGGAAGGTGTGGCTGGATCACCTCCTTTTAGGGAGACCTAATCCATTTAGAAATCGAAAGCAGTGAAAATTGTGGGTAGAAACTAAATTGGTCTAACCTAGGTCGGTCGCAGACTTGAAGTAAAGCTTTCAAACTATGATTTGGTTCGATAAGGGCTATTAGCTCAGGTGGTTAGAGCGCACCCCTGATAAGGGTGAGGTCCCTGGTTCGAGTCCAGGATGGCCCACCTGAAGGAAGTCAAAAATCAAAAGTCAAAAGTCAAAATTAAATATTTTTGAAGCATGACTAGAAATTTTGAGTTCTTTTTGGGGGTTTAGCTCAGTTGGTAGAGCGCCTGCTTTGCAAGCAGGATGTCAGCGGTTCGAGTCCGCTAACCTCCACATTGGAAAAAAAACAGCACCTAACTATAAAAGTTAGACTGCTGGGGGAAATTCCAGCCAGAACCTTGAAAACTGCATAAGAGAACGAGAAAAAGCAGGCAGACACAGACATTTAGATGGATGTGAAAGCAAAGAAAAATTGTGGTCAAGCTAATAAGGGCTAATGGTGGATACCTAGGCACACAGAGGCGAAGAAGGACGTGGTTACCGACGAAATGTTCCGGGGAGTTGGAAGCAAACTAAGAGCCGGAAATATCCGAATGGGGCAACCCTAAATACTACCTGTTGAATATATAGACAGGAAAGAGCCAACCCAGCGAACTGAAACATCTTAGTAGCTGGAGGAAGAGAAATCAAAACAGAGATTC
>NZ_BJCF01000125.1 GCF_005402965.1 Dolichospermum planctonicum
AGAGGGTCATCTCTCCACAAGCGTTATTAGTTTCCGTCCGCCCGACGGTACTTAAATGATAGCCAGTTTGTTTTAGTGCTTTAGTTAGAATGTTAATTGCAGCATTGTGGTCACGGTCAAGTATGCACCCACATTTACAAACATGAGTTCTAACTGATAGGGATTTTCTAACTATTTCTCCACAATTAGAACAATTTTGAGAAGTATATTGTGGTGCAACTGATACAATCACACGCCCATAGACTTTACCAAAATATTGTAACCATTGAGTAAACAATGACCATCCAGCATCACTAATTGATTTGGCTAATTTGCTATTCTTAACCATGTTTCTCACTTGCAGTTTTTCAAACGCCACTAAATCATTAGATTTAACTACGCACAATGCTGTCTTTATAGCAAAGTCTTTACGCTGACGTGAAACTTTCAAATGTTTTCTACCAAGACGGTTAATAGCTTTTTTGCGATTATTAGAACCTTTCTTTTTGCGACTAACTTTTTTCTGTAATCGTTTTAAAGATTTTTCTGATTTCCGCAAATACCTAGGATTATCAATTTTATCCCCTTGAGAATTAGTGTAGAAACTGTTAAGACCAACATCTAAACCAACAGTTTTACCTGTGGCATTGATGTCAATATTCCGTTCTGCATCTACACAAAACTGGATATAGTAACCGTCAGAACGTTTAACTATCCTAACTCTCTTTATTTGCTTAATCTGGTAAAAATGTAAATCCCAAGTTCCAATTA
>NZ_BJCF01000126.1 GCF_005402965.1 Dolichospermum planctonicum
TCTTTAGACTTTGGTTAATTTCGCTTTTAGCTAATTCCCATTTTCCCTGTTGCTGATAAGTCAAGGCAAGATTACTTCGTACTAAGGCTTGATTAAGAGAATCCTGGGGTAAGGACTGGATAGCTTGTTCCCAAATTGGGATAGCTTCGCTAAATTTCCCAGCTTTATACAATTGGCTTGCTTGTTCAATTAATTGGTCATTATCCGGTTTATTTATCTGATTTTGGGCAATTACAGGAGTAATAGCCAGGGAAAAACAAAAAAGTAAAATCAGTGGCAAAAGAGAACGATAGAATCTTTTTTGCAGAGAAAATTTGTTTTTCTGGGTTATTTTCCGGGTTGTTTTCTGATTTATTCTCATTTTCTTTCAACTCCACCTTAATTTGATGCACAAGTAATAGCAGTATTGACTCTCTCAGCGGGGTTTCCTGTGGAATGAGCGACCAAAACCACATCTCCCTGACTATTGATTTCCCAACCCTGGGCTGGAACAATGGTTTTAAATGCTGTTTTCTCCATGTTTGCAGATCTAGAGTTAATAGCAGATGATGATTTTACAGATGTGGGCGCAATTAAACTTACTTCTACCTCACTACTACTAGGTAGTTGATCTGAAGTCAAGGCTAAACCCCCCCTACCTTTAACTATTAATGAATTTTGTCCTTGACGGCAAGAATTGGTGACAATAGCAGCAGTAAGTAAATTTTCAGGTAAATCAATTAATCCTTGACTAGGATCTACTTCTGG
>NZ_BJCF01000127.1 GCF_005402965.1 Dolichospermum planctonicum
ACGAATAAATTTAATATAATCATCATCTAAAGGTTGAATATTCTTTTCTCCTTCCAGTCTGACTCTACCTTTATATAGTTCTAAAAGTTCCCCAATGTGGGTTAATTCGGTGATAGTTTTACCCGCTGTTCCAGTTTTATAAATCCGATTCCAAACTGAACCAGTATATTCAATATCTGCTAAATATCTTTCATCTTGATTTAAGACCCTTTTGCGTTTACTCGCATTTTGTGAACTGACAGAATAAGGAGGATTTCCTAATACTACAGTTACAGAAATTTCCGTTTTTACCTTTGCTGCTTGACTTGATTCTTCCGCGATAATTTGGGTAATTCCGGGAATTAATTCCCCGGATTTTATTCCTGCTTCCAAAGCATTAGTTAAATAAATTTTTAATCTTTCTGCTGGTGCAAATTTATAACCCAAATCTGCTAATAATAAACCTAATTTTAAATGCGCTATGGTATAGGGAGTCATCAATAATTCAAACCCAAATAAACGCTTTAAAAGTTTTGCGTCTCTTAAAAAACTATTCCATTTATCAACACCATATTTAGCAACATTATCACGAATTTGTTTAATAACTGCATATAAAAATGTTCCTGTTCCGGTTGCGGGGTCAAGAATTGTGACTTTGCGATTTCCTAAACCATATTCTAAATCAAAAATTTCTTCATTAACTAAAATATCATTAACAGAACGGACAATAAAATTAACTACAGGTTCAGGAGTATAATAAACTC
>NZ_BJCF01000128.1 GCF_005402965.1 Dolichospermum planctonicum
ATATTTCCCAATTGTTCTTGGGCTTTGGCTGCGGTAATTCGGGCTTTGAGCATTTCTTTCTTGGTTTTGGCTTCGGAAATTTTGCTCTCTAACTGAATTAAATTCTTTTTCAGACCTTCTACCTGAATGGTTTGCTGGTCTAGACTAGTTTTTAAAGCTACACTTGTATCATTATATGTTTTTTTGCGTTCTAAGGCTTGATGAGCTAGGTCTTCATCCCCTTTTTGCAGAGCAAGTTGAGCGTTGCGCTGCCATTTGTTGACTTCATTTACAGCTTCATTGTACTGTTTCTCTGTACGTTTTTGCGATGCTATGGCTTGAGCTACCCCTTGACGCAATTTCACCATGTCCTCTTGCATTTCTAAGAGGGCTTGTTCCAGCATTTTTTCTGGATCTTCGGCTTTACTGACTAAATCATTGAGATTAGCGCCAACTACTCGTTTAAGACGATCAAATAATCCCATAAATTTATCTTTCCTTACAAAGTTTGGGTTTTTGGTTAAATAGGTAGCTTTTTTGCTAATAGCTACTTACACCAATGTGATATTTCCAGTTTGGATCTTTTTTTCTATTCTGAATCATGAACCTATCATACAGAGAAAAATTCAGGAGTCAGAAGTCAGGAGAAAGAAGACAAGGAAAGGAGTAAAATTAAGTTTGTATCAGCGGTTTTCCTAATTTTCGTACCTGATTCAAGTATATACGGCTATATTAACCC
>NZ_BJCF01000129.1 GCF_005402965.1 Dolichospermum planctonicum
CTATTGCGGCTCTTGCTAACGTCGAAAACCTGACTTTAACAGGAACAGCAGCCATAAACGGTACTGGTAACGCAGCTAATAACGTTATTACTGGTAACGGCGCTAATAACAGCCTTGATGGTGGTGCGGGTAACGATACCCTTGACGGTGGTGCTGGTACAGATACCCTAATTGGTGGTACAGGTGATGATATCTACATTGTTGATAGCACCACTGATACCATTACCGAAAGTGCCAACGAGGGTACAGATACCATTCAATCTAGTGTTACTTACACTATTGCGGCACTTGCTAACGTTGAAAACCTGACTTTAACAGGAACAACAGCCATTAACGGTACAGGTAACGCAGCTAATAACGTCATTACTGGTAACGGTGCTAATAACAGCCTTGATGGTGGTGCGGGTAACGATACTCTCAATGGTGGTGCTGGTACAGATACCTTAATTGGTGGTACAGGTGATGATATCTACATTGTAGATAGCACCACTGACACCATTACTGAACTTACCAGCGGTGGTACAGATACCATTCAATCTAGTGTTACTTACACTATTGCGGAACTTGCTAACGTGGAAAACCTGACATTAACAGGAACAGCAGCAGTTAACGGCACAGGGAACGCAGCTAATAACGTCATTACTGGTAACGATGCTAATAACACCCTTGATGGTGGTGCGGGTACAGAT
>NZ_BJCF01000130.1 GCF_005402965.1 Dolichospermum planctonicum
CACCACCCCCCTTTTAATGATATGTATTCTCATTAAGCTTATTTCTCTTTAATTGATCGTTAGTTATTATGTACTACTATCTCTGCTTTTTTGATCTGTGACAGTTCAGGGTGCGGAATGTGGGATACACCTCATTGGGGACAGCGATTTAAAAAAATTTCCGAAGTGCCTGAAGGAAATTATAGCTGGGCAAGTCCAGAACCTTCCATAGGGTTATCTGCTATGGAAACTCAGATAGCCACTTTTCGGGATTGGAAATTAATTCAATTAGGTAACAATTAAAATAAAGTCGGGGAGGAGATTTGGTTTCTCAGGAAGTTTGTATATAAGAATAAATTGCTGGTAAGTACCTGGGCACTGTTGCACATTTGGGAAAACAATAGAAATCTCTGTATCTCTTGTCTGTCACCTTTCCTGAATATGAAATTTATTTTGCACGACTACTTATATTCCGAGAATCATTAATTCCCCGATGATGTGTCCCTTGCTATGCTGCTTATTCAGCAACCTTTTTAACTTCTTTGTCGCCCAAAACAAAACCCCCACTAAATAAATAGAGGGGGTGATGTGGTTGTAAAAAATAAACCTGGCATCGAGCTATTTTGACATGGGGCTACCCCCAAACTATCGTCGCCGCAGCAGCGTTTCACCTCTGAGTTCGGGAAGGGATCAGTGTGGTTCCACCGC
>NZ_BJCF01000131.1 GCF_005402965.1 Dolichospermum planctonicum
TCAGATTTAGGTTTTCAACGTTGGTAGGAATAGTGTAAGTAACACTAGATCGAATGGTGTCTATACCTGGGTCGGTATTTTCGATAATGGTATCATTGAGATTATCAACAATATAGGTATCGTTGCCTAAACCACCAATTAAAGCATCATTGCCTAAACCACCGTCAAGGGTGTTATTAGCGCCGTTACCTGTGATGACGTTATTAAGTGCGTTCCCTGTACCGTTAATTGCTGCTGATCCTATCAGAGTTAGGTTTTCAACGTTGGTAGGAATAGTGTAAGTAACACTAGATCGAATGGTGTCTATACCTGGGTCGGTATTTTCGATAATGGTATCATTGGGATTATCAACAATATAGATATCGTTGCCTTTACCACCAATTAAAGCATCATTGCCTAAACCACCGTCAAGGGTGTTATTAGCGTCGTTACCTGTGATGACGTTATTAAGTGCGTTCCCTGTACCGTTAATAGCTGCTGTTCCTGTCAGATTTAGGTTTTCAACGTTGGTAGGAATAGTGTAAGTAACACTAGATCGAATGGTGTCTATACCTGGGTCGGTATTTTCGATAATGGTATCATTGAGATTATCAACAATATAGGTATCGTTGCCTAAACCACCAATTAAAGCATCATTGCCTAAACCACCGTCAAGGGTGTTATTAGCG
>NZ_BJCF01000132.1 GCF_005402965.1 Dolichospermum planctonicum
AGAAGGATGGTTAGCACCGAGCCTACAAAGTCGAGTTGATAATATTAAAACTTGGGTTGAAAGATTGCGTAAACTTGCACCAATTCAGGCTATTAGTCAAGAATTAGTCAGGTTTGATATGCAGTTAATGGCTAATCCTGATATTCAAGGCCAGGAATATCAACAGGGAACTTTAGCTGGTTACGAAACCAGAGAATACTTGCTAGAAAAGTGGGGTAGACAATGTGCTTACTGTGGAGTAAAAGACGTTCCTTTTCAAATAGAACATATTCATCCACGAGCCAAGGGTGGTAGTAATTCAATTACAAATCTCACTTTAAGTTGTGAAAAGTGTAACACCAAAAAGGGAACGAAAGACATCAAAGATTTTCTCAAAAAAGACCCTTCAAAGTTAGAAAAAATCTTGAAGCAAGCTAAAAGACCACTGGCTGATGCAGCAGCAGTAAACACGACTCGTACTGCATTACTAGAAGTTCTAAAAGCAACCGGACTACCTGTAGAAACAGGTTCAGGAGGTTTAACTAAATTTAATCGTAGTCAACAACAATTAGAAAAAACACATTGGATTGATGCCGCTTGTGTTGGTAAATCAACTCCAATTCTCAATATCAAAGGTGTTAAACCACTGCTAATTACAGCTAACGGTCACGGTTCTAGACAATCTTGC
>NZ_BJCF01000133.1 GCF_005402965.1 Dolichospermum planctonicum
GACGTTTTTGGTGATTTACTGTTTCTCAAATGCCTTTTTTCACTTTATATGTTTGTTTTGATGCTCTCTTTAATTTTTTCTCTACGTAATTTACCTCTGTGACAGTTTGGGGTGCGGAATGTGGGGTATAATGGCGGGCAATTGATGATCGCATTTATTTGCGTACTAGATCAATTGTTATCTTTTATGTACGTATTACAGTTTACCGGTTCCGAGTCACACCGGGAAAAATAGCTTCAGGGCATTTGCCCAGAAAACTATTAAAGGCGCTTTGGGGATTTTCCTCAAAGCATTGCGTTAGCGTGGCGGCGCGTTAGCGCGATATGCCGAGTTAAGAACTTTGGTTTTTAGGACTCTATGTCCGTGTATATCATCAGATGTCCTAGATTAAAGTTTCTGTATATAAACTTTCGCCACCGCATAACAAACATCTTGTGAGGAGTGATATTTTGATCAGTAAAAAGCATTCTGTTATACTAAGGAATCATTGGAAGCAGTTGATCTACTTGGGTTTGTCGCTAACCCTACCCACTTTGTTCCTGACCACAGCCATTTCAGTTAATTCCGCATCTGCCGCAGATGACATAATAACTGAAAACCAGAACAGTGAATTAAGCACCGATAAAACTGCAAAAGCTAATTCTGTAACCGATACCAAAC
>NZ_BJCF01000134.1 GCF_005402965.1 Dolichospermum planctonicum
GACAATTTTATGAGAAAAATATATTTTCTATCATTCACAAAAACCTATATTTTCTCAAAAACATCCTGTTAATCCTCTAATCCTGGACATCCTGATATGGCTTGCGCCACGCTACGCTATCAGACAATTTTATGAGAAAAATATATTTTCTATCATTCACAAAAACCTATATTTTCTCAAAAACATCCTGTTAATCCTCTAATCCTGGACATCCTGATTCTGACAATTTTATGAGGAAAATATATTTTCTATCATTCACAAAAACCTATATTTTCTCAAAAACATCCTGTTAATCCTCTAATCTTGGATATCCTGATTCTGACAATTTTATGAGCAAAATATATTTTCTATCATTCACAAAAACCTATATTTCCTCAAAAACATCCTGTTAATCCTCTAATCTTGGATATCCTGATTCTGACAATTTTATGAGAAAAATATATTTTCTATCATTCACAAAAACCTATATTTCCTCAAAAACATCCTGTTAATCCTCTAATCCTCGACATCCTGATTCTGACAATTTTATGAGAAAAATATATTTTCTATCATTCACAAAAACCTATATTTTCTCAAAAACATCCTGTTAATCCTCTAATCCTGGACATCCTGATATGGCTTGCGCCACGCTACGCTATCAGACAA
>NZ_BJCF01000135.1 GCF_005402965.1 Dolichospermum planctonicum
ATCTGTATTTTGTGAATATCGGGAACTGCTGTCACTATGAAGTGATGAAGGAGATGATGGTTAGGTGCGTTACGCAATGCTAACACACCCTAGGATGTTTTCTGATTATTTGATGATAGTTCTTCCTAGTCGTTTTTATGATAACATTTTTAAAATCAATTGTCAAGCCTTAATTCTACTTTTTTCGCGGGATTTGATGAGGAGATAAATTACAGCAAGTAGCTTTGAGTGAAGTACATTTTGTGCGGGCATCTTGCCCGCACCACAAGAGTTTTATTATTAATATCTGTATTTCATAATATCGGGAACTGCTGTCACTATGAAGTGATGAAGGAGATGATAGTTCTTCCTCGTCGTTTTTATGATAACATTTTTAAAATCAATTGTCAAGCCTTAATTCTGCTTTTTTCGCGCGACTTCCTGGGGAAATTAAATGTTATTTTTGTAATTATTGACAGGTTGGGTATCTTGTTGTTCGGAAAAAAAACTATGACATCATCAACACCAGAGAGTTTATCTAAATTCGTCCAATTTTGCAACCAATATATTACCGGACAGGAACGTAAAGAAGCACAAACTTTTCTTGACCGATTTTTTCGGGCTTTTGGTCATGAGGGTGCTTTGGAAGCCGGAGCGA
>NZ_BJCF01000136.1 GCF_005402965.1 Dolichospermum planctonicum
TAACTGCATATCAAACCTGACTAATTCTTGACTAATAGCCTGAATTGGTGCAAGTTTACGCAATCTTTCAACCCAAGTTTTAATATTATCAACTCGACTTTGTAGGCTCGGTGCTAACCATCCTTCTGGACGGGTTCTATTCAAGAATCTTGGTTGTCTGTAACGAGTTTTTCTTGCACGTCTAGAATGTCTTAATTGCCTTCTAGAAGTTAAAGCATCTCTAATTGCAAAGCCTCTATGTTTTAATTCAGCAGCAAATACAACCTCGCCAGTTGAATCGTTAACTAATGCCATTCCCGTGAATTTTGCACCAGGGTCAATCTTTAGCCTTAGCGACGATACTGGGGAGTCAGGACGGGATTTTTTGAGAATAATTGTGAACGGAAACTGTCTAAATATTGCTGATTTTTTGTTTCTCAATAGTTGTCTAGCTTGTGCTGAATGAATTGGGTTTAATGGCGTGAAGTTGGTATCTAAAACAAATACTTTGGACATATTGTCCCTCCTTGCGGGTAATGTTAGCCTGGACAAAGATTTAAAGGCTTTTTACGCTAACAGCACTGGATTAACCCAATAAGCCTGTTTAACTGTTAACCTCAGCAGCTACAAACTGGCTGCGTATTTGTAGGTG
>NZ_BJCF01000137.1 GCF_005402965.1 Dolichospermum planctonicum
CGTTGACCCCTACAATTTCAGGGCGGAACTAATCCAAAATTGCTAATCTAAAATCCCCAAGCTCCACACTTGAGGGTGGAGTCAATCCAAAATCCAAAATCGTAAATCCAAAATCCACTGACCATCCAGCATCACTAATTGATTTGGCTAATTTGCTATTTTTAACCATGTTTCTCACTTGCAGTTTTTCAAAGGCCACTAAATCGTTAGATTTAACTACGCACAATGCTGTCTTTATAGCAAAGTCTTGACGCTGACGTGAAACTTGCAAATGTTTTCTACCAAGACGGTTAATAGCTTTCTGGCGATTATTAGAACCTTTCTTTTTGCGACTAACTCTTTTTTGTAGTCGTTTTAAAGATTTTTCTGATTTCCGCAAATACCTGGGATTATCAATTTTATCCCCTTGAGAATTAGTGTAGAAACTGTTAAGGGCAACATCTAAACCAACGGTTTTACCTGTGGCATTGATGTCCATATTCCGTTCTACATCTACACAAAACTGGATCTAGTAACCGTCAGAACGTTTAACTATCCTAACTCTCTTTATTTGCTTAATCTGGTAAAAATGTAAATCCCAAGTTCCAATTAATTTTAACTGACCAATACCACATTTATCT
>NZ_BJCF01000138.1 GCF_005402965.1 Dolichospermum planctonicum
TAGCACCATCGTTAGATGATGTAGCATAAACTTCTGTATAACCTCTGTCACAGCCAATTATTTTACCTTTGGTCTTTTTTTCGGCTTTTTGAATATCGGTTGTGTAATGTATTTCCCATCTACCATTACGTTTGATTAGCCTTAACTGACATTTTACTTCTGTCGCTAAAGTCGTTGGCAACTTCAGATTTTTACCCTTTGTGAGTCCACCAAAACGCAGCCATACCACGCCTTTATTATCTAATTTAGTATCAAAAGCCTTGACAATAATTTGGTTACAAACTTTTGTGTTACCTCGATACCAGAACTTTCTAACTAAGGTGCAAAGCTTGGGGTGTTTCAACCATTCACGACTTTCTAATGTAAGTTGTAAAACCCCTTTTTTAGACTGAAAGGATTGGAATGATTGACCTAGGGATTTCATCACTTTTTCAATACAAGCAGCCTGAACTAAATGAATATCATCAATTACATCATAAAGGGTTGCTTCCCATAACTTAGCAGGTAATTGGTACTTGTCTTTAGATGTGCGTAGCTGTTTGTCAATTTCAAATTTAGAAATGCCCCAAGCCTTTAAAGAGCCGAACTCATTCCA
>NZ_BJCF01000139.1 GCF_005402965.1 Dolichospermum planctonicum
ACAACAATTAGAAAAAACACATTGGATTGATGCCGCTTGTGTTGGTAAATCAACTCCAATTCTCAATATCAAAGGTGTTAAACCACTGCTAATTACAGCTAACGGTCACGGTTCTAGACAATCTTGCCGAACCGACAAGTACGGTTTTCCGAGTAGGCACGTACCGAGAGAAAAAATACATTTTGGTTTTCAAACTGGCGATATTGCTAAAGCAGTTGTCACCACAGGTAAAAAGATTGGTACTTATGTGGGAAAAGTGGCTATTCGTTTAACTGGTAGTTTCAATATTTCTACTAAAAATGGATTGATTCAAGGAATATCACATAAGTTTTGTAAACGCATTCACGCAAAGGATGGTTATTCGTATGCAGTATAAAAGATTTGTTAATTGCTCAACTGTCCCTCTCATTGTTTGTGCTGGCACACAAAATTACTCAACGGACGTTTCACCCCACATTCCGCACCCCAAACTGTCACAGAGGTAAATTACGTAGAGAAAAAATTAAAGAGAGCATCAAAACAAACATATAAAGTGAAAAAAGGCATTTGAGAAACAGTAAATCACCAAAAACGT
>NZ_BJCF01000140.1 GCF_005402965.1 Dolichospermum planctonicum
TACACAAAACTGGATCTAGTAACCGTCAGAACGTTTAACTATCCTAACTCTCTTTATTTGCTTAATCTGGTAAAAATGTAAATCCCAAGTTCCAATTAATTTTAACTGACCAATACCACATTTATCTATGAAAGTAATGTGCTTACGGTCATCTAAAAGTTTCCATCCAGTTTTATATTCAACTGAACGGTTATTTTTTTGAAATCTGGGATAACCCTTCTTACCTGGAACTTTTGCTTTGCAATTATCAAAAAATCGCTTAATTGCAAAAGCAGTTCTTTCTGCTGCTGCTTGTCTAGCCATGGAGTTTAATTTATCTGCAAAATCAAATTCATTAGCTAATACCGCAGTGTATTTATTCAGGTCGTAATATTTAACATTTTGATTGATTGTCCATCCAAAACCGCAAGCACTTATTACGGATGAATTGGGTTATCCGTATAGCTGCATCAATTTTTTGATATTGCTGCTTTGTGCCTTTGGCTTTAAATTCAAAAACAATCATTTTTTTATTACTAATTCGACCTGTTTTCAGTATAGTATACTTTAGGAAATTCACCAACCTCTAAGATTG
>NZ_BJCF01000141.1 GCF_005402965.1 Dolichospermum planctonicum
ATTACTGGTAATAGTGCTAATAATACCCTCAATGGTGATGCTGGTAATGACACCCTTGATGGTGGTGCAGGTACAGATATCCTAATTGGTGGTTTGGGCAACGATATCTACATTGTTGATAGCACCACTGATACCATTACCGAGAATGTGGGAGAGGGTACAGACACCATTAAATCTAGTGTTACTTACACTATTTTGGCCGCTAACGTTGAAAACTTGACATTAACAGGAACAGCAGCCATAAACGGTACTGGGAACGCAGGTAATAACGTTATCACTGGTAACGGTGCTAATAATACCCTCAATGGTGGTGCGGGTACAGATACCTTAATTGGTGGTTTAGGCAACGATATCTATGTTGTAGATAGCGCCACTGACACCATTACTGAACTTACCAGCGGTGGTACAGATACCATTCAATCTAGTGTTACTTACACTATTGCGGCACTTGCTAACGTGGAAAACCTGACATTAACAGGAACAGCAGCAGTTAACGGCACAGGGAACGCAGCTAATAACGTCATTACTGGTAACGATGCTAATAACACCCTTGATGGTGGTGCGGGTACAGAT
>NZ_BJCF01000142.1 GCF_005402965.1 Dolichospermum planctonicum
TTACATCATAAAGGGTTGCTTCCCATAACTTAGCAGGTAATTGGTACTTGTCTTTAGATGTGCGTAGCTGTTTGTCAATTTCAAATTTAGAAATGCCCCAAGCCTTTAAAGAGCCGAACTCATTCCATAAGTCAGAGCGCAGTTGTCCTAAACGCAAAGCAATTAAATCAAGTTGGTTAGATTTCCACGTATTTAGTTTTTTAGTCCCTAAAATGGCGGTTCTCGTAACGGTTAATTGATTCTTTACTTTGAGTTTCATGAACTTGGTTTGCTACGTCTTTTACTATTATATTCCTATTGACTCGTATTCGCTATTATTTGTTTCATGAATATTTTGCTCTTCGGCTATTTTTTTCTTGTAAGCCCGAAGGAAATAAAGTTTGGAGGAAAAGCAGTGCATGATAATAAAATCCTGCATTAACTCTTCGTGGGATGATAGCTTGACATTGTTCACCACAACAATTTTGCAGCCGTGAAGGTTGCAAAACCACTCAACGAATTCAAAACCAAATCTGCATAACCTGTCCTTGTGTCCCACCACAATTTCAGAGATTTGATTTTCCGCAACTTG
>NZ_BJCF01000143.1 GCF_005402965.1 Dolichospermum planctonicum
ACCGCTGAAAGCATCTAAGTGGGAAGCCCACCTCAAGATGAGTACTCTCACTACGGTAAGTAGGTAAGGTCACGGGCAGAACACCCGTTAATAGGCTCTATGTGGAAGTACAGTAATGTATGTAGCAAAGGAGTACTAACAGACCGAGGGCTTGACCTCTATATTCTTAATTGCTATTATTATTTCTCGTTCTCGAATGCAGTCTTCAGGGTTTTGTGAATTTTAGATTTTAGATTTTAGATTTTGGATTATTTGCCAACAATGTAGAAACTAAAAGTTCCAATTTTGGGAATTATAAAAGATTGATAATTAGTTTCTCTAGTTGAGAATAATATCAGTTGTTAAGTTTCTGTGAACCATGTTGAATTATTTTCTGCAATCTAAAATCCAAAATCCAAAATCCAAAATCACCAAGTTTTCCTGGTGTCTATGGCGCGGTGGAACCACACTGATCCCTTCCCGAACTCAGAGGTGAAACGCTGCTGCGGCGACGATAGTTTGGGGGTAGCCCCATGTCAAAATAGCTCGATGCCAGGTTTATTT
>NZ_BJCF01000144.1 GCF_005402965.1 Dolichospermum planctonicum
CATAATTTTGCACCTTATTTAAATTCAAAAATCCCCAAGCTAAATCATTTTGATGATATTTAATTAATTGTGCTTCTAATAGTTTGAGAAAGAGGATTCTATTTACCCAAGTAATTGCTAATTCTAAACCAATATTAAAAAGTTGTACTTGGTCATTTTCTCCAAATTGTTCTGGTTCTTTGAGTTGAGAGATTTTATCTAAACTATCAAGTTGGATCATAGCATTTTCCATGAGTGAACCGACATTTCTCTCATTTAATTTTTTGCGTTGAATCAGTTTTTTACCACCTTCTTTAACTTCTGTTAAACCGATAATATGTAATAACTCATGATAAAATCCTTTATCAAGAGTATTACTGTCAGCGAAAGGTAACTTTAATAAATGTTCTGGAGAAAGTAATTTAAACAGCGCAATTAATTTATGATCATCAGGATTTTCTCCAGGTTGTAAATATTCTTGATATTCTCGAATATCAAAATGGGTAAAAGTGATTTTATCTGCAATTTCGGTAATAGCAGGTTGAGCAATTTCTTGATAA
>NZ_BJCF01000145.1 GCF_005402965.1 Dolichospermum planctonicum
GTAACAAGGTAGCCGTACCGGAAGGTGTGGCTGGATCACCTCCTTTTAGGGAGACCTAATCCATTTAGAAATCGAAAGCAGTGAAAATTGTGGGTAGAAACTAAATTGGTCTAACCTAGGTCGGTCGAGATTGG
The DNA here is from genome assembly GCF_005402965.1 of Dolichospermum planctonicum. Classification (GTDB taxonomy): domain Bacteria; phylum Cyanobacteriota; class Cyanobacteriia; order Cyanobacteriales; family Nostocaceae; genus Dolichospermum; species Dolichospermum planctonicum. The sequence continues at coordinate 135 of NZ_BJCF01000145.1, forward strand.
AAAAAATCTTTCAAAGTATTATTTGGCTTAGTTCAATAGGAAAAAAAACAGCACCTAACTATAAAAGTTAGACTGCTGGGTGAAATTCCAGCCAGAACCTTGAAAACTGCATAAGAGAACGAGAAAAAGCAGGCAGAAACAGACATGAGAGTGTTTCGTGAAAGCCAAGAAAAATTGTGGTCAAGCTAATAAGGGCTAATGGTGGATACCTAGGCACACAGAGGCGAAGAAGGACGTGGTTACCGACGAAATGTTCCGGGGAGTTGGAAGCAAACGAAGAGCCGGAAATATCCGAATGGGGCAACCCTAAATACTACCTGTTGAATATATAGACAGGAAAGAGCCAACCCAGCGAACTGAAACATCTTAGTAGCTGGAGGAAGAGAAATCAAAACAGAGATTC
>NZ_BJCF01000146.1 GCF_005402965.1 Dolichospermum planctonicum
CGGCTCTTAGTTTGCTTCCAACTCCCCGGAACATTTCGTCGGTAACCACGTCCTTCTTCGCCTCTGTGTGCCTAGGTATCCACCATTAGCCCTTATTAGCTTGACCACAATTTTTCTTTGCTTTCACGAAACACTCTCATGTCTGTGTCTGCCTGCTTTTTCTCGTTCTCTTATGCAGTTTTCAAGGTTCTGGCTGGAATCTCACCCAGCAGTCTAACTTTTATAGTTAGGTGCTGTCTTTTTTCCAATGTGGAGGTTAGCGGACTCGAACCGCTGACATCCTGCTTGCAAAGCAGGCGCTCTACCAACTGAGCTAAACCCCCCTACAAAATTTTGGATTTTGGATTGACGATTTTGGATTGATTTTTTTTCTCAATCTAAAATCTCAAATCACCAATCTAAAATTCTTCAGGTGGGCCATCCTGGACTCGAACCAGGGACCTCACCCTTATCAGGGGTGCGCTCTAACCACCTGAGCTAATAGCCCTTATCGAACCAAATCATAGTTTGAAAGCTTTACTTCAAGTCTGCGA
>NZ_BJCF01000147.1 GCF_005402965.1 Dolichospermum planctonicum
CTGTTAACTTTTCAATACCCCTAGCTTCCAACTCTAATAATAACTCTCCCATACGACGAGCCGCCCTTTCCGTCACTTCCACCTGGTTGTTTTGGAATATAGGAGTTTTTTGACCTAATTCCATAAAAGCCAACGCTCCCGACCGTGCTGGTAGTTCCTGAAGAAAGATTTTATCTACAGGTGTATCTATCTGAATATCAAAATCAAAAATCCAGAATTGATCAAAATTACATAAGATCACATATTTAGGACGGTTAGGAACTAACCTAGTCCAATAATCAAATGCTTGGGAATAATGTTTATTTAGGTCTTCTCCGCGCTTTTTCATTTCAATTAAAACGCGAGGTTTCCAAACCAAGTCAGCAAAACCGGTTTTTCCAGTTTTACTACCTTTTTTAATAGCTTCCTCATATTTCGCTCCGGCTTCCAAAGCACCCTCATGACCAAAAGCCCGAAAAAATCGGTCAAGAAAAGTTTGTGCTTCTTTACGTTCCTGTCCGGTAATATATTGGTTGCAAAATTGGACGAAT
>NZ_BJCF01000148.1 GCF_005402965.1 Dolichospermum planctonicum
ATGATTGTTTTTGAATTTAAAGCCAAAGGCACAAAGCAGCAATATCAAAAAATTAATGAAGCTATACGGATAACCCAATTCATCCGTAATAAGTGCTTGCGCTTTTGGATGGACAATCAAAATGTTAAGTATTACGACCTGAATAAACACACTGCGGTATTAGCTAATGAATTTGATTTTGCAGATAAATTAAATTCCATGGCTAGACAGAGTGCAGCCGAGAGAACTACTTTTGCAATTAAAAGATTTTTTGATAATTGTAAGGCAAAAGTTCCAGGTAAGAAGGGTTATCCCAGATTTCAAAAAAATAACCGTTCAGTTGAATATAAAACAAGTGGATGGAAACTTTTAGATGACCGTAAGCACATTACTTTCATAGACAAATGTGGAATTGGTCAGTTAAAATTAATTGGAACTTGGGATTTACATTTTTACCAGATTAAGCAAATAAAGAGAGTTAGGATAGTTAAACGTTCTGACGGTTACTATATCCAGTTTTGTGTAGATGCAGAACGGAATATTGACATCA
>NZ_BJCF01000149.1 GCF_005402965.1 Dolichospermum planctonicum
TTCAGGTAGAAGGTCTGAAAAAGAATTTAATTCAGTTAGAGAGCAAAATTTCCGAAGCCAAAACCAAGAAAGAAATGCTCAAAGCCCGAATTACCGCAGCCAAAGCCCAAGAACAATTGGGAAATATAGAGAGCGGAATGAGTACCAGCAGCGCCATGTCCGCTTTTGAGCGCATGGAACAAAAAGTATTAATCCAAGAATCTCGCGCTCAGTCTACCGCAGAATTGATAGGTTCAGATTTAGAAAGCCAATTTGCAAAATTGAAATCTGGTAGTGATATTGATGATGAATTAGCGAAGTTGAAAGCAGAACTAAAACGACTAAACCCAGAACAACCAACCAGTAAAGCTAAACCATTAGCTATTTTAGAACAAGAATTAACAAGACCCGAAATCACTCATAATATTACTACTCCAAACACATCATCAGATGTAAAAAATCCCACAATACCTCAAGAAAAACCCATTTGTAAAGATACTCCAAGATCAACGGTTAATCATTCCCCGGAGCTTGTTAAACCGGAAAAA
>NZ_BJCF01000150.1 GCF_005402965.1 Dolichospermum planctonicum
TTTCTCAACCCAATAACTTAGGGACTTTGTTGTTAGGACTTTGTTGGGTTACGTTGTCGCTTAACCCAACCTACAATTATCACTTTAATCAGGTGACAGGTGCTACGCCACGGGGACAGGTGACAGGGAACAGGGAACAGAGAACAGGGAACAGAGAACAGGGAACAGAGAACAGGGAACAGCCAACAAGACGCGAAAAATTTGTTTTTTAGGTGTTGACAAAGGATTTGAAATATGTTATCCTTACATTGATAAGGAAGAACTATCTGAAATTAGGTGACAGCTGACAGCTGACAGGGAACAGGGAATAGCTTTTTGAGTAGGATAGCGATAGCGAAGCGCTGCTGCAAGCAGTTCGCTATATAATATATTAAGTTCAGCTTGTGCGGGCAAGATGCCCGCACCACAAGAGTTTTATTTTATTATTAATATCTGTACTTGAGGTAAAGGCTTTGGAGGTAGGATAGCGATAGCGAAGCGCTGCTGCAAGCAGTTCGCTATATTATAT
>NZ_BJCF01000151.1 GCF_005402965.1 Dolichospermum planctonicum
GTGATTTACTGTTTCTCAAATGCCTTTTTTCACTTTATATGTTTGTTTTGATGCTCTCTTTAATTTTTTCTCTACGTAATTTACCTCTGTGACAGTTTGGGGTGCGGAATGTGGGATATAAAGCTAAAACCATTTATTAACAAAGGGTTTCGCGGATTTTTACCGCAAAAAAGTACAAAGTTTTGGCTAATGGTGTCTCAAAATAGGTGCATTTTTCTTTCTCGGATTTGGAAAATTGAGGGTATCCAGACCGTTAAAACTGTTCCCAGTTAAGAGTTAAGAGTTCCCTGTTCCCTGCCCTCACAGACAACTTTTTCAGCAAGCCCTACTTATTCATGATAATCACTACCAGAACCAAACCGCCATTTATCTATTAACCGATGCCAATAATATTGTTTTTCTTGTGGTAGATTATTAACTAATATTTCTAACATTGGACTTAAAGTAAACAACCTAGTATACACAATTAAATTTACATAATGTAACATCCAATCTAACAAACTCAA
>NZ_BJCF01000152.1 GCF_005402965.1 Dolichospermum planctonicum
TGGAAATCTAACGAACTTGATTTAATTGCTTTGCGTTTAGGACAACTACGCTCTGACTTGTGGAATGAGTTCGGCTCGTTAAAGGCTTGGGGTATTTCTAAATTTGAAATAGACAAACAGCTACGCACATCTAAAGACAAGTACCAATTACCTGCTAAATTATGGGATTCAACCCTTTATGATGTAATTGATGATATCCATTTGGTTCAGGCTGCTTGCATCGAAAAAGTGATGAAATCCTTGGGTCAATCGTTCCAATCCTTCCAGTCCAAAAAAGGGGTTTTACAACTTACATTAGAAAGTCGTGAATGGTTGGATCATCCCAAACTTTGCACCTTGGTGAGAAAGTTTTGGTATCGAGGTCATACGAAAGTTTGTAACCAAATTATTCTTAGGGCTTTTGATACTAAATTAGATAATAAAGGTGTGGTGTGGCTGCGTTTCGGTGGACTCACAAAGGGTAAAAATCTGAAGTTGCCAACGACTTTACCGACAGAAGTAAAAT
>NZ_BJCF01000153.1 GCF_005402965.1 Dolichospermum planctonicum
CTTCCGCAAATTGAGATTTTAGATAGTAGCATTCTTGGCAATGCCAATGGGGCTTATGCCAGTAGCAATAATCAGATTTATTTATCAGCTAATTTTCTCACCACTTCTACAGCAGAAGCTATTAGTGGAGTTTTGTTAGAGGAAATTGGGCATTTTATTGATGCTCAAATTAATCTCAGTGATAGTGCCGGAGATGAAGGGGCGATTTTTGCCGCTTTGGTACAGGGTAACAGTCTGGATACTACAACTTTACAAGCTTTGAAGGCTGAGGATGATCACGCGACCATTACTGTAAATGGGCAAAATATTCAGGTAGAACAGCAGAATTTTACGGGAACTGCTGGGGATGACACCATTACGGGAACATCTGAGGATGATCTTCTCTATGGACAAGACGGTAATGATACCCTGAATGCTGGTCATGGACGAGATCGTCTTGAAGGTGGAGATGGAGATGATGTTTTGTCTGGAGGTGCTGGGGATGATGGCTTTTATTATG
>NZ_BJCF01000154.1 GCF_005402965.1 Dolichospermum planctonicum
AACCTGGCATCGAGCTATTTTGACATGGGGCTACCCCCAAACTATCGTCGCCGCAGCAGCGTTTCACCTCTGAGTTCGGGAAGGGATCAGTGTGGTTCCACCGCGCCATAGACACCAGGAAAGCCTGATGATTTTGGATTTTGGATTTTGGATTTTAGATTGCAGAAAATAATTCAACATGGTTCACAGAAACTTAACAACTGGTATTATTCTCAACTAGGGAAAATAATTATCAATCTTTTATAATTCCCAAAATTGGAACTTTTAGTTTCTACATTGTTGGCAAATAATCCAAAATCTAAAATCTAAAATCTAAAATTCACAAAACCCTGAAGACTGCATTTGAGAACGAGAAATCACAATAAGAATTAAGAATATAGAGGTCAAGCCCTCGGTCTGTTAGTACTCCTTTGCTACATACATTACTGTACTTCCACATAGAGCCTATTAACG
>NZ_BJCF01000155.1 GCF_005402965.1 Dolichospermum planctonicum
AATATCAACAGTTTAAACATAGAACAACTGGAAAATCTGGGAGAAGCATTATTAGATTTTACAGATATTAATGACTTGGAAAGATGGTTAAATTCACAAAGAAACCAGTAATTCAGAAATATAAAAAGTGGGAATAATGCACACAGACACGATATTTTACCAAATCTTTCTCACTTTTCACACCCTATTATCTGAAATTCTGGGAGAACCTACAGAAAATGCTAAAGATTATCAATTTACCCTAAAATTCTACACCTAAAATTCTACAATTATGGGGCGTGTTATAACTTACAAGTCTCAACGCGAGAGAAGATTAACATACAGCAGTTTCCGAAGTTATGAGGTACAGTTAGTAATAATAAAGATAATACTGTCATGAAAGCATATTCAGTGGATCTCCGAGAAAAAATAGTTGCAGCCCATATTGAGGAAAAAATATCAATTC
>NZ_BJCF01000156.1 GCF_005402965.1 Dolichospermum planctonicum
CAGCTATTAACGGTACAGGGAACGCACTTAATAACGTCATCACAGGTAACGACGCTAATAACACCCTTGACGGTGGTTTAGGCAATGATGCTTTAATTGGTGGTAAAGGCAACGATATCTATATTGTAGATAGCACCACTGATACAGTTACCGAAAATGTCAACGAGGGTATAGATACCATTCAATCTAGTGTTACTTACACTATTCCTACCAACGTTGAAAACCTAAATCTGACAGGAACAGCAATTAACGGTACAGGGAACTCACAACCTAACGTCATCACTGGTAACACTGCTAATAACACCCTTGACGGTGGTTTAGGCAATGATGCTTTAATTGGTGGTTTAGGCAACGATACCTATATTGTTGATAATCTCAATGATACCATTATCGAAAATACCGACCCAGGTATAGACACCA
>NZ_BJCF01000157.1 GCF_005402965.1 Dolichospermum planctonicum
CAGGCAAATATTCTCTCTGATGGCAGTATCCAAATCAAGGATAACGTCACAAGCAATGGCGATGAGGGAACAGATACCTTGATAGGGGTGGAACGAATCAACTTTGCTGCTAGTGGTGGCTATTATGGTGTGGTAACAGGAGGTAGTGGCAATGATTTTCTCACCGCAACTAACGGGTGGTCTTTACTCTTTGGCGGGGATGGTAATGATACCCTCAATGGTACTGATGGCAATGACACCCTCAGTGGTGGTGCAGGTAATGATATTCTCAATGGTGGTGCAGGTGATGATATTCTTAACCCTGGTTATAGCCAAGGCTCAACGGATACAGTTAATGGCGGCGATGGTAATGACCTACTGCAAGTAGATTACACCAGCAAAACAGATGGTGGTGGTATTCATTTAGGAGCCTA
>NZ_BJCF01000158.1 GCF_005402965.1 Dolichospermum planctonicum
GGGCTACCCCCAAACTATCGTCGCCGCAGCAGCGTTTCACCTCTGAGTTCGGGAAGGGATCAGTGTGGTTCCACCGCGCCATAGACACCAGGAAAGCCTGTTGGGAAGTCAAAAGTCAAAAGTCAAAAGTCAAAAGTCAAGTTTTGAAATCTGAGTTTTAACTTGACAGAAACCCTGAAGACTGCATTCGAGAACGAGAAATAATAATAGCAATTAAGAATATAGAGGTCAAGCCCTCGGTCTGTTAGTACTCCTCTGCTACATACATTACTGTACTTCCACATAGAGCCTATTAACGGGTGTTCTGCCCGTGACCTTACCTACTTACCGTAGTGAGAGTACTCATCTTGAGGTGGGCTTCCCACTTAGATGCTTTCAGCGGT
>NZ_BJCF01000159.1 GCF_005402965.1 Dolichospermum planctonicum
AAAATTACCTTATTTGTTCTAGAGTCTGGGGCTTATCCTTGCCCGTTATCGCTTCGGTCTCCATCAAGGAATCCCGAAACTTCTGACTTCTTTCTAACAAGATTTTCTTCACATCGGAATGTTTCATATATCGAGTGATTTCAACATCACTCATTCTTGCTAAAATATTGTCAGCAGCATTAGTATCTGAGTGCATCACGACCCCATCATGTCCGGTAAACTTGTCACCATTTCTACTACCCGTTAAGGTACTAAATCTGGAGTCAAGTTGTGACGTATACGCACAATTTACACTAACAACCGTGCAACCTACACGGGTTGAAACTTGTTTGAGAGCATCCGCAACTACCCCCTTGCACCATGAAGAAACATTTCTCTTC
>NZ_BJCF01000160.1 GCF_005402965.1 Dolichospermum planctonicum
GTGTCTATGGCGCGGTGGAACCACACTGATCCCTTCCCGAACTCAGAGGTGAAACGCTGCTGCGGCGACGATAGTTTGGGGGTAGCCCCATGTCAAAATAGCTCGATGCCAGGTTTATTTTTTACAATCACATCACCCCCTCTATTTATTTAGTGGGGGTTTTGTTTTTTCGTCCTTTTTTTAAGCTGTTGTGTATGGAAAAATATTAAGTATTAATATGGTTAATTCTTGGAAATTTATGATTATTATTTAACCCACATTCCGCACCCCAAACTGTCACAGAGGTAAATTACGTAGAGAAAAAATTAAAGAGAGCATCAAAACAAACATATAAAGTGAAAAAAGGCATTTGAGAAACAGTAAATCACCAAAAA
>NZ_BJCF01000161.1 GCF_005402965.1 Dolichospermum planctonicum
TTGATATTTTTTCCTCAATATGGGCTGCAACTATTTTTTCTCGGAGATCCACTGAATATGCTTTCATGACAGTATTATCTTTATTATTACTAACTGTACCTCATAACTTCGGAAACTGCTGTATATTGCGGGGTGCGGGGTGCGGGGTTATCTTCTTCATCCTCTTCTTCATACTCCCCACTCTCTAACTCTGTACTCCGCACTCCTTAAGATAGTTCTTCCTTATCAAAATGATAATAACATTTTTAAAATCCTTTGTCAACACCTAAAAAGCAAATTTTTCGCGGTTTTTTTGCGTTAATTGTTGCTTTGTGGGGTAATGTCAGAATCAGGATGTCCAGGATGAAAGGATGTACA
>NZ_BJCF01000162.1 GCF_005402965.1 Dolichospermum planctonicum
ACAACCGTGCAACCTACACGGGTTGAAACTTGTTTGAGAGCATCCGCAACTACCCCCTTGCACCATGAAGAAACATTTCTCTTCATGCGTTTTCGCAAGGGCTTTTTGCTTTTTATTGCTTCCGTCAGATCTTCAAAAGCTACCTTGATTGCATTTAACATCAAGTTATGGGTAGCTGTAAAAACTATTGTTTGAATCCTACCTTTAAATGATGTTTCTCGGTTGTTCCACTTGATTTTACCGAGGTTATTCCGTTTGATTCTATCAGCTTTGGCACTGTTCCCTTTGGCAATAGACTTGTCAAAAACTGATTTGATTTTGTTGCGTTTAACTTGTTTCGCTGTTCTGTAAT
>NZ_BJCF01000163.1 GCF_005402965.1 Dolichospermum planctonicum
ACTGCTGTCACTATGAAGTGATGAAGGAGATGATGGTTAGGTGCGTTACGCAATGCTAACACACCCTAGGATGTTTTCTGATTATTTGATGATAGTTCTTCCTCGTCGTTTCTATGATAACATTTTTAAAATCAATTGTCAAGCCCTAATTCTGCTTTTTTCGCGGGATTTGATGAGGAGATAAATTACAGCAAGTAGCTTTGAGTGAAGTACATTTTGTGCAGGCATCTTGCCCGCACCACAAGAGTTTTATTATTAATATCTGTATTTCATAATATGGGGAACTGCTGTCACTATGAAGTGATGAAGGAGATGATGGTTAGGTGCGTTACGCAATGCTAACACACCCT
>NZ_BJCF01000164.1 GCF_005402965.1 Dolichospermum planctonicum
CCCTTCTTCCGAAGTTACGGGGCCATTTTGCCGAGTTCCTTAGAGAGAGTTATCTCGCGCCCCTTGGTATTCTCAACCTCCCTACCTGTGTCGGTTTCGGGTACGGGTGTTCTATCTTCATCACATATACAGCTTTTCTTGGCACTTTCCTTCACCACTCGGAGTTCGTAAACCCCTCCCAAACCAATTAGGGTATGGCTATCTTTCATGCGTCCCTGCCTATGCTCCCACAGAACAGTAAGTGACTATTGACACTTTGTCCATCGACTACGCCTTTCGGCCTCGCCTTAGGTCCCGACTAACCCAGAGTGGACGAACCTGGCTCTGGAACCCTTAGGGTTTCGGG
>NZ_BJCF01000165.1 GCF_005402965.1 Dolichospermum planctonicum
ACTTGCTAACGTGGAAAACCTGACATTAACAGGAACAACAGCAGTTAACGGCACAGGGAACGCAGCTAATAACGTCATTACTGGTAACGATGCTAATAACACCCTTGATGGTGGTGCGGGTACAGATACCTTAATTGGTGGTTTAGGCAACGATATCTATGTTGTAGATAGCGCCACTGATACTATTACCGAAAATACCAACGCGGGTACAGATACCATTCAATCTAGTGTTACTTACACTATTGCGGCTCTTGCTAACGTCGAAAACCTGACATTAACAGGAACAGCAGCCATAAACGGTACTGGTAACGCAGCTAATAACGTTATTACTGGTAA
>NZ_BJCF01000166.1 GCF_005402965.1 Dolichospermum planctonicum
ACTGCTGTCACTATGAAGTGATGAAGGAGATGATGGTTAGGTGCGTTACGCAATGCTAACACACCCTAGGATGTTTTCTGATTATTTGATGATAGTTCTTCCTCGTCGTTTCTATGATAACATTTTTCAAATCAATTGTCAACCCCTAAATCTACTTTTTTCGCGGGATTTGATGAGGAGATAAATTACAGCAAGTAGCTTTGAGTGAAGTACATTTTGTGCGGGCATCTTGCCCGCACCACAAGAGTTTTATTATTAATATCTGTATTTTGTGAATATCGGGAACTGCTGTCACTATGAAGTGATGA
>NZ_BJCF01000167.1 GCF_005402965.1 Dolichospermum planctonicum
GCATTTTGTTGGCTGTTCCCTGTCAACTGATGAAAGGATGTACAGGATGAGGAGGGGGATTTTTTGATGATGTCAATGATTTAAAATGGTGCGTTACGAATAGCTAACACACCCTACTCAAAAAGCTGTTCCCTGTCACCTATCCCCGTGGCGTAGCACCTGTCACCTAATTTATGTCAGAATCAGGATATCCAGGATGAAAGGATGTACAGGATGAGGAGGGGGATTTTTTGATGATGTCAATGATTTTAAATGGTGCGTTACTATATAATATAGCGAACTGCTTGCAGCAGCGCTTCG
>NZ_BJCF01000168.1 GCF_005402965.1 Dolichospermum planctonicum
ACCTAACTCCAGAACAAGTTTATAAACAATTCAGCTATCACTCCAAGACAATCGCTTGTGGGGGCTGACAAGGAAAAAATAGCCGAAAAACAAAATATTTATGAGCCAAATAGTAGCCAATGTGATTCAATAGAAGTATAATAACAAGAGACGTACTGAGTCTAGACCATGAAACTCAAAGTTAAAAATCAGTTAACCGTTACGAGAATCGCCATTTTAGGGACTAAAAAACTAAATACTTGGAAATCTAACGAACTTGATTTAATTGCTTTGCGTTTAGGACAACTACGCTCTG
>NZ_BJCF01000169.1 GCF_005402965.1 Dolichospermum planctonicum
TCGTCCACTCTGGGTTAGTCGGGACCTAAGGCGAGGCCGAAAGGCGTAGTCGATGGACAAAGTGTCAATAGTCACTTACTGTTCTGTGGGAGCATAGACAGGGACGCATGAAAGATAGCCATACCCTAATTGGTTTGGGAGGGGTTTACGAACTCCGAGTGGCGAAGGAAAGTGCCAAGAAAAGCTGTGTATGTGATGAAGATAGAACACCCGTACCCGAAACCGACACAGGTAGGGAGGTTGAGAATACCAAGGGGCGCGAGATAACTCTCTCTAAGGAACTCGGCAAA
>NZ_BJCF01000170.1 GCF_005402965.1 Dolichospermum planctonicum
GGAGGAACGCACCGCTGGTGTGCCAGTTATTGTACCAACAGTAAACGCTGGGTAGCCAAGTGCGGAGAGGATAACCGCTGAAAGCATCTAAGTGGGAAGCCCACCTCAAGATGAGTACTCTCACTACAATAAGTAGGTAAGGTCACGGGCAGAACACCCGTTAATAGGCTCTATGTGGAAGTACAGTAATGTATGTAGCAAAGGAGTACTAACAGACCGAGGGCTTGACCTCTATATTCTTAATTCTTATTGTGATTTCTCGTTCTCAAATGCAGTCTTCAGGGT
>NZ_BJCF01000171.1 GCF_005402965.1 Dolichospermum planctonicum
CGTTAATAGGCTCTATGTGGAAGTACAGTAATGTATGTAGCAAAGGAGTACTAACAGACCGAGGGCTTGACCTCTATATTCTTAATTCTTATTGTGATTTCTCGTTCTCAAATGCAGTCTTCAGGGTATCTGTTGATAGAATGACCCAATAGGCTTTCCTGGTGTCTATGGCGCGGTGGAACCACACTGATCCCTTCCCGAACTCAGAGGTGAAACGCTGCTGCGGCGACGATAGTTTGGGGGTAGCCCCATGTCAAAATAGCTCGATGCCAGGTTT
>NZ_BJCF01000172.1 GCF_005402965.1 Dolichospermum planctonicum
AAAGATTTGGAAAATTAAAAGATATTTACATCGAAAATATCAACAGTTTAAACATAGAACAACTGGAAAATCTGGGAGAAGCATTATTAGATTTTACAGATATTAATGACTTGGAAAGATGGTTAAAGTCAGAAACAAACCAGTAATTCAGAAACATAAAAATCGGAAATAATGCACACAGACACGATATTCTACCAAATCTTTCTCACTTTTCACACTCTATTATTTGAAATTCTGGGAGAACCTACAGAAAATGCTAAAGATTATCAATTTACT
>NZ_BJCF01000173.1 GCF_005402965.1 Dolichospermum planctonicum
GTTCTATGTTTAAACTGTTGATATTTTCGATGTAAATATCTTTTAATTTTCCAAATCTTTTCGATAACTGACGTATCAATAAAATCATCTCACCATTCTGTCTCCCCTCCTGTCTCCCCTCCTGTCTACCTTCCTGTCTACCTTCCTGTCTACCTTCCTGTCTCCCCTCCTGCTTTGCTTCTTGATAGACCCTTGTTTGCTTAATATCACTCACTAAAAACATTGCTTCTATCTCCTGACGGCTTAATTGTGAAAACTTGGACAATAAAA
>NZ_BJCF01000174.1 GCF_005402965.1 Dolichospermum planctonicum
AGGTATAGACACCATTCGATCTAGTGTTACTTACACTATTCCTACCAACGTTGAAAACCTAAATCTGACAGGAACAGCAGCTATTAACGGTACAGGGAACGCACTTAATAACGTCATCACAGGTAACTACGCTAATAACACCCTTGACGGTGGTTTAGGCAATGATATCTACATTGTTGATAATCCCAATGATACCATTATCGAAAGTGCCATCGCAGGTACAGATACCATTCAATCTAGTGTTACTTTGACTCTTGCTGCTAACGTG
>NZ_BJCF01000175.1 GCF_005402965.1 Dolichospermum planctonicum
AATGTACCTCACTCAACCTAAACTTACCCTATTATATAGCGAACTGCTTGCAGCAGCGCTTCGCTATCGCTATCCTACCTCCAAAGTCTTCACCTCAAGTACAGATATTAATAATAAAATAAAACTCTTGTGGTGCGGGCATCTTGCCTGCACAAAATGTACCTCACTCAACCTAAACTTACCCTATTATATAGCGAACTGCTTGCAGCAGCGCTTCGCTATCGCTATCCTACCTCCAAAGTCTTCACCTCAAGTACAGATATT
>NZ_BJCF01000176.1 GCF_005402965.1 Dolichospermum planctonicum
AACTCTGATAGTATGATCTGCTACTAGCTATAAGTTCAAGATTAATGACAAATAAGCCGTTGATGATCAAAACCCTCGGATTTATTCCCGGAATCAATCCAAAATCCAAAATCCAAAATCCAAAATCCAAAATCGGAATTTTCGGTTGTTAAACTCTGATAGTATGATCTGCTACTAGCTATAAGTTCAAGATTAATGACAAATAAGCCGTTGATGATCAAAACCCTCGGATTTATTCCCGGAATCAATCCAAAATCCAAAATC
>NZ_BJCF01000177.1 GCF_005402965.1 Dolichospermum planctonicum
CAAGCTATCCAGTCCTTACCCCAGGATTCTCTTAATCAAGCCTTAGTACGAAGTAATCTTGCCTTGACTTATCAGCAACAGGGAAAATGGGAATTAGCTAAAAGCGAAATTAACCAAAGTCTAAAGATTTTAGGGTCAAAGCCCGTATTGATTGGGGACACACTCTAACTGACATCAATTCTCAAGACCAAACATCATCAGAAAACCGTTTACACTTCTCTGTGGAGTCAAGATTATGAAGCTCAACCTATGTGGAACAACC
>NZ_BJCF01000178.1 GCF_005402965.1 Dolichospermum planctonicum
AAGCATTTCGGTTTGATGGAATTTTTCTGACAGATAGTGTAGAAAAACCCATCTATTTTGTCGAAGTGCAATTTCAACCAAAACCAGATTTTTACTGGGAATTAATAGCGGAAATCAACATTTATCTTAATCAATTTAAACCCGTACAAGATTGGCAAGGAGTAGCCTTATTTGGGAAACGGGGTTTAGATGTGGGGGAATTAACTGCTTATCAACAAGAATTGATTAATAGTGGAAGAATTAAACGAATTTATTTAG
>NZ_BJCF01000179.1 GCF_005402965.1 Dolichospermum planctonicum
CCTTGGTATTCTCAACCTCCCTACCTGTGTCGGTTTCGGGTACGGGTGTTCTATCTTCATCACATATACAGCTTTTCTTGGCACTTTCCTTCACCACTCGGAGTTCGTAAACCCCTCCCAAACCAATCAGGGTATGGCTATCTTTCATGCGTCCCTGTCTATGCTCCCACAGAACAGTAAGTGACTATTGACACTTTGTCCATCGACTACGCCTTTCGGCCTCGCCTTAGGTCCCGACTAACCCAGAGTGGACGA
>NZ_BJCF01000180.1 GCF_005402965.1 Dolichospermum planctonicum
TCCTGAACCGCCGTCAATAGTATCGCTACCTGCACCACTATCAATGTAATCATCTTCAGAACCCCCATTTAAGATGTCATTACCATCATGACCATAAAGTTCGTCATTACCAGCTTCACCATTTAAGGTGTCATTGCCATTACCACCAAAGAGACCTAAGTTACCATAATAAAAGCCATCATCCCCAGCACCTCCAGACAAAACATCATCTCCATCTCCACCTTCAAGACGATCTCGTCCATGACCAGCATTCAG
>NZ_BJCF01000181.1 GCF_005402965.1 Dolichospermum planctonicum
CAACTTGCACACCTATAGCAGAGCCAGATGTATCATAATTGCCCTTGAGGGTGGGGGTTGTGGGGTTGCTGATGTCAATGATTTGTAGTCCTGAACCAGCATCAGCTACGTAAGCATAGTTACCGACAACTTGCACACCTATAGCAGAGCCAGATGTATCATAATTGCCCTTGAGGGTGGGGGTTGTGGGGTTGCTGATGTCAATGATTTGTAGTCCTGAACCAGCATCAGCTACGTAAGCATAGTTACCGAC
>NZ_BJCF01000182.1 GCF_005402965.1 Dolichospermum planctonicum
TAAAACGTTCGTAGCAATAATAAAACGCCCTGCACTCAGCATTTCCGTATTAATTTTACTTTCATCCTGGGAGACTGTAGCTGATATTTGGTAAGATATTTCTTGTGGAGAATCTTTTGTCTTAGATCCCACATTCCGCACCCTGAACTGTCACAGATCAAAAAAGCAGAGATAGTAGTACATAATAACTAACGATCAATTAAAGAGAAATAAGCTTAATGAGAATACATATCATTAAAAGGGGGGTGGTG
>NZ_BJCF01000183.1 GCF_005402965.1 Dolichospermum planctonicum
ACGTTTTTGGTGATTTACTGTTTCTCAAATGCCTTTTTTCACTTTATATGTTTGTTTTGATGCTCTCTTTAATTTTTTCTCTACGTAATTTACCTCTGTGACAGTTTGGGGTGCGGAATGTGGGTTAGATTTGACTTGAGTAACTTTACTTTCGTTAATTTGGTGATATTTAAACTGTTTTGATAATTTTGATAATGCCTTCATAGCATCTGCTTCACAAGCAAATTCTTCTGGTGATAACTTTTTCAAAT
>NZ_BJCF01000184.1 GCF_005402965.1 Dolichospermum planctonicum
TAAAACGTTCGTAGCAATAATAAAACGCCCTGCACTCAGCATTTCCGTATTAATTTTACTTTCATCCTGGGAGACTGTAGCTGATATTTGGTAAGATATTTCTTGTGGAGAATCTTTTGTCTTAGATTTGACTTGAGTAACTTTACTTTCGTTAATTTGGTGATATTTAAACTGTTTTGATAATTTTGATAATGCCTTCATAGCATCTGCTTCACAAGCAAATTCTTCTGGTGATAACTTTTTCAAAT
>NZ_BJCF01000185.1 GCF_005402965.1 Dolichospermum planctonicum
TTTTTGGTGATTTACTGTTTCTCAAATGCCTTTTTTCACTTTATATGTTTGTTTTGATGCTCTCTTTAATTTTTTCTCTACGTAATTTACCTCTGTGACAGTTTGGGGTGCGGAATGTGGGATACAAATATAGACAAAGCCTCCCATTACTTGATGTATAACTCTCATGAGTTAGCTAAAAAACTAGGCAAAATGTGTCAGAATTAAATGATCAAATACAGTGTTGAAATCGGCCAATGCTTTTATCC
>NZ_BJCF01000186.1 GCF_005402965.1 Dolichospermum planctonicum
GTTGTTTGGATGGTGGGATCTTCCATGCAAACCGTTTTGGCGGGAAAATATAGCCGTTCCGGACGTACGGATTTCAGGGTGAGAATCTCGGGGTGGGAGATTCGACGAATCTTGTTGAATCGTTGTTTGGATGGTGGGATCTTCCATGCAAACCGTTTTGGCGGGAAAATATAGCCGTTCCGGACGTACGGATTTCAGGGTGAGAATCTCGGGGTGGGAGATTCGACGAATCTTGTTGAATCGTTGTT
>NZ_BJCF01000187.1 GCF_005402965.1 Dolichospermum planctonicum
CTCCATTACCTGCATCAATAGTGTCATTACCATCACCCGCATTAATGCTATCGTTCCCATCTTCAGTATTAATGGTATCGTTCCCAGTACCTGCATTAATGCTATCATTCCCAGCACCGCTATTAATGGTATCGTTCCCAGTACCTGCATTAATGCTATCATTCCCAGCACCGCTATTAATCGTATCATTACCACCACGTGCCGTAATGCTATCGTTCCCTGCACCACCATTAATTGTATCATTACC
>NZ_BJCF01000188.1 GCF_005402965.1 Dolichospermum planctonicum
ATACAAATATAGACAAAGCCTCCCATTACTTGATGTATAACTCTCATGAGTTAGCTAAAAAACTAGGCAAAATGTGTCAGAATTAAATGATCAAATACAGTGTTGAAATCGGCCAATGCTTTTATCCCACATTCCGCACCCTGAACTGTCACAGATCAAAAAAGCAGAGATAGTAGTACATAATAACTAACGATCAATTAAAGAGAAATAAGCTTAATGAGAATACATATCATTAAAAGGGGGGTG
>NZ_BJCF01000189.1 GCF_005402965.1 Dolichospermum planctonicum
CAGATACCATTCAATCTAGTGTTACTTACACTATTGCGGCTCTTGCTAACGTCGAAAACCTGACATTAACAGGAACAGCAGCCATAAACGGTACTGGTAACGCAGCTAATAACGTTATTACTGGTAATAGTGCTAATAATACCCTCAATGGTGATGCTGGTAATGACACCCTTGATGGTGGTGCAGGTACAGATATCCTAATTGGTGGTTTGGGCAACGATATCTACATTGTTGATAGCACCA
>NZ_BJCF01000190.1 GCF_005402965.1 Dolichospermum planctonicum
TTTTATTGTCCAAGTTTTCACAATTAAGCCGTCAGGAGATAGAAGCAATGTTTTTAGTGAGTGATATTAAGCAAACAAGGGTCTATCAAGAAGCAAAGCAGGAGGGGAGACAGGAAGGTAGACAGGAGGGGAGACAGAATGGTGAGATGATTTTATTGATACGTCAGTTATCGAAAAGATTTGGAAAATTAAAAGATATTTACATCGAAAATATCAACAGTTTAAACATAGAAC
>NZ_BJCF01000191.1 GCF_005402965.1 Dolichospermum planctonicum
GGTCTTCAGTTTTGACTCTAATGCTGTAACTTGTTTGGGTTTCAAAGTCAAATACAGTATTAGCTATGAGTTGATTATCAACAATACTAAATAAACTGTTGTCAGTGTCACCATCCCCTGTAACTAAACTATAAGTAAAGGTGTTTCCTGTATCTGGGTCTATGCTGCTGAGATTACCAATTACACCATCTGTTTGACCTTCAGCAATTGCGGTCTTGTCAAGCAACAAAT
>NZ_BJCF01000192.1 GCF_005402965.1 Dolichospermum planctonicum
TTTGCCGAGTTCCTTAGAGAGAGTTATCTCGCGCCCCTTGGTATTCTCAACCTCCCTACCTGTGTCGGTTTCGGGTACGGGTGTTCTATCTTCATCACATACACAGCTTTTCTTGGCACTTTCCTTCACCACTCGGAGTTCGTAAACCCCTCCCAAACCAATTAGGGTATGGCTATCTTTCATGCGTCCCTGCCTATGCTCCCACAGAACAGTAAGTGACTATTGACAC
>NZ_BJCF01000193.1 GCF_005402965.1 Dolichospermum planctonicum
ATTAAGCCGTCAGGAGATAGAAGCAATGTTTTTAGTGAGTGATATTAAGCAAACAAGGGTCTATCAAGAAGCAAAGCAGGAAGGTAGACAGGAGGGGAGACAGGAGGGGAGACAGGAGGGGAGACAGAATGGTGAGATGATTTTATTGATACGTCAGTTATCGAAAAGATTTGGAAAATTAAAAGATATTTACATCGAAAATATCAACAGTTTAAACATAGAACAAC
>NZ_BJCF01000194.1 GCF_005402965.1 Dolichospermum planctonicum
CCAAAAAAATCTCTCTCAAACTCTGAAAAATCTTGTGGGGTGGGCATCTTGCCCGCCCAAACCAGAATTGAGTCCCAAAAAAATCTCTCTCAAACTCTGAAAAATCTTGTGGGGTGGGCATCTTGCCTGCCCAAACCAGAATTGAGTCCCAAAAAAATCTCTCTCAAACTCTGAAAAATCTTGTGGGGTGGGCATCTTGCCCGCCCAAACCAGAATTGAGTCCCAA
>NZ_BJCF01000195.1 GCF_005402965.1 Dolichospermum planctonicum
CTAAATAAATTCGTTTAATTCTTCCACTATTAATCAATTCTTGTTGATAAGCAGTTAATTCCCCCACATCTAAACCCCGTTTCCCAAATAAGGCTACTCCTTGCCAATCTTGTACGGGTTTAAATTGGTTGAGATAAATGTTGATTTCCGCTATTAATTCCCAGTAAAAATCTGGTTTTGGTTGAAATTGCACTTCGACAAAATAGATGGGTTTTTCTACACTAT
>NZ_BJCF01000196.1 GCF_005402965.1 Dolichospermum planctonicum
AATGTTATTGATGGTGGTGCAGGAATTGATACCATTACCGATGGTAATCTCAGTTTAGTTACCACAGCGATAACCATAGATGAAAGTAATACGATTAAAAACTTTACCCTAGCAGATGGAACAACTTACACCAACATTGAAAGGTTTACTAGTGCAACAACAGGTAGTGGTAACGATATCATTAACCTCAGTCAACGGATTAATAACAGCTTTAATACAGGT
>NZ_BJCF01000197.1 GCF_005402965.1 Dolichospermum planctonicum
AAGTACAGACATTAAGCATAAAAATCTTGTGGTGCGGGCATCTTGCCCGCATAAAGTCTACCTCACTCAATACAGCATTTTCCGATCTTATGAAGTACAGACATTAAGCATAAAAATCTTGTGGTGCGGGCATCTTGCCCGCATAAAGTCTACCTCACTCAATACAGCATTTTCCGATCTTATGAAGTACAGACATTAAGCATAAAAATCTTGTGGTGC
>NZ_BJCF01000198.1 GCF_005402965.1 Dolichospermum planctonicum
GATGGGTTATCTTTTGAGAAACAATTAAATATTAACGTTAACGACATTAATGAAGCACCCACTGATTTGTTGCTTGACAAGACCGCAATTGCTGAAGGTCAAACAGATGGTGTAATTGGTAATCTCATCAGCATAGACCCAGATACAGGAAACACCTTTACTTATAGTTTAGTTACAGGGGATGGTGACACCGAAAACAGTTTATTTA
>NZ_BJCF01000199.1 GCF_005402965.1 Dolichospermum planctonicum
TGAGATTACCAATTACACCATCTGTTTGACCTTCAGCAATTGCGGTCTTGTCAAGCAACAAATCAGTGGGTGCTTCATTAATGTCGTTAACGTTAATATTTAATTGTTTCTCAAAAGATAACCCATCTTGGTCTTCAGTTTTGACTCTAATGCTGTAACTTGTTTGGGTTTCAAAGTCAAATACAGTATTAGCTATGAGTTGAT
>NZ_BJCF01000200.1 GCF_005402965.1 Dolichospermum planctonicum
GTATGAAGAAGAGGATGAAGAAGATAACCCCGCACCCCGCAATATAATATCTGTACTTGAGGTAAAGACTTTGTGTGTAGCATAGCGATAGCGAAGCGCTGCTGCAAGCAGTTCGCCATATAATAGCGTAACGCACCATTTTAAATCATTGACATCATCAGAAAATCCCCATCTTCATCCTGTACATCCTTTCATCCTGG
>NZ_BJCF01000201.1 GCF_005402965.1 Dolichospermum planctonicum
GGAGGAACGCACCGCTGGTGTGCCAGTTATTGTACCAACAGTAAACGCTGGGTAGCCAAGTGCGGAGAGGATAACCGCTGAAAGCATCTAAGTGGGAAGCCCACCTCAAGATGAGTACTCTCACTACGGTAAGTAGGTAAGGTCACGGGCAGAACACCCGTTAATAGGCTCTATGTGGAAGTACAGTAATGTATGTAGCA